>JANQMN010000150.1 GCA_028280065.1 Hahella sp.
AGTCGGAACGAACCTGAATTAAGGAACCTGTTCAATAATGGCCGGTGTATCCGGCCATTTTTATTGCGAATAGCTGGCGTTTTTAGATTAAAAACTAGCGTTATGCGGCGTCCGCGGGAAAGGAATGACATCGCGAATATTTTCCATACCGGTCACATACGCAATTAGGCGCTCAAAGCCCATGCCAAACCCCGCGTGGGGCACGGAACCGTAGCGCCGCAAGTCGCGGTACCAGTCCAGCTCGCCGGTGTCGGCCATGTGTCCCATTCGCGCATCCAAGACACCCAGGCGATCTTCACGCTGGCTACCGCCGATAATTTCACCGATTCCCGGAACCAAAACATCCATGGCGGCAACGGTTTTTTGGTCATCGTTCAGACGCATGTAAAAAGCCTTTATCTCCTTTGGGTAGTTCATCAATATCAGAGGTGCGCCGACATGCTTTTCGGCCAGGAATCGCTCATGCTCCGACTGTAAGTCCAACCCCCATGTCACTGGAAACTCAAATTTTTCACCGCAGTTTTGCAGGATTTCAATCGCGTCGGTGTAATCCATCCGGACAAAGGGTTTTTCTATAACATGTTGCAGACGATCAATAACAGTCTTGTCTACCCGCTGGGCAAAAAACGCCATATCATCCGCGCGCTTTTCCAGGACATCCTTAAAGAGGTGTTTCAAGAAGTCTTCAGCCAGGTCGGCATTGTCCTGCAAATCCGCAAAGGCAATTTCCGGCTCGACCATCCAGAATTCCGCCAGGTGCCTGCTGGTGTTGGAGTTTTCTGCCCGGAAGGTGGGTCCGAAGGTATATACCTTAGACATGGCAAGGCAAAAAGCTTCCACATTCAACTGACCGGAAACCGTCAGAAAGGTCTCTTTGCCAAAGAAATCCCGGCTGAAATCAATATCGCCCAGGTCGTTCCGTGGCGTATTGACCATATCGAGAGTACTGACCCTGAACAGTTCGCCAGCGCCTTCACAATCGCTTGCAGTAATGATGGGGGTGTTAATCCACTGAAAATTGCGCTCATAGAAGTAGTGATGAATGGCATGGGAGAGCGTCGTTCGTATCCGGGTAACGGCACCGATGGCATTGGTGCGCGGCCGGAGGTGTGCTACTCCGCGAAGGAATTCGAAGGTATGCCGTTTTTTCGCGACCGGATAGCTTTCCGGATCGTCGACCAAACCCACCACTTCAATTCTGCCGGCTTGAATTTCACAACTTTGACCTTTAGCCGGAGATTCCACCAGAGTGCCTTCGACAATAATTGAGCAGCCTGTGGTAATCTTCAGTATATCCTGCTCATAGTTTTCCAAGGTGTTTTCCGCGATTACCTGAATCGCATCGAAACAGCTCCCGTCATGGATGTGGATAAACGACATTCCGGCTTTAGAATCCCGCCGGGACCGCACCCATCCTTTAACACAAACAGTACTACCTAGCGCTACTTTATCTTCGAGAAGCGTTGTCACTGAATAATTCGTCATTAATTCTCTCATTCTTAGAAATACTTGCCTGACGGCTAAAAAAACCTTGCATAGTTTAAACTTTGGTCCACTGCTAGGCCAAATAGTTCTCAGTCTGTTTGGCGAATTCCGGTTGAACGGGTAAAATGCGCGCCACAAATCCTAGAGGTTAACCAACTGAATGGCAGAGCAAGACAGAATCTACGCGACCACCCGGAATGAAGTGAAAGATTTCGTTTTTGACGAACGCGTAGCCCATGTTTTTGCCGACATGATCAACCGATCTGTCCCCGGCTATCCGATGATCCTCGAAATGCTCGGGGTCATCGCCCACCGCTATGTTCAGAAAGACAGCCACTGCTATGATTTAGGCTGTTCGTTGGGCGCTTCCACCCTGGCTATCCGACACGCATTGGATGACGTTTCGGCCGAAACCGGAACCTCGGCCAATCCTCGGAACAGTCGCATTTTCGCCATAGATAATTCTTCGGCAATGGTGGATCGCTGTCGAATAAACCTCCTCAGAGTCCCGAGCGAAATCCCAACCGAGGTGCTTTGTCAAACCATTGAGGAAACGGAAATCCGCAACGGGTCTCTGGTAGTTCTGAACTTCACCCTGCAATTTTTGCCGCTCGCCCAAAGAACAGAGGTCCTGAAACGCATTGCCGCCGGCTTGCATCCCGGTGGGGCCTTAGTGTTATCGGAAAAAATCGCGTTTGCAGACCAGCAGAAGCAGTCGCTGCTGACTGATCTGCATCATGGCTTCAAGCGGGCACGGGGATACAGTGAACTGGAAATCGCCCAAAAGAGATCTGCGCTGGAAAATGTGCTTCTGCCTGAAACCTTGGACACGCACAGATTGCGCTTACAAGACGCGGGCTTTAACCAGGTGGATTTGTGGTTTCAGTGTTTTAACTTTGTTTCCATACTGGCAATTAAATGATCGGCTTCGAAGACTTTTTTAATCACATCGGCAAAAACCGACTAGCGCCCTTTGCAACTACCTTGAAAGAAACCCTGTCGAACCGTTACCAACCGGCATTGCATGGCGACTACCGGTCCTGGCAGGAACATTTCCAGTTGCTGCCGGAAGTAAGCGCCTGTGCCGTCGATGTCGCTCGAGACTGCATCAGCATCGGCACGCAACAAGACCTCACTGAAGAACAACATCAAAAGCTGCTCATCGGTTTACGTGGCCTCCATCCCTGGCGTAAGGGACCGTTTCAACTATTCGGCCATACCATCGAAACCGAATGGCGATCCGACTGGAAATGGCAAAGGGTCCTTCCCCACATTAAACCCTTGGCTGATCGCTTTGTCCTGGATATTGGTTGTGGCAGTGGTTATCACTGCTGGCGTATGCTGGGCGAACAGGCGAAGTTCGTGTTAGGCATTGATCCATCCCCCAAATTTGTTTTTCAGTTTCAGGCGGTTAAAAAATATATTCCTCACGCACCCGTTTACTATCTGCCGCTAAGAGCCGAAGACCTGCCAAAACCGATGCAGGCGTTTGACACGGTCTTTTCCATGGGAGTTCTCTATCATCGCAAGTCCCCTTTCGACCACTTGGAGGAACTAAAATCGGCACTGCGGCCCGGCGGGGAACTGGTCCTGGAAACGCTTGTGGTGCCGGGAGACGAAAATACCGTGTTACTGCCTGCTGACCGCTATGCGCAAATGCGCAACGTCTGGTTCATCGGGAGCGCTCTGGCAACTCAACGGTGGGTGCAGCGTGCAGGATTTCGGCAGGTGCGAATTGTCGACGAAGCACAAACGACAACGGCAGAACAACACTCGACGGCCTGGATGACCTTCAACTCCCTTGCCGATTTTCTCGATTCAAATGATCCGAACAAAACCCTGGAGGGATATCCTGCACCGCGAAGGGCCATTATCGTGGCGGAAAAACCCGGCAAATCGCTGAAGGTCGGCACAATCTAATGAATTCGAAGAGCACAAAAAACAATATAAGAAGCTTACAACACAAACGGTAAACAGCTAAGGGCAAACATAAATGACAGTAAAAACCGCAGATGTTTTATTGGTAGGCGGTGGTGTTATGAGCACCACGCTGGGAATGCTGCTGAAACAACTCGATCCTGACTTAAAAATCATCATGGTCGAACGCTTGAATCATGTTGCACACGAAAGTACCGACGGCTGGAACAACGCCGGAACCGGGCACGCCGCTTACTGCGAGCTAAATTACACACCGGCTGCGGCAAATGGCGCTATCGAGATAAATCGCGCACTGAAAATTAATGCTGCATTCGAGACCTCCTTGCAGTTTTGGTCTCACCTGGTTGAAACCAAGCAACTTCCGGAACCAACTAAGTTCATTAACCGGGCGCCACACATGAGCTTTGTTTGGGGTGACACGGATATCCAGTTTCTGAGATCCCGCCACGAAGTGATGTCGTCCCATCATCTTTTCAAGGACATGCAGTACAGCGAAGACCCTCGGCAAATAACCTCCTGGATGCCACTGGTGATGAAAGGACGAAGCCAGCAGCAACCGGTTGCGGCAACCAGGGTGACCTACGGTGCGGATGTGGATTTTGGATCGCTGACCCGGCACATGGTGGACTCGCTGAAGAAGCACGACAACTTTGAACTGCTCTTGAACCATACAGTAAAAAATCTGATTCACTTTGATAAACATTGGAATGTTCGAGTGAAAGATGAATCTACCGATACCAATACCAGGATTCGCGCTCGTTTTGTTTTCCTCGGTGCCGGCGGGGCGACGCTCCACTTGCTGCAGCGCACCGGTTTGCCCGAAGCAGAGGGCTATGGAGGTTTTCCCGTCAGCGGCCAATGGCTGGTTTGCACCAAGCCGGAAATAGTGCAACAACACTTCGCCAAAGTTTACGGAAAAGCTCCGGTAGGCGCACCGCCTATGTCCGTTCCGCACCTCGACACCCGGATTATTGACGGACACCCTGCCTTGCTGTTCGGTCCATACGCAGGCTTCACGACCAAGTTTCTTAAAAAGGGTTCGCTAATGGATTTACCGAGTTCGGTGAAGGCCGACAACCTGAAACCCATGATGTCCGTCGGCATGGGCAATATGGATCTAACCCGCTATCTGATTAAGGAAGCGTTCCAATCGCAAGCTTCACGGATTGATGCGCTACGCCATTTTTTCCCGGAGGTGCGCAATGAGGATTGGATACTGCAAACCGCGGGACAACGGGTACAGATTATCAAGAAAACCGATTCCGGCGGGTCCCTGCAGTTCGGCACCGAAGTGGTAACCTCCGCAGACGGCTCCCTGGCCGCGCTTCTGGGAGCGTCGCCGGGAGCCTCCGTTTCGGTTCAAACCATGATTGAAGTATTAGAAAAGTGTTTTGCCGATAAATTGCAGGAAGATGGATGGACTGAAAAAATGCAACAAATAATCCCCTCCTATGGAAAATCCCTGATTGATGACGCCGAATTATTAAATAGAATTCGCCCCTGGACCTTAGAAACACTCAATATTCCCAAGGAACCGCTTAACTAGAAAAAGGTAACCTGCCTCTTGGAGGCAAACGATTACCTCAGGGAACAGGTGTGCATCCGGTCTTTTTGTTGCGGGTACTCAGGAAAATAACAGAACCGTGAATATAAGAAGAAAAACCGTTGGCAAGCTTGGTATATTTTTATGCTGGTTGCTGAGCAGTTTAGGCTCGGCTCAAACCCTTCTACTGGTAACCGGCGAAAATGCCTACCCTCCTCTAACCGGCCCGAAACTCCCTGAGGGCGGGCTGGTTACTGAAGTCGTGAGACAGGTCTTTCACGACCGGGGTTTCGTTACGGATGTAGCCTACGTCCCCTGGAACCGCGCTTACCAAATGACCCTGCAACATGAGGCATTCGCCACCTTTCCCTATGTAAAAGACGAGGAGCGGGAGAAACACTTTCTCTTTTCAAAGCCACTTTTTCAATTTGTCGAAAAGTTTTTTGTACGAATTAACGATCCCATCACCTTTAGTGAGCCCAAAGATATCTATGGCAAGACCATTTGCCGCCCAATCGGCTATACCGACAAACACTTGGAGCAGTTGGTCGAATCGAGGAAAATCTGGTTTTGGCGTCCGGATTCCCTGGAGGCTTGTTTTGACCTACTGGCAAACAACCAGGTTGATTTGGTGCCTGTCCCGGTTCGGGTAGGCTGGAAAACCGTTAGTCGGCAATATGGTGAAACGGCACCCTTTAAAACCTTACCGCATGTCCTGGGCGTGAATACCCAACACCTCATGGTTTCACGCAGCCACCCTGATGCAGAAGCGCTATTAAAGACATTCAACGATGGATTTAAGCAACTCATCGCCGATGGCACGGCTGCCGAAATTTTTCGCCGGCATAATGTTGAGCTTCCTGCATATATTAAAAACAAGTACTTGGAGATTAAACAGAGCGCTTTTTAATCACCCAGTGCAGGTAACGCGCCAACCCCATAAAAGCAGGATGCTTGCTGAAACGAAGCTCCATTTCCAACACATCCTCATAGCTTCTACCCGTTTTTATTTTTGGTTGCAGATAATCGAAAAAGGTACGCACGCCGGTTTCGGCAATCGTCTCGACGGACAGCCCGGTTAGGTATCCCTTCAGCGCAGCCGGATCTATCGGATTATACGGAGTCAAACTTCGCGAATCCGGAATCCAGACATTTTTCTTAAGTTTGCGAAAATTACCCTGCAGCAGATTGCGAAATAGCAGGCTGTTGCGATTATAAAACGCCAGGGACAGCAACCCGTCCTCAGCGAGTTTGCCTAGTGCCAGGCTTACTACTTGATGAGGCTCTTCCACCCATTCGATAACCGCATGCAGAAGGATCAGGTCAAACTTCTCGTTATTTTTCCGTAAATAGTCCTGCAAGGGTTCCGCCACCCAACTTGTATTACCGAGATCGATGTTTTCCGCTAACAGCCGTTGTCGGGCAGTGTCGAGCATGGCGCTCGACAAATCGACCAGGGTAACCGCGCAGCCCGCCTGAATGTATGGCGAACTCAGCCGCGCCTCGCCACAGCCGAGATCCAGAACCTTGGTTATTGGCCCCATCCCTGCGGGATCCGCATGCCGTTGCAAATCCCGGCCGATCAAATCCAACCGCAAACGTCCCTTCGAGGTACCATAGATATTCCGGTTAAGCCGCGCCTGACGGCTGTCGAAATTCTCTCCCAGAACCAAAGGTTCAGTTTTTTTGGGCATAGAAATCACGCTTGATTGAACTAAAAACGATCGCTGGCAAATACGCTAAAATGATTGAAATCCTCCGGATAAATTGATCAAGGTTAGCCAAATTCCGGCAACGCTAGACTAAAGTCTCTTGTTGGCGCATAGTTGACCCTAGCATAATCCAGACTCCTCGCAGTCGCAGCTTTTTAGAATAATTAATTCAGGCACGACGAGATCAACCGTAACAGTTTCACTCATTTCGGATTTTTACAATAAACAGGTGAAATATGGACAATCGTATCCCAGTCTCCAGCCCTTTAGTCATCCTGCATGGTGATGAAATGGCTCAGGTTTCCTTTGAAAAGGTACTTGAGCAGTTTATCCACAAATACCTTGATATCCAATTGGTGGAATATGATCTTTCCGCGGAGCACCGTTTGGTTACCAACGGCCAAATCGTAAAAGACGCGATTGAAGCGCTGAAAAAATACGGCGTAGGCGTAAAAAATGCCGGTATGACCGTCAACCGAACGCAATTGGACGAGCTCTTGTCAAAGCATCCCGGCGTTGACGCCAAAGCGTTAGACAAGCTGGCGACAAAATCGCCCAATGGTGCAATTCGAAAAGGGATCGGAGGCAATATCACCCGGGAGGATATCGCGTTTAACAACATTCGCAAAGAACCGCCGGATTGGGTGAATCGCGATATTCAAGTCTTTACCATGAAAGATGGCGGCATTAAGGAAAGTTACAACGCCCTGTCGAAAGTGAGCGGTATTATTAAGATTTTGTTCGTCGGCGCCAGCGGTGATCCGGTGGAGTTGCACCGGCGGGAAATCAGCAAGGGAGATCCCTGGCTGATAGCCTCCAATGATATCGATAAGGTCAAACAATGGGCGCATGCTTTTTTTCAACGCGCGCTTGATGAACAACGACCGGCCTATCTGGGCTTGAAGGACACGGTCATACCCGGTTATGACGGGGTGATGCGTAAAGTTATCGAGGACATTTTTCAGCAGGACTATAAGGAGAAGTTTCAAACTGCCGGTTTAGACTATTTCTATGAACTCATAGACGCACAGGCTGCCCGCATCATCGCCAATCCCCCTGAGCGGGCGCTCTGGGGCGTACCCGAAAACACCACTGGACGCAAACTATACAAGTTGGTAAACAATTTAAAACAGTTTGGCATTCCAAAACGCAAACACCACGTATCCATATCCCGTATGAGCGCGGGGGGCGGTGATCAATACGGCAGTTTTAACATGGCAATGGAACAAGACGGGTTGATCAAGATAGTTCTGGACGGTGTGGAAAAACATGCCAGAAAAGTCCGGAAAAACGACCCCATCCTGTTTATGTCCAACGACCGTGAAGCCATTAAAGACTGGGTTAGCCAAGTATTCCGCGATGCCTCCAAGAAGGATAAGGAAGTTTATTTCGGGCTCAAGCGAGAGTATATGGAATACGACGATGTGTTCAGCACCGTAATTAATGAAGTACGTGAGGAGTTGGTAAAAGACAACACACGGCCACCATCCTTCATGATCATGCGGCCGTCTCGCCAGTTGCGAAAAATGATATCCGATCCGCCGCGTAATGCGCTGTATCCAACTTTAAACCTCGATGGCGACATATTCTCGGACATTTCAGCCGCGTTGGGCGGGAGTTTAGCCACAGCGAGTTCGATCATCGAAAGTAAAGACGGAACCATGCTGTACGAAGCACCTCATGGAACCGCACATGATCTGTACCAGCGTTACCTGAATTCCGATGGTAAGGATGCGCATTTCAATCCCTCGGCACTTATTTACGCCTTTACCAATGCGTTGGAAATTCTCGGAAAAAGAGAGGCCAATGAGTCTTTGACGAGTTACTCACTCCGACTGAAAAGGGCTCTGATCAAGACCGTCGACGAAGGCACTATTACAGGCGATATTCGGGGCAAAACGCTAAACCCGGAGGCTGAAAACCTGGTCGATATGGCGGGTTTCATGGATCGCATTGAAGAACATTTGAACGCCTCCTGACAATGGAGCTCCGGCATTCCGGAAACAGGGTGTAGATAGGATTGAACCAATGCAGTTCGGACAACCGGAAAAGACCTCTTTAACCGCTATTTGAGAAAGAGATTACGGACTAATGCAGAACATACTGGTTTGTGGCCTTCTCAACATTGAAACGACGTTAGCGATAAACGCCTTTCCCATCGACTACGTACCTGTGCACTATCCTTTTTATGGTATCCAGTCCGCAGTGTCGGGGGTGGGCGTCAACATCGCCTTGGCGATGCACCGGCTGGGAAACAAGGTTTCCCTGCTCTCTCTGGTAGGCCAAGACGAACTTGCTGAGTTGGTTCGAAGTAACCTGCAAGGCAAAGGTCTTTCAACCGAAGGGGTGCTGTCGGTCGGCGGACAAACCGCGCAAAGCGTGATTCTCTACGATGCCGAAGGAAGGCGCCAAATCCATGTTGACCTGAAAAACCTCCAGGAACTGACTTTTCCGGAGGACATCGGCATCCCTGCCCTTAAAGCTTGTGATATTGCAGTGCTATGCAATATCAATTATGCACGCAATCTGTTACCTGCCGCCAAATGGTTGGGAAAAACCATCGCCACCGATGTCCACGTGCTTGCTGACATTCACGATGACTACAATCGTGATTTTATTACGGCAACGGATATTCTTTTTCTCAGCAATGAGGCCATCGCCGGCAATGAACAGGAGTTTACCCAACGCTTAGTGGAGCACTATTCCAATCTTAAGATTGTGGTTGTGGGCTTAGGAGCGCATGGCGCATTATTGTGGCAAGCGGGAGATTTCACCCATCAACCGGCATTTCAAACCCGCCCGACAGTCAATACCATTGGCGCGGGCGATGCTTTGTTTTCGGCGTTTGTTCACTTTTATGCCAAGGGAGACAGTGCCGATGCAGCTTTACGCAAAGCACAGTTCTTTGCGAGTTGGAAAATAGGTGGCGCGACTGCGGTTGATGATTTATTGACTGAATCAGAATTGCTCGCGAAAATCCCAACGGATTAGAACGCTGTTACGCCAAATACCAACAGCATTGAATGTAGCCATCGCTCACTATAGGAAGTTAAATAACGACAGGTTAGTCACTCTGGTGTATGACTGCTGGGCTGCCTGCAGAATTGTATCCTGCAAGGTAAGCTGGCTGATCGCTTCGGCATAATCCAAATCCTGGAGTTCCGACAACACCTCCAGCGTAAGCTCTTCCACGTTGGCCTGGGTTTCCCGGATATTGCCAATCGTATTAAGCCTGGCCCCGAGGCTGGACCGGGTTTCCAAAACCTTGGTCTCCGCATTGGTCAGGTTGGCAAGGGTCGCATCGATGTTTTCCGTTAATACCTGTCTGCCACCCGGTGTGTCGCTGTAGTTTTTCAGTGCCCGGGAAAATCGCTCTACCGTGGTCAGCAAGCCTTGGGTATCGGAAGAATTGACAAAAAATGTGTCGCCGGGGGCTGGCTCTCCAATGATTTCAACAACGACGCCATTGACCGATATTCCCTGCCCGGACGCATAAATCTGATTGCTCAGAATGGGGCGACCGTCAGAAACCTGGGTGATCGAGTAATTCACTCGTGGCGGGTTAACTGCGGTATCGGGATTAAAGGTTATCTTCATATCTTCCGGATAGAAGGCATCGTAGTCATCCTGACTAATAACCTGACCTTGCGTAATCGCTGCCGGAGGAACTGCGGTATTCCGCGGGCTGGCCGTAGTGCGGAAGGTGTTTTCAGCACTTTGGACGTTTACAAATACCTCCTTGCCATTATCGCCGACGGCAACGGTGACATTGGAATCCACCTGGGTGAAGCGTCTTCCTTCGTCGGCACGATATTCGTAGTTACCCGCCGAATTCTGCACAAATGGCTCCCGGTCACCCTGGAACCCGCCAAAAACATACTCCCCGCCGGCATCTTTGGTGTTCAGAATACCCGCCAATTGATCCAAAATCTGGTCAACTTCGGAAGCGATAAACAACTTATCGAACTCATTCTGTCCGCCGTCACCGGCCTGCACCGCCAACTCGCGCAATCTCTGCAAGGCATCCGAAACGCTGCCCAACAAACTGTCTTCCAAGAATAGGCGGTTTTCAGCCAGGTCAATATTTCGCTGGTATTGACTGATCAGGTTAAGTTCCTGGTTGATCTGTAGAATTCTTGTTGATGCCACCGGATCATCGGAAGGTGCAAGAACCCGTTTGCCACTGGAAATCTGTTGTTGGGTTTTTTGCAACTCTACCGTCACATCCTGGATGTTTTGCAATCCCCCGCTGAATATCTGTTCTGTTGAGATTCTCATATCACACGCTACCTATTTTTTATCCAAAGGTACCCAACAGGGTATTGAATAAATCTCTGGCGATGGAAACTACCTGTGCGGAAGCATTGTAAGCCGCCTGAAACTGAATCAACTTGCCCGCTTCTTCATCCAGATTCACGCCGGCAATTTCCTCCAACCGGTTTTCCGATTGGCGTAACAAGGCGGTGTTGGCTTCGGCGTCCAACTGCGCCTGATTGGTATCTGAACCGATTAATTCCACCAACTGAGAATAGGCTTCGCCATAAGTGCTGACCCCGCCATCAATAATGCCCGAGGTCTCAAGCCCGATCAGCTCCAACGCATTTCGATTGTCCGAGACGCCGCCGGTATTGTATTCGATAGTGAACTGGTCTCCGGATTGCGGCGTCCCTGCAAGCTCCACCTGGTAACCGAGGAAGGAGGAAACCGGCAACGGCACCTGTTCAAATAAATTTGAGTTATCCGCACGCATGGTGACACCACTGGCCAGCCGCAAATCAATACGGCCGCCCACTGTTACCGAATCCCCGCCGACCATGACGGTAGGCGCCGCAGTGAAGTCACTTTCTATATCAACCGTGTCCGTTGCGTCACCGGTCAAGCTAAAAATCAGGTCCTCCCCGGTCAGACTCCTTACGGTTAATGTCGAGCCATCGCTCCAGGCAATAACCTGATGGGTTTGTGCGTCGGGATCGCTATTAATGATGTCGGCGATGTCGTTGGGATCGAAAGTAGGCCCCAAGGCTATCGGCACCGGTGTGACCACTCCGAAGGAATCGACTTCTTCCAGGATCAAGGTCAGTTCCGGTGCGGTTCCCGCGCCGTCATCGGTAAAGCTGGACAACCGGACTTCAGTAAATGCGGATGCCGACACACCACTGATACTGCTTAACTGCGAGGCCATTGTTTCAGCGGTGGCGTTGGCGGCCAACGACACCGACTGGGTGCCGGTGAGCAAGCCGGAATCCGGATCACGAATCTGAAAGGTCGTCACTTGCGCACCATAGCCGTTGGTACCCACCCCTGCCACAACTTGGCCGATATCGGTTCCGCCCACCGGTGTCTGTACGCCGTTGACATTGCGCAGGCCGGAAACCAACGCGGTTTGCCCCTCGTCTGCCGTGAAAATCGGATTGGCCACACCTGGAATGTAACGCTGATTATCCATTGGCGGATTCAACGATGCCGGATTGGAGGGATCGCTATTGTCCAACACCTGGTAGTAGTCATCGCTAATGAAGCGGATCAATATCGGTGGATTGAGTTCTTCAGGATTTTCCCAGGTCGGTAAGGTGCCGACATCGGAAAATGGATTAACGGCCAGCATTTCTCCCTGGCTGATTATGGCATTCCCGATGTTGCCTAAATCCGCATCCGTTCGAATCGGCGATGCGAGGGCAATATCTTCGACGCGAACGGTATTCAGCTCCAGCTCCCGCGCACCGGACCGGGTGGGCGCGAGGAGGAATTTGTCGCCGATCTCGAAACTACCCGATTCGAGATTGACCTTTAAGCCGTTAAATTCAAATTCCGCAGGATATACCCCAGGCAAACTCACTCGGGTAACAAAACTGTTATCCGATGCATCGGTAATCACAACATCCGTCAGCGCCGGGCCCGCAAATTCCAAGACATATTCATCCGTGGTCAGGGCATTGACATCCGTAATTTCGACACCCACCACCCGGTCTTTTGGCAGTGCATTTTGCTCATTGGGAATCACCCGTCGGAGTTGAACATCCGGCGCATTGATATCGACAAAAAAATCGCCCCCCAAATCGTTTTCCAGATCCATCCCCAAGCGGTGTTGTTCGTTTATGGTATCCGCCAGGACCAGGGCGATTCTGCCGACGGAATTAAAGACGTTTTGCAGAACAGACTCGCGAAATCGTAATAGTCCGCCCAACTCCCCGCCGTTAAGCTCCGAAGTCACATTGTTCGGATTGTTGTTTTCCACCAGGGCAATATCCAGCCGGTTAGGGTCTTCATCAGAACTGATGAGCATCGCCTCATTTGCATCGCTACCCACCACCAATGCCTGGCCCTTGCCGATCAATACATCGATTTGCCCATCGTCACCGTCAATGACCGTGACGTTAACAATTTCCGAAAGCTGGCGAACCAACTCGTCGCGTTGATCCAGCAGATCGTTCGGATCCTTGTTGGTCGACAAGCCGGTAGCAGCGGATATCGCTTCATTGAGTTGCGCAACGCCGCTGGCCAAACTATTCAACGTGGTAATCTGTGCCCGCATATCCTCGTCGACACTGTCACTAATCGTGTCCAGCCGGGCATTGATTACATCGAAGCGGTTTATCAGGCTCACCGACTGCGCCAATACCAGTTGCCGTTCAGGGATCGAGCTCGGATCATCTCCGGCGGATTGCAGGGCACCGAAAAAGTCGTTCATGGCGGGCGCTAATCCCGTTGTCGCATCTGCCAGTAGACTGTCTATCTGATCAATAAAGCTGAGATACTTATCAACATCCTTGCTCAGCGAAGTATCCACCCGCACCTGCTCTATCGCATATTGATTCGTCACCCGATTGATATCGGAGATACTGACGCCGGATCCGAGAAAGCCGGACCCGATAAACTGGGACCTGGCGCTCTCAAGCTCCACACGTTGCCGAGTATAGCCATCGGTATTGACATTGGCGACATTATTACCGGCCACCGTTAACGAAGTTTGGGATGCCCGAAGCCCGGTCAAACCGACATCAATCAAACTAGCCATCGTTATCTCGCTTCAGCCTTGACAGACTGCTCTACTAACGCATTCCCGGAAAGGCGCACTGAACCGTCGGCGGAATCGACAAAGTCGTCCATTCCCTGGTAGATACGGAATATTTTGTTCGCGTAATCCGGGTCAGTAGCATATCCTGCTTCCTGCAATGCATCGACATAATTTCTTGGTTGCTCACCCTTATTCAATACTTCTTGATATCTGGGATTTTCCCGAAGGAAGTTCAGGTAATCCCGAAAACTTTCCGCATAATTTTGATAGGCGCGGAATGCCGCCTGTTCGTTTAACTTGATTCCGTTACGAAACTCTGAAGTGGCCACCATAACGGATTCGCCGCTCCAACGCTGATCGGCTTTGATACCGAATAGATTGAAGCTCGGGCCGGCATCCGGTCCGAGTATCATGTGTTTGCCCCAACCGGTTTCCAGCGCGGCTTGAGCCAATAGCAGTTTCGGATCGACGTTTAATTCCCGCGCTACTTCCTGGGCTTGCGGATAGAGGCTTTGAAGAAAATGTTCCGGCGACTCAAATGTTAAAGGCAGGTTTTCCGCAACATCTGGTGGCGAGGCTTGCGACGTTGATTGGACCGGTTCAGCCACAGATTCAACGATAACCGGCGCAAACAGATCGGTAACTATCCGGTCCACCTGTTCCAACAGCGCCGCTTCCGTGGCATTGAGAATATCCGCCGAATTCTCATCTGGTTCTGCCGTGGATTCCGGGTCGTTTAAGAAACTTGGGAAGGCATTGTCCCGATACTCCTGTAACGTCCGATAGCCGCTTATGGGTGCAGCCACTTCCTCAACCCGGTTAAGCTGCCGGGCCAGCATCGTGGCAAAACCCAGACCATCGCCTTGGGTCAGCGTCAGGCTCAATTGCTGATCCAGCATATCTTCGTAAAAACGGGTGGCGTGACTATGCAGAGGATTGCCTTCGGAAAATACCTGGTTAACCTGACGCATAGATTTCAGCATCAGGTTCAACATCATGGATTCAAACTGCTTGGCGACGGCCTGAATCTTGTCTTTCTGTTCGGCGTCGGCGTGTTTAAGTTTATGCAGGCCGTCCAGGTCGTTATAGACGTGAGCCTGTGCTAAAAGTGATTCATTGATTGCCATCGCCGCTACCCAAATTCCACCTAAATGACAATCAAGTCGGCCTTCAAGGCACCGGCTTGTTTCAATGCTTCCAAAACGGCCATCACGTCACCGGGTGCCGCACCCACCTGGTTGACCGCCCGGACAATGTCATTCAGGGTCGCTGCGGGACCGAACTTAAACATGCGGGCGGGCTCTTCCTCGATGGTGATCTCGGTTTCAGGCACTACGACCGTTTCGCCTTCGCCGAAAGGATTCGGCTGGCTGACGCCAAGACTCTCGGCAATGGTCACGGTCAGGCTGCCATGAGTAACGGCAGCCGGAAGTACTTTGACGTTTTGTCCGACCACGATGGTACCGGTGCGGGAATTGATCACCACTTTGGCGGATTCGACGCCCGGTTCAATTTCAAGGTTTTCCAGAATGGATAAAAAGCTCACGCGCTGTGCCGGATTCCTTGGTGCCAATACCCGGATACTTGCCGCGTCTATAGCCTCGGCCAGGCCGGGTCCCAGTAAATCGTTAATCCGTTCCTGCACCCGCTTCGCAGTGGTAAAATCCGGCGAATGGAGATTCAGCGTCAATGTATCGCCATGGCTAAATCCGGTAGGCACCGCACGTTCGACAGTAGCTCCATTGGGAATCCGCCCGACGCTCGGTACATTCACGGTTATTCTGGAACCGTCCGCACCGCCAGCGCCAAAGCCGCCGACGATAAGATTTCCCTGGGCCACGGCATAAACCTTGCCATCGGCGCCTTTGAGATTGGTCAGCAGCAGACTGCCACCCCGGAGACTGGCTGCGTTGCCAATTGAGGAAACAGTGATATCAATCTCCTGCCCCGGTTTTGCAAAAGCGGGCAACTCAGTATGCACGGATACGGCGGCAACATTTCTCAAGTTAGGATTGACATTCGGCGGTACGGTGACGCCGAAACGGTTCATCATGTTACGGAAGGTCTGATCGGTGAACGGCGCTTTATCTCCCGTGCCATTTAAACCGACCACCAATCCATAACCGACCAATTGGTTGCTTCGAACTCCCGAAACGGTGGTAATGTCTTTCAAACGCTCCGCCGACACCATGGTTGTTACCAGCATCAGCCATAGGCAAGCAACTGCTTTCGCATACCGGAAAACCGTTTTGTCGTTACTGGAGGATGTCATCCGCATGGTCATCGGCCTCTTAGATCGGGAACCATTCGCTATTGAAGAAGCGGGTCAACCAGCCTTGTTTATGCACTTCACTGAACTCTCCGGTGCCGCTATAGGTAAAGTGTGCGTCGGCAATTTTGGTTGATAGTACCGTGTTGTCGTCCTGAATATCCTCCGGACGAACCAGCCCTCTCACCCGGATAAACTCATCCCCTTCGGTCAGGGTCAGCCATTTCTCTCCCCGAATCACCAGCACGCCATTTGGGAGGACATTATTTACGGTGACGCTGATACTGCCGGTAAGACTGTTGCTTTGGTCCGTTTCAACCTCGCCGCTGGTAGTCCTTTCGAAAGACGGATTAGTTAAAAGGTCTACTTGCTTGCCTAGGATGGAGCCGTTGCCCATGGATAATTCACTGTCCTTTGTGAGTTCCGTTTCTGAACTTTTCGAAGACTGGGTGCGTTCTTGCAACACGATGGTCAGAATGTCCCCTACCCGATGGGCAGTCCGGTCGCCAAACAGGGAGTATCCTTCTGCAGCGGAAAAAATCGACCCATCAACAGGCGCAGGAGGCACCAGGGTCTGGGGTGGCACCGGAGCATATAAGGGATCCCCCGGCAATATCCGCTCACGAGTCATAGGGCTACAACCTTGCATCAGCAAAAAAACGCCGAGAATGCTGACGACAACAAGGTTTTTAGGTGCGTTCACAACCTTCTCCTAATACCAAAACAATTGACGTAGGGTGCGCCGCGCGCACCTTTTCGATTGAAAGCGATTGAAAGGGGTCAGAGTCATTTATCCACTTCAAATCAATTTATCAAACCGCCAGTACCAATTGGATAGATGACTCTGACCCCTTTTAAGTAATTACAAATTCTGCGTGATGTACTGCAGCATCTGATCCGCCGTGGTCACGACTTTGGCGTTCATCTCATATGCGCGCTGAGTGGTTATCATGTTCACCATCTCTTCAACGATTTCGACGTTTGATGTTTCAACCATGCCCTGCTCCAAAGTACCTAAACCGGCTAAGCCCGGTGTACCTTCCTGTGGGTCGCCGCTGGCGCCGGTTTGGAGAAACAGGTTATTGCCGATTCCTTCCAAACCCGCCGGATTGATAAAATCGACAGTGGTAATCGTGCCGATTTGCGTGGGCGTTGCCGTTCCGGTTAGTTGAACGGACACCACGCCGTCGGTGCCGATGGTAATAGACTGTGCACCATCGGGTATCGTGATGGCGGGTTCCAAGGGATAGCCATTGGCATGTACCAGGTTGCCCGCGCTATCCGGCTGGAACTGGCCGTCACGGGTATAACTGATGGTGCCGTCCGGTAACAGTATCTGAAAAAAGCCCCGGCCATTGACGGCGATATCCAGCGGTTGATCAGTTACCTGCAAATTACCTTCGGTAAACACCTTTTGCGTACTCACCACCCTAACGCCGGTGCCCAGCTGCAAACCGCTGGGAAGTTGGGTGTCCTGGGAAGACTGGCCACCTGGCTGGCGTTTTATCTGATAGAGCAAGTCTTCGAATACCGCCCTGTCTCGCTTGAAACCCGTGGTGTTCACATTGGCCAGGTTATTGGAAATGGTCTTAAGCGAAGTATCCTGTGCCGATAGCCCGGTTTTACTCACCCACAACGCACCATGCATAGCGCTCTCCTCGTCTATGGATCAAAAGGGGCAAGAGTCATTGATTTGAGTACTAACCAGTTGATAGATGGTACCTTGGGATCAATGACTCTGACCCCTTTTGATCCTGGCATTGATCCTGGAGCGTGGCGATAAATTGCCGCAAACGCTCGCTTTTTAGGACATTTGCAATAAGCGTGCCGCAGCTTCGGTATTGGCGTCCGCAGAGCGCATTACCTTCACTTGCATTTCGAATTGGCGGGATAGGGCAAGGATTGACGTCATTTCTTCGACGGCGTTGACATTCGAGGATTCCAGATAGCCGGAATAGAGCCGCACTTCGGCGGCGGCGGGGAAGTTTTCCACATCCGTTTCGGGCCGGGGATGCATCAAGCCGTCCAAACCTTTTTCCATTTGGTCAGCTTCCGGATTGACCAATTTGACTCGGTCGATAACGGCAATTTCCTCCGGAAGCTGGCCCACGCCAACAACCGATATGGTACCGTCATCGCCAATGGTAATACTGTCGGCGGGGGGAATGGCAACCGGTCCGCCGTTACCCAGCACCGCCAAACCATTTCCGGTTCGCAGAATACCGTTCACATCGATCTGCAGTTCACCTGCCCGGGTGTAAGCTTCCGTGCCGTCTGGCGCTTGCACGGCAATCCAGCCTTTACCGGCCACGGCAACATCGAGATCGCGCCCGGTTTCTATCATGCCGCCTTGTTCCACGTTAGTGGCCGGGCGCTCAGACAAGGCATAGGCACGGCTTGGATAATAGTCGCCAAACACCGGCATACTGCGGGCCTGCATCCAATCGGATTTAAAGCCCGTGGTATTCACATTGGCTAAATTATTGGCATGGCCCTGCTGCGAACGCATATTGTGAATCGCGCCGGTCATGGCAATATAAAGCGCCTTGTCCATCTGTCACTCCTATTAAAAGGGGTCAGAGCCATTTATCCCCATATAGCAAACTTTCAAAAACATGGATAAATGGCTCTGACCCCTTTTAATTACTATCTCAAGTTAATAATCGTCTGGGTGGTGGCATTGGCCGTTTCTATAGTTTTGGCATTGGCCTGGTAATTACGCTGGGCAATAATCAGGTTTACCAATTGCTCGGATAGATCGACATTGGACTCCTCCAGGGAACTGGCGGCAATGGTGCCAAGCGATGCCGAACCAGGTGCGCCTATTACCGGAGCGCCGGAATCGAAGGACTCGACCCAAGCGGTTTCCCCAACCGGTGCAAGTCCCTCGATACTATTAAAGTTGGCAAGCGCCACCTGCCCCAACGTTTGAGATTCGCCGTTGCTGTATCGGGCAAATATAATACCGTCCTGCGCCACATCGAGTCCGTTCAGCAGTCCCGTTGTATAGCCGTCCTGTTGGAGATCCAACACCGAAAAATCACTACCATATTGGGTTACATTGGCTATATCGATTCGAAAGTTCGAACTGCTGGGAGGATCGGTAATCAACTGATCGGCGGCCGCACCCGTTGCATTTAAGGGTCCATCCGCACCGTTGGCATTGCCTTCGGAATCCAACGGTTGCCAGTTGGTGATAATCACATCATCCGATGCGGTTTCGTCCAACGTGCCATCCTGATTAAATACCAAAGAAAAACTGGCCCTGGTAGCAGGATCTCCCTGCGTAAGAGGATCGCCAATATCCCTGCCGTTAACCAAAGGATACAAGGTCCATTGGTTACTCACCGTCGTGCCTGCGCTTTCCTTGACGAAGTACATCGTCAGTACGTGGGAATTTCCCAGGCTGTCAAAAATGGTGGTCGAGGTCGCATGGTTATAGGTTTCTTCATCCAGCGGATCAAACTCGTTATTAACCGTGGTGGTTCCTGTAAAGGTTGTAAATGGGCCCGTCGCCGGCGCGGCGACACCCGCTAGAGTCGTGGTCGTATCGGAAATGGTAATGTCTTCTTCATAAGTGATCGAGAGAACTCCCCCGATGGTCCATTCCTCTCCATCGGCAACGGCTTGTGCCCCTAAATTAAAAGCGCCGCCGTCCAGGTTTAAGGCAGTGATCGAAAGGTCCGCGCCCCGGGTTTGGGTAATAATCAAATCTCCCGCGCCATCGATGGTGGCGTTGACCCCGATGAGCGACGATGACGCATTAATCGCGTTGCCTAATTCGGTGAGTGAGTTAATATCGTCAAACTGGGTGCCGCCTATTTGAATTGACATCCCCGTAGCTGGCGGGACAAATCCTGTCATATTGATAGTTGTAACTGCCGAAGCACTGACACCATTCAGGTTACTCATTAACGCTGCGACATCTTGCATAGAGGCGTTACCAACCCGTGCGCCTGTGCCGGCGGTATCATCGTAGTCGGAAGCGACATTAACGGTTTCTGTTGAACCATCCGGATAGGTGAATGTGAGTTGCTGAGGTGGATACCCGTTAACTCCCAGATTAGGACCATTCGGCAAACCTACCGTGGCGGCATCCGATGCGACCAGCGTTTCCAGGCGCTCAAGGAGAATTTCCTCCGACGCATCGATATTTAAGTTGAGATCAACATCGGTGGTTCGCACCGGAGCCAAACTGGTATTTTGTACGGTCAAATCATCCAGCACACCGGAAACAACACCCTCTTCATTAGCAGGGAATCCACGCAACTGACTGCCCTGGCTATTGACGATATTGCCATCTTTATCGACGAAGAAAGCCCCTGAACGGGTATATAGCGATTCGTTGTTGACCGAATTCAAGACAAAGAAGCCATTTCCATCAATGGCAAGATCCAGTGCATTGTCGGTAAAAGTGATATTCCCCTGGCTGAACTGTTGCTTGATATTCTGAACCCGGACGCCGTCGCCTGATCGGTTCTGGCCGTTCCCTAGAAAAGCATTGGCGTACAAGTCACCAAATTCAACACGAGATTCCTTAAATCCTGTGGTGCTCGCATTGGCGATATTGTTACCGGTAACTTCCAAGTCGATGTTGGAAGCGCGTAATCCGGTTAGGGCAATATTGAATGGCATACTTCACCTCTTACTTTTTCCCAATTGGTCCCAGCCCTGCTCTTTTGGCTGGAAGCTCACTGAATTTCTTTCACTTCGCTGATACCGACCGACCCCATGCCGGCCAGGTTTAGGGTAACCTGGCCATCGCTGGCGATGGAGACACTGTCGACATTGGCCGAAACGTAGGTATTGACTTGCTGCATCTGTCCGTCATAGCGGGCTTCAGCGGCTACCCGGTAACGACCGGCCGGCAAAGGTTCGCCGCTGACAGTCGTGCCCGGCCAGTTATAGTTCAAATCCCCGCCACTCTGCTGACCCAACTGTTCTTCGAACACCAACGCACCCGATGCGTTATAAATACTCATCTTGACATTCGACGTTGCTCCAGGCAGATCGACAATCGTATTCAAGCCGCCTTCTCCCGCCACCAAAGTGGAATCGCCCAACACCATCACATCCCTGCCGACCATCGCCGAGGCCTGCAATGCCTGCGAACTGCGCAGTTGAGACGCCATGCTGTCTGCGGTGATATTTAAATTTTCAAGGCTTTCCACGGAACTGAATTGCGCCAGTTGAGCGACAAACTCTTCATTTGACTGCGGGTCCAGCGGACTTTGGTTGTTCATCTGGGCAATCATCAGTTCCAGGAACTCATTCTTTCCCAACTCATTACGATTGTCTGTTTCCCTAGGCTTCGGTCCGAACTGGCTTAGCACATCATTGCCGACGCTACTTACATCACTCATGATTCACTCCTTTCAGTCCGTTACTGGCCCAGGGTTAACAAACGTTGCATCATCTGTTTCGCACTGTTCAACACCTCAGTGTTGAGCTGAAAACTGCGGGATGCCGACATCATATCGGCCATCTCCTCCACCACATTGACGTTCGGATAAAACACGTACCCCTCTTCGTCCGCCATCGGATGGTCCGGTTGGTAACGCCGCTCCAACGGCGCTTCACTCTCAACAATGGCTTTAACCTCGACGCCCCTGGAAGCCAAATCGTCTATGGACCGGCCCTGCGCCATCGCCAATGCTTCTTGATGCACAGCGGCAAAAATCGGTTTGCGGGCTTTGTAGGTTTCCTCGATGCTGGAACTCACCGTTTCGGCATTTGCCAGGTTACTCGCCGTGGTATTCAACCGCACTGACTGGGCCCGCATCGCCGACCCGGCAATATCAAAAATGCTATTAATCGACATTACTGATCACCCTTTAGTGCTCTGACCAGACCCTTGAATTTGCTATTGAGGAACTGAAAACTGGACTGAAATCCCAACGCGTTTTCGCTGTATTCGACAATTTCGGTTTGCGTATCGACAGTATTACCGTCTACCGCCGGTTGCGAAGGATTGCGGTACAACAGTTGGCCGGATGCGGCTGGATCATTGAAATCCATATGCGCGGTATGAGTTTTTGCCGGTTCTAACTTGCTTTGATTCCCCAACGAACGCTGAAGCACCGCATGAAAGTCGATATCTCTGGCTTTGAAACCCGGCGTATCGGAGTTGGCAATATTGTTCGCCAAAATTTCAGCCCGTTGGGAGTGCAGACGTAAGGCCTGTTCCTGAAACCCGACCGCTTTGTCAAAGGAGATTGCCATGTTGTCACCTCAGATTGCTATTGGAACAACTAAAGCAACACTAGTGCCAAACAGATATTATCTATATATTTCAATATTATAGGTTATTATTGAGAATCGGAAGCGGCAATCGAATTCCGCTTCCGCCAATGGTATCCGGGTACTTCCAGTTTAATCCTGCCTGTACCAGCCGGTTATTGCTGAATAAACGCCACCCGCTCGGAGAATTCCGGGGCTTGAACTGTCTTGGGGGAGTTTTTTGTCGGCGTTCCAATGTAGAGGAAACCGATGAGATGTTCTCCGGCTTCCAACCCCAAGGCCTGTTTCACCGTCGGATCATAGGCGAAGTTGCCGGTACGCCACATACCGCCATAACCCATGGTATTGAGCGCCAGTATCAGCGCATAGGTACTACAACCTGTAGAAATCACCTGCTCGATTTCAGGAACTTTCGGGTGTTCCCGGATTGTTGCAATGACCACCGCCACCATGGGCGCCCGTAGCGGCAAATTTCGATATCTGTTGACAGTGTCCGGATCCAGGTCGGGTTGTTTCCTTAGGGCGGCAGCGGCGAAGATATCTCCCATGCGCTCCAGGCCTTCACCTTGCCAGATCTGCATTCGGGCCGGCTTTAGCCGGGCGTGATCCGGAGCGCGCATCATGGCCAGGTATGCCTCCTGTAATTCATCCGGTTTCGGTGCCGGTTCAGCCAGCAGCGGATTGGAGTAGCGGTTCTGTAGCGTTTCAAGCATGTAATAATTTCCCCTCAGAAGTTACAAACATTTGGCTCTATTGAGCACCCAAATATGGCCATTCGTCAATTTCCCGCGATTTCCCTGCATAACGGCCACATTGAATCCAATATTTCTTGAGTGCCAACTAAGTCATTCATTTTTCTTCATCTATACTTGATTAAGTAACGATAAACAAAGTGATTTTTTCTATCTATGTCAGCTACAGCGACTATCGCCCTTATTGTCGGCTTGATTATTGCCGGCCTTTTGCTTATTTACTTCAACCAATGGCGCAAACGTCAAAATGACGAACAGCGCCGTAAAATAAATGCCCTCTCCGCACGCCTGCGCCAATTGGATACTATGGCGCGCTCGATTCCCAGCGATTATGTCGATATTAAAATTCTGACTGCGATTGCCCAGGCAGGCGTTGCGACCCTCAATGAAATGCACGAACTCGAACCTAAAAATGAAGTTGCTGTAAAGAAAGAAGAATGGGCGCTGCTGGTTGATAAGGTGAAATCCGGGCAGCCCATCGCCCCGAAAATGAATCCGGCCAACGAAGCCGCCGGTAAAGAACTGCGCAAGAATCTGCAAGCCCTGTTCAAATTTATTGAACGTCAAATCAAATCGCGCAAGATCGAAAAGGCGTTCGGCAACCAACAGCTTATACGAACCCAGTTTTTCATTGCAAAAAGTCTGGCGGACGCCCATGGCATGCGAGCCAACCAGGCCGAAAAACAGCAAAAATACCGAGTGGCAATTCACCATCTGCATGATGCGATCGAAGCTTACTCGCGGGTCGCCAGCAATCCCATGGCACAGCAGGCCATCACGGAATACCGAACACAGATAACCAAATTAGATATCGCCGCCAACAAACTATCGCAATCGAAGTCAGCGGTTGCGAAAACCAACAACAATACCTTGAGTGCGCAACTGGATCAAATGGTCGACAAGGAGGATGAATGGAAACGCAAGCAAGACTATGACGGTTAGCGTTGCCGGCAAACAGCTTTTAAAAGCAGTGATAAGATAGGTGGAGCGTAAGGCTTGAAAATTAGTTTTTCCAACCGACTATCGTTCCGACTTGCGCGTAATACAGTCATTTTAGCGCTACTCCTGGGCACCATGATGAGTATGACCCAGGTCATACTCGACTTTCTCGACCAGAAACATTCCCTGGACAATGAAATCCGGGCGATTATCACCATCAGCCATGCCCCCGCTTCCCAGATCGCTTATAACATCGATGCCCGGCTCGCCGCCGAGTTACTGGAAGGCTTGTTGGAACACCCGGCAATTATTCATGCGGAAATCATCGATACCGATAACCGGATTCTTTCCAGCCGGGATCAGCCTGCCGCCGAATCCCCCTATCGCTGGCTGAGCGATTTACTGTTTCAGCCCACCCGGACCTACAGCGAGGCGTTGTTTGTTCCGCAACTCACCGATTTTGTGCTGGGGGATCTCTACGTCGTTGTCGACACCTACCCCGGTGGATCACAGTTTCTGCAACGGGCGACATTTACCCTGATGTCGGGATTTGTCCGCAGCCTGATTTTATCCGCTGTATTGTTGATCCTGTTTTATCTGATGCTGACAAAACCGCTGGTGCGGGTCATCGCAGCAGTCAGCGAGGTTGATCCCGAAACCCCGGAAAAAGTCCGTCTCCCTGTGCCTCAAGGGCATGAATTTGACGAAATCGGGGTTCTGGTCAACTCCACCAATAATCATCTGCAGTCGATAGACGGCAATTTGGAAAAACTGCGAAAGGCCGAGTCGCGCTTGAAGACCTACTCCGAACAATTGGAACAGATAGTCGACAGCCGCACCAAGGAACTATCGGAAAAAAACAATCAGTTGATTAAAAGCAACCACGATTTACGCATCGCTAAGGAAGAGGCCGTAAAACGCGCCAAAGCCCGTGCCGACTTTCTCGCCAATATGAGCCATGAGATTCGAACCCCCTTCAACGGCGTTCTCGGCATGATCAGCCTGACATTGGAAGAACCGCTTTCCGCCAAGCAAAAAGAACAACTCAATGTGGCCTATAGCTCCGGCACCGCACTACTGGAACTGTTAAATGACATTCTCGATATTTCCAAGGTCGAATCCGGCAAGTTAACCTTGGAAAACATCAATTTCGACATGCGGAAAACCGTGGAGGATGTGGCCCGCTTGATGGCGCAAAATGCTCATGCAAAACAGGTGGAGGTCTATTCGGCGGTAGCGCCTGGCTTTCCGGAACGGATATACGGCGATCCCACGAGAATCAGACAGATTGTCAGTAACCTGGTCGGGAACGCCATCAAATTTACCGAACAGGGGTATGTCAAAGTTTCGTTGGAATATGCCCATAAAGACGGCGTGCTTTTAAAAGTTATCGACACCGGCATCGGAATCGACAAAGCCAGATTGGATAGCATTTTCTCGCCGTTTTCCCAGGGCGACACACAAATCACCCGGAAGTTTGGTGGAACAGGTTTGGGCCTGACCCTTTGTAAACAATTGGTCAACCACATGGGAGGGGCGCTAAATGTCGAATCCACCGCCGGTCAAGGCAGTACGTTCAGTGTCCAACTGCCACTGATACAGGACAGCGCTGTACCGGCATTCGAAATCGATCTGCGACTGCATCAACATAAGTATGTATTAATCCACCAAAACGAGAATCTTACTTTTCATAGCCTCGCGGAAGACATCAAATACTGGAAACTGCCGCTCCGCGTCCTGCACTACGATAAAATTCAGGATCTGGTGTTGAAAAAAGAGCAATTTGCCGAGAACTCCGTGGTACTGTTCGATTCACGCTCGATAGCGCCTTTCCTGGTCGAGCATCCGGATATTGATCGCCTGAATCTGATTCTGGTCGCCCGGCAAAGTATTCCGTCTCAAACGGAAGCGCTGAAGCTGATGAAGATCCAGCAACTGATCAGTGCCCCGGTCAGCCGCGACCGGCTATACGAAACTATCTGCAAAGTCATCCATATCCACGACGATGCCGCCGAAGCGGAAGACCGGCTGCCGGAGAAAGTAGCGAAACCGGGACAGCATGTGCTGCTGGTGGAGGACAACCAGGTTAATCAATTAGTGGCGAAAACCATCTTGAAGAAATTAGGTTATGAGGTCAGCATTGCCCATAACGGCAAAGAGGCTGTAGATACCATCTCGACAATGGATTTCGACATCGTGTTAATGGATTGCCACATGCCGGTGATGGATGGCTACGAGGCCACTCTGAAAATTCGCAAAAATCCCAAATACGACCAACTGCCCATCGTCGCCGTTACCGCCAATGTCATGCAGGGCGATAAAGAGAAATGTATGCAGGTGGGGATGAACGACTATCTTACCAAGCCTTACGAGAAAAAGGCGCTCGCGGCCCTGCTGCATAAATGGCTTTCCGGTGAAAATCCACTGCAGAAGGCGGCCTTGTAATCATCTCCCCCCGGTAACAGTCAACCATTACGGCTGCCCAGTTTAGACTCAGGACACCTTCGTTTGATCTGGTCGAAGAGTTTTCTTGTTTTTCTATTCACCAGTTCAAA
This sequence comes from Hahella sp., assembly GCA_028280065.1. Lineage (GTDB taxonomy): Bacteria > Pseudomonadota > Gammaproteobacteria > Pseudomonadales > Oleiphilaceae > Hahella. The sequence goes on from JANQMN010000150.1 coordinate 26,449, forward strand.
TACCTTAGGCTTTGTTGCCCTTGCAACCGAGCCGCCATAATTCGCCCGGATCCTGCGTAGTTTCTGCCTTAGGCTGCCCGGTCATTTCCTCATTGCCGGTACAAGCTATCCGTACCCAACAGCCCATAGGCTAACAACTACAGAGGAAAACACCATGCAAATCCAATACTTCAACAAGCAGCCTGTTTGGGGATTAACCATCCTCGCAACTGCATTGACCCTGTTGACAGCATGCGGGAGTCAAACGGTAAAACAGCCGGAAGCCGAATCCACTGCTGTTATAGAGCACCAACCCGATAGTCTCGAGGATACCGGCGCGACCTACCAAATCACTATGACCGACAATGCCGGCCAGGAACAGGAATCAGCTTTTGACGAACAGAGCGACACACTCAGTGAATTTGGCATAAACAGATCCAATGAGCCAACAGACCGATATAATGAAACTGTGACCGGCCAGACGGTTGACACCCCTGCAGGCAAGGCACAATTAATAGAAGGTGAAGCTTTTATCGCCCAACATCAGCAACCTGCGGCAGGTACAAACGGTCACCAAATTGTGCTGGACGAGAAAGATAGCCTAACGGACAATAAGGCGGTCAACGCAACGGATTCAATGGAAAATACTGCAATCGCAGCTCAGGAGGCACAAGAGGACGATAACGCAATGCTAAACATTCAACCACCGCAACCAAGAGTTCTATTTTACGCCTTCGATCAAAAAACACCGGATCAGGAGCAACTCGCGACCATTAAGCATCATGCGGATTTCCTCGCCGTTCATCCGGATTACAAAATCCAAATACACGGTCATACCGACAACCAGGGCAACAAGGTTTACAACGAAAAACTGGCTGAAAAGCGCGCCAAACTGGTCGCGGATCAGCTGATTCAAGCCGGTGTCAAATCCGAACAAATTGAAACCTTCGCCTGGGGCAGCCAAGATCCCCTGTTAAGCGTCAGCCAACACGAAAAAAACCGCAGAGTGGAATTTATCTATCTTAGCGATCATGTGGCACTAAGCGAAAGCGGCATTATCGATCAATCTCTGGAACCTGCCATGTTGGAAGAGTAAACCAAGTAAGCTATGTAAACGTAGCTTAACCTACATGATCGATACCCGATACAGTCCCGTATAATTTGGCAGGAAATGCTCCTGCCTTTTTTCGTTTCGTGCCCCAGCCGACGGAAATTTCCAAACAACAACTTTTTAAGTACCCTTGGCTACACACGGCAGGGGGTTTGCCGTGGTTGCCGACGAAGTTCGTTCGCTGGCGTCGCGGACTGGCGAGTCCACCGTGGAAATTGAATCGCTTGTGACGGAAAACGGCCGCCTGACCAAAGCTGCCAATGAAAAAATGCATGCCATAAGGTAAAGGTCGGAAGCCAGCAAAAACCGTATTCCTGAAGCCGACCGGATTATTGACGAGGTGAGTACCGGTACTCAGCGCATGGCCGAGCAACTCGCCACCGGCCGCGGCTGAAACATTCTTGATATTGATACTCGAGTTCAAGTAGTAATTGACGTCGCCATTCCCCCTAAATAGTGGCGTAAACGGCATTTTTCAGCTATCAGTTAGTATCTGAAACTTTCATCAGAGGGGGAGCTGATGGATATCGATCATTATCTTAACGTATTGGCGGCCAACGAAGGTTCCGACCTATATTTGAGCACCGGCGCACCGCCTTGCGCCAAGTTCCATGGCAAACTCAAACCGCTGGATAAAACGAAACTACCGCCGGGAAAAATCGAAGAGATCGCAAATCAAATCATGGATGAGGAGCAGCGCGAGCAGTTTATCCATGATCTTGAAATGAACCTGGCTTATTCCATCCCCGGTAAAGGACGTTTCCGCGTAAATATTTTCAAACAGCGCAATGAAGTGTCCATCGTCGCACGTAATATCGTCACTGAAATTCCTAACGCGGATAAGCTGGGCCTGCCGCAGATTTTGAAAGATGTCATCATGACGAAACGGGGACTGGTGCTGTTTGTCGGTGCCACCGGCTCCGGAAAGTCCACTTCCCTCGCAGCGCTGATCGACCACCGGAATTCCAACAGCGGCGGCCACATAATCACCATCGAAGATCCCGTGGAGTTCGTGCATGCCCATAAGCGTTCCATTATCAATCAGCGGGAAGTAGGCGTCGATACACGGAACTACCACAACGCCTTGAAGAACACGCTACGCCAGGCGCCGGATGTTATTTTGATCGGCGAAATCCGGGACCGGGAAACCATGGAACACGCCCTTGCATTTGCCGAAACCGGCCATCTGTGTATCTCCACACTGCACGCCAATAATGCCAACCAGGCACTGGACCGCATTATCAATTTTTTCCCGGAAGAAAGGCGGCCGCAATTGCTAATGGACCTATCCTCCAATCTAAGAGCATTTGTATCGCAACGCTTGATTCCAACCGTCGATGGTAAACGCGCGGCGGCCATTGAAATCCTGCTGGGCTCGCCGACCATCGCGGAACTGATTCTGCGTGGCGAGTTCGAAGGCATCAAAGAGGTCATGGAAAAATCGGAAAACATGGGCATGCAAACCTTTGACACGGCATTGTTCAAACTAGTTCAAGAAAAGAGAATCAGTATGGACGAGGCGATGAAGAATGCCGACAGCGCGAACAATCTACGTCTAAAAATCAAACTGCACGGGAAATCCGGCATAACGCCCAAAGCCCCCGCTCCACCCAAGGAAGCACCGGCAAAACCCAAACCGAGTGGCTTGACGTTGAGTCTACAGGAGATAGAAGAGGAGTCTGATGAAGACGAGGATAAGCCGCTTGGTTAGCCTTCAGATTCAAATTAGCCGTCTAAACTAACTAGATTAAGGAACAAAAAATGAAAGCATTGAGCCCGGTAGATCAAGTTTTTCTTTGGTTGGAAAAACGTCAGCAACCCATGCACGTCGGCGGTTTACACATTTTTTCGTTTCCAGAAGATGCAGGGACTAAATACATCGCGGAAACCGTTGAGCAAATGCGGGCTTACACCAATCCGGAATACCCTTTCAACCGCTATCTAAAGCTCCATTACGGCCAGTATTACTGGATTGAAGATAAGCAGTTTGATCTTGAGCACCATTTTCGCCATGAAGCCCTGCCGAAACCCGGGCGTTATCGCGAACTGCTGGGGTTGGTTTCCGTCGCCCACAGCCATTTGATGGACCGCGAACGGCCCATGTGGGAATCGCATCTGATCGAAGGTATTCGCGGCAAACGGTTTGCCTTTTATAACAAGGTACACCATTGCATGGTCGATGGTATCGCGGCAATGCGCATGACGCTTCGCACCTATTCCTACGACCAGGACACCCGCAACATGCCACCTTTCTGGGCAATGAAGCCGCCGAAGCGCCAAGCCAAGGATGCGCCGGGACCAAACGACTTTATCCATAGCCTGCGTCATGTCTTAAGTCTTACCGGTAAACAGATTGCCACCGTACCCACGCTGGCTAAAGAAATCACCACCAGCCTGATTCGGGCGCGGCAAAATCCCGACAACGTGTCGATGTTTACCGCTCCGAAATGTGTCTTGAATTCCAAGATTACCGGTTCTCGGCGATTTGCGGCGCAATCCTATTCACTGGAAAGGATTAAGGCTATCGGTAAAAAACTCTCTGCGACGGTAAACGATGTAGTCGTCGCTATATGCGCCAGCGCCTTACGGCAATATCTGCTTAGTATTCGGGAGCTGCCGGACAAGCCACTGATCGCCATGGTGCCCATGTCGATTCGTAAAGACGATAGCGAAAGCGGCAACCAGGTGGCGATGATTCTTGCGAACCTGGCCACCCATATCGGCGACCCGGCAACACGCTTCAATGTTATCCGCAAATCCATTGACGAGGCCAAGGAACGCTTCCGGCAGATGTCGCAGGAAGAAGCAATCAATTACTCCGCTCTGACCTTGGCACCTTCATCACTTAATATGATGACCGGCCTTGCCCCTCAGTTACAGGCGTTTAACGTGGTAATCTCCAACGTCCCCGGCCCGGACAAGCCGATGTATTGGAACGGTGCTAGGTTGGAAGGACTGTATCCGGTCTCTATCCCGGTTGACAGGGTCGCACTGAATATCACACTGGTCAGCTATATGGATCACTTGGAGTTCGGGCTCACCGCCTGCCGAAGGACCTTGCCCTCCATGCAGCGGTTACTTGATTATCTGGAGAATGGCATCAAGGAACTGGAAAAAATGACAAGCGCTTAAGCGCAACCCCATTCAAGGGACGCCAACCAAGCAAGTTGATCTTTCCATAACCTGAGCGGGGCAGGCCTCACCCTAGTGTAGTGTCCCATAAGGGACACTATAGGTTGCACTACCTATGTACGAAGGAGTTTTATAGACGTTCAGATTAATCTACTATTTCAAACAACCGGTCCTACTGGTGGCTTCGTACAAACTGACAAGTCCATTCATAGGTGACTGCAATCCATGTCCACCCACACATTCAGCCTGCCGAACGAACTGAAAAAAGAAGATGGTCAACCCCGACGGGTAGGCGTGGAAATTGAAATGTCGGAAATTCCGCTACCACGCATAGCCGAACTGGTTCAAGCCAACTTCGGTGGAACCATTCGACGCATCTCTCACTACGAGTTGGAAGTGAAAGACACTCCTTGGGGCACATTTAAAATCGAACTGGATTTCGAACTGCTGCAACGCTATGGCCGTGAAAAACTAGGCCAGCCTCTTGGCGAAATTGAACAACTGGCCAATGACACGATTCTCGCGCTGGCGCAAAACCTGGTGCCGTCCGAACTGGTGACCCCGCCCATTCCTGTGACATCTTTGTGGGAATTGGAGAAGCTGACCGACAAACTTCGGGAAGCCGGTGCCAAGGGAACCTTTGACGGCTGGATGACCGCCTTTGGTGTACATCTCAATCCCGAGTTACCGGATACCAGCGCGAAAACTATCACGCAGTATTTAAAAGCTTTCGAGTGTCTCTATGACTGGTTGAAAGATCGCGAGGAGGTCGCCCTCACCCGCCAGCTGTCACCTTTCATCAAATCCTTTCCCGACGACTATGCCAATTTGATTTTGCAACCGGACTATTGGCCTGACCTCGACCAGCTGATCGATGACTATTTAGAGCACAATCCGAGCCGCAACCGGGCCTTGGATATGCTCCCCATATTCGGCTATCTCGATAAGGAACGGGTGATGCAAGGTATCGGCGATCAGAAACTGCGGGTTAGGCCGACCCTGCATTATCGCTTGCCGAACTCGGATATCGATAATCCGCTATGGAGCCTTTCTCTTTGCTGGAATGACTGGTGTCAGGTCGAAGCATTAGCGAATAACCCACGGAGGTTAAGAAACTTCTCTGAAGAATATTTAAACCATCATAAGCCATTTAACTTAAATATCATTACCCCATGGCATGAAAAGGTTTCTAAATGGCTGACAGACCTATCATCGGCGTAACCGGACCAAACGGCAAATTCCCTATCGCCTGGTGGGCGACCCGCATCGCATTGCGAATGTGCGAAGCGGAGGCCGTCAGACTGACGCCGGGCAACTACAAGCAGCACAAGCCGGACAAATTTCAGGCCATTATTATCGGCGGCGGCAACGATATCGACCCGACGCTATACGGCGGTGAAGACAACGGCATAAGCCCCATCGACCCGGACCGCGATGCCTTTGAAGTCGAAATGATTGAGCATGCGTTAAAAACTCATCTGCCCATCATGGGCATCTGTCGAGGCATGCAATTATTGAACGTAGTACTTGGCGGATCGTTACACGGTGATATTCGCCCCTACCGAGTTCAAACCAGCAACTTCCGCACACCCTTACCGAGGAAAAAAGCCCAACTGAACGAAACCGGTAAACTGGGCAAAATACTCGACGCCTATCACTGGCGGATCAATAGTCTGCATCATCAGGCAATAGATCGATTAGGCAAGGACTTAAAGATTGTTGCCAAGGACCTTGACGAGTTCGTCCAAGCAATCGAGTCCGAGAGCCATCGATTCATGATCGGTGTCCAGTGGCATCCCGAATATTTAAGCTATATTCCTCGGCAACGCCGGCTTTTTTCAGCATTGGTGACAGAAGCCAAACGACACAAAGCCGAATCCCTTTTTAACTAGGCAAACCAAACGCAGATGCTCGATTATCTGTTAATTTTCGCCAGCGCTTTCGCCGCGGCCACTCTGCTGCCTTTTTATTCCGAAGTGCTGGTGGTGGCAACCCTGCTTAAAGAACCCTCGCAATGGCCATTGATCTGGCTGGTCGCATCGATGGGAAACACCTTAGGCGCCGCCGTCAATTGGGCAATGGGAAGGTACCTGCTGCATTTTCAGGATAAACGTTGGTTTCCATTCAAAGCGGACAAGCTGCACACCGCACAAAAGTGGTTCGCCAAATACGGCGTCTGGTCGCTTTTGATGGCCTGGGCGCCCATCGGCGGCGATGCATTGACCTTTATCGCCGGATTTATGCGCATCAATTTTTGGATATTCTTTATCCTAACGTTTATCGGTAAAGCGGCACGCTATCTGGTTGTCATCTACCTGACGACAGTCACCCTGCTCTAGTAGTGAATGTTATTGTCTTAAACAATAAAGTTAATAAAAATAGCGCCTTGGCTGTCATACCCCATAAACTGAGACTCGCCGTAAACCCTTCTTCCTTGGGGGCTCAACGGCAGTTCCCCTGCGGCACCTCCACTGCGGCACCTTCCATGCTGTCGATGGTCCCAGTTTATGAGCCATGACAGTCTCTAAACTCACCAATGTCGCTCGATTTGCCTAGTTTTATGTGCCATTAGAACTAGCATCTATTTAAGTATTGACCTTAGAGGTGCTGGAAGGACCATACTATGATTCCAAAAACCTCTTGTTGAGCACAGAGTTTTCAAAAGAGGAGATTTTTGGGAATATTGAAGCAACTAACAAGGTCTAGTGAAAGTCAATGTCGAGCCATGCGATTGTACCGGTTAGCGGGCTAACTTGTGCCTCCTGCGTTTCCCGGCTGGAAAAAGCCCTGTCCGGGCGTGAACAGGTGGAACAGGCTAACGTAAATTTAGCGCTGGAAACACTGGATATCAGGGTGAATCCGTCGAATGCTCTGGCCGACCTTCCGGACTGGGTGGAGGCTGCCGGTTTTGGTTTGGAGAAAACCTCGGCGATATTGACGGTGCAAAACATAACCTGCGCTTCCTGTGTTGCCCGCATCGAAAAAGTGTTGGCGCAAATGCCGGGCATGGATCAGGTCGCGGTAAACCTGGCCACCCAGCAAGTCAGAGCGAGTTGGTTTCAGGGCATCCTATCGCTAAAAGAGATCAAGCGCCGCTTAGACCAACTTGGCTACCCGGTAGTTGAAAGGACCCAAACTGACGCCCCCGACCAAGACCATGACCAAGCCCTGCTGCTGCGTAACTCCTTGATCGGTTTAGGGCTATCGCTGCCCATGGTCATTACCATGGTTGTCAGCCTGTTCGAAAAAGGCTGGATGTTACCTGGTTGGATGCAGTTTTTACTGACTACGCCCATCCAATTTTGGTTAGGCCGGCGTTTTTATAGCGGCGCTTACCATGCGCTAAAAAACGGCGCGGCAAATATGGATGTCCTGGTGGCGCTTGGTACCAGCGCCGCGTATTTCTACAGCTTATTTCTCTGGCTGGTTCATGGCACTTCTCATCTTTATTTTGAGGCGGCAGCCGTGGTCATTAGTTTGGTTCTTCTCGGCAAATGGATGGAAGCCCGCGCAAAAAATCTGACAGGCGACGCCATCCGGAAACTAATGAAGCTGCAACCACCGACGGCAAAAAAATGGCAAGACAAGGCGTTGATATCGGTAGACATCGATCAGTTGCTTATCGGTGATGAATTACAGATTCAACCTGGCGACACGATACCGGCGGATGCAACTGTCCTCAGTGGCGAGTCATCGGTAAACGAAGCGATGCTAACCGGCGAAAGCATTCCTGTGAATAAGCAGCAGGGTGATATTGTTTTGGCTGGAACCCAAAACACAAATGGCAGCTTACGGGTGCGGGTAAGTCAATCCCCGGAAGAATTTCGCCTTAAGCAAATCGTCGAGATGGTCAACGATGCGCAAATGCAGAAGCCCGACATTCAAAAGATGGTCGATAGAATTTCAGCGGTATTCGTACCTGCGGTGATTGCTATCGCCATCTTTACCTTGGCGGCTCAATGGTGGATTAATGGTTTTGAAGTCGCTTTAGTCGCAGCGGTAAGCGTTCTGGTTATCGCCTGCCCCTGTGCCCTGGGACTGGCAACGCCCACTGCCATCATGGCGGCGAGTGGCGTGGGAGCGAGGCGTGGTGTGCTGATTCGTGATATCAATCAGTTACACCTGCTGGCGAATGCCGGCACCATTGCGTTCGACAAAACCGGGACGCTCACCCACGGCGAGCCAGCGGTGATTCATCAGGAGAATTGGAGCGATTCAAAGGATCTTCTGGGCTGGATTAAACAGATCCAGTTGCAGAGTCAACACCCATTGGCAGAGGCGATGGTAAGGGCACTCTCGATGGTACCGATGAGCAATCTGGCGTTTCATGTCGAGAATCTTTCAGGTCGCGGAATTTGCGCCAAGAATGGTGAGACTCGATTGCTTATCGGCAACCGGCGATTATTGGAGGAATATGGAGTTTCCATTGCGGCAAAACATACCGAAAGCCAACCGGATTACAGCAGCACGGTCTGGGTTGCAGTTAATGCCGAGGTGGCGGCGCGATTCGACTTGACGGATCCGATTCGAGATGATGCACCCGCAATCATTGAGTGGCTTCGAAAACGCGCCTGGCAATCCTGGTTGCTGACTGGCGATCATAAAGCGGCGGCTGCAGTAGTGAAAGAAGCCGTGGGTATTGATGAAGTTTTTACCGACCTGCTGCCGGAACACAAGTCTCAGACCATTGAACAATTGAAAAAGAAGACCGGCACCGTGGTCATGGTAGGCGACGGAATCAACGATGCGCCGGCGTTGGCGTTGGCGGATGTCAGCATTGCCATGGGCAACGGGACGGATGTAGCAATGGAAGCTGCCGGGCTGACCTTGATGCGCCCTCAGTTAGGATTAATCCCGGAAGCCGTGCAAATTGCCAAGAAAACCCAATTGAAGATTCGCCACAACCTATTCTGGGCGTTTATCTATAATTGTATTGGAATTCCACTGGCTGCCCTGGGCTTTCTAAGCCCAATGATTGCAGGTGCGGCAATGGCGTTTTCAAGTGTCAGCGTGGTCTTAAGCTCACTGCATTTACTGCGCTGGAGTCCCAGGTTTCCCGACAAATAGAGGCCCCCTCAGATGATAGAACTCCAGGTTGAAGGAGCCACCTGCGGTGGCTGCGTAAAATCCATAGAAAACGCCGTTTCCCGGCTGGATGGTATATCCAGTGTCAGCTTTGACCTGGAAACCGGGCTACTGAAAGTAGATGGAACAGTTAACAAGGAGCAAGTGGAAGAAGCGGTTACGCTGGCCGGTTTCGAGGTCGTGGAAACAAAAACGTGATCCCTCCGTGGCCGGTTCACGAAAGTTACTCTTCATTGAATAAAGCCAGGATTTGGTCCCTGTGAGTGAACACAAACAACAGAATGAGATCGCCTGCTTTTGCATCGGACAGCGCTAATTTCGCCCCGCTTAGCGAGTTTTCAGCGACGTTGATATTATCTGGATCCACAGTATGCTGCCACAGATAATCCTGCACTAATCGCGGCACTTCACCGGGTTTTCTGCCACGCAAATACTGCTTCAGTTCAGCGATAATAAACTGATCCGGGGATAATCGTAGTAACTCATCCACCAACGCCCGCATATCAGAATCACTACGATCTCCGGCAAGGCCAAACATCACTTTCTTTCGTGACGCCGATAATTGCAAAGCCATATCGACAATACCACGCATGCCATGCTGGTTATGGGCAAAATCGACGATGACTTGGGCACCTCGATAGCGGCAGATATTGCCCCGGCCCGGATTGTCGTCAAGGTGCTTGCCAAACCGTTGCATACCCTGCTGAACCGCTTCGAGGGGTAGTTTGAGCGCCATGACCAATCCCAAGACACCCAGTGCATTGGCGATATTGTACTTCGCTGTTCCGCCTACGCTGATGGTTACCTGATCTACCGGCAACTGAAACTCAATTCCTTGAGCCTTATAGTGCAACTGATCGTCATGATAGAAACAGACAGGTAATCCCTGCAGCAGGTGCGCCTGAACGCGCGAGTTAGCCTTATTCAAGCTAAACCAGCAAACATGATGAGTTGAAGTGGGAGCCAATCTGACAAGTTCAGGATCGTCCGCATTTAAAATGAGTATTCCGTCCTCCGCCAAGCCTTTATCCACAACGAACTTGGCTTCAGCCAGTTCCGACACGGTATTGATACCGTATTGTCCCAGATGATCAGCTGCGATATTGGTGATCAGAGCTGCCTGACATTGGGTAACCGGCAAGCCGCGCCGAAGAATCCCGCCTCGCGCCACTTCCAAAAAGGCCATTTCCGTTTCCGGGTGACGTAACAACATTCGAGCGCCGCCTGGGCCCGAATAATCACCGGTATCGAGTATCTTTTCGCCTACGCGGATAAAATCGGTAGAAGTCACCCCAGCGGATAATCCCGCTGCGGCGGCAATTGCTGCCGCCAACCTAACGCAGGTTGACTTGCCGTTGGTGCCGGTAATCAACCCGACGGGAATCGATTTAAAACTGCCCCAGGATAGACTGTCTGCTTCCGGCAATTCAGCAACAGGCCAGACTGCAGTGGTAGTCCCCATTCCCAAAGAAAACTCGTCGTCATCGGTAAGAAATGCCACTCCCTGTTGCTCTGATTTGGCAATGAGGTTTAACAACACAGGATTCTGTTCTTCTTGTATCGCTTTCTGCAGAGCACCATATAACGCATCAAAATCGTCAAGTGACTCACCATGCAATTCGGCGGCCGTCTGCAGCCAGGCAAGTTCGACCGCATCGCAGGCGGCATAAAGAATATCGAACGGCGCGGAAATGGCGACGCTGATACCGTCCGCATAAATGCGAGTGTAGGTCTTTTCCGTCCAACCGAGCTTTTCCAACAACGCTTCCATATTTGCCGACCAATACCGGCAAACTTTCTGCTTGTCCACTCCGGATACCCAGGCATCCAGCCAAGCGCCGGGACTATCGGAAAGCAAATTGGGACCGGTGATCCGCCGTACTTCTTCCATTTGCAGCCGCATGAGCAAACCCTCCGCCTAGTCCGCTTCCTCTTCCTGGTCCAGGACGATTCTGACCCCGCGGTCATCCTTAACCAATCGCTGCCCTTCAGCCAGTTCAAACTTATGTTCTACCGGTTCAAAGAGTTTCTCCGGATAATCTGCCGAAGGTGGTTCGGACTCCGGCTGGTCGACGGATTTTTCGTGCTTGAAGTGAATGATTTGCTTCCAGCAGCGGGTAATTTCGTCGCCGAGCACTACCAGCAAATCGCCCTTCACGCTGGTCTCCAATGCTGCCTGTACCGCTTCCTGTTCAGAAGGAATCACCCGGATATCGGCATCGTCAATACCAGAATCCAACAACCCTTGGCGCAGTAATTGCGGGACTTCATCCTCGCCCCGGCGACGTCGGTTGTCGTCGGCTTTACAAATGAACTCATCAAAGCCCTTGGCGCAAACACGGGCGGCTTCCAGGATATCTTCGTCGCGCCTATCCCCCGGTAATGCGATCACCAACCGGCGTTTCCCGGTGACTTCGAGTCGTGACGCCAAATCGGTAATAACCTGGATTGCCGCAGGATTGTGGGCGTAGTCCAAAATGACTTTGAAGGGATGTTCATCGAATACATTCATGCGGCCCGGTGCTTGATAGAAGGAGGTCGAGAAGGTTCGCAATCCCTGCCGAATCTGTTCCAAAGACAGATTAAACGCATAGGCCATCGCCCCGGCAAACATGGCATTTTGCACATTATGCATGGCCTTGCCTTCCATCGTTGCGGGTATCAGATGGGTCCAGAGCAAGGGAATATGGGCGCCATTGTCGTAAAAAGTTATCATGTCGCCGTTGATTCCTTTTTCCAGTACCGCGGCTTTGCCGCCACTGCGGATATGTTCTCTCACCAAACCATGGCCGGGGTTCATGGTAACGTAGAGAATATGTTTGGCCATACAATGGTCGGCCATCTCCAGACAGTACCTGTCGTCGGCATTTAACACCACGCACTCTTTTGCCACCTCCACGACGACCCGTTTGACTTCGGCCAATTGCTGCAGCGTATCAACACCACCGAGTCCCAAGTGATCCGCCGCTATATTCAAACAGCAGGATACATCGCTTTGCTGGTATCCCAGGCCGCGTTTGACGATACCGCCTCGGGCAGTTTCCAAAATGGCGAAATCCACTTTCGGGTCCCGCAGGACAATATGCGAGGAAATAGGGCCGGTCATATCGCCTTTGACACTCAACTGTCCGTCGATAAACACGCCATCGGTGGAGGTCATACCCGGTGTATAGCCGGCGGCCTTGACGATGCTGGATAACATTCGGGAAGTGGTGGTTTTACCATTGGTGCCGGTGATGGCGGCAATCGGAATTCGAGCGAGATTTCCAGGCGGGAACAGCATATCGATCACTTTACTGGCAACATCCCGGGGTTTGCCTTCGCTGGGCGCCACATGCATCCGAAATCCAGGCGCGGCGTTGCACTCGACAATGGCGCCGCCGATGGCTTTGTAGGATTTACTGATATCCTCCGTAAGAAAATCCACACCGCCGACATCAAGTCCCAATGCCATGATCGCCCGAATGGCCATATCGCGATTATCGGGATGCACGATATCGGTGACATCAATCGCCGTGCCGCCGGTGGAAAGGTTAGCGGTGGAGCGTAAATAGAATATCTCCCCTGCCAGCAATACGGTTTCTTCGCTGATCTCGGCCTTTGTCATCAAGCGTTGCGCCTGCTCATCCAACTCCAGCCGGGTCAGCACTTTTTCATGGCCAATCCCCCGCCTGGGGTCTTGATTGACTATGTCCACCAGCTCGGCAATGGTATGTTTCCCATCCCCAACCACATGGCCGGGAACACGCTTCGCCACAGCCACCAGTTCATTATTAATCACCAACATGCGGTGGTCATAACCGGTCACAAAACCTTCCACCAGCACAGCGCGACTCGACCCCTGCTCTTTCGCGGTGGCAAACGCCCGATTCACTTCATCCGGGGTATTCAGGTTGATACTGACACCACGGCCATGGTTGGCTTTTAACGGCTTTAGCACGACAGGATAACCGATTCTTTCCGCCGCCCGTCTGGCCTGACGTTCGCTGTACACCATATATTGTTTGGGCACCGGTAAGCCCAAATCATTTAGGAGATTGTGGGTATCTTCCTTGTCACAGGAGAGTTCCACCGCAATATGCTTGGTTTCGCTGGTAATGGTTGCCTGAATTCGTCGTTGGTACTTGCCGTGGCCAAGTTGCACCAGGCTGTATTCGTTCAACCGCAACCAGGGAATACCCCGCTCGTCTGCCGCCTTGACTAAAGATCCGGTACTGGGTCCGAATTCCTTGCGCTGGGCCATGCGGACAAAGTCTTCCAGCTCGGCGGCAAAATCGAAATCCTCTTCAAGAGTGGTTTCAGCCTGATTACGCAGGTCTTCCGGCAACAAAGACAATAACAATTTGTGCCCAAGCTCACCGGCTTCCAGCCCCACATCGCGGTGTCGATACTCGTAAACCACCCAGTATTGCCCTGGTTCGGATAAAGACCTTGTTTTACCGAAACTGACGTCAGACCCTGCGAGATTCTGCAGTTCAATCGCTACATGCTCCCAGACATGCCCCATCCAGGTTCCTTCACCCTCGCGCAAGCGTCGGATAAATCCACCGGGCTCACCATACGAGCAGCCATGGCCCTGTATGCTCGGCAACAGGTTTAACAAGCCGCTGATAAAAGATTCTCCGAGCTTCATGGAGGGCCACTCCTCCAGTACACCAAGGTCCAACTCATGGCGCATCACGGGGAAGTTCGCATAGATATTAGGACCAACAAAAATATTGGTCGTGGTAATTTTCATAATTAGAACCTACTAGGCAATAACCTACTACTCAGCCGAAAATTAATCCGGTCGATTTACGGGAGCATAGTTCGTGTCTGGAAGGAAGATTAATCGATATGAGCAACCTTATTGCCAATATCAAAATGCGATCCTGCTGACAGAATATGCAATTTCAAATTGATAATGGTCACCGCTTCGCCTGTGCGTGCTTCTGCCATCGAGGTGTGGTCACAGTCAGACGGATCGATCACCGTCACCGCGCCACTGCCGACGACTTCGAATACATTGTTATTATTGATAAACGCAGCCGTGTCTTCGTCAAGACCCAGCCCGATTAAAAAAGGATTATAAGAAACGGCACTTAACAACCTTGCCATACGGTTACGTTGGTTAAAGTGCTGATCGATCACCAGGGTGTTATGCAGTCCCAAGCCAGGGGCCAGATTTACTCCGTCTTCAGTGGGCACGATGCCGGTTGTACCGCCGGTGATCATGTGTTGAGAAATAATGGCCGCCCCGGCGGAGGTCCCCGCGACATGGGTGCCTTTGGCATTCTGCCGGCGTATGGCCTGCGCCACCGCCGTGCCCCCTAAAATAGTCGAGAGACGCAGCTGGTTGCCGCCGGTAATAAAAACGCCGGTGGCATCTTCCAAGTGCTGCAACAAGTCTTCGTTTTTCGCGTCGATCCGCTTTTCGATCGGCAGCGAGTAGGTATAGCCGGCACCCAACTCGCGAAAGAGCTTCTCGTAGCGCTCTCCCGTGTCGTCAAGCTGAGACGCCGTCGGGATAATCACAATATTGGCTTCCCGGTCACCGCAAAGACCGACAAACCGTTTCAGGATATCCGGGTTGTTGACCTTTTCTTCTGCGCCGCCGATAGGAATGATGTAACCGCGATCATGCCCTTGCGGGCTGGGGGATGGACACATTTTGTGCTCTTTTTCTTCTTCTTGAAACAATCCTGTTGAACAAGCGTCATATTATAGGCATTGAAAGAGATAGGCGATAGTTTCAGAAACCAATAAGCAACTTTTTAATGAGAATTGGAGCGTAACGAAGCCGGGTAGCGATTTCCTTGCTTTCGACAATGCGCATCATATTGGGAAGAACTTCCACTTTTTTCCATCCGGACGTAAGACGTTAATGCTTACTGGGAATACCGGTTCTTATCCTTTCGCTCCATGTCGACTATTTACAATCAGTGCGTCAGCGAAATCAGCCGATTTTGTATTGACATAGTCGTCCAGCGCACACCATATGACATGGCTATCTTCGAATACTACATTGGCCTCCTGCAGCACATCGGCGATTTGGGGCTTCTTCAAAGCATATCGCTTGCCTCGAAACGTCCATGGTTTCAACCAAGACAACACCCGTAATTAAAACCTTGTGGTTGCCAGCAAACTGCATGTTGGCCAAAAGCCTGCAAGCAATGACTCCCCAGGTCGATCGCCAGGCAATCATTCAATTACTGCGCTAGGAAAACCGGCCATTTGGCCCATAGCCACTTCGATTCGCGGGTATTAATATCTTTCGTCTATTTGAACCAAAAATGGAATATAAAAATGGCAAAATTTAAAACAATCTGGAACAACTACCCAGACAAAGATGAAATGAAAAAAAAGTGCTTCAACAAGCAACCTAATAGCCAAAAGCCCTTCAGTGACTATTGCGCTATTTTGCTAAGTGAATGCCTCATTCGGTCGGGATTTAATCTTTCATCTGCTCGCGGTAACAGATGCTGGTCTCACAGCGGCCCCAAACATCTGTTGTTAGCTGAAGACGTGGCAAACTGGCTAGCAAAATCCCCCCCTGTTGGAATTGGCAAAAGAGAAAGCGTTACCCCCAATCTGTTTCAGAATAAGTTATCCACGCGCACCGGAATTATCTTTTTTAAGGACTACTGGCAAAGGGGTAACGAAAGCTTCCAAGCGCGATCAGGCGATCACATTGATTTGTGGAACAAAAATGAAATCACGAGCAGTGGGATGTTTGTAAGAAATATTCTCGAGTTTTTCGGCCGAGTGAGCGATTTAAATAAGTCACGTGATATCTGGTTCTGGGAGATCAAATGAAGAAACTCGCGCTTTACGCAATCGCTACGTTGGTTGTTTTTGGCATTAACTTTGCCATTTATAATATTTCGTTCAATATGCAGGCAACCCCTTATCTTTCCGAAGAGCAGCGACTTGACAGTGGTATGTTGATGCTTCAAACAACACTGCCGGCGTATCTTGTTTCATCCGTTGTCATCGTGGCACTGTGTTATTTCATTGTAACGTACCACAAAAAGTGAGTTTATCTGGTCTGGAAGGACATATGAGGGCTACCGACATCTGGAAATTTCCTCCGTATCTTGTCTGGACCGATCTTCCAGCCAAACTAGGGCCCCATCAGAGACGGCAAAACGATATCTATCCAATTAGATATAATCTTAGATTGTTTGCGTCCTAAATCAGTCATTTCGAAAAATTTAGCAAAAGTAGCGCGTCGCTTCAGGCTAAGGAAAACGGGCGATTACAAAGGCTTTGTCGTTTTTTTGGAAAAAAATCTTAGTAAGAGCCGGTATTACTGGCTATATCTTTTGGTAATCGCCTGTACATCGCGGTTGTTCATCAGTTTCTTGATTTTAGGATTATTTACCAGCGAACTGAAATCGCCACGCGAGATGGCATTCATGATGGCAGGATCAGTGAGAATAGACTGCACGTCGGGATCGTTTTGCAGTTTCATGATCATCGCCATCGCTTCCTGATCCTGAGTGATCGACCTTTGCAACGCCGTATAGGTTTCCGCCTGCAAATTGGAGAACTGGTTGTTACCGGGTTGACTACCTGCAGAACCCTTGCTGATTGACAGAATTTGACTGTTCGGAATGCTGAGCGTCCCGAGGCTCTGGGTATGGATGGTATACACCCCGTTGCTCATGGACTGTATGGTGCCAGTGAGTTGGGTGCCGTCCTTCAGCTTAATCGTATCCGCATTACTCAGCGACAAACCAATCCAAAGCCAGACAAATAACAGAACACGGATAACTTTCATGGCACTCCCCCGGATATCAACCTGGATCAAATATTGACGATCCTTGAAAGTTTACAGGATATATCAAAAGGCCGTTGTAGAATTTTCTTTCGAATTGTATCTCGACCAGTTGTCAGGACGATCAGGAATTCTTCACTACAGCGAAATCACTGTTCCGAAAATGGCGAGCTTTTCCAGGCGAATGCTCGTATCATCGCCTCATGGAATTGAATCATGACGCCTGTTACCGAGCATTGAAAAGCCGAGATCCCCGCTTCGATGGAAAGTTTTTTGTCGGAGTAACAAGCACGGGAATTTACTGCCGTCCTATTTGCAGGGTAAAGCAGCCTAAGCAGGAAAACGTGAATTTTTACAAGAGTTCGGCGGCGGCGGAACAGGCCGGATTCCGCCCCTGCCTTAAATGCCGCCCGGAAATCGCCCCTGGCTATTCCGCCATGGATAGCAAGGAATCCCTGGCTCAGCATGCGATGCGCTTGTTAGACCTGTTGCATCCGGCGGAACAGGGGCTGCCGGATATCGCGGCCAAATTAGGTGTCACCGACCGCTATATGCGAAAAATATTCAGGGAGAAATTCGGTGTCAGCCCAATCGGTTATCTACAAAGCAAACGCCTACTCACGGCAAAAATGTTATTAACAGACAGCGACCTATCAATGACAGCCATTGCCGGAGTCAGCGGCTTTAACAGCCAAAGACGGCTCAACACGGCCTTTAAGGACCAGTATGGGTTAAGTCCTACCGCGTTGCGCAAGCAGAACCGGAGCAGGCAAAAGGCAAACACATTTCATTTCAGCCTGGGATACCGCCCACCCTACGACTATCGGCATCTATTGTCCTTTTTAGCTCAGCGCGCTATATCGGGTGTTGAACGGGTAGACGAAAAAAGCTATCGCAGGTCGTTAAGGATTACGCCTGCAAACAACGAAAAGACGGTGACTGGCTGGTTTGCGATTCAATTCGACGACAAGCGCAATTTGGCCCACGTTGAGTTAGCGGCAGAGCTGTTGCCCTGCTTTCAACTGATTCAACAGAAGATTTGTCAGGCGTTCGATATTAATCATTCTCCCAATGAAACCCTGATGTCCAGCGGCAATTCCACGCCGGCAAACAACTTTGTTTGGAATCCAGGCATCAGAATCCCCGGCTGCATGGATTTCTTCGAAACAGGTGTGCGGGCAATACTGGGGCAGCAGGTCAGTTTGGAACAGTCGATAAAGGTTTTAACCAGATTTGTCGATCAGTTCGGTCAGACAACGGGTTTCGATCAGGCCGATCTCACCTTGCTGTTTCCGGAACCGCAAACCATCGCCGCATTGGAAACAGGACAAATCGCAGAGCTAGGCCTGTTTCGTCAACGCGCCGAGGCCATACAACAGTTTGCCCGGTTCTGCACTCAACATGATCCGTTGACACTGGCGCTAGATCCGGAAAGCACCATTAAACAACTCACCAGTCTTAAAGGCATAGGCAACTGGACTGCCCAGTATATCGCCCTTCGAGGCTTAGGTTGGCAGGACGTATTCATGCCACAGGACGCGGTGGTAAAAAAAGCGGCAAACCGGCTCGCAGGAAAAGATTTAAGTCCCGGCGATCTGGAGTCTTTTGCCGCGGACTGGCAACCCTGGCGTAGTTATCTATGTCTCAACTTGTGGGACTATGCCGTCAAATCCGCCGCCTTGACCGCCTAATACAACTACTTTTCCAGGAGATAAAAAATGTTAGCCAAAGTGATGTTGACTATTCACTATCAAGACATGGATAGCCCGTTGGGAACAATTCGACTGGCAGCTTCCGAAACTGCACTTCTTGGCTGCTATTTTACCGGTCAGAAGTATTTCCCGGCAGCGGAAGCTAATTGGGAAAAGGCGGAATCTTCTCCGGTTATCGAATCGGCAAAAGCATGGCTGACTTGCTATTTT
Source organism: Hahella sp. (assembly GCA_028280065.1). GTDB lineage: Bacteria > Pseudomonadota > Gammaproteobacteria > Pseudomonadales > Oleiphilaceae > Hahella. Next base: position 45,437 of record JANQMN010000150.1, read on the forward strand.
CAGCAACAAAGCCTTCCGCCGCTACCGGAATTCGATCCGCAGGGTACGGATTTCCAGCGGCTCGTCTGGAATGCACTCGGTAGAATTCCTCTCGGCAACACGACCACCTATGGGGAATTGGCGGCCAATCTCGGCAGACCGGAAGCAGTGCGGGCCGTGGCTGCCGCCATTGGACGCAATCCGATTTCCGTTATGATTCCCTGCCACCGGGTTTTAGGTAAGAATGGCAGCCTAACCGGCTATGCCGGTGGGCTTGATCGAAAAGCGGCTTTGTTAAAACTTGAAAACGCACATTAGTTTTCATCTTGAAATCCTGTGACGGCCCAGGCCATCCATGCCGTTTCGCGGCGGCCGGCGAACCGGAGTCGAAATTGAAAACCGGATGACAGCCTAATGCTATTTTCCCGCGCGGTGTACCCTGTTTCTCGCAGATTACGCAGTTCATTAAATGCGTTAGCGATACTTTGTTAAGGACATCTTGTAAAGGACAATCATAACCAAACCATGACTGTTAAAGACGCTTCGATTCTATTACTGCTGGCCGCAATTTGGGGCTCGTCATTTCTTTTCATGCGGATTACCGTACCCGATATGGGAGCGGTGGTGATGATTCAATTTCGTATCGCTATTGCCGCTCTCTGTCTGCTCCCCGTGTTTTTGTACCGGTATCGCACCAGGCTGAGTTGGCAATTGATGGGGCATCTCACTTTGGTAGGCTTAACCAACTCCGCCATTCCGTTTTGCTTACTGGCTTACGCCACCTTGCATGTCAGCGCCGGGTATACCTCTCTGCTCAACTCCAGCGTTCCTCTGTGGAGTGCGATCATTGCCGCAGTTTGGCTAGGCGACTGGCTTACCCGCTGGCAGGTTGTCGGCATCGCTCTGGGATTCCTGGGCGTGTTTGTCTTGGTGTTAGGAAAAGGCGAGTTGAGTTTCACCGGTCCTACCCTTGCCATTATTGCCGCCACCCTGGCAACCATCAGCTACGGCTATTCGGCGAACTATACCAAACGCTACCTGACGGGAGTTCCGGTGATGGTAATCGTTACCATAAGCTTAGTAGTCTCCAGTCTGTGCATGCTCCCTTTTACCTGGTACTACTGGCCGTCTCACGAAATTCAAGCGTCCTCCTGGTGGAATGTGCTGATTCTCGGCGCTGTCTGCACCGCCCTGGCCTACCTGTTCTTTTATGGATTGATGAGCCGCGTCGGTCCGACCAAAACCGTTTCGGTAACATTTTTAGTTCCCGCGTTCGGCGTTTTTTGGGGATACTGGTTCTTGGATGAATCTATTACCATTCATATGATAATTGGCTGCGCCATTATATTCTCCGGAACCGCACTGGCGATTGGGCTTTATAAGCCGGGGAATCAAAGAAAAGTCTCTTATGAAGAGGGTTAGAACCAACGCTTATGTCACGCATGCTTGTCGATTTACCCACCGATATTATCTACAGAACAACTTACAAAGTGGTCTATAGCGATATCAACGCTGCGAATCATCTAGGCGCCGATCGAATTCTTCCCATCGCTTTGGAAGCGCAATTCGGATTCGTCAGGTCGCTCGGATACGAAGATGCAATCGTCTTCGAAAATGCCGGATTGATAATGGCAAACTCACAGATCGACTATATCTCCGAAGTCACTTATGGCGCTTCATTAAATGTAGGATTAGAAGTCCAAATCGTGTCAAAGAAAAGCATGGCATTTATTTACAGCATAACCGACGCCAACTCCACAATAGAGGTCGCTCGGGTTAAAACCCTGTTACTTTGCTTCGACTACGCCACGAAAAAAGTAGTCAGTATTCCAGAGGGGTTCCGCCAAAAACTCCATGCGTTAAGACAGAGGTCAAACACTGATCAATAACTAGCCATTTCCTGGAAGCAAACATTGCATTGTAAAAGCATTCAGCTACATTAAGGGTCAACTCATCTGTTTTTGAAACCAACTGATTCATGTTATTCCACTGTCTCGGGAGCTTCCTTAAAATTCCAATATTCGATTTGGTTAAGCTGGCAATCTTGTTCTTTCTTGTGCTTCTTTCCAGCCCGGCAAACACTTCAGAACAGGAGTCGGAAAATCTCGAAATCACTTGCTTCAGCACCGCCTATCCACCCTATGTCATTGAAAAGGAGAGCGAGATTAGCGGGATCGATGTTGACCTTATTCGAGAGGCGGCGGCACGTACAGGTATTCAAGTAACAGTTAAGACCAGGCCGTGGAAACGCCTGGAACGTGACTTAATGGAAAAGCGGGTCGATTGCGTTTTCGCCTATTTCAGAACGCCGGAAAGATTGAATTATGCAAACTATTCCTCTGTCCCTTTACACCTCACTGAATACACCATGTTTATTCGCACTACAGATGCAGATTCCCTGCAAAGTCTGCAGGAGATGCAGCATCTATCCGTCGGAGTAAATCGCGGCTTCAAAACCACACCTGAATTTGAAGCCATGAAAAAGGCTGGAAAAATAGATGTTGTGGAGGTTACTGAGGACAAACAGAGTATGGAAATGCTAAAACTTGGCCGCGTCGATGGCGTCCTGACAAATAAGGACGTTGGCCATTTCGTTGCCAAGACTTTGGGTTTGCAAGGTATCACTACCCTGCCAAAACCTCTCAGTTCCACGCCGGCGTATCTCGTCGTGAGACCCGACCCAAAGCTCAACCGTTGGCTGGAAGCTTTCGACAGTGCCCTCTACGGAATGTTGATAGACGGCACCTATAACAGAATACGCAATAAGTACCGAATTAACTGAATATGAGCTTTGCATCCCTAGGTCTATCGCCCGCCATCCTGAAAGCCCTTGTCGAGCAAGGCTACAAAGAAGCCTCACCGATTCAATTACAAGCAATACCGGCGGTCCTCGCGGGTAAGGATGTGATGGCGGCCGCCCAAACCGGCACCGGTAAGACTGCAGGGTTCGCGCTTCCCATCCTGGCGCTGCTATCGAAAGGCGAGAAGGCGCACTCTAACCAGGTACGCGCACTGATATTAACTCCGACCAGAGAACTTGCAGCCCAAGTGGCCGAAAGTGTCGCCACCTATGGTCGGTTTTTGCCATTACGCAGCCAGGTAGTTTACGGGGGAGTGAAGATTAACCCTCAGATGATGAAGCTCCGAAGGGGGGCGGATATATTGGTCGCGACTCCAGGGCGGTTACTGGATCTTTACAACCAAAATGCGATCAAATTCAAGCAACTGGAAGTGTTGGTACTGGATGAAGCAGACCGCATGCTGGACATGGGCTTTATCCATGACATCCGCAAAATACTCGCCCTACTTCCTAACCAACGACAGAACTTGATGTTTTCAGCCACTTTTTCTCCGGAGATCAGGAAGCTGGCACAAGGGCTGGTAAAAAACCCCGTGGAAATTTCCGTTACACCGCGCAATACCACCGCCAAGACGGTAAAGCAATGGATTTGCCCGGTCGACAAAAAGCAGAAATCCGCATTACTGACAAAACTCATTCAAGACCACCAATGGCAACAGGTTCTGGTGTTTTCCAGAACCAAGCATGGTGCCAATCGTTTAACGAAATATTTGGAAAACAAGGGCATTTCAGCCTCGGCAATTCATGGCAACAAAGGACAAGGTGCACGAACCAAGGCCTTGGCCGATTTCAAAGACGGAGAAATCCAAGTACTAGTGGCCACGGATATTGCCGCACGAGGACTGGATATCGACCAGTTGCCGCAGGTCGTCAACTTTGACCTGCCCAATGTACCGGAAGACTATGTGCATCGCATCGGCCGCACCGGGAGAGCCGGCGCAAGGGGCCAGGCGATTTCATTGGTAAGCGCCGACGAACATAAACAGCTCACCGATATCGAAAGACTCACAAGAAAATTGCTCGAACGCAGATTGGTAGACGGCTTTGAACCCGTTCACGAGGTCCCCGAGTCACGCTTGGATTTGCGCCCGGTTCGACCTAAAAAACCTAAGAAGCCGAAATCCGAACATGTTGACGGCCAACGTTCAGGCGATAATACCCAGGGGCATAATCCCGGCAGCCACAGGCCACCTTCGCAGCCAACCAGACCACCAAAAGCAAAGAAAGAAAATAGAAACTCCAGCCGTCAACGCCGGTCTGCTTCAGGGCGCAACAGAGGTACTCAAAAGTAAAGGATGGAAAAAGTCGTCATTCTGGTCGACGTGCAAAATGTCTACTATACAAGTCGCCAGGCGTTCAAACGCAACTTCAATTACAACAAATTCTGGCAGCTCGCCAGCCGAAACAGACAGGTCGTAAAAGCGTTTGCCTACGCAATCGACCGGGGCGATCAGAAGCAACGGGAATTCCAGAATATCCTCAGGGCAATCGGTTTCGAGGTGAAACTAAAGCCATTTATCCAACGCTCCGATGGGTCTGCAAAAGGCGATTGGGACGTGGGCATTACCATTGATGCACTGGAGCATTCCGCTGCAGCCGACGTAATCGTTCTCGTCACCGGTGATGGCGATTTCGATTTGCTTGTGCAGAAGCTTCGCACTGGTAGCGGAAAGGTCGTCGAGGTTTATGGGGTGGCCGCCTTGACGGCACAATCGCTCATCAATGCTGCGAGTGTGTTTGTTCCTATTGAGGGTGAACTTCTGTTGTGAATAAATCCTCATATTATGCAGCTTTGATCTAACCGCAAAGCGGCAGCAATTTGTCCTTTGTTTGTCCTTGTATGCCCGAGCTTCAATTTACCATTGCCATACATCTTCCACTGCAATCGAAGGATCATCGTACCGTCCTACCGCTGCTACCCATTCAGGCAGTTCCTCTTTGACCCTTTTCTTCATATCCTTCACTGCCTCCGCTTCCACTTTGCCTCGCTCCATCATAAAATCGTAAAACTTCTTTATACTCCTGGCATTGGATCTAACACTTGATTCACTTGCCCACATTGCTTTTCGAATAAACCAATAACCAAGAAACTCGCCTACTTTATCAATCCCTTCTGTAGCAGGTATTGGGTCTTCATAAAGCATGAAGTCGTTAATGTAAAAATCGATATTCTCCTTGTGCTTCTTAACCGTTGACTTGGACAGGCCGTTCTCAGACATCCAAGACTCGAATCCGCTCAAGAGGACTTGATTTTCTTCACGGATTTCATTGCACAATTCATCATAATCTTCGTATTCAGTCATAATCCACTATTCTCGGTGTAATGCCCCATAATATTAGCACCTCACCATCTCGGAAAGCCCGGTATGAAATACCGTTGGCCTCACAGTAGGCGATCTCCCGGTCGATAAGCGCTGATTCAGAATGATCTGACTGAAAGTGGGGCATGAAAGCGAAATCCAATATCCCGAGACCATCCCAAATGGTCTCGTTTTCTCGGGAGTAATGATAAACATCAGGGTCATCAACCAGAGCATAAGGCTTTAGAGTCGGTGACAACACACAACATCCGGCGCTGTATCCCCCATAGGTAAACTCTTCAGAAAGATCTTTGCCTATCATGAGTTCATCGAATCCGCTCAAACGCATCGCTTGGCGCAGCACGAACACGTTGCCGCCACTGCACCAGACTCCACTATAGTTTGCTACAGCTTTCCTGATTGAACACTCGTCATTGAAGAATTCTCGAAGATCCAATCGTTCAACTCTTAGCCCAGCGGAAGATAGTTCGCCGATGTCCTTCGAGACCCATTGTTCAAACCAGGCTTTGTCTTTTACGTGGTCTAGAGCATTTGCAATATAGGCAACAGGTTTAGCGTTGCCGTACAACTCAGCCAGTAAATGCGACTGCTCGCCAAGCTTGAAAGAGGAAAGATAAAACCGCACTTAGGCCCCCGATTGTAATGCTTCGACCACGTATCTCATGCCGACCAACACCGGATTCTATTGCCGATTTATGTGTAAGACGTTTTTGTATCGACTTGCAGGTGATTGTTAGGCTTTAAACACCAAACTTTAATCAAATGCTCTGCAATCTCTGAAATATTTGCGTTCGGCAAACACAGCCAATCATGCTGATTCGGCTGATTGTCTTCGCCTACAAATATAGGTATGCCAGCTAATTGAAGCATATCATAGTCTCCGGAGGAGTCGCCGACAGCTGCAACACGCTCTAAGGGGATGCCTAGTCGAGAAGCAAGCCGATGAATGAAATGGGCTTTATGCTCCGCCCATACATGCTCGATTTCGCCTGTAGGTAGAATATCGGTTGCTATGAAATGCTCTATATTCCACCTCCGGGCAAAGTGCTCTATTGCAAAGCGCCAAGTGATCGAAGCAATCGCAATAGTAACGCCATAGTCCCTTAACTTAGAAAAACCGCTTTCTAGTCCTGGCGCCAGGTTAACACCTTGTAAGGACTTTTCAATATCGGAATCCGACATATCGTCATACCAGGTAACCATTTCCTCACGTGCTACAGCAATGTCTTCCTTGCTTTCCAATCTTTCAATTTCTTTCATGCGAGGCAGCCGGGACAATGTTTTTGCCAAGACATCGCAAATCGTTTCTCCGCGAGAAAGTGTTCCATCAAAATCGAAAACCACAAGAGACTTTTCTTTCACGCTCAACACCTCGGGTAAGCTAATGAAACATTGCAGAAAACCAGATCAGGACAGGATCAGGGTAACTTCAATTGCAACCGAACGGGACAGACCACGGCCTATGGCTGACCTCCTGAATCGAATCGCCCAGGCCATAGATCCGAACGCAGCATGAGCCGTATCTTACATCGCCCCTGCCGATGTGATAGCGGAATCCGGTCCATTTCCTGAGCAGACCAGGCGGAACACCATTGTAGACACCTGTGCTGGAGTATATTAGTTCTATTTATCGACCGATAAGCAATGCTAAGCTTAAGCAGACCAGCTAAAAGATGCTGCGAAAGGGATATCCCTGACTATCCTGCAGCCATCTGCGCAGTTGATCGAGATAACGACTGAAGTCGAGCTGTTTGTTGCCAATTTACGTTTTAAAACCTTGAGGGGAAAACCATGGAACACTTAAAAGTCAGCGATTGTATGAGTCGTCAGTTCGCTACCTTCACCCCGGAAATGCCTGTGGTGGAAGCGGCGATGGCTCTGGTGAAAAACGAACTGATTGGCGGACCGGTAGTCGATAATCAGGGTGCCCTGGTCGGCTGGATATCCGAACAGGATTGCCTGGGGACAGTCAACCAGTCGATGTATTACTCTGAACGAACAGCGACAGTCGCGGATATCATGCGCAAGGATGTCCTGACAGCCAACGAGAGCGACAACGTGGTGGATCTGGCGACTTTCATGCAGCAGCAAAAACCCAAGATATACCCCGTCGTGGATGAAAAGCGCAAAGTGATCGGTGTGGTTTCCAGACGTATCATATTGAAGGAGATGTGCCGGCAAATCGCGCAGTCGAAATAGCCATGGAATCGCTTTCTCTCTCAGAAAAGCGACATTACAGGGATTGTGTATCCCTTAATGTGAGGAACTAAACCCATAGCCTAGAATCGATATTCAAGATTCGCATAGCTCTAGTTCATGGAAAGATAATTATAACTGGTGAATCCAAATGTAATGCACAATGGGTGAGATGGTTATCACCCTCAACGAAACAAAACGTTGAATTAGGAAATCCAGCCACCTTGTTGTGCCTACCCGGCCAGATGCTGCCGAATCAGACCATAGACATCTGGATGCCTCATGAGATCCATATGATGGATACCGCTAACAACATGACGGCGGGCTTCCGGAATTTGGATGTCAAGCGCCGGGTCCGAATGTCGGCCAAGTGCGCTCTGCACGGTTACCAAACCATCTCCCAAACTACCGGCAAGTTTACTCTTCCCATGCCAAACCGCCGCGATGGCCATGCAGTCTACTCCGGCCGGTAACGGCACCGGGTAACGCCGGTCTCTCCTGTATTCGAATCGATCTTTTCCGGCCCAGTCGTCTTCGACGATATAGCCATGTCGTAGATCAGTAATTCCGCTGCTGCGAATTTTTCCCAGGCGGGCAAACGGGCTGCTGTAGGCGTTTGTTTCTAAAGCCAGGTCAATCAAATTGCCGACTTTTTCCATGGGCGCACCGTGATGCGGCGTGCCCAGAAATACGGCCTTTTTTAACTTACCAGGCCAGGAGTAATTCTGTTCTTTTGCGTAGTGACATGCGCTTCGGATGACTAAACCGCCCATGCTATGGGCGATAATATTAAGTTCGCGGATTGCTGGAACTTCTTCCATCAGTTCATTAATCAGTGTGGCTAACTCGCGTCCATTATCCGAAATATGTCGGCCGGTGTTGTAGTGTAAAAACACCGGCGAAACCTTTAGGCCTTGTTCCAGAGAAGCCGGAAATGAGAAGGTATCGGACTGCCAATGGTTGTCATTCATGCAAAGTCCGTGGATAAAAATAAATAACCTGCCTCCGGAATCCTCAACACGTTTTTGTAAACCGGGTACATCGATCGGTTCGACTCCATGCCGCATTTGCATCCTGATGGCCAGCGGGTTTTCCCGCGCTGCCAAGTGGTCCCCCAGAACGCCGTTTAATGCAGATCGTAGTGCTTCGCCTCTTGCTCCAACTGAATAAAATGTCTCGTCGTCCGCCAGCAATCTCAAGGGTAAATCGATGCCTTTTCCGACGAGTTTAGTTATGCCGCGGACATTCCGGTAAACCAAGCCTGTCACTCCCCTTGTGGGCTTGCCAGGCTTGCCAAGTAAGCCACCCATTCGCAAAATTGAACTATGAAGGGACTCGGCAATATTGGTAACGCCTACAACCGCATCGACACTAAGTTGGCTTATACCGCGTAATTCACTAGATTTAGTTTTAAGGAAAGTCGCCATATCGGGGTTCACTGATAGATAGGGATGTTGTCAGCACTTGTGACACTATACATTAAGTTGCCGACCTCCATATATTGGTTTGTGGCTTCCTTCATACTCCGAGAGAGTTAGCATGCAACGAGAGCAAACGATAAGTGAAGAGATTGTCAATTCCATAACCCATGGGATTGGGACAGTGGTGGCGATTTCTGCCGCTACGGTGCTCATTATTCTAGCAAGCTTGCAGGGCGATCCCTGGAAAATTGTCGGTGTTTCTATTTATGGCGCATGTCTCTGTTTGCTGTACCTCGCCTCTACCCTTTATCACGGAGTACAACATGCAAAAACGAAACTATTTCTGAATATCTTTGACCACTGCTCAATTTATCTGCTCATTGCCGGAACCTATACGCCATTCCTATTAGTCAATTTACGGGGGGCCATGGGTTGGACGCTGTTTGGCATCATCTGGGGTTTAGGCTTATTGGGTATCAGTTTAAAAATCGTGATGCACCAACGGTTTGAGTCCGCGCATCTGGCCAACTATTTGATCATGGGTTGGTTAATTGTGGTAGCTTACGAGCAACTGACAACAAGCTTCTCAAACTTCGGCCTTACGATGATCGTGGCCGGTGGCCTCTCCTATTCCATTGGCGTGATATTTTTCGTGTTTGATCGATATGCTTTTCTACATGCAATTTGGCACTTATTCGTTCTCGGAGGTAGTACGTGCCATTACATTGCTGTTTTTACAGATGTTCTGTAAAGGTCAATACACCAACTTACCCCAATTACTTATACCCATCACCCTCACGGCAACATCCATGTTTGCAGTGATCGTCATCGGTGTGGGAGTGGATTTCTCCATTCATCTTCAGGAGGGCGATTACCCTGTCCGTACGCTGACCATGGAGTTGACCGACCGCATATACTGCAGTTGACTACTATTTTTAGGAGAAAGCCAAGCGCCATCGTTGCGATGGCGCTGAGTATTATCGACTTTCTACTGATTAAGCGCGGGCATCCGGATGGAACTCATGGGCTCCGCGGGTCGCCATTTCCTCGTAAACCCCCCACTTACGCAAGGCCACTTGCTGAGCGATGGTCATCAACCGTTCTGCTTCTTCCGGATGCGATCTTGCCAGCGTCTGGAACCGGGTTTCGTGTTGCCGGTACTCTTTAAGAGAAATCGTCGGCCGCAAGCTATCCAGACTGAACGGATTACCGCCCGATTGACGAATCACCGGATTATAGCGAATCAACGGCCAATGCCCGGAGTCGACAGCGCGTTTCTGCTGGGTGAGGCCCTGCTCCATATCGATACCATGGGCAATGCAATGGCTGTAGGCAATGATTAACGACGGGCCGGGATAAGCTTCTGCCTCACGCATTGCCTGTAGCGCCTGTTGGGGATTCGCACCCATGGCAACTCGCGCGACATAGACATTTCCGTAAGCAATTGCCTGTAATGCCACTTCTTTTTTCGGTATCAACTTACCGCCGGCTGCAAACTTGGTTACCGCCCCCAGCGGCGTGGATTTCGACATTTGTCCACCCGTATTGGAGTAGACTTCCGTATCCATGACCAGGACATTGACATCCCGCCCGGAAGCCAACACATGATCCAATCCGGAAGATCCGATGTCGTAAGCCCAGCCATCACCGCCCACAATCCATACTGAGCGACGGACCAGGTGATCTAACAACGAATCCAGCTCTTTCGCCGGCTCGGAAACATCATCCTTAATCAGTTCGTTAACCTGATTCACCTTGTCCCGGAGTGCGCGAATTTCGTACTCCTCTCGCTGCGGCGCATTAAGCACATCGTTCACCAACTGATCGCCCAACTTAAAGCGCATGGCCTTGAGTGCGGTTTCCGCCTGTTCGCGATGTTTGTCGGCAGACAAGCGAAAGCCGAAGCCAAACTCCGCATTGTCTTCGAACAGCGAATTAGACCAGGCCGGTCCTCGACCTTCTTCGTTCTTGGTCCAGGGAGTCGTGGGTAAGTTACCGCCATAAATCGAAGAGCAACCGGTCGCATTGGCGACCATCATGCGATCGCCAAACAGCTGAGTCAGCACTTTCAGATAAGGCGTTTCGCCACAACCGGCACAAGATCCGGAAAATTCGAAAAGCGGTTCTAAAAACTGCACACCACGCACCGTTGAGAAATCAACTTTCGAACGGTCGTTTACCGGGACCGATTCATACCACTCCAGGGCGGACTTTTCCCGCTCCAGGATGGGAGCCTTGTCAACCATATTAATGGCGCGAATTGGCCGAAGATTCGGATCTTCCTGCGGCTCTCTCACTGGACAAGCCTGGACACAAAGTCCGCAGCCAGTGCAATCTTCCGGATAGACCTGCAAGGTGTAATTGGTGTTGGGAAAGCCGCGGGCAGATATCGGCGCTGCTTTCACGCTGTCAGGCGCGTTTTCCAGAAGGTCGGTATGGTAAAACTTCGCTCGAATACAAGCATGAGGACATATTAATGAGCAGTTACCGCATTGAATGCAAAGGTCTTCCCGCCAATCAGGAATCCTTTGGGCAATATTGCGTTTTTCCCACTTGCTGGTACCTGTCGGATAAGTGCCGTCCACGGGCAACATGGAAACCGGAATCAAATCGCCCTTGCCGGCGATCATCTGGGCAGTGACTTCCCGATAGAACTCCGGCGCCTTCGGATCGACATAACCGATCCTGTTCTCCAGCGTACCGATCTCATCGGGAACATCAACCTCGTATAAATGCGCTAAGGTAGCATCGACAGCCGCAAAGTTTTTCTCGACGATTTGCGGACCTTTCTTGGCATAAGTCTTTTCGATGTAATGCTTGATCAGTTCAATGGCTTTGTCCTTGTCCAATACACCGGCTAGGGCGAAGAAACAGGTCTGCATGATGGTATTGATGCGATTTCCCATCCCGGCCTGTTTAGCAACTTCGTAGGCATTGATCACATAGAGCTTTATCTCCAACTCGCGGATGCGTTCCTGGACATTCTTCGGCAAATGCTGCCAAACAGTGTCTTTGTCGTGGGGACTATTGATTAACAAAGTCGCTCCATGCGCAGCATGCGCCAAGAGATCGGTAATGCTGACAAAGTTGAACTGATGGCAACCGATAAAACTGGCTTTCTGGATGAGATAAGGCGCATCAATCGGGTCAGGACCAAAACGCAGGTGAGACACCGTCATCGAGCCTGATTTTTTCGAATCATAGACAAAGTAACCCTGCGCGTAGTAATCCGGCAGATCACCGATAATCTTGATGCTGTTCTTATTGGCACCCACCGTTCCGTCGGCGCCCAGGCCAAAAAATAAACATTGCACCTGACCAGGAGGATCAATCAGCCAATCTGCACCCCAAGAGATACTTAATTCAGAGAGGTCATCATTAATGCCCACTGTAAACCGGCTTTTTGGATTGGGTTTCGCCAGCTCATCAAACACCGCTTTGCACATACCCGGCGTAAATTCCTTGGAAGACAATCCATAGCGACCGGCGATCACTTTGGGTATTTTCTGCAACCTGCCGGCTTGCTGGCCTTCTACCAGCGTGGTCAGCACATCCTGAAAAAGCGGTTCGCCATTCGAACCGGGTTCCTTGGTGCGATCCAATACCGCAATGGACTCGACCGTATCAGGCAGTTCATCCAACAGAACATCCGCGGCAAAGGGTCGAAATAGTCGAATCACTACGACGCCAACTTTCTCGCCCTGTTCCACCAAGGCTTCAACAGTTGCCCGCATCGTGGCGTAACCCGAACCCATGAGGACTACGACACGCTCTGCATCAGGGGCGCCGTGATATTCGATTAATCGATAGCGGCGATCGGTTAACAGTGCGAACTTATCCATGGCGCGCTGCACAATTTCAGGAACCAGCGCATAGAACGGATTGACGCTTTCGCGGCCTTGAAAATAGGTATCGGGATTTTGCGCGGTGCCGCGTAACACCGGCTGATCAGGATTCAATGCGCGTTCGCGATGTTCCCTAACCAGCTTGCTGTCGACCATCTTTAAAATGGTCTCGTCATCAACTTTGCTGATTTTGTTTACTTCATGAGAAGTACGGAACCCATCAAAAAAATGCAAGAAAGGAACACGCGCTTCCAGGGTTGCGGTATGCGCAATCAGCGCCAGATCCTGGGATTCCTGCACTGAGCTTGACGACAACAGGGCAAAGCCGGTACTGCGGGCTGCCATCACATCTTGATGGTCACCAAAAATCGAAAGCCCTTGTGCCGCCAGCGAGCGAGATGCCACATGAAACACCGTGGGGGTGAGCTCACCGGCAATCTTAAACATATTCGGCAACATCAACATCAGGCCTTGGCTGGCGGTGAAGGTTGTTGATAACGCTCCTGCCTGCAAGGCTCCGTGAATAGCGCCGGCAACACCGCCTTCACTTTGCATTTCAACAATAGAAGGTACGGTGCCCCAAACATTCGGCACACCTTCGATAGACCAGGCATCCGCAAGCTCAGCCATGGGGGAAGAAGGCGTTATCGGGTAGATCGCACAGACTTCGGAAAGCTTACAGGCTATCCAGGCAGCCGCTTCATTGCCATCAACCATGATCATTTCATCGTTCATTTGACGCCCTCCTGTTCCAACATCACGATCGCATGGCATGGACACTGATCGAAACAAGCCCCACAGCCGGTGCATTTGTCATAGTCGTATCTATAACGGTTACCTTTTCCCAGCTTGATAACGGCACTTTCCGGGCAAGCACCAAAACAACCGTCGCACTCGAAACAATTACCGCAAGAGTAACAGCGGCTGGCTTCATACATCGCCTGCTCTTCCGTCAAGCCGCCGATGACTTCCTGAAAGCCCTGTTGGCGTTGCTCTGGGCTGATTATGGGTTGCGAGCTGGATTGCGCATCCGTGTTGTACCATAGATGTAATGCGTCAAACTCTATGATCGGGTTAGGAATCGGTTTATGGTAGGTGGTGCTGCGCAGCCAGGCATCGATGCAGCGCGCCGCTTTTTTACCATGTCCGGTGGCGATCGTAATAGTACGCTCAGCCGGCACCATATCCCCGCCGGCGAAAATCCCTTCGACAGTGGTCATCATATTGTTATTGACGGCAACCACATCATCGTCCCGGATCTGCAAACCAGGGATTTTGTGCAATATTTCAGTATCTACTTTCTGCCCGAGCGCTAAAATCAGACTATCCGCTTCCAGCGTCTCAAACTCACCAGTGGGTTTGATCTTACCGTTCTCGTCAACCTGCATTTTCTCAACGGTGAACTTATCCTGGTCAATAGTCTTGATGGTTCTCAACCAGTTAATCTTCACCCCTTCCGCTAATGCATCATCCGCTTCTTCTTCGTGAGCCGGCATATTGGCGCGATCTCGGCGGTAAATAATGAGCGCTTCTTCCGCGCCCAAACGTTTCGCTGTGCGGGCAGCATCCATGGCCGAGTTGCCGCCGCCATAGATGGCAACCCGTCTACCCAACTTCGGCGCTTCGCCTTTTTCCACAGATTCGAGGTAACTAACGGCATCGAGAATTTTTCCGGAATCCCGAGCCGGAATATCCACCCGTTTGGCGAGGTGCGCACCAATGGCCATGAACACGGCATCAAATCCGCCCGCCTCTTTCTCGGCTAAAACGTCTTCAACTTTGTGATTCAACTTTATTTCAACACCGGTCTGCAGAATGCGTTCTATCTCATTGTCCAAGATATCCCGTGGAACCCGGTAGGAAGGAATGCCGAAGTGCATCATCCCGCCGGGAAGCGGTCCGGCTTCATAGATCGACACGGCATGCCCCAAGCGCCGCAAGTGCCAGGCGCATGACAAACCTGAAGGACCCGCACCAACAATGAGAACCTTTTTCCCGGAATCCTCGGCATCAAATGACGGTTTCCATTGGTTCTGCAATGCCAGATCACCCAGGAACCGTTCCACGGCATGGATACTGACCGACTGATCCACTTGGGCACGGTTGCACGAGGATTCACAAGGATGATAACAAGCGCGGCCATGCACAGCCGGCATGGGATTATCGGCGATCAATTGCTGCCAGGCCTGCTCAAACTCGCCTTCTTGGGCGAAGGAAAGCCAGCGCTGGATATTCTCTCCCGCAGGACAGGCGTGATTACAAGGCGGTAAAAAGTCCCGATACTCCGGTCGTCTGGAACGGACGGGACCCGTTCCGGATTTATGCGATAAATCCGGTATATGCGTTAAATCGTGTTGGTTGCTCATAATTGTTTTTCTTGTAGATTGACGGTAAAGAAACAGGTTGGCAGGAAGGTATCGAGCAGGCGCTCAGAACTTCAAGAGAGTTGCGGTATTGAGTCATCATGTTCAACCGCCTTCGCTCCTATCGGCGACAGCATTCGACACAGGATCACACTCGACAAACCACGGGAGTGATGATGGTTATGTTTAGAAAACAACCGCTACTTTCGCAACTTCTGCACCTCCGTTACCTGACATATATCAGCTAACCAACGCATTATCCTTTTAGTAATCTCGAAAAAGTCAACCACCCTAACCTCCCATGCCGACGCCTCACCCCTCCCAGCGCCATCACAAAAATGTCACAAAAGTTTCATAATATTCGAAAAAGAAACTACATCTACTAGAGGGAAGTACCGTATTCTCTTTCTTTAAGGAAGCTTAGTTTGAAGATCACCACGCTTTCCAAATTCAATACCGGCATACTGTTCACTGTCGCCCTGGCACTCAGCGCCGCGCTGTTCTTTGGTACCAAGCACTTCCGCGAGCCTATCCGGCAAACCCAGGCGTTCTCTGAATACCGCACCTTTCTCAACGAGCAGGTGGTATCGAATATCAACCAGTACCTTCGAAGCGGCGATGCCCAATACTTGGATAATTCGGAAAAATCAATCGTCGACCTGGACGAAATGCTCATTCAAGAATCCAATATGGACATCGGCGATTTACATCATCTGTTGGTGGAATTCAAACAGTATCTAGTCACGGATGCCCGTGCCGCAGGAAAAATGGCAGGAAATGAAGAAGGATTGATTATCCAAAACGAACGGGAAACCCGGGATGAAATTTCCCGTTTGATCGAATACAGCGAAGAAGGGGCTGAAAACAGCTGGATGACTGCGCGGGAATATAGCAAAGCTGCAAATGACCTGTTGTTTCAGCTTCAGGACCGCTCGATTCAAAGGCAGCAAACCTTGGCCACGGGCTCCACGGACATAGCCGAAATAGAGAAAATTAATCGGGCGATGGTAGAAACTATTGAGAAAGTCAATCAACTGGATCGCCTGGGAATCGTCGCTGAGGCAGAAGAGGACGACTTTGCCGCTTTAATGGGTTTGGAAGAAGACGAAGAGAGCACCACCGAAGAAACCGATAAAGTTGAAGAAATTATCAGCAACTTAAAATCGTTGGTCACGCGTTATCCGCAGGAGATTCGCAACACGGTTGACCTTAAAACCCAGATTTCGCAAAGCTTTACGACAATCCAAAATTATTTGGAAAGGGTAAACAGCTTAATTTTAAGCCATGAAAAGGACTTAGCTACCAGTTTCAGCCTCACTGTCGACCTCGGCCGGAATGTGATGATCGTCATCATCTTGCTGATTATTTTATTCTCCTTGATTATCGACTTTATTCAACGGGGTATCGCCCAACGCATTCGCAACTATGTTCCCTTCCTACAAACATACGCGAAAGGCGACTTTCGTGAGGAAGTCACAATCAAAGCGCAAACGGTGGAAATCAAGGCAATGCGGGATTCCGCCAATATGCTGCGGCAGAATCTATCGAGTTTGATCGGCGAGGTTAAGGAACGGAGCGAGACCGTGATTCAGATCGGTAAAAAGGTGCGTGAAGCCTCAGACCTCGTTGCCGCAAAAATGAACACCCAAATGGAACAAACCATTACCATTAGCGCTTCCATCGAGGAAATGACAACCTCGTTTCAAGAAGTTGCCCAAAGTGCGGCAAATGCCGCCGACGCGGCCACGTCTATTAATGATGCCGCGCAGGAAAGCCACGGCATTATGCAAGCGGCCACGGAAGAAGTGGGTATCCTGGCGCAGCAGGTTAAGGAAACAGGTGACGAAATAACCCGTCTTGGCGAATATGCCACCAATATTAACTCGGTATTGGAAGTCATTAGCGGGATTGCCGAGCAGACCAATCTATTGGCATTAAATGCGGCGATTGAAGCTGCCCGCGCCGGGGAACATGGCCGGGGATTTGCAGTGGTTGCCGATGAGGTCCGCTCGTTATCCCAAAGGACGGCGGAATCCACCGGAGAAATTCGCGACATCATTGAACGTATCCAAAAGCAGGCCACTCAGTGTACGACCGCAATGCAAGGCCAGGTTGCGCTAGCCGATGAGACGGTGACGAAAAGCTCGGAAGCCAATCAATCGGTTCAGGGCATCGTCCAATCCATCGCTTCCGTTCGTGATATGACTACGCAAATTGCCGTGACCACCGAGCAACAGGCTGCCGTGGCGGAGGAAATTAGCGCCAGTGTGCATCATGTCAGAGACACCAGCAGCGAAACCCACGATGCTTCAACCCATACTGCGGAACTCAGCGACCAACTGCAGACCGAAAACCAAGCGCTGCAACAGTCCCTGGAAAAGTTTATTTTCAAATAATGGTTCGCCGCTATGCGTTAATGCTTTTAAAAAAGCAGCAGAAACTGCGATCTTCGCTATGCTTATAGAAGAGCGTAACAACAGGATTTGCAGATGGACGATAAAAACATCAACCGTATACTGATGCAGTTTGAGCACCTGCTAAAGCAGGCCAACCGGGAACGCATCAACCCCGTTATCGACGAGTTGGCAATTGACGATCTACAGCCCATCATCGACCTGGTCGCCCGCGCCCGGGCAAGCTATTTAAAACATCTCTATGATCTCTGTAAAAAATACCATGGGACAAAGGACTTCCCCACCCCGGAAGAAATGAAAAAACTAAAGGCATATCGCAACTGCTTCATCGAACTGGCCGATGGCGCCAAATCGTTCGAAATTTCGATTCAACGGGGTTATTTAGACCTTAAGGCTTAGCGGATCACGACGGGTTCCTGTTCCAGTAAAACGCCAAATTTTTCCTTAACCGAGGCCTTAACCAGCTGCGCGTACTTCAAAACTTCGCTACCGGATTTTTTACCGGGATTGACCAGAACTAACGCTTGTTTTTCGTACATGCCGACGCCGTTGTGCATATTTCCCTTCCAGCCGGTTTCTTGTATCAGCCAACCGGCAGCAAGTTTCCATTGCTGCCCGGCGGGATAGGCGACTAGTTTCGGGTATAACTGTTTCAACCGTCGGTAGTCCGCATTGGAGACCAGGGGATTTTTAAAAAAGCTTCCACTATTCGGGACATCTTTCGGGTCCGGCAACTTCTCTTGGCGAATTTGACAGACTAATTCACTGATTACTAGCGGATCGTCCGGAGCGCCAAGTGACAGCCAGCGTTTATTCAACTCGGCGTATTCCGGGGTTAGGGGAGTATGTTGGAAAAACTGAAATATGACCGCAGTAATGATCCAGGGATTACCCTGGCGTTTAAAAATACTATCGCGATAGCCAAAGACGCAATCCGATTTGGCGAAGCTATGTTGCGTTCCATCGGCTTGGTGAAAGGCCTCCACCCGGTGAATGCAAGACTCGACTTCCACCCCATAGGCTCCAATGTTCTGAATCGGCGCAGCGCCGACAGTACCGGGGATCAGGCTTAGGTTTTCAAGTCCTCGCAGACCCTGCTGCAGGGTCCAACGCACAAACCGGTGCCAGTCTTCGCCGGCGGCGACTTTCACCAGACAGTGGTCGGCTTCTTGACTACCGAGGACCTCTTTGCCAAGAAGATGCAGGTGGATCACCAATCCCGCGACCTTATCCGCAAAAACCAGATTGCTGCCGCCACCCAATATATGAACGGCAAGTCGATGGCCGCGGGCATAGGCTAGCGCTTCTTGTAGCTCATCCACCGACTGCACCGCAACATAGTGGTCAGCCTGGCTTTGACAGGCCATTGTGTGCAACTGGTCCAGCGGTTTGTTTGTTTCTAATTGCAATCGGATGGATTGTTCTCCAAAACGCAATTAGACAGCGTACTTCTTGCGTATGTGGTTCAACAGGCCTTCGCAAGCATCTTCCACCAGATCCAGTACCAACTCGAATCCCCGCTTACCGCCATAATAGGGGTCTGGCACTTCCAGGTCATCGGTGGCGGCGCTATAGCTAAGCAGCAATTTCAACTTGTCCTGATGCTCGGCCGGACAGATTTTGTTCAGATGGACCAGATTATCCTTATCCATCGCCAAAACCAGATCAAACTTTTCAAAATCCGCCTCGGTTACTTGCCTGGCCCGGTACTTGTCCAGGTCGTAACCCCTGGCTTTGGCGGCTTCCCGTGCGCGGCTGTCCGGCGCTTTGCCGACATGCCAGGCGCCGGTGCCCGCAGAATCGGTTTTCACCTTGTCGGTAAGCCCGTGCTTTTCAAGCAAGGCATCAAAAACACCCCGAGCCGTTGGTGACCGGCAAATGTTTCCCATGCAAACGAACAATATACTAATCATTTCGGCTCCTGTAATAATTGTCTGACCAACTCCAGGTCTTCTGGCGTATCGACTCCCGGCGGCGGGGCTTGGCTTACTACATCGACGTGAATGGCAACGCCATGCCACATCGCCCGCAATTGTTCCAAGGCTTCAATCTTTTCGAGCATGCAACTGCCCCAATTCACAAAATCGCGTAAAAAGCCTACCCGATAAGCATAGATGCCGATATGCCGATAGTAATCATAGGTTTCCGGGAGCGTTTCGGCATTTTCGGCGAAAAAATCTCTTGCCCAGGGAATCGGCGCCCGGGAAAAGTAAAGTGCCAGCCCGGCTTCATCTTTAACGACTTTGACGGCATTCGGATTCATTAAAGTCGCCCGATCATGGATTTTTTCACAAAGCGTGGCTATGCCCGCTTCAGGGTGAAGCGCCAGGTTCGTTGCGACTAAATCGACAAGTTTGGGCGGCAGCAGCGGTTCGTCTCCCTGGACATTGACAATAATTTGCTCATCATCCAAATCCAATATTTGCGCACATTCCGCTAGTCGATCGGTACCGGATGGATGGGTGGCTGCCGTCATCAAGTAGGCTATCCCAGCCTGTTCACATGCCGTGGCGATGCGTTGATCGTCAGTGGCCACATATATCGCAGTGGCGGCACTTTCCCGAGCCCGTTCGACCACATGTTGCACCATGGGTTTGCCGGCAATATCCAACAGTGGCTTTCCCGGTAAGCGGGTCGAGGCATATCTGGCGGGGATGATGACGGTGAAATCTGTCACGACCCCAAGCGCTCGTCGGTGGTGAGGGTCCGCGCTTCCTTCTCCAGCATCACCGGAATTTCATCCCGGATAGGGAATGCCAAACCGTCCGCCTTGCAGGTTAATTCCTGTTTTTCCCTGTCGTACTTCAAGTCGCCTTTACAAATTGGACAGGCAAGTATGGAAAGCAATTTCTTATCCATGTTGTTTCCTAGCTAATACGATATCAATTTTTTCCAGTAGCATTGACCAGAAAGGCACTTCAAGCTCTGCATCAATCCGCAGGTACCAGGCATCAGCCAACCCGAAGTGGTGACACTTAGCCGCGTCTTTTTCCGTCATCAATATGGTGCGTTGCGGGTCAAACTGTAAATCTTCCGGCGTAAAAGAATGATGATCCGGAAACGGGTGCGTCACGGCCTTGACCCCCAGCTTTGCCAGTTGGCGGAAAAACCGATCAGGATTTCCAATTCCGGCTACGGCATCGACATGCTCTCCCCGAAACGCGTTTACCGCAGTTTCCTGACCATCGCCAACCCTGAAAAATCCGCGTGGTTCAAGCAGCATAGTATGTTCCGCAAGATTATCGGCTTTGCCGTTACTGACCACAAAATCCACCGTCGCCAATCGCGCTTTGGATTCTCTCAACGGCCCGGCCGGCAGGCACTGGCCATTTCCCAAGCGCCGGTTGCCGTCAATAACAATGATTTCGATGTCACGGGGTAAGCGATGATGTTGCAATCCGTCATCGCTGACAACCAGGTCGACGGAATAATTCTCCAGCAAGCAGCTTACTGCACGGCAACGATCCGGATCAACCACTACCGGACAATCACTGCGGCGCCGTATCAATAACGGCTCGTCGCCGACCTGCTCAGCGCGATCATCGCAGTCGACCCTGTGCGGCAGGCTTGGAGGCTGCCCTCCATAACCCCGGCTGACAACTCCCGGCCGATAACCCTGGGATTTGCAATACGCCAGTATCGCCAGCGTCAAAGGAGTCTTTCCGGTGCCGCCAACCGTGATATTGCCCACGACTATTATTGGCACGGGGAAACTGGGGCGTTGCGGTATCGCCCGTTTTTTATCCAGATGAAACAAGCCCCGGTACAGCCAGGATAGCGGCGTGAGCACTTTGCTCCACAACGACTGACCGTACCATACTTCCTCCAGCCACTGAGACATCATCGACTAAAGTGCATCCCCTTCAGCAAACTGCAGGCGGTGCAAGGCCGAATAGGCGCCGTTTTTGGCCATGAGTTCCGCATGGGTTCCCATTTCAACGATATGTCCTTGGTCCAAGACCACTATCTTATCCGCTTTTTCAATGGTAGACAGGCGGTGTGCGATGACAATGGTGGTTCTGCCTTCCATTAACCTTTCCAGCGCAGCCTGGATAGAACGTTCGGCATGGGTGTCCAGGGCAGAGGTAGCTTCATCCAGAATCAATACCGGCGCATCTTTTAACAAAGCTCTGGCAATTGCCAGTCGTTGACGTTGGCCTCCGGACAACAAAACACCGTTATCACCAAGCTGGGTGTCAAATCCCTTTTCCAGCTTTTCAATGAACCCAAGGGCATCAGCGGCGGCGGCGACTTCCCTGACTTCTTTCGGATCGGCACCGGCCAAGCCGCCATAGGCGATATTATTGGTAACTGTATCGTTGAACAGTGTGACCTGTTGCGTAACCAAGGATATCTGTTGTCGCAACGAGCCCAAGGAATAGTCTTTTAGGGGAACAGCATCCAGATATATTTCTCCTTCGCTGTAATCATAGAAACGCGGAATAAGACTCGTGATTGTGGATTTTCCACTGCCGGAGCGCCCTACGAAAGCCACCGTTTCTCCGGCATTGATTGTCAGATTGATATCGGAAAGTACCGGTTGGTTTGCTCCCGGATAAGTAAAGCTGAGTTTTTCGATTCGGATTTCACCTTGGCTGCGATCGACACGAAAAGTTCCGGTATCTGCTTCATCTGGTTCCTGTAGCTGGGTGAACGCGTCCTGCGATGCCGCAATACCCTTCTGGATGATCGCATTGATTTCCGATAAGTCGCGAACGGGTTTAGCGCAGGTTGATGCAGCGACAATGAACGCGACAAAGGCTCCAGGAGTCATGCCCTGCAATACTTGAGGGGCTAGCGCTAGCCAGACAAGTACCGCAATTGCCAGGGCAACCAAAATTTGAATCACAGGCGTCGAAATGGCCTGAGTCAGGGAGAGCTTCAGGTTTTGTTCCACATTGCGTTGGCTGGCATCATTAAATCGATTGATTTCATGGTGCTCGCCGCCAAAGGTTCTCATAACCCGGTAGCCGTTAAACGCTTCCGACGCAACGTGGGTAACGTCGCCCATGGAATTTTGAATACGTCGACTAAGTCGTCGAAACCGTTTTGTTACATATCCCACCACGACGCCGATGATGGGGCCTACAGCAAGAAACACCAAGGTTAAGCGCCAGTTTTCATAAAACATGTAACCCACCAATCCAATGACGGTAAAACCCTGGCGGATAACAACGGTAACCGCCCGGGTGGCTGCTCCGGCAACCTGTTCAACGGTAAAAGTCAGACGCGAGACTAAATGTCCGGTAGAGTTGGCGTCATAAAAACTACAGGGTAAGCGAGTCATTTTATCGAACAACTGGGTTCGCATGGTATGCACGATAACCCGCGCTACATTAGCCATATAATAGGCCCCTAGAAAAGACCCCAAACCACGAAGTGCGAAAACGCCTATGATAAGCAATGGAACCATAATCCGGTAATCGGCGGAAGGCGTTTCAATGGCAGCAAATACGACTTTCATTGCGGGTGCCATTAGCGCGCTGGCGGCTGCATAGACAATATTGCCGAGCAGGGCTAGCACAAAAGCAGTTTTCGCTGTTTTCACGTATCCTAGGAGACGCCTGTAGACATTCCACCCGGAATACATATTTGAAGAAGATTGCACGTTTTTGTAGCGCCTATAATAAGCATCAGGATCAAGCTTAGCAGTTGAATCAGAAAAAAGTTGGGATTACTGCTCCTGATCGCGCTGAGTGGTAATACTGAGTTTCTGAAAGCCTAACTGGCCGGCGATATCCATAGCCCTGACAACATATTCGTGAGGGGTGGCTGCGTCTGCCGTCACCACGAATGGCAGCTTGTTATTGTTGTTGGAAAGCTTTTCTACCGCACGGCGCAAGGTGACCGCTTGACTATTAATGAGGACCCGCTGATTCACGGTGTATTGGCCATTTTTATTAATGACGACCTCGATCATATCAACATCTTCCACGGCGGTTTCACCACTGGCGCTGGGCAGTTCGACTTCCAGATGCGCTTCTTTGGTGAAAGTCGTGGATACCATGAAAAAGATGAGCAACAGGAAAACGACATCAATCAATGGCGTTAAATTAATCGCCACTTCTTCTTTTCGCTGTCGTTGAAACTTCACTTGGCTCTCGCTCCTTGCACACGGCTGGTCGCGGTTCTCGCCTTCGCCGCAGATACCGGACCGCCCGGTTTGTTGTCGGTGGCGACGGTGCCGCTTTGAATATCGACGTCGCGATCACCGTGGACGACCTCAACCAGCTTCACCGCTTGCTGTTCCATTTCCACCACCAGCTCATCTACCCGGCGTTGAAAATACCGATGGCAAGCCAATGCAGGAATCGCAATGGTAAGCCCTGCTGCCGTCGTAATTAACGCTTTGGAGATGCCACCGGCCAACGCTTGGGTGTTGCCGGTTCCGGCGACCTGTATCTCGGCGAAGACATCAATCATGCCAATCACGGTTCCGAGCAAGCCTAATAAAGGTGTTATCACGGCGATCGTTCCAAGCGCTGTCAGAAACCGTTCCAACTCGTGAACAACCTGGCTGGCCTCTTCCTCAATACTTTCTTTCATGATTTCCCGGCCATGTTTGGCGTTTACCAGTCCGGCCGCCAGTACCCGGCCCAACGGACTCGACTCTTGAACTTCCTTCAACCGCCGGCCATTGAGTTCCTTTTTCTTTAGCCGCGCCATGAGATCGTGTACAAGTTTACGAGGTGCAACTCGAGCCGGCCGCAGGGTCCAGATTCGCTCAAATATGATTGCCAATGCCACAACCGAGCATAGCAATATGGGAATCATGATAAGACCGCCAGCCTTGAGTAATTCGTACACGCACACACCTCCTTTAAAAAATCGCCATACTTTAGCATAGCCTAAGGAAATCAGTCACTTTCGAGTTTTATTGCGATTTGCCAACGATATATGCATTGCTTTGCCGCTGATACCGGCAGTTTCGACCATTAAGTCTGTTGTGCTCGCAGAGTTCGCATCATCTGCCACTGCAGTAACGCGAATCGCTCCGAACTCGCCTGTCACCAACAAAGGAATATCCCGAGGCTCGAACCAGTCTTCAAAGCGCCAATGGGGGTGACCGAACGCATTTTGATAGCCGGCGCCTGCAATGGCCAATTGCGGTTCAACCCTGCTTAAAAAATACGGGTCAAAAGCATTGCCACTGCCATGATGCGGCAGGATTAGGATATCGGCGCGCAGGGGATCTTCCTTCAACTCCGAATATTGCGTCATAAGCTGTTGCTGAGCTTGTTTCTCGATATCGCCTGGCAGTAGGACGGACAGATTTCCCCAGCGAATCCTCACAACGCAGGAACGATTATTATCGTTGCCCTGGTAATTCGCCGGAGGCCACAAAAAGGTCAGTTCCATTTCGCCGACACTTTCGGTAAGGCCGGGTTGACAGGGTTGGCTTCGAGTGACCGCCTCAAGTTGTCCCGCCCAAATGTTAACCTTTGGAAAGGCTTGCACGACAACGTTTGCTCCACCGGCATGGTCGCTGTCGTTATGACTCACGATCATGGCGTCCAGTTTGGTCCCGGCCTCCAACAGTGCCGGAATCACCACTGTTTGGCCGGCATTCCAGGCAGGCGTCGCAGGACCCGCATCATAGAGAACTGTCGCTCCATCGGCGCTTTCCAGACCGGCGCTTTGCAGCACTATCGCCAATCCTTGGCCTACATCCAACGCCGTGAGTTGAAATGGCAGCGGTTCTGCCGGTTTAATGCCAATAGCGGAAGAGAAAAAAACCATGGGCAAAACCAGCCAGGCAAATGGCAGACGGAAATGCACTAAGCCAACACCCCCAAGAGCCATCAAACATAATGCGACTTCTGTCGATCTGGCGGCAAGATTTAATACAGGCAGTTGGGTGGAGAACTCGACAATCAACCAGAATCCCGAAAACAGGCCGTCCACTAATCCGAATAAAAAGGCGCCACAGAAACTGGAGAACTGCGCAACTACAACACCCAGGAGTCCCAACGGCAGAATCACCAGGCTGACTAAAGGAACCGCCAGCAGATTGGCAAGCAGTCCAGTCATTGACACTTGTGTAAAAAAAAGCGTCAGCAAACCAGTTAAGCCAAAATAGAATCCGACTTGCGCCCGCCAAAGCGATTTTACCTTTCCCGGTTGCAACAGCGGTCGATGGCCAAAGACAAGTAGCAGTAACGCCACACCGGAAAAGGACAGCCAAAATCCTCTACTGACAAAGGCGAAAGGATCGACAAGCGAACAGAGGGTTAATACCGCAAGAAACCAGGTTGAAGGCAGTACTTTGCGGCGGCTAAGGCTTAAGTAAGCTACTGTCCCGGCTGCGGAGGTTGCCCGGACAATCGGGACGCCATATTCAACCACGCAAAAGTACAACCCCAATAGCAGCGCAACCGTTGCCAGGGTTAGGTAAAGACTTATTTTCCGATTTATCTTGCTGAATATGAGCCGAGCAAGAAAGGATATAAAAACAATCAAACAACCTACATGCAGCCCGGAAATCACCAACAAATGGGTCAATCCACTATCGGCTAAATGTTGCCACCGGGAAGAATCCAGGCCACTTTTGTCGCCCCAGAGCAATGCAGCCATACTTGCAATATGAGAACTATTGGCCATCGCCGTGAGACTGGACTGTCTTACCGATGTCTTGATGTCAAGAACTCGCGCAGCCAGGGATGGCGATCTTGGTGTATCCAGAGCCTCGATACCACGCACCACGCCTCTGGCATGCCAAGGATACCGCCACTGTTTTTGCCACTCCCAAGGATCATGAAAGTTCTGCAACGGCCGCTTTAATCTCAGTTTTAGGTCGATTTGATAATAGCGATTTTCCTGAACTGTCACACCACAGTAATAACAGCTTAATTTCAGTACACTATTTCTAAGATAGTTCGGTAGATTTGTGTCTTGCGGAATGCTGTCATCCGGACAAAAAAGAAAGCTTGAAATTTCACGGCTCTGAGCATCCGGCGCATTATGGAAGATGATTTCGGGCACTGAACATATACGACCGACGACCTGTAACTCCTGTTGATCGAGCCGTTCAGGAAGTGAAAAGGCAGCAGAATGTAACACCCAGGAACCGGCCAGGAGCCCGCTGCCAAAAAGCAATATCCAGGAGAGGACCGCCGGGATAATTTTGTTTCCATGCACCTTGCTGGCTGTTAACAAAAATAAACTTAGGAGCACAGCGACCGATGCCGCTACCAGAGCTACACTATATGCAGCTACCGGCTGCATCCAGAAATGCCCTGTGAATAAGATTAAATACCAGCCAAGTAGGAAAGCAATCATCCATGACCGCATTGTAAAACGTACTCTTGCCCTTAAGTTTTTGTAACGGAAAGTGAGGTCCCGCTAAACAACGGTCATTATAACACGACTAATGCCGAGAAAATGCGTATTCTTTACACCCTCGTTTTTTTGATCTGTTTAAATAGCTAGCTTGTGATCATCATTCATGCCGAAGAACTATATAAAAAAGCTGGTACCGAAGCCGGAAAAACTCAAGGAAATGAAATCCCTGCAGTTTCTCGGCTCTATTCTGCATGAACCGAATCTTTGGCACATCAACCGCCACTCCGTTTCAAAGGCATTTCTGGTCGGCATTTTCTGTTGCTTCCTGCCGATGCCGTTCCAAATGGTGGTCGCCGCCGTCATTGCTGTTTGGATCAACAGCAACCTGCCGATCTCCGTCGCCCTGGTTTGGATCAGCAATCCAATTACCATTCCGCCGATGTTCTATTTCAATTATCTGGTCGGCGCTTATATTCTGCGGATGCCGGCGATGAGCTTTGAGTTTCAGCTAAGTTTCAGTTGGCTTTCAGAGAAAATATACGAAATCGGGGTTCCTCTGCTTTTCGGGTCGTTGGTGATGGGACTCTCGTTATCGGTGATCGCCTACGTTATTGTCGAGTTTCTTTGGCGTCGAAAGATCCGCAGCGATTGGGCCAAAAGAAAAGCGTTGCGAATGGCCCGTACCAGTGTCGCCGGAGGCGCGGAAGGATGAAAATTGTCGGCCACCGGGGTGCCCGGGGAGAATGCCCGGAAAACACCGTCGCTTCTTTCGTTCACGCCTATCAGGCCGGTATCCGTCATTTTGAGCTGGATGTACAGCTGAGCATGGACGGCGAATTAATAGTCATTCATGACAAGACCACAGACCGGACAACGGGCCACTCCGCCAAGGTCGAAGAGCTAACCGCCAAAGAACTGACTGCCCTGAACGCCAACCGCCATGAGCCCCCATGGTATCGTCCGACACCAATACCCATGCTGACAGAAATCATTGAAGCCTGCCCCGAATTCGAGTCCATTCAGTTCGAAGTCAAGCCAGATTCCAAAGCGCGATTAAACAATGTCTGTAATCGCCTGGTCGAACTCATTCAGCGTCAAAAGCTCTTCGAAAGAAGCATCGTTACCAGTGCAAACACCTGGGTGATTCAGCAAATCAAACGTTTAAACAGCAGAATCAGCACGGGCTATGTCGCCGGGGGTAGGTTTCCCAGCCCATTGGCAGCGGCATTGAAGTATCAGTGTGAATTTCTTGTGTTGAACTACAGCCTGGCCGATAAGAACATCGTTGCTGACTGCAATGAGGTCAATGTCGAGCTTTCCTGCTGGACAGTCAACACCCTGCCGGACATCGATAAGTTGCAGGCAGCGGGAGTCAGGAACATCATCACTGACTACCCCACCCTTGTTAAGCGCTACTTTGAAGAAAATCCGTAAGTATCTGCAGGACTTAGAATATCCGGTTTAACCCATTCAATGCCGCGACCCGATAGGCCTCAGCCATGGTTGGATAATTGAAAGTGGTATTAACGAAGTATTCGATATTATTCAGCTCTCCCGGCTGCGCCATGATGGCCTGCCCGATATGGACAATCTCGGAGGCCTGGGCACCGAAGCAATGGATTCCGAGTATTTCTTTCGTTTCCCGATGAAATAACAGCTTAAGCAGCCCCACCGTATCACCTGTTATTTGGGCTCTGGCGATATCCTTGAAGAATGCCTGGCCGACTTCGTAGGGGATATGGGCTTCGGTGAGTTCCGCTTCGGTTTTACCGATAGAACTGATTTCCGGAATCGTATAGATGCCGCTGGGCACATCATCCACATAGCGGGCATTATCCCGTTGCATAATATGCGCACTCGCCGACCGTCCCTGATCATAAGCCGCACTGGCCAGGCTCGGCCAGCCGATAACATCGCCTGCGGCAAAAATATGCGGCACTTCCGTGCGGTAATGCTCGTCTACTTTTAACTGGCCACGGCTGTTCGGCTGTAAACCAACATTTTCCAGCCCAAGTTGGTCGGTATTTCCCGTTCTACCGTTACACCAAAGAAATGCATCTGCTTTGATTTTTTTCCCTGATTTAAGCGTCAGAACCACAGACTTTTCGTCGCCGGATACCGATTCATACTCTTCGTTCTGACGAACCAGCGCACCGTTATCCCGCAGGTGATAACGCAGGGCTTCGGATATTTCGTTATCCAGGAAACTTAACAGGCGTGAACCTGGATTTATCAGATCCACTTTCGATCCAAGTCCTAAGAAAATCGAGGCGTATTCACAACCGATTACACCACCGCCATAGATAATGATTTTCCGGGGAGTATGGTTCAATCCCAGCACCGTATCGCTGTTATAAATCCGCGGATGATTAAAGTCGATATCCGGTGGCAGGTAAGGTCTGGAACCGGTAGCAATCAGAACTTCTTCAGCACATAAAATACTTCGGCCACCGGGACTCTTCACCTCAATACGATTGGCGTCTTGAAAATAGGCTCTTCCCCGGTGCAGATCGATACGGTTCCTGGCGTAATACTTGGTGCGGATTTTTACCTGTTTATCAATGACCCGATTTGACTCCTGAAGAATTTGCGGAAAGGTAAACCAGTTCGGTTCGCCGACAGATCTAAACAGGGTGTTGGTATTGAATTGGATGATCTGCCGTACTGTCTGTCTTAAGGCTTTGGAGGGAATGGTCCCCATGTGCGTGCAGTTGCCGCCGACCTGCAGCTTGTCTTCAATAATAGCGACTCTTTTGCCATGTTTGGCAGCGTTGATCGCCGCACCCTCTCCCGCAGGTCCGGCTCCGATCACGACAATGTCGTAATCATATTCGTTGATTTCCACCTACAAACTCCCACGCTGGCCTTCACAACCGGAAGACCAATAAAATTCTTTTAGTTAGCTTCTCCAAGCCATCTAACCGTGCAGGATGCCAATCTACTTTTAAGATTTTTTTTCAGCGTCTTCCGACATGGCATCATAGGCAAGGCCTTGGTCTGCGGATTCCTTCGCTTGTTCTATTTCTTTTTCACACTTCGACTTATCGCCTTTGCAAATATCGCAGGCGACTTCCATACCCAGAGCACTCATCCCGCCACAGGAACCCGCTATAGGCTTACGCCCCATTATCACCCCAATAGACATTGCGGTAACGAGCAATAACATTGCTCCCAAGACTACAAAAAACATGCTCATGTTCAGCCCTCCTCGGTCGCTTTGACCGCTTCACTAAATGCCGGCGTGGTCAATTCCTTGAACTGACCCTCGGCTTTAATAATCATCATTGCCGCAATCTTCTTTTCGACCGCCAACTGGTATCCCTCTTCTTCACCCAGAACCATTAGTGCGGTCGCCCAAGCATCGGCAATGGCCGCCTTTGTATGTAAAACCGTTACAGACGCCAACTTGTGTTGGATCGGACGACCGGTACGCGGGTCGATTGTGTGGGAATATCGAACGCCCTGCTCTTCGAAAAAGTTCCGATAATCGCCGGATGTCGCCATGCCCATCGTCTCCAGGCTTATCACGCTATGCACCTGCCGGGCTTCCGGCAAAGGAGACTCAACAGCTATACGCCAGAATTCTCCATTAGGTTTGCGTCCCTGGCTACGCAATTCTCCGCCAACTTCCACCAAAAAACTACTGACGCCCTGCGCCAACAGGAAATCGGCCACTTTGTCCACGGCATGGCCCTTGGCTACCGCGGAAAGATCCACGTAAAGATCCGTGCGCTTTTGCAGCGAATTCGGATTCTGGCCGAACTGCAGGTTCCGATATCCGACAACCGACTTTTTAGCCTGTATCTGCTCGTCACTGGGCACCTGTGTCGGCTTAAAATCGGGGCCAAACCCCCACAACCGCACGAGATCGCCTACGGTAACATCAAAAGCGCCGCCGGAAATCTCACTAATCTGCAAGGCCAGATTAATCACTTCAGCCGTCTCGGGATCCAAGGAAAAGAACTCCCGAACCGGCGATAGATTAAAGCGACTGAGTTCAGAGTCCTGCTTGTAGGTAGACATCAGTCCATCGATCCGTTGCAGGATCTGCAAAATACCCTTATCTATGTCTTCCTTAGTGGCGGCAACACCCTGCGGGCTCCACTTGACCTGGTAAGTGGTACCGAAAATCGGTCCGGAACTGGCCAACAGTTCCGGCGATTGCTGACCGCAGGCAGTCAGGCTCAATGTCAGAACCAGCGCAAAAAAGGACAGCCAACGCTGCCCTCCAGAAGTCCGTTTCATCAAAACAATCCCACAGTTGTAAGCTGGTTAGCCGCCGAAATCATCGAGCATGATGTTTTCATCTTCGACACCGAGGTCCTTCAGCATTTTGATCACGGCAGCATTCATCATCGGCGGCCCGCACATGTAAAACTCACAATCTTCCGGCGCCGGATGATCCTTCAAATAGTTGTCCAAAAGCACGTTATGAATAAATCCTGTGTAGCCCTTCCAGTCATCCTCCGGAAGCGGATCTGATAGCGCAACGTGCCACACGAAATTATCGTTGGCAGCCGCCAAACCATCAAAATCTTCGACATAGAACATTTCCCGGCGACTGCGGGCACCATACCAGAAGCTCATCTTGCGCTTACTGTGAATTCGCTTGAGTTGATCGAAAATATGCGCTCGCATCGGCGCCATGCCTGCTCCGCCACCCACGAACACCATCTCCGCTTCGGTATCCTTGGCAAAGAATTCACCGAAAGGACCGTATACGACCACCTTATCCCCCGGTTTTAAGGCAAAAGTCCAGGAGGACATTTGGCCGGGCGGAAAGTTGGTTCCAGGAGGCGGGGTTGCTATACGGATATTGAATTTCAGGACACCGCGCTCTTCCGGGTAATTCGCCATCGAATAGGCGCGAATCACCGGCTCTTTCACCACGGAACGGAAGCGCCACAGATTGTGTTTATCCCAGTCTTCGCGGAACTTTTCTTCAACGTCGAACTGTTCGAAGGAAACATCATAAGGAGGCGCTTCAAGTTGAACATAACCGCCGGCACGAAAATCGACGCTTTCGCCCTCTGGCAACTTCAACACCAGTTCTTTAATAAAGGTGGCCACGTTCTCATTGGAGACTACTTCGCACTCCCATTTCTTGACGCCGAAGACTTCTTCGGGGACTTCGATCACCATATCCTGTTTTGCAGCAACCTGGCAGGATAAACGCCAGCCTTCCCGCTCTTCACGATTGGTGAAATAGCCCTTTTCTGTCGGCAGCATGCTACCGCCTCCGGACAACACCTTGCATTTACATTGGGCGCAACTACCGCCGCCGCCACAAGCGGAGGACAGAAAAATACCCTCTGCAGCCAGTGTCTGCATCAACTTACCACCTGCCGGAGCGGTAATTGTGTGTTCAGGATCGTGATTAATTTCGATCTTGATATCACCGCTACTCACCAGCTTAGCGCGCGCCGCCAAAATAACCGCCACCAGCGATAACACGATGACGGTAAACATTACTACACCAAGTACGATTTCTGCGTTCATGTATTCTAAATCCTGGTCTTATCCTACTGCATTCGAGTCGCTGACAATTAAAGTGAAATCCCGGAAAACGACATAAATCCGAGCGACATCAATCCGACTGTGATAAAGGTAATCCCCAAGCCGCGCAGACCTTCCGGCACATCGCTGTACTTTAACTTCTCACGAATGCCGGCCAAAGCAATGATCGCCAATGCAAACCCCATCCCGGCGCCGACGCCGTAAACCGCGCTTTCGCCAAAGGTATAGTCACGTTCCACCATAAATAGTGAGGCGCCCAATATGGCGCAGTTAACCGTGATTAGCGGCAGGAACACACCTAGAGCGTTGTATAGGGCAGGAAAATATTTATCCAGAATCATTTCCAGAATCTGCACCAGCGCGGCAATGACTCCAATGTAAGTCAATAATCCAAGAAAGCTCAGATCAACATTCGGAAATCCGGCCCAATCCAGTGCCCCTTCGCGGAGGATACCGTTATAGATAACCTGGTTAACCGGAACAGTGATTGCCAGCACGAATACAACCGCGACACCGAGACCGATCGCCGCTTCCATCTTTTTCGAAAGAGCAAGAAACGTACACATCCCAAGGAAAAAGGCCAAAGCCATGTTCTCGACAAATATCGCCTTGATGAAAAGGCTTATCAAATGTTCAGCCATGACTAGAATGCCTCCTTAACTTTGTGGGCTGCCATCTTGTAGTCCGCAGGTTCCACTTGATCCGTCTTCCATGCACGGAGCCCCCATATCAGGAATCCGATGATAAAGAAAGCACTGGGAGCGAGGAGCAAGAGGCCATTTGGTTCATACCAGCCACCATTGGCGACGGTTGGCATAACTTCAACTCCAAACAATTTGCCAGCACCGAATAGCTCACGAATCAGAGCGACAGCGAGCAGGATCGCGGCATAACCCGCACCATTGCCGACGCCATCGACAAAACTCATCATCGGAGGATTCTGCATTGCGAAGGCTTCCGCACGGCCCAATACAATACAGTTGGTAATGATTAATCCGACAAATACCGAAAGCTGTTTACTCAACTCGTAGGCGAAGGCTTTCAATACTTCGTCAACGACAATTACCAAAGAGGCGATAATCGTCATTTGCACGATTATTCGAATATTACTCGGAATGTGCTTGCGGATTAACGATACCGACAGATTGGACAGACCACAGACAAAAATAACGGCTAAACCCATCACGATTGACAGCTGCAAGCTCGTGGTGACAGCCAACGCCGAGCAGATACCGAGAATCTGCAAAGCAATGGGGTTATTGTTGAAAATCGGATCCAATAAGACCTTTTTTGCGCTAACCTCAGACATTGTTTGCCTCCCCGGCTCTTACCTTTTCTAAAAATGTTTTAAAGCCACTCGGTCCCATCCAGTAACGCATGAGATTTTCCACACCCTTTGCCGTCAGTGTCGCCCCGGATAACGAATCCACGGAATACTTAGCGGTAGGCGAGTTTGGATTGACGTTGCCTTTTACCAGCGTTGTCGCAGGCTGCCAGTTGTCATTGTAAATTTCCTTGCCGGGCCACTGCGCCTTCCAGCTCGGATTATCGACCTCGGCACCCAACCCGGGCGTTTCCTTGTGATCGTAGAATCCCAGGCCGATGACCGTATCCGCATCGCCTTTCAAAGTGAGATAGCCATAAAGAGTGGACCAAAGACCATAGCCTCGTACCGGCAGGATAACCCGGCTGATCTGCCCATCTTCCGTTACCAGATACACTTTGGCATAGCGTTCGCGACGCTTGATTCCCGCAATATCCTCGGAAGAACTCAGGGCCTTTGAGGTTGCCGGATTCGACTGCACCTTCTTTTGATCGAAGTTACCGACAGTGGCATAGCCTGCAACATCGGGCTCCACATATTCGCCGGTCTCCAAATCAACGATCTTCGGAATAATGGTGTCGAAAATTTGCTCGATTTCTTTCTTGGTCGCGTTCTCCGGCAGCATACCGGCCGACCGTAATACATTTTCCTTCAAATTAAGGGTTTTGTTTTTCACCTGGATCGGCTTTAACAATACCGCTGCCGCCGATACGATGACCGAACAAACAATGCATAGCGATAAGGCGACAATGATGACATTTTTAATCGAATCGTTTGCGCTAGACACGAGCAAGCCTCCTTTTCACATTGGCCTGGACGACTATGTGGTCGATGAAAGGTGCGAATAAATTAGCAAACAGAATTGCCAACATGATGCCTTCCGGGAAAGCCGGGTTGACAACTCGAATCAGCACCGTCATGACGCCGATTAATGCACCAAACGCCCATTTGCCAGCTTCTGTCATGGAAGCAGAGACAGGGTCCGTGGCCATGAAGAGCATGCCGAAGGCAAAGCCGCCCATCACCAAGTGATAATGCGCCGGCACGCCGAACATCGGATTGGTTGTCGAACCGATGATATTAAACAGGGTAGCGGTAAGCGCCATACCGATGAACACTCCCGCGACGATCCTCCAGGAGGCGATTCCCATTATCAACAATACCGCCCCACCGATTAAACAAGCGAGCGCTGAAGTTTCTCCGACACTACCCTGTTGGAAACCAAGGAACATATCCAACCAAGTCAAATTTTGCGCCACCGCCTCCATACCGCCAGTCTGGGCGACGCTCAACGCGGTCGCTCCGCTAAAGCCATCGACGGCCGTCCACACCGCATCCCCGGATATTTGTGCCGGATAGGCGAAATACAAAAATGCCCGCCCGGTAAGCGCGGGATTGAGGAAATTCTTACCGGTTCCGCCAAAAACTTCCTTGCCGACGACGACGCCGAACGAGATCCCCAAGGCGACCTGCCATAAAGGAATGCTTGGCGGGCAAATCAGCGCGAACAGTATAGAGGTAACGAAGAATCCTTCGTTGACTTCGTGCTTGCGCACGATAGCGAACAAGACTTCCCAGAAACCGCCGACCACGAAAGTCACTGCATAAATTGGCAGAAAATACACCGCGCCGTAAATCATGTTATCCCAGATACTGCCGGGATCGTTGCCTGCCAACATGGCGATAACAGCGCTATGCCAACTGCTATCCATGGCCAGCCCGTTTTCCGCTAAAAAGGTATTGGACTGTAGGCCAACGTTATACATGCCAAAAAACATCGCCGGGAAAACGCAGAACCAAACGGTGATCATGATGCGCTTCAGATCCACGCCGTCGCGGACATGAGCCGTGGTGCGGGTAACCTTGCTCGGTGTGTAGAATATGGTGTCCGCCGCTTCATAGAGGGCATACCACTTTTCGAATCGACCGCCTTTTTCGAAGTGCGGCTCCACCTTATCTAAAATTGCTCTTAATCCCATGACTACTACCCCTCCTTCTCAATTAGAGTAAGGTTCTGCCGCAAAATCGGCCCATACTCATATTTGCCGGGGCACACGAAGGTGCACAGCGCGATATCGGCTTCATCGAGTTCCAAACAACCCAGTTTTTGCGCCATTTCGGTATCACCGACAATCAAGGAGCGCAATAGCTGTGTTGGCAATATATCCAACGGCATGATCTTTTCGTAAGAACCGACCGGCACCATCGCCCGCTCACTGCCATTGGTTGTAGTAGTGAATTTGAACAACTTGCTGGGATTCAGCTTGGATAAGTAAATGTTCAATAAAGAGAACTTGTTTGCACCGGGGGAAAGCCAACCGAATAGTTCTCTATTGTCACCTTCTTCCAACGCCGTTACTTGATTGGTGTATCTTCCTAAATAGGCAACATGATTTCGCGCATGCCGGCCTCCTAAAACCGAACCGGAGACAAGCCGTGCATCTTCGGCGGTTATCTCTCCGGCGGTAAGTTGCGCCAAATTAGCGCCAACTCGGGTTTTCAGCAAGCGCGGCTTGTCGACAACGGGGCCCGCAAGACTGACGATGCGCTGCAGACTCTTGCGTCCAGTAGTAAAAAAGCGGCTAATTGCGATCACGTCCTGATAGCCGATCGTCCATACGAACTTGGAGGCATTTACCGGATCGAGAAAGTGTATATGCGTTCCCGGAAGCCCTGCGGGATGCGGCCCTTCGAAGGACTCTTGGACAACATCTCCACCCGGAAGATCCAACTGGGCGCCGGGCGCGGTGCAAACGAATACTTTACCACGGGTCAAGTGACTGATGATTTGCAAGCCTTGTTTGAAGTCCTGCTTGGCTTCTCCGATCACGACCAGTGGATCAGCGGCAAGCGGATGGGTATCCATGGCGGTGACGAAGATGGAGTGCGGCTCGGCATCCACTTCCGGTACCTTGCTGTACGGGCGGGTAAGAAAGGATGTCCATTCTCCGGAAGCGACAAGATTGTCAACAGCCTGCTGGCGCGTCAGGTTCGTTAATTCACCTGCTTCGAACTTAGCGAATTCTTCGTGTTCATCGCCTTCCACATCAATAACGATCGACTGGAAAATACGACGCTCACCCCGGTTAATTGCAGTGATTGTACCGCTGGCTGGTGCGGTATAGCGCACGCCTTCGGTCTTTTTGTCGGTAAATAACAGTTGCCCGCACTTGACACGGTCTCCCACTTGCACTTCCATCGTGGGTTTCATGCCGTTGTAGTCGAATCCGACAAGCGCTACCTGGGTAACGTTATTACCGTTTTCGATTACTTGTGCTGGCGCGCCGGCTATGGGAAGATCCAAGCCCTTTTTGATTTTTATCATTAGCCCCGCCAAATCAAAAATGAATAAACTTTCCGGCTGTCGGGATACCTTCCTATTTCTCACCCGACCTACCTTGCGCCCGTAAAATCCTCGAAATGGTCGTACTTACACATTGCATGTAAAGCGGATTATGCAGGTTTCCCCACCTTCTAAAGCAGACAAAGTATCGCGTAACTTGAGAAAAGAACCGATCAGCCAACCAAAAAACCGGTGTAATTATAGTGACCGAAGTCTCTTTTTTCTACACTGGAGTGTTTGCTTACCGCTTTTAATTTCAGGCAATTACCCAATCCGGTAAAAATAGTGCTTAGAAAAGCCCGGTATCTTTCCTCCTTGCAGGAAGAAAAGCCTTCCATGCAGTCATTGTGATTTCACCGTTTATCAGTAGAATGCCCAGCTACCCTTTTCGATGCACAGGCTAAAATGACATTCGAAACACCCGAAAATTCCAGCCAAACCGGAAACTGGCCGCTCATCAACGGTCAAATGGATGCACTGGTACTAGCAGAGACCCTGCGCACCTGCCATCGCACGGTGACAGTCATCGTGCCTGGGATGCAAGCTGCTGAACAGTTGGAAAGCGCCGTCCGGTTTTTTCTTGGGCAGAGTAAACCCGCAGTGAGCGCTCAAGGCGACATTCCCATTTTGACGCTGCCGGATTGGGAGACGCTCCCGTACGATGCTTTTTCCCCTCATCAGGACATAATTTCCCAGCGAATACTGACGTTGTATCAGCTCCCCACGCTAAAAAGGGGGTTGCTGATCGTCCCTTTGACCACTGCGCTGGTGCGGTTGCCTCCGAAAGCTTTTATCGGCGGCTCAACATTGCTGGTAAAAATCGGTCAAACCCTGGTTTTGAGAGACTATCGCAATACCCTGCAGGCGGCAGGATATCGTTGCGTTGACACGGTTTTGGAACATGGAGAATTCGCCATCCGCGGTTCCATCCTGGATGTTTTTCCGATGGGCAGCAACCAGCCCTATCGATTAGATCTGTTCGACGACGAGATCGAGACAATTCGCTTATTCGATCCCGAAACACAAAGGTCAGGGGACAAAATTGAACGCATAGAGTTGTTACCTGCGCACGAGTTCCCACTCACAGAAGCAGCCATCAAGACATTTAAGCTGCAGTTTTACGAGCAATTTCCAGAAAGTTCGCGCAACGTTCCATTATTGCAGGATGTCGCGAAAGGTATCGCCACACCAGGTATAGAGTATTATCTCGGCCTGTTTTTTGAAGAGACGGAATCCCTGTTCGACTACCTGCAAGAAACGGCACTGCTGGTTCTTTACCCCCAACTGCATCAAGCCAGCGAACACTTTTGGCAGGGACTGAATGATCGCTACGAAGATTTGCGTCACGATATCGAGCGCCCGATACAACCGCCGGAGAACATTTATCTCCGCACCGAAGATTTTTTCGCTCGTGTGAAAGACTTTCCCAGAGCGCAATATTCGCCATTGCCGACTCCGGAACCGGATAGCGGGTTTCGTTTTACCGTGCTGCCGGATATATCCATTCAGGCCAAACTGGCGAAACCTCTACTCAATCTGAAAACCTTGCAAGCAGCGGGGCAGCGCATCTGTATTTGCGCGGAAACCCAGGGACGCCAGCAGGTTCTACTCGATACTTTCAAAGAAAACCGGATTAACCTTAAGACCCACTCTGGCTGGCAAAGTGTATTAGCTGCATCCGATGCCTGGTGCATTACCGTTGCGGAGCTTTCCCACGGCTTTATTGACAACGCCAATCGTCTGGCTGTTGTCGCGGAGACCGATCTTTACCAGGACCGTATACCCCAACGCCGAAGACGAAAGCGCAGCACCGATCAATCCGACAATATTGTTCAAAACCTTACCGAGCTTCGTGTTGGAGCGCCAGTGGTGCATCTGGATCACGGCATAGGGCGGTATCGGGGACTGACATCACTTGAAGTCGACGGCCAAACCCAAGAATTTCTGTTACTGGAATATGCAAATAACGACAAGCTTTACGTCCCAGTCGCCGCCTTGCATAAAATTGCCCGCTACACGGGCATGGATGACGCCCTGGCTCCGGTAAATAAACTGGGTTCTGAGCGTTGGAGCAATGCCAAACGGGCCGCTGCGGAAAAAATAAAGGATACGGCGGCGGAGTTACTGGAAGTCTATGCCCGGCGGGAAGCGCATCCGGGTTTTGCCAGCAAGGAACCGGACAAGGCATACCGGCAGTTTTCCGCTGCATTTCCTTTTGAAGAAACGCCGGATCAGATAACTGCCATTGACGCGGTAATCGGCGATATGGTGAAACCGAATCCAATGGATCGCCTGGTTTGCGGCGATGTTGGTTTCGGTAAGACCGAAGTCGCCATGCGCGCCGCTTTTCTGGCAGCAAATTCCGGGCGTCAGGTGGCGGTACTGGTGCCGACAACGTTGCTGGCACAGCAGCACTTTCAGTCGTTCCAGGATCGATTTGCCGATACGGCCATCAATATCGAGTTGATTTCCCGGTTCCGAACCGGTAAAGAAGTCGAAAATGTCAAAACCAAGTTAGCGGAAGGCCGGGTCGACATCATCATCGGCACCCACAAACTTCTCCAGAAGGACATAGAATTTCAAAACCTCGGCTTACTGATTATTGACGAGGAACACCGTTTCGGCGTCAGGCAAAAAGAGAAGGTCAAAGCCTTGCGCGCCAACATCGATATTCTGGCCATGACAGCCACACCGATTCCCCGGACGTTAAATCTGTCGCTGCAAGGCGTGCGCGATTTATCGATAATCGGCACGCCGCCCGAAAGGCGTCTGTCGGTAAAAACCTTTGTTCAGGAACGTAGCGACAGCCTTTTGAAAGAGGCGATACTGCGGGAAATTCTCCGGGGCGGTCAGGTTTTTTACCTGCATAATGAAGTCAGCAGTATTGATAAAACAGCCAGAGAACTTGAAGAACTGGTGCCGGATGCCCGTATCGTGGTTGCCCATGGGCAGATGCGGGAGCGCGAACTCGAAAAGGTAATGTCCGATTTCTACCACAAGCGGTACAACCTGCTCGTTTGCACTACCATTATCGAGACCGGAATCGATATTCCATCCGCCAACACCATAATAATTGATCGTGCCGACAATTTCGGCATCGCCCAGCTACATCAGTTACGCGGTCGCGTAGGTCGATCACATCACCAAGCCTATGCCTATCTTTTGACGCCCCCACCCAGATCGATCACGGAAGATGCACGTAAGCGCTTGGAAGCCATAAGCAACGCCCAGGATCTTGGCGCCGGTTTCACACTTGCAACCCACGATTTGGAAATTAGAGGTGCAGGTGAACTGTTGGGTGAAGAGCAAAGCGGTCATATTCAGAATATTGGCTTCTCTCTTTACTCTCAGTTACTGGACGCCGCCGTCAGAGCAATGCAAAAGGGCGAGGAATTGGATCTCAATCAACCACTGGAATCGGGTTGCGAGATCAATTTCAGAATTCCGGCGCTGATTCCGGACAGTTATTTGCCCGACGTGCATAACCGCCTTATTCTCTATAAGCGAATCGCTAATGCCAAAGACAAACAGGCGTTACAGGATCTGCAAATCGAGATGATAGATCGTTTCGGGTTACTCCCGGATGCGACCAAAAACCTGTTTCGGCAGCAGTCCATAAAACTCAACGCCGATGCCATTGGCGTCACTAAGATTGATTTAGGTGGCCGGGGCGGTAGCCTGGAGTTCGCTGCGCAAACCAAGGTGGAACCGATAAAGTTAGTCAAAATGATTCAACAAAATCCGGCTAAGTTTAAACTGGATGGCAGCAGTAAATTTAAAATTAATCAGGCGTTGGGAGAAGGCGAACATCGTTTGCAGTTCGTAGAACAACTACTTAACGACTTGCACCCAAGTCATTAGTGGTTTGCCACCCGGATAGAGAAAAGGAAAGAGAAGACGATATGCACGACCTGAAGGCACTATATTCGCTTAAAGCGTTTGTCATCCGCGCCTTATCGATAGTGATCATTTCCTCGCCAGGGTTCGCCCAAGAACTCATCGAAACGAAAACGGTGTATCAGGTAGAAGTCGTCGTCTTCGAGCAACTCTACATGTCCACGGATGAAGATTTCACCGTCCGGCAGGGGCTTTCTCGACATTCGTCGACCAAGCGCCTCGTTGACTTCACGCCGTTAACCGCCAATCAAACCCAACTCCTTGCGCAAGCGGAGCAATTGCTGAACAACCAGGCTGCCAGCATCCGGCGCAGCAGGCAGTACCGCCTCCTCGATCATCTATCCTGGATTACCGAACTGGAAGATAACCGCAATATGATCTTTCGCATCCCGACCGTGACGGATCTTGATGATCATAAGCAGTTGGAAGGCACTATTCGGGTACGAAGATCCCGATTTTTACAAGTAAAACCTGATTTGCTACTCACCAAATGGGACCAACCTGCACCAAATCTGTTCGACGAGGTGCTAAAAACTGAAGATCTATTCCAGTTCGACCAAGCTCCTGTGGCCAGCACAACTATCGCAAATACAACACCTGAAGAGTTGGCCGATTCCTCCGAAATTAACATCAACCCAGCTCCTGGCATAAACGCCATGGTCATCCCTGAATTCGACCCGATCAATCCTGAAACGCCAACCAACCCATTAGCTGAAATGGGATTGGAACCACTGCAATTTTATAAATTGGAACTGCCCAGACGAATGCGAAGTAATGAAATTCATTACTTCGATCATCCTGCCTTCGGCATGATCGCAATGATCACTCCCATTGAAATTGAAATACCTATCGAACCCGAAGAAACGCTCACGGAAAAACCCATTCCGGCTGAGACTCCTGGTAGCCTGCCAGTAGATTCAACAGAAAATCCTCAGATTTAATTCCCATGTGTGTGCATTCGAACGGTATCGGGTTCATTTTAAAATCATAGCCCCAATCACTTGCCGAATTCTCCCCATACCCTCTTCAACGGCTTTCTCTATTTCTGCCATTGTGATGATATTGGTGGAAACACCCGCCGCTGGATTGACTACCAAAGCCAGACAGGCGTATTCAATGCCTAGTTCTCGTGCTAAGGCGGCTTCCGGCATTCCGGTCATCCCCACGATATCACAACCGTCTCTTGCGAGTTTTTTCACCTCAGCTGCGGTTTCCAGGCGCGGTCCTTGAGTGCAGGCGTAGGTGCCTAATTGACTGAAATCATCCGTAACCTTGGCGATTTCTTCTATCAATTGCCGGCGCAGGGGTTCGCTGTAGGGGTAGGTAAAATCAATATGCGTGACCTCCTTCAAATCTCCCTCGAAGAAAGTGCAGGCTCGCCCATGAGTGTAGTCAATCAGTTGGTCAGGGATATTGATATGGGTAGCACCCATGTCCGGGTTGACACCTCCCACAGCATTGACGGCTACAATTTTGCTAGCCCCACACTTCTGCAATGCCGCAAGATTAGCCCGATAGTTTACCTGATGGGGAGGGATTCGATGTGGATTGCCATGGCGGGCCAAAAACAGCGCTTCCCGTTGCGCTAACCGCACCTGAACTATTGGGGCCGAGGGGCTTCCCCACTGAGTTCCGTCTGCAAATTCCTTTTCGACTTTCAAGCCGTCGAGCTCAGTCAATCCGGTCCCACCTATAATTGCCAGCATTATCAGACCTGCTACTTATTTTAGCGTTGTAATTACTTGTTTCGGGATAGCGGCTTGCCAATAAAGCCCTCTCAGCCCATTTCCGGCTTGTCCACTTGAGCGCCGAACTGTTGTTCCAGAATTTGAATCTGTTCCGGCACATGCAGCGTTTGCGTTGGGAATGCCATCTCTCCGCCATGCGACGCAATAATATTCATCACCTTGATCAACACATCCTGTTTTACCCGATGATACTCGATCCAGTTGGTTGTCTTGGTAAAGGTATACATGAAGAAATCCAGCGAATAATTATTGAAGGCGTTGAAATTCACAATCATGGTCTGGGTCTGATCAATATCGGGGTGGTCTTTCAACATCAGCAGGATATCGTCGACAATTTTCCCGACAACGGCAAAATCGTCGTAGCGCACGCCTAGGGTTTCATAGATTCTGCGGTGTGTCATACGCGACGGGTTTTCCACCGATATGGTGGTGAAGGTGGAGTTGGGCACATACAGGGGGCGCTTATCAAACGTTCGGATACAGGTTTGACGCCAACCGATGTGCTCGACTACGCCTTCAATATTTTTGTCGGGCGAACGAATCCAATCGCCGACGGAAAAAGGCCGATCCAAATAGATCATCAATCCCCCAAAGAAATTTGCCAGTAGATCTTTGGCGGCAAAACCCACTGCAATCCCCCCGATACCACCAAACGCCAAAACCCCGGAAATGCTATAGCCGAGGGTCTGCATGATCACCAGTATGGAAGTGATAATGATCGATGCGCGTAGAATTTTACTCAACGCCATTACTGTGGTTTGATCCATCGGCTGTTTCATTTTATCCGGCGAAATGAGTATTTTTTCCGCACCGCCGACAAATCGAATCAAGAACCAGGTAAGCAGCACGACGACACCGATCTGACGCACGGTCCCTACTGCATCGAATATAACTTCGCCACTCTCCGACTGAGCAATTTCAGCCGCCCAAGAAAGTCCCAGCAACCACAAAAAATAACTGATTGGTTTGCCGGCGGCCTCCAATAAGGTATCGTCCCAGAGATTCCGGGTTTTACGCAGTTGGCCTTCAAGACGTGCCAGTATGATCTTTACTATGAAATTAACGACAAGGGTTACAAAGACCACCAAAAATACTTTGAATATCCAGTGGATTTCATTTCCACCTAGAGATAACCATTGACTAGCTTCTGACCAAGACACAGGAACTCCTTGTTATCAATTTGAATTTCTCTCAAGCATATCGCATTTTCAGCCAACGCCAAGCAAGCTTCTTGCCTGATCAAGTTGTTCTCGATTGGGAAGTTGGCGTTCCTTACGTAAACGTAAAGCAGACCTTCTTACTAACGCATCAGGTTTAAATAGGTCGAGAGGCATCTTCTCAAGATGCGCCAGCGCTCGCAACTGGGCATTTCTGTCATTACAGACCAGACACAGGTCGCACCCGGCGGTAATGGAGCCTTCAACCCGCTGCTCCACCCCATCGCCACCGGCCCCCGCCATGGATAAATCGTCGCTGATGATGGCCCCGCTAAAACCTAGTTGCTGGCGTAATATTTGTTGCTGCCAAACAGCGGATTGTACTGCGGGCAAGTCATCGACTTCCGAATAGATCACGTGCGCAGGCATAATTCCAGCCACTTCTTCTTTAATAGCACGGACAAAAGGCAGGCCGTCTTCAGCTAATAGCTGTTGTTTCGTACGGAAGTCACATGCCCGTTCAACGTGGGTATCTTCCCTGACAAAGCCATGCCCGGGAAAATGCTTGGCGATCGCGGCCATTCCC
Organism: Hahella sp.; assembly: GCA_028280065.1. GTDB lineage: Bacteria > Pseudomonadota > Gammaproteobacteria > Pseudomonadales > Oleiphilaceae > Hahella. Next base: position 89,690 of record JANQMN010000150.1, read on the forward strand.
AGGGATTGCAACTCCCGGATATAGAGACTGGCGCAGTCGGCAACCTTTTGCGGAGTTCCGGCAAAGGCTCGATCGGCGATAACTTGATTATGGCCGTAATTTACATCTACTACAGGCGCAAAGCTGAAGTCGATGCCAAGAGCGATTAGTTCAGCGGCCATCAACCGCGCATGGGCAACCACTAGTGACGATAAGGTGGCGTTGTTTCTTTTTGCCAGTTTAGGTAACGTCCCTAAAGCAGGCAATGTTGTCAACCCCTGTTTAAACCGCTGCACACGCCCGCCTTCCTGGTCCACACAAAGCAATAACGCCGGGCGGACCTCGCGTATCTCAGCGACCAACTCCCGCATCTGTTGCGGAGATTGATAATTCCTGGCAAAAAAAATGATACCTGCAACATATTTATGGCAAATAAGTGCAGCATCTTCCACGCTAAGCTTAGTGCCCTGTATATCAATTATCAGGGGGCCAAGCACATCGATTTGATTAGTCATGAGTCAGCCTGACCAAGATTGGTTTGTCTTTGTTTAAAGGTCTAGTGTTGAAGAGTTACTGGTGTGCCGACATCGACTTTATCGAATAACCAGACAATATCGTCATTGCGCATGCGCACACAGCCATGGGAGCGCGGTACACCCATTGGTTCCGAATCCGGCGTTCCATGAATATAGATAAAACGCTGCATACTATCGACGCCCGGTCCGCGGTTAAAGCCGGACTGCCTACCGCAAAGCCACAAAATTCTGGTGAGTATCCAATCTCGTCCGGGGTAGTTCTCAGCAAGTTTGTCACTATAGGTTTCTCCAGTCGGGCGACGGCCGACAAACACAGTGTTAAGCGGACAATGCGCGCCAATTTTCGCTCGTATATAGTGGTCTCCCAATGGAGTACAACCGCTATTGATGGTTTGGCCCGGACCATTAAGTGCAGTCGAGATACTGAATTGCGCTCTGTTCGTTTGGTGATCTCTAAGCGTCAACGTCTGGTCAGCGATAGAAATTAGAATTTCGCTATTCATCCATGGTCCTGATTAACAACTGGAACAACCTACTAAAGTGAGTAGGCTAAAGGAGAGTTTACCGGTACGCGTGGCGGGTCGCCAGGCAGGATTTCCTGGCAGCCAATTAACACCGGAATATATTATATCCCTGCGGATAGACGTGTGGAGTCTTTACTATGACCGGGTTGATAGTCGGCGGAGGGCGCGTTGATGCCGGCGGCGAGGAAAGGAACCAACTGCTCAACAATGGTCTCAGCAGGGGCAACAACTCCGTCTTTATCTTGCAGGATACTACCCAAAGCTTCGGAAGAAGACATGGTAAAGGTCACAGCGCCAAGCATAAACTGCATTCTCCAAAAACGCTCAACCTTGGTTAAATGCGGGGTCGCATCCCGCAACAATTTCATAAAGAGCTTGAACTCAGTACTGTATTGCTCTTCAAGATATTTCCTCAAGTGTCCCTGCGATTGTGTATAGGCCAACCCTAAAAGACGCATAAAGACAGACAGGCTCTTGTCGCTACGGCCAGGGACATCGACCAGGGAGGTAGTAATTATCCTGAGAAGATCATCTAAAGATACCGGGCCCCCAGCCGCCGAAAACGACTTCAAACGCTCCCGTAAATTACGGCTGAAAGGATTGATAAATCGTGCGAACACCGCCTGTATCAGCGCATTCTTTGACCCGAAATGATAGTTCACAGCAGCCAGGTTAACTTTTGCTTTACTGGTAATTTGCCTTAATGAGGTTTCTGAAAAGCCGCGCTCGGCAAACAGCAGCTCAGCCGCATCCAGGATACGGTCCACAGTTTCTGATTGCGCCATGGGAAGACTAGGGATCCTACTCCAAACAACTGTTTGAAACATACGTTTGATAGTTTTAAAAGTCAAGCAAAAAGACGAGGACAACCATACGCCCAAACACCATTGAATCCCAGGGTGATTTTTAGAAACTAAATCGGTAGAGAAAGACAAAAGGCATGAGAATTTTGCACAAGTCCGGAGAAAGCAAAGAAGCCAAAGCCCGGCATTATAGGATTGCCGGGCTTACTAAATACTAGGTTTCGACAGCGTTTGCGCCAATTTTGTGAATCGCCAGATCGGCACCCTGGAACTCGTCTTCCTCAGACAAACGAATACCTCCGATGGCTCTGACAATAGAGTAAACGACTAAACCGCCAACCAGGGCAAATCCTGCGCCAATTAAGGAACCTACCAACTGCGACAGGAAAGTCACACCACCCAAACCGCCAAGTGATTCTGCGCCAAATATCCCTGCGGCAATACCTCCCCAAAGCCCGCAAACACCATGGAGCGGCCAAACGCCCAGGACGTCGTCAAACTTATGCATTCGCTTCTGCATAAACTCGAAGAGCAAAACGAACAGGGCGCCAGCGACGCCACCGGTGACGAGAGCGCCAATAGGATGCATAACATCCGAGCCAGCACAGACGGCCACCAACCCGGCTAAAGGCCCATTGTGAATAAACCCCGGATCCTTTCTACCGATGATCATCGCGACAAATATTCCACCCACCATCGCCATTAAACTATTTACCGCCACCAAACCACTGACGGCTTCGATTGTCTGAGCCGACATAACGTTAAATCCGAACCAGCCTACCGTCAGCACCCATGAACCAAGGGCCAGAAAAGGAATATTGGAAGGCGCAAAGGCCACTAGTTGGCCACTACGATACCTGCCATTGCGCGTACCCAAAAGGTAAACGGCAGCAAGCGCAATCCAACCGCCTACCGCATGCACAACAATGGAACCGGCGAAATCGTGGAATGCCGCGCCAAAGTTCGCTTCCATCATCTCCTGAAAACCGTAGTTGCCATTCCAAACCATGCCTTCAAAGGTCGGATAAACCAATCCCACACAGAGTGCAGCGGCAATCAGCATCGGGTAGAACTTGGCACGCTCTGCAACGCCTCCTGAGATGATGGCGGGAATCGCCGCCGCGAATGTAAGCAGAAAGAAAAACTTCACCAGATCATAGCCATTTCGTTGGCTCAACTCCCCGGCATTGGCGAAAAAATCGACACCATAGGCGATTTGGTAACCAATGAAAAAATATGCCAGGGTGGACACAGCGAAATCTGTCATAATTTTCACCAAGGCATTCACCTGGTTTTTGTGCCGCACCGTCCCAACTTCCAAGAAGGCAAAACCCGCGTGCATGGCCAAAACCATGATGGCACCCAGCAAAATAAATACAGTATCAGCGCCTTGTATCAGGGACTGTACAGCGCTTCGAACTTCTTCCACTCTCTACTCCTTAATGATCTATAGTGGTGCACACTATGTTTACATGCACCAATCTGGATCTTTCAATTCTCATAAACCACTTGCATAAAGTGATTTAACCCATTGTTTTTATGAATTTTATGGAAACTTCCCCATTACTACCGCTTGAAATAACAGGCAAGTGCCAGAAGAAGCAATTTCCAAGCCAGAACGCACCAAGAAAATACGCCGGGCAAAAACATGCACAACTATTGTGCGGCCGGGAAGTTGTGGAAAGGTGACCGCTTTATAATGGAAAAAGCTTATCCAGGAGGACGGTCTAGGTATTTTGCAGGGTGAAATCGGCAAATTCCCGCTTCAGCAAAGACGCGGTCTTCATATATTCCTGTTTAACTAACCGGTAAGCCTGCTGTGCTTCCACTAGATATGTGAGATACAGGCGAATCCCGGCAACAGAACGAATAGCTTTAATCAGGTTACTTTGCTGGCTGAGCATAACAATACGCTGAAACCGCCTTTCCGCCAGCGACGGTCGAAAACTCAGCATCATCTGGCATTGATACGCCAATCCATTACTGCCTTCCAGCATTTTAATGTGGTTGAGGGCGCGAAACTCCATGGTTTTGCGGGTCTGCTTGAGATCGCCAACCGTTTCTGCAGTAAAAAGAATTTTCCGAATCGGGCGGATCATAAGCGTACCAAGTAGTATCAGTACGCCAAGACTCATCCCGGCAATCCAGGGCGCTATCATTCCCTGCCAGCCCAGCAGAATTAAAGCAAGACAGAACAGACAACATAGCAGCCATAAATCACGCCGGCGCTTGGCGGTGGAAAGAGACAAACCATCCGGGTAGGACTTCAGCGCCAATAGATCGAAATCGAGAACTTCCAAAGCTTCGCATTCGCGAATAATTTCTGTGAGTTCAAACTGTTTATTTCTTAATGTTTCATATTGCTCCCGCCGCTGCTCTTCCGTCAGCTTGTCTTCTTCCTTTTTAACTGCCGAGTCCCGGCTTTTCTGATGCGGCGGAGCGGCGACTTCGTTGTTGTTGCCTGCACTTCTGCCGGAAGCCGCAGGTAGATGGCCATCTGTTCGCGGACTTTCTTTATTGGCAGCTCGTTGGGAACCGGCAGGCTTTAATGCTCTTGTAGATTGCCTACGGTCTTGGTGGGGGGACTTCTGTTGCTGATGGCGCCGCTCTTCCTTGTGATCCTCAACCGCCTGACGCACAGGGTCTAGCTCGCCTCTGGCAAGAGCACGTAGACTTCCCGCGTCAAACTCCAAGTTATTCGGATTGTGGATCTTCATAAGGAGCCGCAAACCCCATGGTTGTCATGACAAAATTTTGACTCAAAATGCACATCTCAGCGAGATCAGCAATTCTTACGCCAATCAAAAGTTTTCCTGCCGCGAATATAGCGCTATCTATAAGACTAGACCGGCCCGTAATTTATGCCGATTATTGTTTGCTCGGCCTAATCATCCTACCATAGTTCGCATACATCAACTGAAACGGCATCCACGCAAAAGTCGTGATGCAGGACCATAAGGAAAACATCACCCATGTTCACCGGCATAGTGGAAGGCACGGCGACTGTCGTAAACGCGGAGCATCTTCCCGGATTAACGCGATACACTTTTGAATTCCCCGAAGACAAGTCCTCTACCAAAATCGGTGCCAGTGTCGCCATCAATGGCACCTGTCTAACCGTTACCAGCGCCGCAAGAAACTGTTTAAGCTTCGATCTGATGGCGGAAACTCTAAATCTGACCAATCTGACCAACCTGAACGTCGGCACTCAGGTAAACTTTGAACATGCCGCAAAAATGGGTGATGAAATAGGCGGCCATGTACTATCCGGGCATATCCATTGTACTGCTCCGGTGGTTGCCCTAGAACCCACCGAGAATAATCTGGCAGTCACTATCGAAATTCCGGAAGCCTGGCTAAACTATGTCTTTTATAAGGGTTATGTCGCCATTAACGGCGCAAGCCTGACAATAGGTGACTTAAAAGACCGTTTGCTAACCGTCTATTTAATCCCGGAAACCCTAAGATTGACGACGTTTTCTGACATCTCGATTGGCGACGAGTTGAATATCGAGATAGATAGCCAGACACAGACAGTAGTCGACACATTGGAAAAACTGCTACCGATTTACTTGACAAAGCATGGAGTTTCCTGACCACACCCTTATTGGCATAACCGCATGTTGATATTACCGGCAGAGCAAAAACTAGATTGGCGCCGTCCGCCCTATGCAACACTCGTTTTGATTTTTCTTAACGTCCTGTTTTTTTTTCAACTGCAAGGGCAGGACAACCATCTTTGGAGCAAAGCCTATCAATATTATGTCGAGCAAGAATTGCCGCAGTTCGAAGCACAGGAATATGCGGATTTTCTGCTACGGGTGACGAATCTTGGACAGGACTCCAGGAAAGAACTAGCCAGGGAAGTCAATGCCAGCGTTAACGCGGGAGAGATTGATACGCTTATCCCTTTAATGCTCTCGGACCGCAGCTTTGTCGACTACATGATGGCCAATGGCGCCGACTTCATCGAACCCGTGGCTTTTGCGTCCTGGCAACAACAACGGATGTATCTCGAAAATAATTACCTCAGCCAGCTGAGCTATCGAAAAATGGGGCTCATCCCAGGCGAAACCCAGCTTTCGGACTTGATCTCCTATCAATTTCTCCATGGCGATATTGTCCATTTGATCGGCAATATGGTGATACTTTTTATTGCCGGTTTTGCCATCGAAACCATTCTTGGCAAAGCACTCTATGTTATGGCGTATCTGACGGCCGGTGCAGTAGGCGGCTGGATTTACGCGCTCACCGAAGGCAACTCGCTAATGCCGCTGGTGGGAGCATCGGCAGCCGTATCGGGATTAATGGGCATGTATGTCACCTACTACCGCTTGCACAAGATTCGCTTTTTCTACTTCGTGGTTTTCTACTTCAACTATTTTCGTGCACCTGCCCTATTGGTATTGCCCATTTGGCTGGGAAAGGAAGCATTCGAGTATTTCACCAATGAAGGTTCAAATATCGCCTATGTGGCACATGCCGGGGGATTACTCGCCGGAGCGGCGATAATGTGGCCTTGGGTCGCTTGGTATCACAAAAACGCTGCCCCGGAAAAGACCGAGGAAGAAGCTGACCTGGAGTTTCGCGAAGCGCTCGCTAAAGGCCTTAAGGCGATTAACCAGGTGGATTTCGACAAGGCTCGATCGATTTTCGGCAAACTTCATCAGCATCACCCGAGCAATCAGGAAATACTACAGCACCTCTTTCACCTTTATAAGCTGTACCCTAGCGATCCGGAAAGCCAACATTATACCCAGGCGACTCTCGAAGCAGCCCTTGGACGGGGCGACATTGACGCAGCGTACAGTATATGGCAGGAATATCAAAAGTATGGTGCAGACCACCCCTTGCCCGACCATCGTTATCAGTTTCGCTTGCTAACCAGTTGCCTGAATTCAGGACGACTGAAAGAAGCAGAAACGCTTCTGGACAACCTACACAGACATATAGACGACCAGCAACTGCTTTTAGAAACCTATCAAATTGCCATGCAAACTTTTGCGGCACGGGAAATGCCCATGAAAGTAAAAAAGTACAACCAAATGTGTACTGAAATCACCGACCAAGGCATTCCACCGATCTTGGATGGCTGAGGCACGGATCTAATCTTAACCTACCCGAACTTTGCTATCGGTTCAGGTATCCGTCCGGATTTTTCCAGGGACTGCAGAGACTCCGGTACTTTATCCGCCAGGCTATGGGCAGGAAACTCCTTGGCCAGATACTGGAGATACATCTTCGCTTTGCTGCCATTGTGAAGGCCGTTGGCTAGTGTGCGTGCTGACAATTCCAAAACTTCCGGTTCCTGCGTAGCGTTTTTGAATCGATTGCCAAAGTCTTTGAGAATGCGCAACAGTAACCGATACTCACCAACATGATAGAGCGATTGCGCCAGATGGAAGGCCAATTGTGGATCGCGCACTTCGAATTCCGGTCGTTGCTTGTATAATCCACGAAGCATTTGACGAATCTCGCGAATGCGTCCCGCCTCTAGAAGCAATGCGAGCACCGGACGGGATTTTTTATCTAAAAGATCCCATTTTTGGGTTAACATCAATAACTTGAAAAGCCGATCAAGAATCAGTTTGTCATGAGGTTTACGATTGAACTGAACGATCAGCGCTTCAATCGCGACGTCATATTGTCCTTCTTTTAAGGCAATATCGATCTCTATCTGGAATTTTTTATCTTCCTTTACATGCCTTTCCAACGGCCTGCCGGTATCTGCAGCGGTAATCACGGAGTCCAATCGGTGTTGGTATTGAAAAAGCAGATAACCAAGCATGTGAAATATCACCAGAAAAAAATAACTAGTGACAAAACCTGTAACAGTCCGCGCTAGCACGGCGCCAAAGTGATCGGTCACAAAAGACAGCACAGCCCCCATGCCCAGCAATAACAGAACCAAATAACCGAACATGACAAAATAGGGCCACCCCAAACCCTGTATCACACCGATTAATCGATTCGGATCAATGGCCTCCGAGACTCTGCGTTCGGTTGCCAAAATCATCACACATGCAGGAAAGAGCAAACAGATGAAGGCCAACACCAGCAATGCAGCGCCCTGCCCTAACCAGATTCCGGCGACAAATACCAGGCCAAAAAAAACGAAAAAGATAACAACCTGCTGTAAAACCAGGGAAAGGCCTCCTCCGCTAAAAGCCGAAGAAAGCGTCGGCGGCGCCATTTTACCCTGCTGCGTCGTCTCTATTATGCTGTACATATACTTGGTTTGAGCACATAACAGGAAAACTCCGACAATAAGTCCCAATAATCCATCGCCTGCGATCGCCGGTACGATAGTGCAAATGGAGACTAAGGCTAGCGGCGCCTTTGCTACAGGGTATGCAAAAAAGTCAGAAAGCCGCTGCCAAAACGGCTCGATATCGGCCGCTGAGCCGGTATAACGCAAAACAGCCTGACACACCGGGCAGTGTGCGTGGGCTCCGGCATCTGCGGCAACACAATGATTACAGAGGTGTCGATGACAACCAAGGCAGTGCCATCCGGCATGTTCCAAAGGGTGATATCTGCAATAGGTTTCCATAACTACCTGCAGCGTGGTTACGATTAAAGTAAGATGGGTACGTAAAACTAACGGGTTTTCTGTTTATGCAGTAAAAGCCAATGCTCTAACGCCAACTGCAAATTCAGATTTCGTTGCTCATTCAAACTGCCTTTTATCTCCAAAATGAACTGATACAGTTGCCACAGTTTTTCCGGTTGCAGACGCTTCAATAATACCTGCATTGGTGAAGCCAGTTCATTCGATGCCAGCACATGAGCAGTCAGTACATCCCGCAATCCCCGGGTAAGCCAAGTTAACAGCCACTCCTGTTCCAGCTTAGTCCATTTTGCAGCAAGTGAAAATGCATCCAGCCGGCCATTGAGATAGCCGGCCCAATCCACCAGTATTTCCCCCTGTTGTTGCAGGTAGCTGGATTCGTTCCATTTGAGCGCCGTGAGCGGCTGCCCACCTGCGGCGCTTAGTAATGCCGACGCTTCTTCGGCTGACCGATCAGTGGAAGAAGCCAGCCATTCGGCCGCCAGGGCATGCCTGGGAGTGGCAATCTGCAATAATTGGCAGCGACTTCGAATAGTCGGCAGCAACAAACTGGCTTGCTGCGAAATTAGAATTATTGTTGCACTTCCGGGAGGTTCCTCCAGGGTTTTAAGCAACGCATTCGCTGAGTACAGGTTCATGGCTTCCGCAGGATTCAGAATCGCGACGATGTGCCTGCCGATTTTCGGCTTTTCCTGAATAAACTCCGTCAATTCTCGGACTTGACCGATTTTGATCGCACGGCTGCCTTCCTCCGGCTCAATCGTCTTCAGGTCCGGATGGCTGCCGCCCATCAACAGCCGGCAACTTTTACATTCTCCACACGCCTTATCGGCAAGAGGACTTAAGCAGAGCAGCAATTTGGCCATCTGCACCGCCAGAGCGCTTTTCCCGACGCCCGCACAACCGCTAATCAACAGTGCATTGGGAATTTTGTCAGCTTGACGCTGTTGACACCAATGTCGCCAGTATTCCTTTAGCCAGGGGTATGGGTACATGCACTATCCGGGAGAGATCTTAACGCGTTTGATGGCGGATTGTATGTGTTTTAGGTCTTTAGCTGCAACCTGAGTGTCGATGTATAGGCATTGCTCCAGCGTCCTGATGAGTTGCGTTAACTCAGGCATATTCTTGCTGTCAGCCTGGGTAACTTCCAGCAAGTTCCCAGGAGTCATGCCCGTGTGCACCTGCGGATAGCGAACCTGAATTTTTCTGACTAGGCGTTCATATAGGTAGTGTACAGGCTGTTTTCGACGGCGGCACCATTCAGGCCAGAGAGCCATGAAGCCTATTGTGATGAACATACCGACCGCAATAAAAATTGTCGCATAAGCCAAATGCCAAGCGCTGTTTTTACCAAATAGCGCGTTGAACAGCGAACTTTGACGTCGCTGATCATAATTAACGACCAGCTTATACCACTTGTAGTTAATCATCTCGATTTGATTGCGCACCCAGTTTATAACAGCAACGTGGCTAAAGCGGGCTAACGACAGAGGATTATCCTGCAAAAACGTATCTTCTCCGGCTACCGCATCACGGATGCCATTCTCCACCCGTGAAGGCGCAACGGCTGCGGTGGGATCAAGCATGGTCCAACCCTTCCCTTCCATCCAGGCCTCAACCCAAGCATGAGCATCATATTGGTGGACGACCATGAAACCACCTTGCTGGTTCCACTCGCCTCCCTGATAACCGACAACCACCCGGGATGGAATTCCCATGGCTCTTAATAGAAAGGCAAAGCTACTGGCATAGTGTTCACAAAAGCCGCGCCTTGAATCAAACAAAAACTCATCCACACGATCATCGGTTTCAAGCAACGGCGGGTTTAACGTGTAGTAGTAGGATTCGGTCCTGAAAAATGTCATCACCGCATCGATTCTTTGCTGATCTGTCAAATACTGCGCCATTAGCTCCTCTGCCCAGCTTCGTGTCCGGGGATTAAGATTGCGCGGCATCCGTAAAAATTGGCTTTTTTCAAAGTCGCTTATTACAAGTTCCTTTTCTAAGGAAGACGCAGAAATACGGTATTCAGTAGGAGATTTTAGGGACGTATTGAATCTCACAAGTCCGTCAGGCGTAACAAAGGCTGCTCCCTGCGCAATTGCCGGATTTTCTAAAGCAAAGCCCCACTCCAAATTGTGAGGATCGACCACAATTTCATAATCCCACTCAGCCGCCGATCCTTTTGAAACAGGTTTTTTATCTCGGGCTCTTTGATAAAAAGAGCGCTTCCAGGCGATGCCGTCATAGTTGTCCAAAACCAAAGAACGCCAATATAGATCCCAAGGCATAGGTCTTTCACCATTAAACACTACCCTGAAGGCACGTTTCCCGGAACGGGCTAGGTTCGCCACGTCTCCTGGAGAAACATTCTCACCTAATCCCGTGAAGGCCGTATTGCTTTTCAACGGCATCGACCACAGGGGGCCGAATCGTGGAAAAACGAGATAAAAAACGACGAGCAATGGGATCGCAAGCAACATCATGCTGATCACATTCGTCATATTACGCTTGAGCAAACCGACGCAGATTCGGCTGTTAATACTCATTAGCGCCAATAAGCAAACGGCCATGGATAGAAAAATGTAGAGCGTAAAAAACGGCGCTTGACTAAAGAGCAACCCCAAAGTCAATAAGAGAATGCTTAAAAAACCAAATATGTAGGCATCCCGCCTGGATTTCAGTTCAAGCATTTTCAAACCATAGGCCAATACAAAAAAACCCACGGCAGTTTCCACGGTAAACTGGAAGCCGTTAACTACTAGAAACAAGCCAATGCCTAATACCACTATTGGCAGCTTCGACCAGCGCCCCGGTTCATTTAGTCGGCCTCGCATTACGGCAATACGCACGCCGACCAATAAGGCTGCAAAAATGAGGAGGGTCACCGGAACAATATCATAGTGAGCAAGAACCGCGAAAAGTTGGGCTATGACCAACCACAACAGCGCCTGAGGACCGAGAAAAGCGGCATGATGAAATCGTCGCTGCAGCATCGTCCTAACCTCCAATCCCTTGTGACTGCATTCGCGAATTATGATCCGGAAAAAGCGCTAGCGCTGTCAGGCAGTTTTGACGGTGAACAAAGTTGGTTCCCGGTGGAAGCGCTAATCCGGGCAACTTCATTCCTATAGGCCTGCCCTTGTCAAGAGTGCTGAGTAATTGACCGCACATCATCGATAATCTCATTTCTACATCGGCTATCTGGAATGCGGTAAAATCGATCCATTCCGGATCGATACCAGGGTTGGTAAACTCTTTACTGTATAATTCACCCGTCTGGGCATACTTTTTCCATGCCACACGGTTTAGCGACTCACCAGGGACAAAGGTTTTTAATCCTGAGAAATCTTCCTGCCCTTCAAGATTCATGGTCTGCCCAGAATTTTCGTTTTCCCCTTCGGCACTTCCCCAGTGCTCTTCACTCTCCATCGGTCGTGGATAAACAACTGCCTGCGCCTGTAGATCCTGCCAGGACCAGGCCCGCACCAAGCCAAGCGGCCAGGTTGTTGTAATCAGCATTCGACCCGGAGCAAGTAAACCCCGCGCTTTAGTTTGGTAATCAATCTGGCAATTTACAGCTTTACCATCGAGTACATCCACTATGGAAAACTTGTCAGGCACCCAACCAAGCTCAATTCCTATATGGTTCGATCTGTTTTTACCTGTTAAAACAAACTCAAAAGAAGCATTTTCGCCCGCAAAACAGGCTTGAGACTGCCTATAACTCAATTCCAGCCCCGAAAGGTTTTTATAGGTAAAGACAATGCTCAGTATCATCACAGCAATGAGAAACATGCCCATGGCCAGGATCATGGAGTTCTGATAATTGATGCCGGTAACGATAATCAGCACCACCATAGCACCGAAAAGCAGCCCCCAACGGGTAGGTAAAACGAAAATCTCCTTATGGCTTAGTACTTTCTCTTTCGATGGAGGAATTCTCCTAGACACCCAAGAAGAAATACGCTGATTAATTGATTCTGTAAGTTGAGCAAACATAGTATTTAATACGGGACTTTTGCTTCAGTAGTCTAGACCTAATCCAGCGTATGAGCTTCCATTTACCAGAGCTTAATAGCTCGTTTAGGCCATTCTTTAACATTATTCTACGATGAGGCTGCTGATAAATAGCCATACATGGAGTATTATTGTTGGACAATAGATTATTGGTTGGATTCAACAGAGCAGATAAGCAGGCTGTAAGATGAATAGAAAACTTTCATATGCCATCGCATGGGCAGTCACCTCTGGTTTCCTGGTCGCTGCTTCATCCAATGCTGAAGTTAAATCGCTTACGAGCGAAGAACTGACCGATACTTACGTAAAGGATTCCACGATTATCGTTACTCCCGCCCCAAAACCTAAACAACAGGTCACCAGAACATTTACCATTTCCCCTGGTGAGCCCGTCAAGACGGAGGCCGAGGAACAAGCTGATAGGGGAAACCTGATAGCAGAGGACTGGGCGCGGTTCGAGCAGCAGGCCGTGGACGCAGCATTGAGAAACGAGCAAGCTGCACTGGCTGCAGTGCCCTCCCTGGAACTCGCCCCGCTAAATCCAAGGGTTTTACCGCACCCTAACCTGACGATTCCTGAAGGAGCTTTTACTTTTGAACAGCTTTTGGGACAGACGCAAACCCAACCAGTGACATTGCCCTATGGCCAAGAGCTAGGCTTCACTTCAGATGGACAGGAACTCACCATCACCATTGGAAACTTACCAGGAGTAGATCCCTATCTGTTGCAACAGCGGATTCAGGGTGGCTTGGTAGACTTGCGGCCTAGAGATGAAGGTGGATTCGATTTGACACTAACGATTCCATCCGATTAACACTGAAGAATGATTATATTAGTCAACTACTAATTTACAGCTTTGCGTAGCCACTCTCAGAAATTTTCGAAGAAGCCTATATTATGTTTCTTGACGTAAAAATTTGTTAGCTTTTATAACTTAGCAGTACGACTCGGGTGGTTAAAATGGAATTAAAGTCGGTTTTACTTTGCAGTACACTCTTCGCAGCAGCATCCATTCACGGCTATGCTACCGCAGGTCCAATATCCTCGGATCTCACATTAGCCACCTACTTAAACCTTGATAATTCCCAAGACAACCAGTTTCTGAGCGTTTCACAAGGTCAAACACAAAACAATTTAACCGGATCCGTCAGTTCGACACTAGGTGTTTCGTCTGCACAATCCAGTGGCTTTGTGACCTGGCAAAATCCTAGCCAGTTTCATCTCAATTTGACATCCGGATGGGATATCGAGGGTGGCAGAGGAAGTATCGATTTTGGCTTGACTTCTTTTGGCGGTGAACTGCGCGACACAGGATTTACAGGATTTTCCTATATATTCGAAACCGATTTTGCAGGAACATTTGCTGGAAATTTCACTAGAACTATAACTGGTTCCAACATTTTTGGCGCCGGCTTCTTCGATGTCGGACTTTATCTCGAAAACGGTACAAAAATCTTTGAATTCAATGCAGGTCAGACTTCCAGTTCGGGATCGTTTTCCTTTGAGCTGGCAGCATCGACATACTACGAACTGGTTATCTTCGACACATCAAACATCAACAACTTTAGCAACAGCTTGGGAAGTCGTCAGATGACTAATTCCGGGACGTTTAGTATTTCACTTCCCGTAACTGATATACCCGAACCTCATACAACTGCTTTACTTGCTTTAGGTATGATAGTTTTGGCTTTTAAGAAAAAGCCGTTTAAACGATTAGTCCACTAATCAAATTCACAATTATCGTTAACTTTCCTGCAATCGTGGTTTAAGTCTACTCCATCGAAATTCGAGATAGGCTTAACCCTTAGAACTTTACTACTTTCACTTTCCTCTTCGATAAAGACAAACGATTTTCCAAAAGCAGTTGTCACAATCTCCTTAGCTCGCTCGGGTAGTTCATGACTTCCCTGATGTAACCAGCTCTTTTGAAATTCATCTTCATCGTTGTCTGACCTTTCTACGATATCATACCTTGCAACCCACCAGTCTTCATTCCCGTTTCCAGGCTGTCCACTGATAACAGTGCCTAGAGTTGACCCCACCACAAATACTGAAGTGTCTAGAATTTCAATATCCCAGGCATAATCGTCTTGCTGTCCACCGATTAACTCAACATCCGTCAACTCTGACAGACTGCTGTGAAGGGATAAAAAGGCATTAAGACCTAACTGGTCCGATTCCGGCTCTTTAAAAACAAATCCGTTTGAAAAACGAACCGCACTATTGGTTGTCCCGGCTACAACCCCACCAGGCTGGGTGCTGACGATTCCATTCGGCACATTAAAGTCACCACCGAATAAAAAGTCACGTCGCAGATTCCCTGAATCGTCATAAGATCGTAACCGGATGAGATTTTCATTTGAAGTCGGGTTCTCAGCGTAAGTGCCCGCAACATGGACTCTTGATCTGCCATCCAAGTTGCCGATCAAGAAATCGTCGGCGTCTGAAGTACCGGCCTGGCGGCTTTCGATGACTTGCCCTTCTAGGTCCAATGTAATGAGAAACCCGTCCTTGTCACCCAGGTTACTTTTATCCTGCAACCCGCCTTCAGTAGTGCCAATTACAACGATCACATCGGTATCAGTTACGACAATGGAATTGAACTCGTCATTCAGTTGAGTGCCTAATTGCCGCTCCCAAATAAGTTGAAAGTCGCCTACGTTGTTTATTTTACGATACTTTTGGACAAGCCCGTCGGTTCCGCCAAGCACAAAACCGGAGCTTGGCGGGACTGACGCGACCTGCTTGTCTACCTGCAATAGGAGAAAAAGCTCAAGAATATCATCGTCTTCCTCGGTATCTTCGCCGAATCGTTTGACCCAAAAGTCAGATAACTTAACATTTGCTTCTGGCACGGATAGTTCTATATTTCCAATTTCACTGCCATAGCGACTTAGGTGTTTGATATAACTGACGACCTGACCTTCTGGACCTTCATTATGAAAACCTACAAAGACATTCGCTCTATCATCCGCACGCGCCTCAACGAGCTGCCCTTCAGTCCCCAATGGGATTAGCAAATCATCGATCCACTCATTTAAGTAGACATTTAGCGAGTCATCCTTACCGTCTGCATTTACCGTCTCTGTGTCGGCCAAACTCAGCGCTAACACTTCGTCGAGGGTATTTTCATCAGCTCCGTCAACGTTAACTTGAAAGACGACTGAAGCTCGATCAATCCCGCTTGGTATCTGAACTTCCAGCGAATCAGGCTGAATATTGAGATCGCCCTCGCTGCCAAGTTGGGTTGAGGTGGTGCTCTTTTCTTCGTCGATAATCAGCCTTAACCTAACATTTTGCTCAGCTGGTTTATCCAACAATATATCCGTTCGCAGCAGTGTTCCTTCGGAAATGGAAAGCCTATCAACCTCAAAAGAGGCTACTGGCTCATTGTCATTTATTGAAATTGTCGCGGTCTCACTAATATCTACATCCAGCAAACCGATGTTTTTGATGGTTTGCTCTATTTTGATAGCTTCCGTTTTTTCCGCATCAAGATCATCAATGATAAAAAGAAGCAGATGGCAGTCTTCCTTACTGCGAGGAATACTAAATTTCCCCGAAGTGACAGAAATAACCTCCCCATTATCCAATTGCACTTCACTCAAAATGTCCTTACCGGGAATAATATCCCCGCTGATACTAAAATCTCCCAGCACTTCTTGAACCAAGACTTGATTAAGATTAATAGGAAGAAAAGCCAAAGAGACCCGCTTTCCATTCCAAGCCTGGGGCTGCATTTGGTTTTCAACAAAGGAGTTCACTTGTTGCTTAGAAAATAGCGGCTGGCCTTCTTCATCAACCATGCACACTTTTCCAATTTCACTATCGGACTCTATTACTTGCTCCTGCGTATCATTAGTATTGGAATCTTCAGGTAGGTCAGAAACTTCTCCTTCACCAATTGTCGCGACGACTCTCTCTAGATCAACGTCACTTACCAACAGGTCGAATTCAACGGAAGCCAAATTTCTCCCATCTGTGACACTGAGAGTAACGTTATACGTTTCGCTTAAAGAAGCGCCACCTGTAATCTCGGGAATGCCGCGGAGTATAACGGCACTGCGAAAAGGATTATCCACCGGCTCCATGGCCAGCCAATCCGGCGCATTGGTTAACGAATAGTTGAGTTCACCTTCGCCGCCGTCGGCGCCAACTTCTAATACATATTCTACGCCTACATAAGCTGCCGATTGAGGTACGCCCAGCAGTTTTAAAGGCTTACTCTCTCCGTCGCCGGTTGCCCCACAGCCAACCGTCAGAAGTGCTACGAAGCATGTTATCAGGACAGATTTACAAGTATTCATTCAGATAGGCAGCTCAGGTTAGTTGTTAGATAAAGAACATAATGATACGGTTTGAGGGAAATATTAGCTAATAGAGCATAGACAAAATATTAAGTAAATCACAGTGTTAGCAGTGACTTTAATCTATAGACAAATGGTAAAAGCAAAGGGAAAATGAGATAGAAGCTGTATATGAATCAGGTCCGCAGGAATTTTGGACTTGCCAGCCGGACCAAACGGATTATCAGAACAAGCGCTCAGGATGGGTATATTGATATGTCGAACCGTCTATTGTCATCAAACCATCGCCTATGGGCGCATTCAATATCGCAATGCCTTGATCTGATACAAAGACTTGATCATTGATATTAACCGTATCGTTTCCTGTAATGTTTAATGGAGAAAACCCCGTTCCCATGCCGATATTGGGCTGGAAAGTAAATACCGCAGCAGCACGATCGCCAATGCTATCCCCGTCAGTATCCACTTCACCCATTCTCAGGGGAAGAATTGCGGTAAACAAATCAAATATGGTCCCGGTTTGTGGGACGCCAAAAGTCTGGCCTCTGATTTCCCCGGAGTAATTCGTATCGACGGCTCCGTCGGTAGAAGTACCTCCCGGCAGAATTACTTCCCGATTGCCGGCGGGATCTGTATAGACAATTTGCTCATAGGTCATTTGGCCGCCAATTTCAATAACCGGGGCTGCCTGCCCGACAACGTCCCCTAAAGCCTCGTCACTGATGGGCTTCAATTCTGCCTGAACGCCGCAGGCGAATACCAGGCTTAAAAAGAAAGAGTTGAAGAGAGCGAATTGAAAATATTTCATTGACACTAAACTAACGGTAGGCCAAAACAAGTTAATGAGAGAAAAGGCTGCCGCCAGACAGCCTTTTCAGAACACGCAACAGTAGTCGATTACTGAGCGTTAGGAGCGCCGTTACCACGAATCAGCAGGCTAAGACCATCGATATTCATACCAAGAATTTCGATTCCACCCATAGATCCACCAACAGCACCTACTTGATAGAAAGCCATGTTTCCAACTTTGAAGTCGATTGAGCTGTCAGCAAAAGTCATGTACAGACCGCCAACAGGAGCAGCAGGATCAGACAGATCTTCCGCACCGTCGATAGTGACGTCAACCTGACCGGCGATCGCGATGTTCTGTGCGATGAAACCACCTTCAAGACCAACAGCTGTAGGATCGATAGTATTCGTAGCAGCGTCAAAAGTTTCCAAATCTACTTGCCATTTGAACGCGTCAATGGTGATACCAGCGTTAGCATTACCAGCACCCCAATCAGCGAAAGAACCGCCAGCAGCAACGTCAGCACCAGCGCCAACAGTACGAGTCAAAGGTCCACCGAAGCCAGCTTCGATTACCAGGCCGCTCTGACCGGAAACGTCAGCCATAGTGGCGTCGTCGATTGCTTTCAATTCTGCGTTAGCTGCTGAGGATGCTACTGCGATTGCTGCTACTAATGCTAATTTATTCAGGCCTTTCATTTTGTTTCTCCTAAGAGTTGTTTTTCTTTAGAACTTTAAAAAATTTTTTATCTTTTTGTTCATCCGTGTACTTTATTGACTATTGACTATCAATCTTATTGCTTGACACTCAGCCTTCTTCCTTGGACTGTAACTTTAATTATCTTTCTGTTGTGTTTCCGTGAAGGTTTTCACAGTTTTCGCCCCAATTTGGAGCACTGATTAATAACCTTATAAAAACATACAGTTAGATTCTTAAAGAGCAGTCTTTAGTTAGCATTTCCGGGTCATCCCCTCTCTAACCATAGGTGCAGTCTATGTTAGAAGTGTCAGACAATCTGTGAACCGGTTCTCAGTGGTATACGCATTGTTACGAACTGTTAACGGGATCTCACAATTGGCATAGGCCTTTTGCCATAGGTCAACTTAGCGAATATTTTTACAGCAAGGAGCTGCAACAGATAAACAAATGAGCGGGTGTCGAACGAATCAGGTAAGATCGCAGTTTCATTAAAACTATATGGTGGCTTCAAAGTTGTTAGCCGCTACTTCCGAACACATTTATGCCTGCAACCGACTACGAATATTCTCTGAAGCCCGCTCTTCTAGACTTTCTCAGCCAAAAACCAGGATTTGTTTGGCTACACATTCAAACCATAGAAGGTGAAAAGTACGAACTGATTGGTTTTGAACCAAGACAATTTGCAACGAATTTAGCGCCTCAACAACTTCAATCATTCATCCGGGAATTCACGCCGCCCAAACGTATAGAGAATATACAGAGCCTATTTAATGGTGGGTTTATGGGCTACTTAAGTTATGAATACGGCCGCATGCAATCTCAGCATAAGGCACATACGGGAGCAAATATCACCGAGATGCAATTTCCTCCCTCTTGTTTCGTCGGCTACTACCCGACCAACTTCCTCGTCATTGATCATCAACGACAAACCATACAAGGTGATCTTGCCTACCCGGAAGAAATAAAACTCAAGGAAAATCGCCCTCCAGCAGAATTCAGACCCAGCCGCAAGTTTTCCGCACTCTGGTCAAAGCACCAGTATCAGCGCGCTTTTAAGAAAATAAAGTCCTATATAAATAGCGGGGATTGCTACCAAGTAAACCTCACTCAACCTATACAGGCGCGGTATCAGGGGGATCCATTTTCAGCTTTCAAAAAAGTGCTCGCCAAGCACAATGCACCCCACTTCGCGTTTATACGCACGGGCAAAGGAGACGTTTTAAGCTTTTCTCCGGAAAGCTTTTTGAGCATTGATCACCATAAAATTCAGACCAAGCCGATAAAAGGAACCCGTAAACGACATAGCGACCCGGATGCCGATCATGCCATTGGCCAAGAACTGTTACACAGCGAAAAAGATCGGGCAGAGAACGTGATGATTGTGGATCTGCTACGCAATGATTTGGGACGGATCGCAAAGACCGGTTCAGTACAAGTGGCCGACCTATGCAAGTTGGAAAGCTTCAGCAACGTCCACCATCTTGTCAGTACTGTTGAAGCAACATTGAAACCAGGGGTCGAGCCCATGCACGCATTGTTAACCTGCTCTCCAGGTGGCTCGATAACCGGTGCGCCGAAGATACGGGCTATGGAAATAATCGATGAACTGGAAGATTTCCCGCGTAGCGTCTATTGCGGCAGCATATTTATGTTAGGCCTTAACGGCAGGCTGGAAAGCAATATCGCTATTCGTACTATGACTTGCAAGAATGGTGTCGCTACTGTGTGGGGCGGAGGCGGAATTGTCGCGGATTCAGATGAAGAAGCGGAATACAGGGAGTCACTGGACAAAATTCGGCATATTGTGGAAGTGTTAGAGAGTAAGTTAAAGCACTAAGCAATGCTTTACCTCACTTCTCAGCTATGTCGCAAGCATGTAACTCTTAGTTACTTATTAACTTACTCGCTTTTAAAAACTCCTCTTGCAAATCTCCATAGGTATGAACAGCCGGGAATTGAGGAAACTCGGCTATCACGTTATCCGGGGCGTGAAACAGTATCCCTGCATCGGCTTCGGACAGCATGGTGGTATCGTTGTAGGAGTCTCCCGCCGCGATCACATAGTAGTTCAGGCTATGAAACGCCTTTACTGAAGCGCGTTTCGGGTCCGGTTGGCGTAATTTGTAATCGACCACTTTCCCGCTTTCATTCGTTTCCAGCCGATGACAAAACAGTGTCGGCATTCCCAGCTTGACCATGAGGGGCATAGCAAACTCATAGAATGTGTCGGAAAGAATCACCAGTTGAAATCGCTGACGCAACCAATCTACAAAATCTTTAGCGCCTGGAAGCGGGTCCAAGGTGGCAATCACCGCCTGTATATCCGGGAGACCGTACCCGTGCTGATCCAGCAGGGCCAACCGCTGCTTCATTAGGACATCATAATCCGGAATGTCCCTGGTTGTGGCGCGCAATTCGGGTATATTGGTTTTTTCTGCAAAAGCAATCCAAATTTCCGGGATTAATACGCCTTCAAGATCCAAGCATGCCAGTTCCACAAAATGCTCCTTTGCTTATGTTTTAGTCGTAACAGAACAGCTTTAAAAATATGAGCGACATAATAAAGGAAGCGGTCAGGAATGACTATCCGGTGAAAACGATTCCTTGCCTTAAGATTTGGAAAAAGGATTCCGTCAGGCAATCTTCAATCTTTCCGCCTGCCATTCGTCCGGCTTGTTGAGGGAAAGCTTCAAGGCCATTACCTCTTCTTCTTCATCGTAACGCATGGCGAAACCTATTTTTTGCGCCAGCGCCAACATCGGACGGTTATCTGAAAGTACGCTACCGATCATTTCGATCGTGCCGCGTTCACGGCAATAATCGATAATCTTACGCATCATTACCCACCCCAGCCTTTCTCCCTTCACGTCATCTCGAATTACAATGGCGAATTCGCACCGGAGATTATCCGGGTCGGTCCATGCCCGCACCGCGCCCAACGTCTCTTCGCCACTTTCGTCGGCTTTCGTACCGACAGCAATGAACGCCATTTCACGGTCATAGTCAATTTGCAGCATTTGCACGAGTTCGTCGTGGCTGAAGGCTTTCCGGTAGTGGAAAAATCGATACCGGATCGTTTCCGGCGATAATTTAGAAAAAAACTCAACGTGCCCAGGCTCGTCTTCTCCTCTCACCGGGCGTAATTCGACCTTGCGCTTTGACTTTGGCAACATGATCCACTCCCGCAACTCCTGGGGATAAGGCAGGATTGAAAGTCGGCCCGGCTGATCCAACTCGATGGTGGCATTTACAGCGACTGCCCCTTTTTGGTCAAAGTAGAGGGGTACGATTTCCAGATTTCTGATTTCGGGTATGTCGATAATAATCCTGGACAGAGTCACCAAGGTTTCGCACAGGTGATTGATGTCTTCATTGGGCCGATAGCTGTAGTTTTTGAGAATTCGGTACATATGGGTTTGACTCAGCAAGTCCCTGGCCAGCACCATATTGAGGGGAGGCAACGCAATACGCCGATCCGCGATAACATTGATTGACGCGCCGCTGGCGCCACAGACAATCAAAGGACCGAAAACCGGATCGCGCGTTATCCCAAGGCTGAACCCCACCCCTCCAATTGACTGAAAGCTCGGCTGAACGGAAAATCCCATGAATCCGCTATTCGGATAATGGTCCGGATAATGCTCCAGCAAGTACCTACAGGCTTCACGTATCGATTGCTCTTCGAATAGGCCTTTTACTCGGCCGCGGTATCGACCTCTTCCGGTTTTTTCAGCACGAAACGGAATACAATCCTGCTCATGCAAAATGCGTATTGTGATGGGCTCATTCAGTTTCTGGGCAAGTTGAACAACCTCGTCGTCGGTCTCACAGTAATAGGTATCCAACATCGGGATACCATATTCGAGAAGAATCTGCCGCGATTCCGAGTTGGTTAAAATTCGGCGTCCGGATTTATAGATTGCCTTGACCGACTTATGCAGCTTGTAATGGTTTACCGTAGGATCAGTATAAGACTCCGGCGTTTCCCGCAACACCTGCTGACTTCGCCGGTGGTTGATCATGTGCATCAAAGCTTTCACGGCTTTGTCCGGCGTGGAATAGTTGGGAATTCCCTGTTCGAAGAAAGCATCTCTGGCATCTTGAACCGTACTGTGCCCCAGCCAACAGGTAAAAATGTTCAGATGGGTGGTTTTGCAGAAGTCGATGACCGCATCGGCAACCTGCAGGCTGTCTTGCAGCAAAGATGGCGCAAATAGCACCAAAACATTAGATACATGGGTATCTTTGGAAAGAATCTTTAACACATCTCTATAGAGTTCGGGGCTGGCATCATAGTTTAGATCGATGGGATTTTTCCGGGTCCAATAGGGTGGCAAGTGATTGGAAAGTTCGCTTATGGTTTCCGGCGATAGATTTCCCAGTTCACCGGCCAACGACGCCAATCTGTCTACCGAAATCACGCCGGGGCCGAGCCCGTTGGTAATTATATGCAGAGTATCCCCGTAAACGGACTTCATCCGGGTCAGGGTTTCAAGTGCATCGAACATCTCGTCAGTCCCGTTGACCCGCAGCACCCCTGCCCTGCGCAAAACGGCGTCGTATATGCGGTCGGCATCCACCAGTCCGGCAGGTAGCTCCACCGGATTCCATTGCGACTCCCGAACGCGGCCGCTCTTAATCGCGATAACAGGCTTCCCGTGTGATACCGCGCGTACGGACGAGATAAATCGCCGAGGCGATGTGATATTTTCAATATGCAACAGAATAGCTTTAGTTTTTCTGTCTTGAGCGAAATAATCGATTAAATCATCCAGGTCGACATCAATCCCATCGCCTAAGGTGGTCATGTAGGAAAAGCCGATCCCGCGATTCAATGCCCAGTCAATCACGGCGCTGGCCATCGTGCCGGATTGTCCGATGTAGGCGATTTTTCCCGGCATCACGCCCATATGCATATAGGTCGCATTCACTTTGTTATGAGGAGCGATAATGCCAATGGTTTCCGGTCCGAGGATCCGCACCCCATATTCATGGGCTTTTTCTTGAATGGAGTACATTAAAGGCCTGCCGCTGCGGCTATGCGTTCGGGATAAGCCTCCTGTCATGATGATCGCCACCTTTACCTTTTGCTGCCCCAATTGCTGGACAATCATCGGCACAGTCTCCGGCGGCGTGCATATCATCGCCACATCGGGCCGAAAAGGCAGTACGCTGGCGCGCCGGACGCATTGAATGCCATGCACATTGGCGTAACCTTTATTGTTAACAATAACCAGTTCCCCCGCATAATCCGACCCCATCAGATTGCGCAGAACAATGCCTCCCAGGTTTGTGGATCGCTCTGACGCGCCGATAATGGCAATCGACTTCGGATTAAACAGTGATTCAAGATGGCGGGTGCTCACCTTTCAAACTCCTTCACAGCCCGATTGGATTGGGTTTAAGCATAGCGAATAAAGTTTCAGACTGTTTGACAAATATCAGCTTTGTTCGGCCGCACATTTGCCAGACGACTCCAAGTTAAGCATACTAGAGAAAGCGATATCGCCTGACTTACGCAAATTTCATTGTGGCCCGCAGGCAAGGATTTATAAGAAAAACAACAGCTATGAAAACTGCTTTTTTATTTAACCAGGACTGCACGCTTCACGATATGGGTGCGCACCACCCGGAAAGCCCCAGACGGCTTCAAGCCATTCGTGAGCGCCTAAACCAAACCGGCCTGCTGCAAGAGCTGGATGAAGTCACTCCACAGGAAGCCGATCGCAATTGCCTGCTCGCCGTTCATCCGGACAGCTATATCAAAAACCTGGAAGAGCTGGATCCGGCAGAAGGCATGATCATGGTCGATCCGGATACGGCCCTCATGAATTGTTCCATGCGGGCAGCCTACCTAGCCGCCGGCGCAGCTGTCGAAGCCACCGACATGGTGATGAGTGGCCAGGCCGATACGGCCTTTTGCGCGGTCAGGCCACCTGGCCATCATGCCGAGCGCAATCGCACCATGGGTTTTTGCTTTTTTAATAATATTGCGGTGGCTGCACGTCGAGCTTTGGATTTTCATGCGTTGGAACGGGTAGCAATCATTGATTTTGACGTCCACCAGGGCAACGGCACAATCGATATTTTTTTGGACGACCCCAGGGTTCTGGTATGTTCCAGTTTTGAATATCCACTCTACCCTTTTTCACACCATAGCGTCGACCGTCCCAATATTATCAATACGCCATTAGAGGCATACAGCAAAGGCAGTTCATTCAAGCGTGCCGTTGAACGCGACTGGTTCCATCAACTTCAGGACCATAAACCACAGTTGATCTTGGTTTCCGCAGGTTTCGACGCCCATAAGGACGATCCCTTGGCGCACTTGGAGTTTGAAGAAAAGGATTATCGCTGGATTACCCGTATGCTGAAGGAGGTCGCTGATGCCTACGGGCATGGGAGAATCGTTTCAATGTTGGAAGGCGGTTACAATTTGGAAGCTCTTGCTTCAAGTGCGGCAGCACATATTGAAGTGTTAGCAGGAAAGGATTGATAACCGACCAAGTCAGTTAATTTACGAACAGCATATACCATTAAAAAAGCCGCTATGAAATCAAAGCGGCTTTTTCAAACAGGGCTTCTCCCTATTCAAGCAATCTTTTTACTCAATACTTCTTGTCGGATGCCATCCCAACCTTCTTTTACTTTCTTCAAATGAGTCATACATTCATCAATGATTTCTATGTTATTGCGCACATTCGCTTCAAACAGACGGCGCTCGACATAATCGTATAGTGCTTCAAGCTGGCCGGCTATATCCCCCCCCCTTTCAAAATCCAAGAAACTCCGCAAACCACCGACAATCTCAATGGACTTGTTCAAATACCTGTTTTTACCCTCAAAATCTTTCGCTTGTATGCGGTTCTTTGCCACTGACATACGTTCAAGAGCACCATCAAGTAATAATTGAATCAACCGATGCGGATCAGCATCCACAACACTGGTTTGCGTATTGACCTTTTGGTATTGATGTACTGCGTTCATGGCTCACCCTAATGTTCTATTTGAACTTAACCGACTATTTTTAAGTGCAATGGTTGCCCTTTCAATTACTACTTGTATCGGTCAATGTCACAAAATCTTTATAGCCTTTTATCTAAATATAGTCGATTTATCAGTCGTTATTGTTGTTGCCGACAAGAGCTGAAAGCTGTTGGCCGATAAAATCAGCCGTACTATTCAGCCGATTGATCAGGATATCGGCTGAAGTAAACTGTTTCACCAGACGTTCGGTTAGTGTCTCGATTCGCAAATCCAAGGCAACACGTTCTTCACTAATTTCAAGCAATTGTGCATTCAAACCATCGGTACGGCTCGTAAGAATGCCATCGACACCGATATAACCTGTAACAAGGTCCACAAACCGATCGCCGATGCCCTCAATAAACGTCACGGAACCTCGGCTTCCGGTGCTTCCACCTGTAATATTTAAAACAATCCCGGTAGCGTCATCTGAACCGGACAATGACAGTTGTTGGCCCGAACCCGTCGCCGTTTGGCCATTAATGGTCCCGGCAACATCGACTCCGGGAGTTCCAGGCAGGCTGGCAACAACGTCAATGCCTATATCGGCAATCAAATTAGCATCCACACTGGTAAAGTTAACTTCGGAAGAGGACCCGTAACTTGTTGATGTAAATGTTAATTGGTTGGATCCATCCAACCCGACAACCACGGAAACACCTGCTCCGGATAAGGTGGTATCGGCATTTATCTTCGACTGGAGTTCTGCAACCAGCGCATCTCCGTCAGCGTAATCAATAGCATTGAGAGTAATATCGTTCGATTCGACACCATCTACAGAAATCTTGAATGTATTCGTCCCGGCAGTAAGATCAGGCCCCGCACTAACATCGACATTTCCTGCAATGGTTCCTTGAGTCGCCAGCTGTGTGATTTCTATATCGTAAGTGCCAGGTACGGTGTTAATACTCTTGGTAACAAACTCAACCTGGCTATCTGTGGTTCTGCCGTCTTCGGCAAATAAGGCAACTACATCGTCGGGGTTGTCTTTTAATGCTTCCAAAAAGGTAGAGCGATTAAACTCCAATAGACCAGTGTCTTTACTGGTTTCAATGCCGACATCAACCAAGGTACGGACACTGGCATTTTCCAAACCTGGGATAACGCTGGATAGCAAGCTGCGCATTTGGCCATTGATCGTTCTTACCGTCGAATCGCCGAGCAGCAAACCAGATTCTGAAGGATTTGCTGCGTTAAATTCCGTCAATTCATCAACCAGCGTTCTTAACTCATTGAACTTCTCGATAAAGTCTTCAACCCGATCCGCTACCTGTTCACTGTCTTGGGAAATGGTAATTGTCGCAGGAGAACCGGCATTTGTACTGCTAAGCTCAAAGGTTACCCCGGTTAACAGATCATCAACGGTATTGCTGCCGCGGGTTATATCGATTCCATTAAACTTAAAGGCAGCATCCTTTGCCTCCACTGCTTCGGTTAGGTTCTCAGCGCCGGTAGTGAATGAAAGCCGGGACAAGCCGCTAGTGTCCGTATCGGTCAGGTCGTCGTCATCAACAACGATTTCGATGGCATTGTCCAAGCCGGTTTGATTGGAGCTGATTACAAGTTGATATCCCGAGCCGTTATTAATAACTGCGGCGGTAACGTCTAAACTCGACTCTGCATTTATCGCCTCGGCAAGGCCATCCAGTGTGTTGTTACTACTGTCGATGGTTATGTTTGCAGAACCGGTTCCAACATTAATTGCTAGCGTTCCAGTACCAAGGGTAGTTACGTTACTGTCTGAAAATGTACCGGTGGATAGTGCAGCCGCCTGCGCTAAGTTGGAGACTTCCACCGAATAGGTACCGGCCTGCGCCGCGGAGCCTACAAAACCTGAAACAGCTGAACTGCTTGATGAAAAGGTGAGTTCTTGCATCGCCGCCGGATTTCCCAATAATCGCGCCGGCAAACGCAGTTCGGTCACAGCGTTTTGAATTTGCCCGAAAGCAGAAATTTCGGCATTTACCGTTTCTTCTTTCGCATTGAGACGAGCTTCAGTGGGGGCACGCTCAGCATTGGCCAATTGATCAATGAGATCACTGGTAAGTACACCGGACCCGATTCCCACCGAAGATATGCTAGCCATACTCTGAACCCTATTGTCGAAGTCAGACACCTTAGTATCCGACATTAGCCATATAGACTATGTATCGGCAAAAAGGGGCAAAAGTTTGCCCCCTTTTAGTATAAATCTGTAACAGAATGTTAAAGATTTGCCGATATCTAGGCTTTCGTGCTTAGAAGACTAATTGGTTCATCTTTTTGCAACTTACGGGCCAGATCTAAGGCCACCTCATCCGGTATCTGTCTAACCACCTCATTGGTGTTTCGATCAACAACCTTTACGATCACTTTGCCAGACGCATCATCAAGGCTAAACTGCAAATCCCGCTGCACAGATTGAATGTAGTCATTCAACTTGGAAACAGCTTGTTGCACTTGTTCCTTTTGCTGATCTTGGCGTTGTTTCGTTTCTTCAGTGGCAGAAGACTTTGAAATCTCTTGATTCCGTATAAACTCCTGCACTTTGGATGGTTGCTTCTCACTATCAGAAGGTCGGCTTTCACGCGGTTGAGGTGCAGACGACGTAGCACCGGCAGCAGTTGTATTAGAACTACCACCTAGGCTGATTACGTTCAGTTTCACATCGTTCATGAGTCACCTCAAAGTCCAGTCTAAAAGATTCTTTGAACCCCGGCTAGTCCGGGGTTCATATTAGACCTATGGACCTTACTGCAGTAGTGACAATGCCTGCTGAGGTCTCGCATTGGCCTGAGCCAATACCGAGATACCTGCCTGCTGCAATACCTGCGTTCTGGACAATTCAGCTGTTTCAGAAGCGAAATCTGCATCCGTTATCCGGGAATTAGCGGCTTGTAAGTTTTCGCTTTGTACGGCCAGGTTGGAAATGGTTGCCTCAAAGCGGTTTTGAACAGCACCCAATTGAGCTTGCACCTGAGATACCTGGTTAATCGCGTTATCAATTGCAATTACCGCTGCATTTGCTCCATCGACAGTCGAGATATCCAAATCCTTCAAGAGAGTACCTTGCTCACCACTACCGTAAGTCCCAACAGCAATGCCTGCATATTCATTGTTACCAGTAAGAGTACTAACTTCAATATCTCCACCGCTAATCAAACTCAATGAACCAAAGTTAGTATCAGTCAGAGTAGTATCACCAAATGCTGAAATACCATTAGCAGCACCGGTCAATGCGATATTGCGCCCATCATCTGCTACTAGAGCCACAGTATTTGCGTCTACAGCTTCTGCGCGAACACCAGTCTCACCTGATGTATTATTCACAGCATCAATAAATGCCTGAAAATCGAGACTTGCATCGTTATTGCCACCACCGGTTAATGCCTCACCATTCACTGTAAGGGTAAATGCAGTAGCATTTGCAGCAACATCCACATACGCTGTATTGGCATTTACAACCGCAGTGACGCCGGTTTCATCTGACACTCTATTTATAGCTGCGGCTTTAGAAATAGCGCTTTGAGCTTTATCGACGGTAGATGCTGTATCATCCGATGTGTATGACGCGCCAATAGTGACACCATTAAGTGTCAAATCTCCAGCTGTTAAGACATTATCGGTAACATTATCGCCAACAACTCCGGAATTGGACCCACTATAAGTACCTGCCTCGAAACCATAATTATCGATATTACCTGTATCAGTTCCGATAACTATATCACTTCCATCTTCACTAACTAGTGTAAAATCGCCAATGTAGGTAGTTTCGACGGTGGCGGCCGCGGCAGCTAGGCCAAATGCACTGGTATTACTGGTCGCCGAAGACAATGAAATATTTCTACCGTCCTCTGCCGAAAGATCAACCCTAAATCCAGTCTCTGTCTCTACTACCGTAGCCTCAACGCCAGTGGCATCTTTAAAATTGTTGATTGCACTAGCAACACCATCCAAATCTGCCTTGAGGTCAATGCCCGCCATACCGATGGAGATTGTTTGACCATTCAATGTTAAGTTTTCAGCAGCGACAGCACCAGCTGCAGCTAAAGTAGTACCTTCCGCTGTATTGGTATTGACAGTTGCAATGACGCCAGTTTGATCAGAAACATCATTAATAGCCGCAGCTTTAGCGATGGCACTGGACGCATTCAATTCATCCGAAGCATTATCGTCTGACCCAGTAGGCGCAGCGATCGCAACTCCATTAATTGTGAGGTCACCAGCCGTAATAGATTGGTTAGCAGTTGTTCCCGTTGCTAAATTCTGATTAGAGGATATGCCATTAGTAACGGAAGTTCCCAAAGTATCTTCGGTAACTTTACCAACGCTTACAGTAATTGTTTCTCCTACATTGGCACCGGTCTGGAAGGTAACATCGTTAAAGCTTCCATCAAGTAGAGTACGACCGTTGAAGCTTGTTTTTTCTGAAATACTGGCTATTTCAGCTTTTAGCTGGTCCACTTCCTCTTGAAGAGATTGGCGTTCCAGATCTGTGTTAGAACCGTTTGCCGATTGAAGGGCTAGTTCACGAATACGTTGAAGACCATCACGCATACTATTTAATGCGCCTTCAGCGGTTTGGGCTAGAGACACACCATCTCCAGCATTTCTGGAGGCAACTGCGGTACCACGAACTTGGGCGGTAATTCGGTTGGATATAGCCAAACCTGCAGCATCGTCTGATGCACCATTGATTCGCAAGCCTGAAGAAAGTCTTTCCAGAGCGCGGTCACTGTCCCGCTGAGTGATATCTAATTGACGCTGCGCGTTAATTGACGCTAGGTTGGTATTAATTATTTGAGGCATACTCGCTTCTCCTGTTTTACCCAATCAAAATAAGTGATTGCTTGAAAAGGTAAACGCTAGCCTGCTTTATCTTTGCGCAGCGCGCTTCACCTGTTGTATTGGTTAGCGACTCAGATACAAGAAGCTTTAGCAACTTTTTTAAATTGAATGTAACAGAGTGTAACTGCTTGATATTGAATTCAGATATTTTTATAGGCGTAGGGAGGCAAAGTCGTTAGAATCTTCTGAACGTCCTCTAACTACTAATAATAATTAAGCAAGTGTTTAGTTTGTGTAATACCCAAATCCAGATTCACAACCCTGACTATGGTTATATATGACGTGGTCTAATGGAACTGACCAGGCCAGTTAAGGAATAATACCCCTAACTGGAGAATTTGAAATTGCGTAAACGAAAGAAGTACTCGAAAGAATT
>JANQMN010000029.1 GCA_028280065.1 Hahella sp.
ATTTCGACGCTTCATTAGGTGAGCTGGAGAATATCGGCGGCGGCGGTCGATTCTCAATATTCGCTCCCAACCTTATTCAGGGAGCCGAGTTCTCGCCCGGTGGCTGGGGCGCGGCCTATGGGGGTAAAGCTGGCTCGCTACTGAAACTGGATGTGATCGATGGTGCGCAGACGCCGAGCGCATCTTTACGTGTGGATTTAGCCGGGCTGGAAGTGGGCTATGAAGGTCCGAGCGGTATCGATGACGACACCAGCATCGTATTTAATGCGCGTCATCTCGACTTTGGAAACTTCTTCGACGTTATTGGCGAGAACGATATCGGGGACCCCAGGATGAGCGATGTGCTGTTCAAATCGGTGACAGAGATCGGCAACGAACACAGCGTTGAGTTCCTGCTGTTGCACTCGCCTGAAGAGTTCAGAAGAGATCTGGAGCACGTGGTTGAATCGGAGGATCTGGAGGAAAATATCTCCTACCTTGAGCAGGACAGCACGCTGGTCGGGGTGACCTGGCATGCTCTGGTTGGTCAAACCAGTGAGCTTTCGACCAACCTCTACTATCGCATCAGTGACAAGTTTTCCAGCCAAGGTGAGTCATACCCGGATCTGGTACCGCCGGCTACGCCATACAATGGGATCCCTGTGCGCAGAGATCTGTTGACGCTGTCTGAGGATGAAACTGAGATTGGCTTACGCACTGATTTCGCCACCTTTAACCAGTTTGGTGAGCTGACAGCAGGCGCTGAAGTGAGATCCTTTGATCTAACTTTTGAAACCACGCTAAGAGAGGAGTGGCAGCGTTTTATCTACGCCTATGATGACTATCGCCCTTCGCCAGATCAGAAGTACATAGTGCTGCAACCTGATTCGATTAACTCCGCCTATGACATCAGTGCCATCTCCTACGCTGCCTATGTTGATCAGGCGTATGAGTTTGACTATTGGCAGGTCAATACTGGCGTTCGCTACGACTATGATGATTTGGCTGAGCAACATCTGCTCTCACCCAGATTAAACATCTCCTGGTTTCCAACGTCTACCTCGAGATACTCGCTAACCACGGGACTCTTTTATCAAGCGCCCAGCTTCTTAGACAGAGCTTCTGATCCCGCCAATGCCTCTCTGGAGAACGAGAAGATTACCCACTTCTCATTGGGTGGAGATTGGCGACTGAGCGAAAACTACAACCTGCTAGCAGAAGCTTACTATCAGAAGCTGGATAAGTTGGTGGTGGATTCTAATCGTACCGATGGATTGCTCAGCAACAACGGTGAAGGTGAATCCTACGGCTTCGATACTGTACTCACACGACATTTCAGCGATGACTGGTCAGCAGACGCGACCTACTCCTATAACCAATCCACCCGTAACGATAATGATGGCGAAGGTGATTACGACGCTGATTATCACCGTTCACATGTGTTCAGCATCGGTGCTAAATGGGAGATCAATGACGCCTGGAAAGTCGGCGCCAGATGGAAGTACTTCACCGGCACGCCAGCAGATGAATACATCACTCACGACAATGTTCTGGGCGATGGTAACCCACAGCGCTTCTCGAAAGAGTACACAACCAACAACACCGAAAGGAATGACGACTTCCACCAACTAAACGTGCGGTTGGATTACTACCGAACCTTCGGCGACGTAAACGTGATTGCCTTCCTGGATATCGTTAATGTGCTCGGTACATCCGTAGATGGCGAAGAATCGTTTGATGTGAAAACCGGGGAGGTCCTGGACGAAGATGGCGACATCATGCCGATGATTGGTTTGAAGTTTGAGACGACGTTTTAAGTGCTTTCGCTCTGTTCCGCCTAAAGTACAGAGTGAAAGTTAAAGCGCAAGGCCGCACCACACTGAAATAGCTCCAGCGAGATTTTTACGAGTTGGGGGTTTACAATACCAGCTAACCAAAAGGTTAAACTATATTGAGATAATATTATCGGCCTTTTTACTGAGTATAAATGTTTCCAAAGCTTCTGAGTTAAGCGGCTTGCTCAATAAATAGCCTTGCGCCGTATGACAGTTTTGCGCTGTTAAAAACTTCTCCTGGGCCTTGGTCTCAACCCCCTCAGCCACAACTTTAAGCCCTAAATCCACCCCAAGGGAAATCATATTCTTCAAGATAATCTGCGAGGTTTTACTGGTGTCGATTTCTGCGACAAAACTACGGTCAATCTTGAGTGTGTCAACCGAAAAATCTCTCAGGTAAGACATGGACGTGTAGCCGGTACCAAAATCATCTATAGCAACACGTATCCCGAGTTGCTTTAGTTCTCTAATGGCCATTTGAGAATGCTGATTGTTTTCAACCAGCACAGATTCGGTCAGCTCCAACTCAACGTTGTTTGCCTGTATGCATGTTTGCTTCATGTAGTGTCTTATTTTTTCGAGGAAGTCAGATTGACAGAAACAAACGGGGGAAATATTAATAGCTAATATGCCAACATCGAAGTTGCCATTTTGCCAGGCTTCCAACTGGTTGATTGCCTTCCGAAGAATAAGAAAGTCTAATTTTTTGATCAGACCAGAAGATTCCGCAACAGGGATAAAGTCAATTGGAAATAAGAGTCCTCGTTCGGGGTGACGCCATCTGACAAGAACTTCAACACCGGAAATCTTGCCTGTCGCCAATTGCCATTGAGGTTGAAAATGGAGTTCGAACTGGTCGTCCTGTATAGCCACCCTTAAATCACTTTCAACTTCCGCTTGCAATTTAATTAGCCGGCTCAGCTCTTTGGAATAAAACTGGAAATGGTTCTTACCCGATGACTTTGCAGAATACATGGCTTGATCCGCAGCGGTTAAAAGCTGCTCGGTGTTTATGCCATCTTCAGGATACACGGAAATTCCGATACTGGCAGTAATGAACACCACTGGCCCGTTTAGTTGATAAGGATTCTGAAGAACACCGACTAACTCCGCAGCTACTTGCTCCGCCGCCAACAAGGAAGATTCAAGTGCACTAAAGTTATTTAGCAGCACTACGAACTCATCGCCACTTAAACGATATACCGATTCTCTATCTTTAACGGTTTCCAGCAATCTTCCAGCAACTTGCTGTAACAGCCGGTCACCAATATGATGTCCATGTTGGTCATTTATAATCTTGAAATGGTCCAAGTCAATAAAGAGTAAAGCGACTGAGCCATTCCCTTTCATTGTTTGAACTAATGCGGTGTCCATTCGTTTTATAAACAAATTCCGGTTCGCTAATCCGGTCAAAAAATCATAATGCGCAAGCTCGTACAGTTTTTTATTTTTCTCTTCAATGGAAATCTGAGCATCAGTTAGCGAGGTTAAAAGATTTGACCTCAAAGCTTCCCGTCTGTATAGAAATCTGCTTAGAAGAAACGAGAGTAAAGTCGATACCCCGATGACAAAAAAACTAAGCTTCTGGTAAAAAGACAGCTCAATATCAACTTGGCGGTGCAATTTTGTCTCCACGGAAGTTGCCAGCTGAATGAACTCATGAAATACAGTGTCAAATTTAATGTCTATTTCTGTCCCTGGATTTGAGTCAGAAAAATTCTGGTATCGTTTCCGTGCAATTTCCTCAAATCTAGTCAATGCTTTTCGCACTGATGTTATATCCTTTCTAAGAACAGGATCCTTTAAAGGATAGAATTTCCTTACATTATTATCGCCCCCGTCGAGTAACACCCCGGCATACCAATCCGCCTGGTCGATATCGCGCCATACGTCGTCAATAGACTCCCCTCTATCGCCCGACATAATTTCTTCAAACCACAGATGTGCATTGGTTGCTTTGTATTTAATTTCTTTTGCAGCTTCAATTTTTGAGCTTTGCGCCTTAATTAACTTGTTTCCTAGGTAAAAAAGAAAAATCATAAAGGAGACAAGCAAAATTGTAGATGTCAATGAAAGTACAAAGAGTCGCCTTTGAGAAGACATATTGTTGATGGAACGCAATAACCACATCATTGGTTTTCCTTCCACGAACCTGATCTACTTAAGAGAGTGAGGGCTAATCCAGCTTTGCGGATATAAGGACTATATTTAAAAAAGGCTCAGCTTGTATTAAGAATCAAGACTACCAAAAGGAAAAAAACGAATATAGATTTTCTTTCGAAGACGTAGACATATATTCCTTTCCATGGTTGCCGGGGATACTCTCCCGAGTAAGTTCACAAAAGCGTTCTGACGCTTTCCTATAGTAACCTGGATGCCGGCCAAAACAAGCCTGTAAAAACTGACAGTATCGGATGTGATCAAAAGGATGCCGGATAAATGCGAACCACTGTAACCACCAGACAATCTTCGTAACTACTATTGTAATTCCGGCTATCCGGACGCAACCGCTTAGAAGTTTCTATGGCCCGTCGCTGTTCGATAAAGCACGACATCGGTTTGCGCAGCCAATACGCATAGCTCACCTGGCTTCTGATAAAAAGCATCACCAGCAGTGGCGTAATTTTGCAAACCCGATATGCGTAGTTCACCGCTTAAAATAAACCAAAGGCAAGGGCCGTCGTCTTCCGGCGTAGTAAGTTTCTCACCGCTAGCCAGGCAGTATTCGCGTAGTGCAAAGTCGGGCACAGGCACGACATATTCTCGGCAATTGCAATCAAGAGGGACTGGTTGCAGCAAGCTAGGATTCAGCCCTTCAAATTCGGTGATTCGCATCAACTCAGGCACGTTAATCAATTTGCCGGTCAGCCCTCCCCTCACGACATTGTCCGAATTGGCCATCAGCTCAAGAGTCTGCCCTTCCAGATAGGCATGAGGAACACCGGCATTCTGGAACACAACTTCACCTTTCGGAACATACATCAGGTTGAGCAGCAGAATCATGATCAGCCCCGGATCTATCGATCTTTCTTGCGCTTCTCCTAATAATGCTGCTCTCACCAACCAAAATATGGGATCCATTTTGGATAGTTGATTGCATTCGTAAGCGCTCCGATGACCTTCGATAACAGGCCCAATCAGCTCCCCCAATTGGGACTTCGGCAGAGAAAAAATATGCTCCACCAAGGCCTTGAGACCATGACTGTCATAGTACTTCAGCAGGGCCGACAGGCTAGGCTCCAGCGACAACTGATTGCGTATACCTTCATCCTGACGGAACCCATGCAACAACCAGAAGTCCGAGAGAGCAAGCATCAGCTCCGGCTTATGGTTATCGTCCTTGTAGCACCGCTGTGTAGCTGGCAGATGCAGTTGTTGCTCTCGCTTATATCCCTCAATCGCCTGTTCCTTTGTGGGGTGCACCTGAATGGATAAAGGTGACTTAACATCCAACAGTTTCAGTAAAAAAGGAAGGCGCTTTCCGAACTGGGCGATTGATTTACTACCCAACCGTTGCAGGGGTGCGGCTTGGAGCCATGCAGACAGCTTGGTTCCGTCAGACAATAAGGCGGTACCAGCCTGGTGATCGCCCAGCCAGTATTCAGCTATCGGCAGATCCGCCGAAGATTCAGAGCCGGTGGCAAGGGGAATGAAATGCCGGCCTCCCCAATCATAGTGCTGAACAACGCCCTTAATTTCCAACATGATGGCAGACTCCTGAACTTGGGAAAAAGGGGAGCTAAAGCTCCCAAAAAATACACAGCAGGAAAAATCGATTCTTCCAGTACTCCAACCGTTAAAACCAGACTTCGGCTTGCAAGCCAAAGTTGATTGCACTGGTATCATCGTTACGTGTGTATCCTCCAGCACCGATGGTGCGAGTCCCCCAATCGAAGCTACCATCTATGGCATCAGCCACATCCTTATCCCAGGTGGCATAGGTAACGAATGCGCGGAGCTGCGGCCGCCCCCAAAATCCCTGATTGAGCGTAATAGTCGGGGCGACGGTTACTTTGGTTAACCCCCCTTCACCACGACCATCAACCCCCATGAGATTTTCATCATCCAAATACTCATAGCCAATTTCATATTGCATTGCGAAATGGTCACTCAGCTGTTGATAAGGACGAACGCCAACGGCCATTCGCGTTCTATCCCAGCCCTCGCTCGCTCCGGACCACCAACGAAAATCACTGTCCTGTTGATAAAAAGCGAACGTAGAAATATCCCAGCCGGAAACATTTGCCAGCCCATCCAGCACCAAACGGTACGAAGTAGTGTCGTCCAAATTAGCCCAGCCCCAGCCATTTTTACCCAGTGAATCGCCGGCAGCCAGTCCTTGACCGTATTGAACGACGAAGCGGGAGTATCCGTTTGCAAAGTTATAGAATCCATCAAAGTTATATACCGCCGTTACACCAAAGCCATCTTCTGCAACATTCTCATCCCACGGCATATCGCTATTCATGGAGTGGGCAACCAGTTGAATATCCAATCCTGTTCCGGCAATCGATTTGAACCACGCATTAACCGAGTAATCGTCCGGGTAACCCTGCTGACTGGTATCAGCCGGCGGCCGGGCATTGTCGCCACTTGGATTGAATGCATAAAGACCAATATCAAACCGCGCGAAACCTAGTTTGACATTATCAACGCCACCACCTGTGCCGTTATACTGGATATACTCCCAATCAAATTGGTGATTGGAGGTATTAGAAGAACTATAACGTTTGCCTGCCCAAAA
Organism: Hahella sp.; assembly: GCA_028280065.1. Lineage (GTDB taxonomy): Bacteria > Pseudomonadota > Gammaproteobacteria > Pseudomonadales > Oleiphilaceae > Hahella. Next base: position 6,559 of record JANQMN010000029.1, read on the forward strand.
AACGGCATCGGGGGCAAAATCGAGATTACCTAACTCGGCGTACCCTTCGCGAAACTGGATCTCGTGGCCATCTCCATCGACACAATTCCAGTCAGCCGTACAGGTCGTTTCATGGGTAAGATTGGCTCTGATTTTCGCGTAGGAGCCATTATCGTTTTGAATTTTAATCGTGGGTAGAAGTTCTATCTTTGTATTTTGCTCGTTGCCTAAGCGCCATTTACCGTCCGGCATCAAACCGATCGCATCGCTTCTATTGCCGTCGCTATTCATTAATATGCCGCTTTTAATATATCCATGCATCTCGAAATCCGTTGTGGTAGCCAAGCCCACAGTGGAAACGAGTGTCAGGGGTATAGCAAATAACTGTCCGATCTTGTTTTTCATGATGTCTACCTTATCGTTTTGATTTAAAAAAATTTCTTATATCTACTAATAATTCCTTTAATTCAGCGATATACGTTAAATTTACTTTCATCTTCACCAAATAATCGTAACGTTACGTTTTTTGATTAAAATTTTTTGGGTAACAGCTATTCTGCGCCAGATAAATAAGTCAGACAGCTTGAAATTGCAGTTTTTACCCTATCGTTCATGGTATAGAATCCGATCATCGACAGTCAACCAAAAATCGTAACGTTTTCATTTTTTCCAGCCCAACATGCACTCAGATCAATTCCATGTTGGTTATGGGCTAGAGACTACTTGTGACGCATTGGCCGCAATCAGCTGCATGCGCTGCCGGACGCTTCCAGCCGTTGTCAAAGGGTCTTCCGGGGTATGCATGGCATAGTCCAGGAGCTGGTCGACCGAGGTCTTCAGCACATGACAGCGCGTATCGGATGAGGCGTAGTAGATCAAAACATCGCCGTTAGCGCGCTGGACCATGCCGTTGCTAAAGACCACATTCGAAACGTCACCAACCCGCTCAGCACCCTCAGGTGCGAGAAAGTAGCCCCCTGGCCGGTATATAACCCGAGCGGGATCATCGAGCGCCGTCACGAAGCAATACAGAACATAGCGAAGACCGGCAGCGGTATTACGCACACCATGGGCAATGTGAAGCCACCCTTTTGCCGTTTTTAGGGGTGTTGGCCCCTGGCCGTTTTTGCTTTCTTTAATGGTGTGATAAATCTTGGGATCCACTACTTGTTCGGCACCCACTTCCGGATTCGTCATTGAATCCGTAAAACCCATGCCGATGCCGCCGCCTTTTCCAGCCTCGATGAAGCTGTCCTGAGGCCGCGTGTATAGAGCATACTTGCCTTGCACGAACTCAGGGTGCAACACGACATTGCGCTGCTGGGATGAGCGCGTTTTCAAATCCGGCAACCGTTCCCAGTCCAATAAATCTTTGGTCCGGACAATGCCACACTGCGCCACCGCCGCTGATTCGTCGCCGGATTCGGCCTCCAAATCTTTGCGCTCCGCGCAGAACAAGCCATATATCCAGCCGTCTTCATGACGGGTCAGGCGCATGTCGTAAATGTTGGTATCCGGGCTGCCTGTCTCCGGGATAACGCAAGGCTTATCCCAAAACCGAAATCCGTCAATGCCGCTAGCGCTTTCAGCCACGGCAAAAAAGGACTTTCTATCGTATCCTTCAACCCGTACCACCAATAAGATCCGGTTATCAAGCTCGATCGCACCAGGATTCAAGGTGGCGTTGACACCAAGCCGCTCCATTACATAAGGATTTGTCGCCGGATTGAGATCGTACCGCCAACTGAGCGGCACATGAGCCGCAGTAACGACAGGATCGGCAAAGCGCGTAAAAATACCGTTACCCGGCAAAATCGGTTGATTTATCCTGCCGGTCAGCAAATGATGCTCCGCTTGAAGCATCGCCAGTCTTTGCGAAAATAGGGTCATATCGACCTCCCTCAACGGCCTCATCGCACAGCTCGGCAGTAACTATTCTGCCTTCGCCGACATCAAGGCCTTGCTAGTAAAGCGTCTAAAACACTTCAGAGTTTTCTCGAATGTAATCGACAAGCTCATCCACCTGGGAATAAGCCACCGCCGAATAGGTATCGGCAGCGCCATAGTAGACCGCTATCCGCCCGGTCTGCGCATCCGTTAACGCCGCACAGGGGAAAGCGACATTCGGTACAAAGCCACGGGTTTCATAGTCTCTTTCCGGCGTAAGCAGGTAATCCCGAGTGCGGTAAAGCACTTTCCAGGGCTCGTCGATATCCAGAATCGCCGCCCCGATACTGTACACCAAGCCATTACATGTACCTGATACGCCGTGATAAAACATCAACCAGCCTGCATTGGTTTCAATGGGAATAGGTCCTGCGCCGACCTTTGTTCCCTGCCACCAGCCTTGACCGCCCTTGCCCATGACGTGACGATGTTTACCCCAATATTCCAAATCATGACTATGGCTTAAGAAGATGTCGCCGAAAGGCGTGTGCCCGCTATCTGACGGCCGGTTCAACAGCACAAACTGGCCGTTAACTTTTCGTGGAAACAGTACGCCATTGCGGTTGAAGGGAACGCATGGATTTTCCAGCCGGGTAAAGGTCTGGAAATCTTTGGTCATCCCCAAACCGAGGGTGGCGCCGTGATAATCGGTACACCAGGTGATGTAATAGGCGTCATCGATTTTCACCACACGCGGATCGTACGCGTAGGAAGGTTGAAACGGCTCACCCTGCTTATCAACCCAGGCAATCGCATCCGGCTCGAACTCCCAGTGCAGTCCGTCACTACTGCGGCCGAAATGCAAGTGCGGACGGCCGTTTTTATAATCACTTCGAAAAACGCCGACATAAGCCCCTTTGAAAGGCACAACGGCGCTATTGTATACACGGGCCGCACACTCGATGGGATTCCAATCGATGATAGGGTTCGCATCGTGACGCCACATCACGCCGTTACAGCCGGCGGGCTTATCTTGCCAAGGGATATTGGGCAAGTCGTCGCCGATAATTTTGTAGGTCATTTTCTAGCTCCTTCTCGGAGAGGTAACTCGGCATCTGCCTTCAGCAGCGCCATAATTTCATTTGTCTTGGTTTCAACAAGGGCTTTATTGCCGCGGGATTCCACGTTCAGTCTGACGACGGGCTCCGTGTTGGAGCCTCGCAGGTTGAACCTCCAATTCGAAAACTCCATGCTGATCCCGTCGATCTGGTTCACCGCAACGGCAGTGGACGCGTAGTGATCCAACACTTTTTTTACCGATAGTTGCGGATTATCGATCTGTAAGTTGATTTCGCCGGAGATGGGGAACTTTGCCTGTTGCTTCAGGACAAATTCAGACAGCGGTTTACCCGATCTGCAGACCAACTCGGCGACCAATAGCCAAGGCAGCATGCCGCTATCGCAATAGGCAAAGTCGCGGAAGTAGTGATGGGCGCTCATTTCCCCGCCATAAACAGCATCTTCCTTGCGCATGCGCTCCTTGATGAAGGCATGTCCGGTTTTGCTGACAATGGGAATCCCACCATTTGCCTCGACCACATCCAAGGTACTCCAGGTCCGCCGGGGATCATGGATAATCTTTGCCCCTTTCTCTTTATCCAAAAACGCCTTGGCGAGAAGTCCCACAACATAGTAACCCTCGATGAAGCAACCACTCTCATCAAATAAAAAACAACGGTCACCATCGCCATCCCAGGCCACACCAAAGTCCGCCTGGTTTTCAACTACCGCGGCGGATGTTTGATGCCGGTTTTCAGGAAGCAGGGGATTGGGAATGCCCTGCGGGAAATTGCCGTCCGGCGCATGGTTGATTTTGACGAACTCAAAAGGCAAATGCGGCGCAAGATTATCCAGCATGTGCCCGGCTGCACCGTTGCCTGCATTGACAACGATCTTTAGGGGCTTCAGCGCCGCCTTCGTGACAAAACCAAGCAGGTGCCGGGTAAATTGATCACCGATATCGTAACGTTGCGATTTTTGCTCGTAAAGAGAGTGGTCTTCTGAGCGGGCATACGCATCCTCTGCCACACGCCGGGCAATGTCGCGCAAACCGGTATCGCCACTGATGGGCTTAGCCTTTTCCCGCACCAACTTCATACCGTTATAGGCTTGAGGATTATGGCTTGCCGTGACCATGATGCCGCCATCAAGGTCCAGCGAATGGGTAGCAAAATACACTTCTTCGGTACCCACCAGACCCAGGTCAAGCACTTCGGCCCCGCCGTCCATAAGCCCCTGGGCGACAGCTTCAGCCAATGCCGGACTGCTAAGCCGTATATCGTAACCCACCGCCACCTTATCCGGTTTGAGGAAGTCCGCGTACGCGCGCCCGATGCGATAGGCTACTTCAGGATTCAGCTCTTCCGGAACCTTGCCTCGGATGTCATAAGCCTTGAAAGCACTGGTTGGAAATTTCATAGCCATCTCTCACCCGACAAAATCGTAACGTTACTATTTCTATGCATTTTAAACCTCTTTTTCCTATTTTCAAAGCTTTTCTTACTGTATCCCGAACGGGAACCCTACTGAATCAACGGGCATGGAACGCCATCTTATCCACTACTTGCAGCTTCTTGATGTCTTCGCCATGTATCCGCTTTATGATGAACTCCGATAGCTTACTGCCTACGAAGTGGAAGTTTTGCCGGAATCCCGGTGGTGGCGGCATAAAGAAACTCGGCAAGTCACAAGTCTCTATCGTCACAATATCGACGTCCCGGCCGATTTTTCTACCGGCATCCTGTACACCTGCCAAAATTCCGCAGGTACTTATTTCCGACCCACAGATGATGCCATCCGGGGAATTATTGCCTTGCATTAATTCGTGCCCCAACGTGCGATAGTTTTGTACATCGGTATCGAAAATCACATTGTCATCGAACTCAAAACCGAAACCGTGCTCTAGCGCGGCGCGGCGCGCGCCATAGTATTTATGCCAGGAATAGGTGTAAATGTTGGCGGAACTCAGTAGCCGTATATTTTTCCGCTGCCGTTCATAGAGAAAGGTAGCGGCACGGTAGGCAGCATCGTAGTTGTCCACATCGACATAGGCATGCTCGATGCTCATCTCCGTTTGCCCGAAGGTTACAAAGGGCACATTTTGATCCGTCAGGTAACTGACCCGCTCATCCCTTGTTTGCGTCAGACTGAAGATAATGCCGCCACAGAGATTGTTCTCGACGGCATATCGCACCGGCTCCATCGGATCTTTGTCCGGCTCCATCGGCAATACCGTCAAGTGAAACGGCGTTCCCTGCAATCCGGCGGTGAGGCCGCCAATCAACTCCAGAGTACCCACATCGCCGACAATTTCACCGGGTTTGTCCACCGGCAGAATAGCGCACACGTTGTAATTCAATCCTGTGCGCAGCCCGACACCGGATAAGTTGGGACGATAACCGAGCTTTTTGGCGGCTGCTTTCACCTTATCCTTGGTCACCTGTTTAACATCGTCACCATCTTTCAGGGCACGGGATACCGTGGTCACGGACAAACCGGTATATTCAGCCAGCGTTTTAAGTGTTGCCTTGGACATACAATTATTCTTCAGGAAGTGATTGGTTAGTTTCGTAACGATTACAATCCACTAGTTTCGCACTGCGCACCAGGTATCTCAAGCAAATACCCTGAAACCGATGGCAGCCAATTGCTAGCCGTTCAAATACACACATCAACCAAATCTTCATCACCCAAATTCTTATCAAAGTCTTTGCTCAGATTCGGCACAAAAAACCGAAATTCGACTTAAATTCAAATGCAAAGGAAGAGCCAAACCGTTGGCAATCTCGACATTCGCTTCGAGCTTTGCCCGCAGGGGCTGGCCATGCAAATCGAACTCGGCCAGAGTCTCGGAACCGGTCATTTCAAACGCATTGACCGGCAGGTCCATCGTCATATCGCTGCTAAGGGGTGATTGGGTGATATGCTCCGGACGAATCCCCAACAATACCTGACGGCCTTCTTTGGGCGCTGCGGAAAACTCATAATGCGCCAAGGAGATAATCGTCTTTCCGATTTCAATCCCCCATTGATCCTGCTGGCAGACTAAGTTTCCTTGGAGCAAGTTGATCTGGGGTGACCCCACGAATCTGGCGACAAAGCAATTCGCCGGCGTATTGTAAATTTCATAGGGGTTGCCAATTTGCTGGATAACGCCTTTATCCAATAAGACGATGCGCGTAGCCAGCGTCATGGCTTCGATTTGATCATGAGTCACATAGACTATCGTGGCATTGAGTTTTTCGTGTAGTTTTTTTAACTCCAGGCGCATTTCAGCACGTAGTTTTGCGTCCAAATTACTCAAAGGTTCGTCAAACAGGAACACTTTTGGTTCACGCACCAGCGCGCGGCCTATTGCCACCCGCTGACGCTGACCGCCGGACAATTGAGACGGCGTGCGATCCAGTAAATGGTCAATCTGCAGCATCTCGGTAACATCTTTTACGCGGCTCTGAATCTCGGTTTTCGGCCGATGGTTAATGCGCATGCCAAAGCCAATATTCTCAGCGACCGTCATATGCGGGAACAGAGCGTATGACTGAAATACCATGGCGATATCCCGATCTTTCGGATCTGCCAGGGTGACATCCTTTGCGCCAATTTTCACCTGGCCCGAAGACACATCTTCAAGGCCGGCAATCAATCGCAAAAGTGTTGACTTGCCGCAACCGGATGAGCCCAACAACACCGTGAACCCGCCGGCCTCCATTTCCAAATCAATATCGTTCAGGATAACCGTTTTACCAAATGTCTTGTTTAGCTGATTTACTTCAACGGCATACATGTTTTAATCCTCCACACCGGCCAATCTGGTATAAACCTCCAAACAGGCGCGACTGTTATGGTAAGGGCATTTCCAAGGCTCTACCTTGGGATCTTGCTCGTAGGGCTGGCCGTTGCGACGAATGCGCCAATGCCATTCCCCGTTTTGATCGTCAATGATTGAATCGTTGATCACTTTCCAACAGGCTTCTGATGCCCGCAAAAAACCGTTTCCCGGCTGTTTTTGATGAGCATTGTAGAAACCCACCATGGCCTCTGCCTGTACCCACCAGATGCGATCGGTATCTACCAGACTGCCATGTCGCATCTCGTTAAAAACCGCGCCATCTTGATCCCGCCCTTCCCTTAACGTCACTTCCGCCATTCGCGACGTCAGAGCGTAGATTTCCTTGGCCAACTGGCGATCGTTTAGGCAATGCGCAGCATCGTCCAGCAACCAGGTGCCTTCGATATCGTGGCCATAGGAAACGTCTTTGGAAATACAAGTCCAATCCCGATTAAAGAACAGTCCGAAGTGCAATGAGGCGTTGATAATCTTCTCTTTGAAAAGTATCAATAAATCCTGGATTCGGTTTTCAACGGCTTCCGTTGCTTGTGCTCGATGCAAGTTGGTGTACGCCTCCAATATATGGAGGTGAGTGTTCATCGACTTGTCAGCCAGGAGTTCTTCGGTGGTATCGCAAACCAAATGGTTGGCAATCGGATTCCATTGCCTGTCAAAAGCTTCAATGTAACCGCCGAAACGGTTGTCATAAGCCGCGGATTCCATTTGCCGGAAAAGATCCCATGCCAACTCCAGCGCAGCGCCTTCCCCTGATGCCCGGTAAAACTCGGCTAAGGCATAAATAGCAAATCCTTGGTTGTAGACATGTTTTTGGCTATCAACCACCTCGCCGAATTCATCGAGCATCCAATAGATACCACCGAATCTCGTATCGACCGCATGATTAACCAGAAAATCAAAACAGTGACGTGCAGCCGTTAGGTAGCGGCTTTCCTTGAACACCCGATAGGCAGATGAAAAGCTCCATAGTATGCGCGTATGAAGTAGCACGGACTTGTTATGGCGGGTATCGATATTGCCGTTAAAGTCAGCGTAACAATAAAAGCCGCCATGGGACTGATCTTGCAAGCCCAGCCAGTAAGCAAGGATGTTTTGGTTAAGCACCCGGTTAAGGTCTTTTTTAATGAGCGTGGAACTATTCATAATGAAGTTGACTCGGCAAGTGAAAATTCGGGGTGGCGACGCAAATAATGGCAAACGCCCACTAACAGGGCTGGGCTTACCAGCATAAATAGGCTGAGTACCGGCATGACCAACGACAGAACCAGACAGACAACCCCGACAATAAACATGAGTACCGGGGAGCCCGGATGGGAGCTAAGCAAGCCCCAGCCATTTCTGATACTGTCGTGGCTGCTGCATTGGTAAAACCCGGCGTGTAGAAGCGTGGCTGTTAGCCAAATGAGCGACAATAGATGGATTGGGAGCAAAGCTAGCGAAAGAATCCGCAAGGTTTCGTTAGTGCTGTCGATAAGCCAAAAAAAGTACCAGGCCGTCGCGAACGCAACTAACAACAACGGCCAGCCCGCCAAATTAGCGCGTATAAACTCACGCTTCCATTCACGATAGAAATCCGGCCAACTCACCTTGACGGCCCCATTCAGGTAACGCCTTATAACAACCAAGGCGGCTACTGTTGCGGGGAAAAATCCGCCGATAACGAATCCCAGCAAGGTAAGACTAAGCCAGCAAATATTTACCCAGGCAATCCGACTGACCCAAACGCATGCAATGACTAACGGCGAGTTCGATAACATATCACTACCCCTTTACCGCACCGTTAGTGACACCGGCGTAGATCTGTTTCTGCAACAACAGAAAAACGGTAATTGAGGGGATCAGTATGACGATAATCCCGGCAGAAATGGTGGTCCACTCTGTGCCAAACACAGAAGTGAACTTATACAGTGCCGTCGATACAGTCACCTGGGATTGCTCCGGAAGATAGAGCAATGGGAAGTAGAAGTCGTTATAGATGAAAATGGTCCGAAGGATAACGATGGTTGCAATGGCCGGCTTTAGCAAAGGCAAGATGATTTTCCAGTAGATCAGGAAATAGGATGCCCCCTCCATTTTCGCAGCCTCATCCAGCTCGAGCGGAATACCCTTCATGAACTGTAAAAACACATAAATCATCACCACGTCCGCACCTACATACAGCAGGATAACCGACGCCTTGTGATTAATGAGTCCGAGCGCCTTAATCACTTCAAAGGTGGCGACCTGAGTGGTCACAGCCGGAATAACCATGGCAATGACGTACGCCAACAACACCAATCGCTTGCCGAAAAAGGAAAACCTAGACAACACGTAGGCAACCTGCGTACCGAATACAATGGTAAAAAACAGGGAAATGAGCAGGATGCTTCCGGTATTAAAAAAAGCCAGCCCCAGATCACCGTCGGTGAATACCTTGATGTAGTTGTCGAAGTTAAAAAAGGACTCAGGCAATGCCACCTTGCTATTCGCGTAATACTCATCGAGAGTCTTAAACGACGCCATAAATACCGCATAAGGCGGCACCAGCACCGCCACAGCTCCCAAGAGCAGCGTCAAGTATTTGAATGTTACCCAAAACAACCACTTGGGATTTCGGATATTCCTTCTTAATCGAATTGCATAAATTTGCCCAGCCAAATTCTCACGGTCCAAAGAAGCATTTTCACTGGCGGTTGTCGAGACTGCTCGAGTCGTACTCATGACGCTTTCTCCTCACTGAACAGTACCTTTTGAAGGATCATAAACAGTATGACGATTACCAACAGCAACACCGCCATGGCAGAAGCCAAACCAAAGTCGTTGAAGTTGAAAGCGGTTTCCAACGTCGCCATGACGAAGGTTTTCGTACCATTGGCGCCTTTCGTGATAATCATCGGAATTTCAAAAACAGACAGGGAGCCGACAAACGCCAACAACACCTGCAAACCGATTACCAGTTTTATGGAAGGAAGCGTAATCCAACGAAACTGCTGCCACTCACTGGCACCTTCAATTTTTGCCGCTTCATACTGATCCTGTGGAATGGATTGCAAGACACCGTAAAAAAGGATGAGGTTAAAGCCCAGGTATCGCCATACCGATGCCCCAACCAAGGCCCAGTTCACCACATCCGGATCCATCAACCAGGGTTGAACCAGACTTCCCAGACCAACTGTCTGAAGAAAATTATCAAATGCGCCATCCACCTGATAAAAAATCTGGAACACCATGGACGCCGCCACGGCATTCAATACAAAGGGGATGAACAACAAGGTTTTAAACAGATTGCGGCCGGCCAGCTTGGAATTTATCAACACCGCAAACCACAAAGAGAGAACAAGCTGAACTACCGCGCCGACAAAGTAGTAGAGCGTCACCAACAAGGGATTAAGCTGGTCCGGCTCCTCCCATAAGTAGAGATAATTCTCCAGTCCGACAAAGTCCTTAGTTGGTGCATACCCGTTCCAATCCGTAACACTCAGATAGAACAGCTGACTGGCCGGGTAATAAGAAAATACAAACAGCAGCGTTAGCGGGAGAGCCAGAAAGGCAAAAACAATTATCCGCTGCTGTTGCTTGAGTGTTGGCTTATACATCTTACACTCCCGAAACTTGATCAAAACGACAGCACACTGCTGCCTCCCGTTCGCCTGCCTGTATACTTAACAACTAAAATCTTAACGTTACGATTTTAAAATTGCAAGCCTGATCTTCGAACAATCAATTGAGAAATATAAATTTTCTATTATTATTAAGGGATTATAAGACATAATATCAAACAATACCGACCTACATAATGCTATGGAAAATCATATCGCATCGTTACGTTTTAAAATTAATTCTCTGTCAAATTTGCAAGGCGTTGTAGCGGTAGCTCTCATTCGCACGTGGCGCAATCAAATCATTCGGCAAAACCGAGTAAGAAACTTTACCGTTTCAGGTGCAGATCTTTGAAGGAGAAGGAAGGCGATCGACTGCACTTATAGAAACATCCAGTGAAGCTTAAACGGCTGTAGGAACGGAGCCCTTCAACCGTTTGCAAATCACATCAATCCTCATAAGAATCTTTACAAGCAGCTCTTTCACGCACCTGATCAAGCGACCAGTCAATCAACAGCTCGCCGTTTCGGAACACCGTTTGCAGTTCGTTTTTTCGATCGCCCAAATCGGATTCTCTGATAGTACGCAACCCGGTTTCGGAATCGCGAATGACTGCAAGACGTCCGCGCTTGGATAACTTACCGCGGTCGGTGACAGGGTCCTTATAAACATCGCGCCACAAGCCCCCTACTTTTACCGCTGATGCTTTCATGGCAAAGCGTTGGGTATCACGATTGACTTTCTGCAATAGCTCAGCCCCCATGCCGAAGGCAATATTTTCTGCGCTTTGGCGGCGTTCCTGCATGGCTGCCAATATCGCCTCAATACTTTGCAGCGAAATACCATCGCCTTGTATTACCCGAATATAATCCGGCAATACACGGTACCCTTTGGTATTGACCCGGCTACCGAAGCAGTTCATCAGCCGCTCAATGGTTTCCGTTACGATGTGCACCGGATCGCCGCTATCCGGACGAATGACCAAGGTACCGCCAGTATTCTCAACCTGCGCCTTTAACTGATCGCCCCAGATGTTATCCAGTGCATTCCAGAGATCGTAGGAATCGCTGACAACGGCCAGGACCTTGCCATCACCGGCAAACTGCTCCAGCATGTTTCGATAGGCATCCACTTCCCCGGCTTTACCCCAGGCGGTAATGGTACTGTGCTCTGCAGCGGGAATCGAAAATCCTGCCATTGCTGCTTGATAGTATCGCCTTCCCGCGACTAATGCGCTGACCGTATCGGTCCCCTGAAAATTCACAAGATGTGCCAAACCACCCAGCGCCGCCGTCTCTTCCGAACTGGTGCCTCGTGCGCCGAAGTCATGCAGTTTGAATGGTAAAGAATCCGTGACATCTGAAGTGCGCGCCAGATAATCGGCGATGATCCGGCGGCAATGCCAGGATACTGTAGCCACCGTTGTCGGATACCAGATGGCTCTTAACAGCGCCGTTTCGATATAACTGCTTAACCAGGCGCAGTTGCGGTCGGTATTAACCACCTGCAGCATGACGTTCTTCACCGGGACCAATTCACCTTCAGGCAGGGCTTGAATTTCAATGGGCAAGAACCCCCGATGCTTATCGAGAATATACTGCCATCCTGCCTTGTTAAAAGGTACGCTGTGCAAGTCGAAAAGCTCCTGAGCTTCATCGATATCCGCTTGCTGTATAGGTTGGGATAAATAACGCTTCAGAAACGCCTGTAAGCCGAAGAATACTGTCCGGGGAAACGCACCGCCCCTGGACTCGATATAGCTTGACAAGTGGGTGGTACCGGGAGGGTACTGCAAAAAGTGCGACGTTTTATAGGAATCGACGTTTAAAATCAGATTGTTACGCATGACGGAAATCCTCCTGTCAATTGCTCGGCAATGGTCTGTCCATTGCCGTTTGTATCCAGCAAAGGTAAGCCTTTGCTATTTTTAAGTCAGTCAATGACAGGCTACATACCGGTCATTTGCTGAATGATGAAATAATGATCTTCAAATAATTTGCTTGGGTTCAGCTCGGCCATCGGCAACCAGAATGCACTTCGCGCATCATCACCGCCCTTGACTTTCGGCAGGCTGCTATTGGGCTCCAACTCAATATAGAACGCATGGGTTATGGTTCTACCGCGGGCTGAACGGTATGGATCATCAAACACTTCTTTGCGTTTAATGGATCCTTTTAACACCGGCGTCGGCACCTTCAGACGGGTCTCCTCGCGAAGCTCCCGCAAACAAGCATCCTGCAGAGTCTCTTCCGGATCGACAAACCCTCCCGGTACTGCCCATAAGCCTTTACCCGGCCGTGCTTTGCGCTCGACGAGTAGAATATGGCCGCTCTGCACGACCAATGCATCCACGGTGACAAATACCGGCGAATAGGGCGCATCGGACCAAGCACTCTTGTAACGATTGACAAATTGCTGTTCTGCCTGCAAAAAAGCAAAGTGGGACGTGTCCAGAAAGGCTTTAAGTTGGTCAACAACCGGAGCGGGCACAACGAACTCTCCTTGCCACTTGTCCAGCAAGCTTTCTGCCGCTGGTTTGTCTTCGGCTTGCGAAAAAAGTTCCTGCCGCAATGGCGTTGAGCTGATGCCTTCGACATTATCCACCTTGACACTTTGCCATTGGGGAAAGAGGTTAAGATAAAAAGAAGATTGATCCTTACTATGGCCGATCAGTCCGACTTTGGGTGCCCGATGAGGCGTTCCAAAATGTGCGACGATCATGCCCTGCACCAGTGACTGCACATTCCGAACCCACAACTCGTCGTTATAAAGGGAGTCCATCAAGGGGACAACTTTCACCCGACGGTTATCCGCGTCAGTTAAGCAGTTGCGAATCATGGCCTCCCGTTCATCGACAGTCCAGGGATTGCGGGTTGAACGCGATTGATGTGCGGAACCACACAGAATAATCAGTTGCTCCGCCTGTTCAAGCCCCTGCCTGATGACAGTAAGATGACCTTTATGCAGCGGCTGAAAGCGGCCGATAAATACGAGAAAGTCAAAGCCGGATGCTCTCGGTTTCCTGCCTTCGGCAGTTTGTTGTGTAATCATGTCAGCAAACCCCTTGCTGAAATTGAAGACTCCCGGTCTATCCGGGAGATACCTAAAAGTCGCTTGAAGCCTACCTAGTTTATCGGCGCTCAACGACCTGCTGACAATATATTGTCATAAAGACACTATATCGTCAACACTTTTCCTGATCGAGCATTATCACTGAAAACCGGTCCGGGATTCGGGTGCCCATCTATCAACCATTAACCTCCGACAAAATCTTAGGCGAGAAGTCCGGGCGCTGTTGGCTAGGCGCTTTTCCTGCTTGACTCAAATCACTTATCTGACTGAATACAATTTATATATCTTGCTAGATAGATACATAAGAATTATCTTCTCCAACAATTGAAGTCACACGACCCGCTGGTTCACGTGTAGCCAGCGTCACTAACCCGGTTAAGCGAGGAAGTCAAAATGAACAGATTTCTTGTGCTATGTGCGGTATTGCTAACCTTTTCCTTCCCGACAGTGGCCAAAACGGTGGCCGGCATTCCTCTCCCCGATACGATCACGACGAACGATAAGACTTTGCTACTCAATGGAGCGGGAGTACGTTCCAAGTTCTTCATCGACCTCTATGTCGGCTCACTTTTCACTTCAGTGAAAACAAATAATGCGCTTGATGTTGTGGAGGGTGCAATACCCGCTGCGATCCGGTTGAATATCACCTCCGACATGATCACTTCCGAAAAATTAGCGGATGCCTTAAATGACGGTTTCGACGCGGCTACCAACGGAGATATCGGCGCTATCGAGCGCAGCATAGAGGCATTTACCTCCGCTACCTTCAAGGAAGCGGTAAGTGAAGGCGACCAATTTACCTTGGTAAGCATTCCCGGCGAAGGCATCTATAGTTACAAAAACCGCGAACAACTCGCGTTGATTGAGGATGAAGCTTTTCGTCAGGCCTTAATGGCCGTCTGGTTGGGCGATAAACCAACCGACAAAGACCTTAAAAAGGAGATGCTTCCTAACTAAAGCCTGGCTAATAAAACACCATAGCCAGAATTAGCCAGGTAACCGCAAAAATCAGCATAAGACCGAGAGGAAGGATTTTGGCGGCAAATTCAAGTTGCTGGGAAAAGGACTGCCGAACCACGTCGGTAATTCCCGGCTCCCATAGATTGCCCGGTTTCTTGCCGCCAGCGTCGGTGCTCACGACAATTCTCGTTTCACTCAAAATACCGCTGCCGATAAATGCTTTGGAAATTGGCGCGCCTGCCGCCACATCTTCGGCAACGCCTAAATAACGCTGACGCAGCCAATCGATGGGCTCCGATTTAGCGGAAACTTTTAACGAACGTGACAGATCCATACCGCTTTGCACGCAAAGCCCGAGATTGAGCAGATATTGGTACACACTACGCGCGACCACGAGAGATCGCATTCGAGGCAAATAAACCGCGAACTGCCAAACCACCGAATTTGGAACGATCCATTGCTGCAATATGCCGGGGAGGACGAACCAACCAAATGCCAAAGTGAGCACAGTGGCAGCAAAACCAACTGAAACAGAGGATTTGTCCGCGACCAGATTGGCTCCCAAGTATGCACCGGTAAGACCGAGCAAACACCAGAAGCCGACGAACCAGAGCAAAAAATACTTGGATATGCCGGCGATCAACGCATAGTAGTCGCAAAGCCGCGCAAACACTTCACCGATTTTTAAGGTGGCGAGCCCCAACTGAATAAAGCGTACTTCCCAAGGCAGAAAGACAGCTGCCTCTTTAATATGGATCAGCAACGGAACTTGTGATTGTTCGCGAATGGCGGTCGCCAGTTGCAGCAAGGGTTTGGAATAGCAGCCGGGTGATATATCCGCCGCGCTTTCAAATAATTCAGGAAATTTTTCTCCATTTGCCAAGGCCTGACTCAAATTGGCAAAAAGAACAGCGCGATTGCTGGGAAGGTATTTTGTATAGGACATGCAAATCAAGGCAGAGAAACGTGCGAATGGACTAATGGCAAGTCTGTACACACATGATACGATTTCTTTGTTAAACGGATTTCGGCACGCGCAAAACCGCCGCTCCTAAACCGAACTCCACCTTGAGACTAGTGACAGGAAGTCCTCCCGTCAATAATGCACGAAACCTAATTGCGTCTTACCGGCTAATCAGCGTCCAGCTCAACGCCGCTATCGCTGCTATCAGCCATGGCGATCGCCATTCCTGTGGTATACGCCACGCGGCGGGTGCCGATGTGCTTTTGGTATTTTGCCCAGACTTTTTCAAATTCGGTCTCCGGCGGGCATTCCCCCTTCGCCATCTTCACAAACCGTTGCTCCACCTCTGAGGAAGGTTCACGCAGGCCATCGGTGAGTTCTTTCATCGCGTGGCCATGACGCTCAAGAATTTCCGCCTCTTTGCGGGAGAAAATACCGGCACGGTTGATGCCTCTGGGAAAATTTTTGTTGTCGAAAAACAACTTACTGCTGGCAAAGTTACTTTGGCTCATTTTGAAGCCTCCTTCTCACTACAAGAAGAAACCACTACTACCCCTGCTTCAACAAAACAGGGACTTTATAAAACCAAGAACCCGAGTCCGCAACGGAGGCGAGACCTCGACAATGGACACAAACCCCATATCAGTGAGCATAGCCCATTGCGCGCGATTATGTGCAAGAATTAACCACAAGGCAAACGTTTTTTTACACACATTTTGTAAAACGCGAACTCACGCTAACAGAGAAAAATGACAGATTTATTATAGAGTTAGGCTCGGATCGAACGATCAGGCGCAATATTCGGCCCAATTGCCTGGAAAGGAGCGGGTTAACCCACTAATTGGACGACATCTGAGTCAAAACGAACCTTTTGGATGACGTCTTTTTTAGTCAATTTGCGCGCCATATCACGCAGGGTCAGGCGCTCAAATATCTCATTGACTGTCTGGTTGATGACAGACCAGTTGGTTTGCACCGTGCAGGACTGCATCACATCGCAAAAACGCTCGTCCGCGCAGCAATCCGTCAGCGCCACACCGCCTTCAACGGCGCGCAGGACAGTCGCCAAACTGATATGGTGCGCGGGCGCAGCCAAACTATAACCGCCTTTTACGCCGCGTTCAGATTTCACGACACCGCCATCGACCAGCAGTTTCATCACTTTGCGCACGGTCGGCACGGCAAGTTTGGTTTGATCTGCCACCTGCTCGAGTTTGAGCAACTCTTTTCCTGGTTCTTCCAGGGAAGAAGCGATCAGCAGCCCATAATCGGCTAATTTAGCGAGTCTTATCATGCGGATATCCGGAAGTAGCGGCACCTAAAGATTCAGCGCAGTGTAACCGGTTTTTTAATTGAATACCAATTTGGTATCGATTGAAGTCATGTGGCCTGTTCGCATGGCAGAATGTTATTGGGTGGCGACAGGATGGCCGCTACCGCGAATCCATTCACTCCAGGAACCCGGATAGAGGCGTGAACCGGCTAGGCCGGCCAGATCCATGGCAAAAATATTGTGGCAGGCGGTTACGCCGGACCCGCAATAGTGGACAACCCGCTCGGGAGCCGGCGCTTCACCAAGCAATTCCAAAAACTGCCGCTTCAAGTCCTCCGGGGGTAGAAAGCGGCCTTCAGCATCAAGGTTTTCCGAACAGGGCCGGTTGGCGGCTCCCGGTATATGACCGGCCACCGGGTCCACGGTTTCATCCAATCCCTTAAATCTGTTTTCTGCTCTCGCATCCAACAGTACCGCTTGTTCAAGTCCTGAGACGATTTCTTCCACTTCCTGCGGATAGGCAATCTTACAGGCCTTAAGATGGTATCGGTGAGTGCTCGGTTGCACCTGAACCTCGGCATTATCCACCGGCAACTTGGCCGCCACCCAGGCCGGGAAACCGCCATCCAAAATGACAATATTTTCATGCCCCGCCCAATATCGCAGCATCCACCAAAATCGCGTTGCCAGCATTCCTCCCTTATCGTCGTAGACGATGATGTTTTTCTCGGGAGTGAGCCCCCAGGACTGCAGTTTTTCGGTAAATCCACGCGTTGAAGGTAGCGGGTGCCGTCCGGTGACGGCGGTAATTTTGCCGGTGAGCTCACATTCCAGATCGGCATATAACGCGCCGGGAATGTGGCCTTGGTTGTACAGGGACAGACCATATCCAGGATCGAAATTGGGACCCGGAAGGGCAAATCGAACATCGAAAAACTGGGTTTTCGAATCTTCCAGTTGCTGAAACGCTTGTTCTGCTGAAACCAACATGGCCACGTTATCTCCTCCGTAAGCTTGATGTTAGGCTGGATATGGATTTCGTTCCGAAGGTGGATTCGACGACAACTTTGCAAATCGACTTGGTAAGTAAAATCCACCAGAGCCTTTCACGCAAGCGTTTCTTTTACCATTTTCAGTTTACAGAAACATGCCTCCCGAACCTTCCACCCGTTATCCTGTGGCCCACCGGATTTTTGGGTAGTGTACAAAACAAAAATACCTCCTATACTGCCGGTCTGCCAATGCAGATACAGGATTCTCTTCTCCACAGCAAAGGACTCCGCATGAGTTTCACCAATGAGCCCGTACGTGAATTGCCCGCAGCAATTGAACCGGACAAAAGGCCTTTGGCAAAAAATTACGCCTGGCTAGTCGTGGCACTTTGGGCAGTCGGGGCGGCAGCTTTACTGGTTGCTCCCAAAATACTTGCGCTAATGTCAAAAGACAGCGAGTTCGCTTATACCCTGCCGCTCCTTCTGGCCATTGCGCTCGGTTGCGTTTGCATCGGCCTGTACCTGTGGTTTCATGCACGACACAAATTCTTTGCCGTCCGCGAACATGATGTGACCTTCTTTTCCGGCATCGTCTTTAAACGCGTGCTGATTCAACCCTATTCGAGACTTCAACATGTGGAAATAAACCGGGGACCGCTGGAGCGCCTGTTCGGTTTGGCAACGCTCAAACTTTACAGTGCCGGCAGTAACATCCATACCTTGGCGATACCCGGATTACCCAACGATTTGGCGGCGCAGTTAAAGGAGTATATTTTAGGCAGTAAGGGCTTAAGTCATGGCCAGTGACTGGCAGCGCTTACCCCCTTGGTCCATCCTGTTTTTCGTCGCAAGGGCCTTGGGGCAGATTGTTAATCTATACCCGGTTTTAATTGCCGCTGGATTTACCGTTTCCCAGTTTGACTTGCACAGCACCAAATTGCTGAGTTTAGGCATAGGGTTGATGGTACTTATCTTAGTGGGAGCCATTCTCTATTATTGGAATTTCCAATACTGCTACGACCACGAAAAGCTCCGGGTTAAAACAGGCGTCTTTGCAAAAAATCGCTTGGAACTGCCGTTTTCCCGTATACAGAACATTACTCTCAGAGAGCCGTTTTACTTCCGCCCTTTAGGCTTAGTGATTTTGAGCATGGACAGTGCCGGTTCCAATCAACAGGAAGTGCAGCTGGCAGCATTAAGCCGTCCCCGCGCAAGGGCTTTGCAGGATGCGATCCGGACCGGGAAAAAAGAACAGGCGCAACAGATGCAGGTGGAATCGGAGAATGCTCCCGATGCTGCAGATTCGACTGCGGATAAACTGCTGCTGACCCGTTCACCCGCGGACATCATCGTCCATGGCATCACCAATAACCGGGCCTGGATTATTCTGGCTTTAGCCGCACCGTTATTTTCCCAATTGGAATCCACGGTATTTGCCTACTTTGAAACACTCGGCCTGGAAATCCAGGATAACCTGGCAGATGTCACCCTACTGATAGCAATGGGCTTTGTGCTCATTTTCGTCCTCGGCATTGTGCTGATAGTGACGGCCTTTTCCGTTTTGGGCGCTTTGTTCGCGCTATATGACTTTCAGTTGTTTGCCACGGAAGACGGATACCGTAGACATAGCGGCTTGCTCACCCGCCACGAAATACGGGTAAAAGGCTCCCGGATTCAAACCCTGAAATGGCAGCAAAACTGGATGGAAAGGATCATTCGCCGTTGCAATCTCGTGATGGAACCATTCGCCGCATCCGGCATGAACGAGCTGCAGAGTTTGCGCCAGAAGATCCTGGTGCCGAACCTGACGGAAGAGCAGTTTAACCGGCTGGGTAACCAGATAATAGTCAACCTGGAGTTCTCCGGACTCGAATATCACCCCATTAGCAAACAGTATCTCACGCGCTATGCACTACTGGGCATACTCCCCGCCTTACTCGCAGCGCTAGTATTCAGTGCATATTCCGAATTGCCCCTCTGGTTAATGCCGACGGTTATCCTGCTTGTGGGACCCGCCGCCTTATGGTTACGCTGGCGGCGCTATGGCTATGCAAAACAGGGAGATATTCTGGTAATCCGAAAGGGATTTATCGGGGTCAGCTACTACTGCTTCCAACTGCATAAAGTACAACAGACCGGGCTTCTGCAGTCCTGGTTCCTGGAACGCAAAAAGCTTGCAACGGTGCAATTCGTCTTGGCATCCAGAACGTTATTGCTGCCGATGATCGATTCCGCTACCGCACATGAATTTATCCGGGAAACACTTTATAGAACAGAGGCTAAGGCGCTTTCCTGGATGTAGTTCCCCCCTGTTCCTGACTGCAACTGGTTACCCGCCATAGCCTGCGGCAATCCAATTGATTACCAAATTGGTATTGATTTAAATCCGGGCTTTCAGTAACCTTTGCGACATCTAGTCTGGGGAGTGTTTTAGGCAGGCAATTCCTACCTTGAAGCCGAAACAGACCAATTATCAGTAGCAATAGGTGCAACGGTAAGCAATGACAACCACTGAAAATTCTGTCGATCAATATATTAAACGTCAGTATGACGCTGGATTCATCACGGATATTGATAGTGAAAGCCTTGATCCAGGTCTCAATGAAGACGTCATTCGCTTTATATCCGCCAAGAAAAACGAGCCGGAATTTATGCTCAACTGGCGGCTGGCAGCTTACAGACGCTGGCTGGAAATGGACGAGCCGGAATGGGCGCACGTCAATTATCCGAAAATCGACTACAACGATATTATTTATTACTCCGCACCAAAGTCCCAGAAGGACGGGCCGAAGAGCCTGGACGAAGTGGACCCGGAGTTACTGCGCACCTATGAAAAACTCGGTATCCCTCTGCACGAGCGTGCAGCATTGGCGGGTGTCGCCGTGGATGCGGTTTTCGACAGCGTGTCCGTTGCAACCACCTTTAAAGAGAAGCTGGCGGACGCCGGGGTTATTTTCTGTTCGATCTCCGAGGCCGTTGCCGAGCATCCTGAGCTGGTGGAAAAATACCTGGGCAGCGTGGTCCCCACCGGAGACAATTTCTTTGCGGCCTTGAATTCAGCAGTGTTCAGTGACGGCTCCTTTGTCTATGTGCCTAAAGGTGTGCGCTGTCCGATGGAGCTCTCCACCTATTTTCGTATTAACGCGGCCAAAACCGGCCAGTTCGAACGCACCCTGATCATCGCCGACGAAGGCAGCTACGTGAGTTATCTGGAAGGCTGCACCGCCCCGATGCGGGATGAAAACCAGTTACATGCGGCTGTGGTGGAACTGGTCGCCATGAAGGATGCGGAAATCAAGTACTCTACCGTGCAAAACTGGTATCCGGGCGACGAAGACGGCAAGGGCGGCATATACAACTTCGTTACCAAGCGCGGCTTGTGTGGCGGTGACAACTCCAAAATTTCCTGGACCCAGGTGGAAACCGGATCGGCGATTACCTGGAAGTATCCAAGCGTGGTTTTAAAGGGTGATCACAGCGTGGGCGAGTTCTACTCGGTTGCCCTGACGAATAATCTGCAACAAGCCGATACCGGCACCAAGATGATCCACCTTGGCCGGGATACCAAAAGCACCATCATCTCCAAGGGCATCTCCGCCGGGCGCAGTGACGCCAGCTATCGCGGACTCGTTCGGGTGGGTCCGAGAGCCGATAATGCGCGCAATTATACCCAGTGCGACAGCCTGTTGATCGGCAGCAAATGCGGGGCGCACACTTTCCCCTATATCGAAAGTAAAAATAACTCCGCAGTCGTGGAGCACGAAGCAACCACTTCCAAAGTCAGTGACGAACAACTGTTTCTCTGCCGGCAACGTGGCATCGATCCGGAACGCGCGGTATCGATGATTGTCAACGGGTTTTGCAAGGAAGTATTTAAAGAGCTGCCCATGGAATTTGCAGTGGAGGCGGGCAAACTGCTCGAGGTTAGCCTCGAAGGCTCGGTGGGATAAAAACCAGGATTACTATTACTCCCGGCGTTATAAACCAACTAAATCAATCATGCGCCAGGACAACATTATTGGGATCAAACATGCTGATTATTAACGATCTCTTCGCACGCGTCGAAGAAAAAGAAATCCTTAAAGGACTCACCTTGCAGGTTAAGCCCGGTGAAGTTCATGCCATTATGGGTCCTAACGGTTCCGGTAAGAGCACTCTGACCCATGTGCTCGCCGGGCGCGAGGGCTACGACGTAACCACCGGCGAGGTACGTTACGAAGGGCAAAACCTCCTGGAACAGGAGCCGGAAGAGCGCGCCCGCGAAGGCATCTTCCTTGCGTTTCAATATCCGGTGGAAATTCCTGGCGTCAGCAATATCCAGTTCCTGCGTACCGCCATGAACAGTATCCGCAAACACCGCGGCGAAGAAGAACTGGATGCAGCGGCATTTTTGAAACTGGCCAGGCAAAAAATCGGGATGGTGAACTTGGATCCCGCCTTCCTTAAGCGTGGCGTCAATGAAGGATTTTCCGGCGGCGAGAAAAAGCGCAATGAGATTCTCCAGATGCTGATGCTGGAACCTAAACTCGCACTGTTGGACGAAACCGACTCCGGGCTTGATATCGATGCCCTGCAAACCGTTGCCAACGGCGTTAATGCCTTGCGCAGCCCGGATCGGGCCGTGATCCTGGTTACCCATTACCAGCGCCTGTTGAACTATATCGTACCTGATTATGTGCATGTGCTTGCCAATGGCCGCATTGTTAAATCCGGAGGCAGAGAACTGGCGCTGGAGCTGGAAGAAAAAGGCTACGGCTGGTTAAACATTGACGATGAAAAGAGTGTGGCGTAATCCCCTATGGCCCAAGTAATTAATCCCTATCAGGAGTTTCATCGGCAGTGTCTGGAGGCAGCCAAAACCTGGTCGGCCTCAGTAATGCCGGAATCGAAATGGTTGCAGGACACCCGTACCCAAGCGTTGAATAGGTTTGCGGAACTCACCCTGCCCACCCGTAAAACCGAGAATTGGAAATACACGCCGATTCATCCGATCGTCAAAGGCGATTTGTTGCGACTTGCTGCCGCCAACGAAGTGACCTCCGCGGATGCGGGTTTAATCGAAGGGCAATATCACCGGTTGGTTTTTCAGAATGGCTATTTTACCAACTCAACTGGCAACACCGATGATCGCCTGGAGATTGTCGGATTTAGCGAGGCCAACGCGGATCAACGCCAGCTGATTGAAAAACACCTTAACCAGACGGTGGAGTTGGCAAAACACCCGTTTGCAACCTTAAACGCCGGCACTCTGCAGGATGGAGTGTTAATTCACATCAAAAGCGGTCAAAGGATAGATCAGCCAATCCTTATTGAACATGTAACAGACGTTGCGGTGCAGAGTTTTTCCAGCTTTACCCGCGTTTTGGTGGTACTGGAGGCCAATGCCCAGACCACGGTCATTGAACACCATTACGACCGCACAATAGGCGCAACGCTTGGCATGAGCAATACGCTGGCGGAGTTTTTCCTCGCCGAAGGCAGCCACTGCACCCATTATGCGTTGAACACGGAAGGGGAAAACCATATTCATACGGGGCTGGTCAGTGTCGAACAACAGCGGCGGAGTCAATTTGAACAGCACAATTTCGCCACAGGCGGCAAACTCAAACGGCGGGATCTACAAGTTTTTCTAAAAGGCCCGCAGGCAGACTGTAATCTTGTCGGCGCCTATCTGATCGGTGGCAAGAATCATGTCGATTACCACACGACGATTGAACATATCGCGCCGCATTGCACCAGCACGGAAAACTTCCGGGGAATTGTCACCGACTTCGGTAAAGCGGTGTTCAACGGGCGGATTCATATCCACCCCGATGCCCAGCAATCCAATGCGGACATGAGCAATAAAAACCTGCTGCTGACCAATACTGCCGAAGTCAACACCAAGCCGGAACTGGAAATCTATGCCGACGATGTGAAGTGCGCTCATGGCGCTACTGTCGGGCAACTGGATGAAAAGGCGCTATTTTACTTTCAATCGCGAGGTATACCCCGCGCCGAGGCATTTAAGATGCTGAGCCACGCCTTTATCGAGTCTATTTTGGCGGAAATGGACGAAGAGTCTGTGCATGCCTATATCGAAAAAGTCAGCAGTGATTTTTATCAGCACTGCCAGGAGGGTGCATGACGCCATCTTTAACTAAGGAATCTTTGATAAAAGAATCTGTGACGAAAGAATCAACGGCGGCATATTCACTGGAGGCGGCCGATGGCTCTAAAGTCGAGCCGTTGGATATTGACAGGATCCGCCGGGATTTTCCGATTCTGCACCAACAGGTGAACGGAAAACCTCTGGTATACCTGGACAATGCGGCCACATCGCAGAAACCGGCGGTCGTCATCGAATCCATGAACCGGTATTACCGCGAATATAACAGCAATGTTCATCGGGGTGCGCATTCTCTAAGCGATAAAGCGACCGCTGCATTTGAGGCGGCGCGTCTGCATATAGCCCAGTATCTCAACGCTTCGGGCCGGGAAGAAATAATCTGGGTGCGCGGCACCACGGAGGCCATCAATCTGGTTGCCCAAAGTTACGGGCGTAGCCAGTTGCAGACCGGCGACGAAATCATTCTCAGCCAATTGGAGCATCATTCCAATATTGTCCCCTGGCAGCTTCTGGCAGAGCAGGTCGGAGCGGTAATCAAGGTTATTCCGATCAACGAAAAAGCCGAATTGGACATGGCGGCATACCGGCAACTTCTGACGGACAGGACCAAGATAGTTGCGGTTAATCATGTATCAAATGCCACCGGAACCATTAATCCAATCATAGAGATTAGCCGCCTGGCGCATGCGACCGGCGCGGTCGTCGTTGTCGATGGCGCGCAGGCGCTGCCGCACTTGATTGTGGATGTCAAAGCACTGGATTGCGACTTCTATGCCTGCTCCGGGCATAAAGCCTTCGGCCCCACCGGTATCGGTGCGCTGTATGGCAAACGGGAACTCCTGGAAAAGATGCCTCCCTATCAGGGCGGCGGCGAGATGATAGAGCGGGTGTCGTTTTCCGGCACCACCTTCAACCAATTGCCGTTTAAGTTTGAAGCGGGTACTCCGGCAATCGCCGAAGCCATCGGCTTCGCGGAAGCAGTTCGCTATCTTGAGCAGTTCGACCGGAAAGCACTACAGGCCCATGAAGACCGGTTACTGGCGCGTGCCATGGAACTCGCTGACGCGGTTCCGGGACTTAGTGTTATCGGCCAGGCGCAACAGAAAGCCTCTGTGTTTTCGTTTCTCGTGGACGGTCTGCATCCCAGCGACATGGGAACCCTGCTGGATCAGCAGGGGATTGCGGTGCGGACAGGTCACCACTGTACCCAGCCATTAATGGATTACTTGGGCATACCCGGCACCAGCAGAGCATCCTTTGCTTTTTACAACACGCTGGAAGAGGTTGAAAAATTCTTTGCCGCCCTACAGAAAATAATCAGGCTATTCGCCTGAGATGGTTTTTGCCGGATCGACCTGGCGAAATAGAGAGAACAACCGGTAAGAGGTGAAAGTATTAGCAATGAGTGCGCAAACCTTTACTCCTGAAGTGGGTATAAAGGCTACAGCCCGAGCGGTCCAGCATATTCGCAAGCAACTGGAAAGGCATCCCGATGCGGCAGGATTCCGGGTAGGTCTGAAAACCAGCGGCTGTTCCGGTTATATGTATGTGGTCGATATCGTCGATACTCCCTCCGAGCAGGACAAACGCTTCCAGGTGGCGGACGATATTTCCATTTACGTGGACAACAAGAGCTTTCCGTTGCTTAACGGGACGGAAGTGGATTTTGTTACTCAGGGGCTCAACTCCATTTTCCAGTTCAACAACCCAAATGCGGCTTCAGCTTGTGGCTGTGGCGAAAGTATTGCCATTAATCAACCGGAAGAAGCCCATTAGGCTCGCGAGAAACCACTATGGAAAGAGAGGTTGTACTTACCAAACGGGACTGCCCCGCGCTACAGGTTCCTGCCGGCAATGAAATTCTGATTCCCGCGGATACCTTTGTCACCATTACCCAGGCGCTCGGCGGTTCTTTCACGGTCGTCTACAATGGCAATCTCGCCCGCGTTGCCGGTAAGGATGCGGATGCCTTGGGAAAAAACTTCACTGACTTTAATTTCGACGATGTCAAAGAAGGCGAAGTCAATGAAAACCATGTTTGGGAGGCATTGAAAGCCGTTTTCGATCCGGAAATTCCGGTCAATATCGTCGACCTCGGGCTTGTTTACGACATGAAGATTCAGGCGGAAGGCAACCAGAATGTCGTTCATATCGATATGACGCTGACAGCGCCGGGCTGCGGCATGGGCCCGGTGATCGCGGATGACGTGAAATACAAGGTCAGTGCCGTACCGAATGTCGATGATGTTCAGGTTGAACTGGTTTTCGACCCGCCATGGAACAACGACATGCTGAGCGAAGAAGCCAAACTTGAATTGGGAATGATGTAATGACAGGCGTTTCCGAAAAAGCGCTTTTTCAATCCAACCCCTTGGGATCAACGACCACGCTCGACGAAGTCAGGGAAAACTTCGAATTTCTCGACGACTGGGAAGAGCGCTATGGCTATGTGATCGATCTGGGTAAACAGATTCCCAAAATGCCCGATCAATACCGGATTGAGGATAACTATGTGCATGGTTGTCAAAGCCAGGTGTGGTTCATTCACTATTTCGATCCGGAAAGCAATAAACTCTATCTGCTGGTGGACAGCGATGCGATGATTGTCAGAGGCCTGGCAGCCGTGGTGCTTACCGCTTTAAGTGGAAAATCACCTCAGGATGTTGCCGCTTTCGATATGGATAAACTTTTTCAGGACCTGGACCTACTGCGCCACCTAAGCCCGACGCGCGGCAATGGTTTACGCTCCATGGTACAAAAGATTCAAACGACTGCCGCCGGGTTGTAGCCGTCCCTGGCACAATCACAGAAGGAGCTGGTCAAGAAAAACTTACCAGCCACTTATTAAAAAGCGCCAACTGTGGTGAAAACCCGTCATATTTTCTAAAATCCCCCAATCGTTCAGCCGTCGGTTTAATTTTCATACATCTATAGTCGCCTTTCAGTTCTATAGCGGTTGACTATAATGGCCGCCATTTGGCCTATACAAAAAGGTGATTTGCAGATAAATAACGCTATGCAAATTAGGTCGATTCTACTTTCGTTACCACTCTGACAAATCTGGGAGATCTATATGTCGTTGTTTTTCCGGCAGCAGCCGATTGTCAGGTTTTATGCACCAGGTGCCGACAAAGTCAGCCTGTTGATTGAAGGCGTGGAAAACGCGCTTTCGATGCGTAAGAACCGCCATGGAAGCTGGAGAGTCCGGCTTCCACAGCCACTAAATATATTGCACGGCCGCGAATACTCTTTTGAAGTTCGCCATCAGGATAAAGTTGCAAAAGTTGCCGATCCCCTAGCGCTCCGCACAGAACGCCGCAATAACGGGATTGTGTCGATATTCAGTCATATTGACTACCAGCATCAACATTCCCGGTTTAGGACACCGAAGATTCGGGATATCGTTATTTATGAAACCCACCTGCCGGCCTTGAGCCGTCATGCCAGCGCTCAGCTTGAATCCGAGAAACAACGGGGTACCTATGAAGGTGCCGGCACACCGGCTATCCTGGATTACTTTAAAAAATTGGGTGTCGCTGTAGAGTTTCTTCCGCTTCATGCCCACGATGACTATCTCGGCAGGGATTGGGGATATTTTTCGACCTCCTTCAATGCGTTCAGAGGCGAGTATGCGAGGAATCCGGAAAAGATA
This sequence comes from Hahella sp., assembly GCA_028280065.1. Taxonomy (GTDB): domain Bacteria; phylum Pseudomonadota; class Gammaproteobacteria; order Pseudomonadales; family Oleiphilaceae; genus Hahella. The sequence goes on from JANQMN010000029.1 coordinate 33,932, forward strand.
AACCACGAAGTCATGGCGCTGGTGGATGCCATGCACGGCGCCGGCATTCCCGTCCTACTGGATGTCGTCTTCAATCATGGCGGCGAGTTGTTGGTCAAGGCCTGGGGCGAAGATGTGGTTTACCGACGTCACGGCAATGGGGATTTCTGTCATGGTTCAGGATGCGGTCCGACCATACAGACCGAACATCCGCAAATCCGGGAAACCGTCATCAGCACGTTGCAAACCTTGGTGAAAGATTACCGCTTTGACGGTTTTCGTTTCGATTTAGGTGCCCTGCATGATAAAGAGACCATGCAGCTGATACACGACAAGCTTCCCAAGCATATTTATCTGATCTCCGAACCCTGGGCACTGGGTGGCACCCAATGGGGGAAAGGCGATCTGGCCGGGGATTTATCCGGTACTCGCTGGGCCGTTTGGAACGACGATTTTCGCGAACCCGGCAGGACCTTTATCAAGGGCCAGGGAGACCACCATAATCGAGACCGCTTGATACGTGCGATATCCGGCAGCCATATCGCCGACGACGGTTGGACGCTACGTCCTCAGCAAAGTATCAATTACCTCTCTTGTCACGATGGCAAAACCCTGCCTGATCTGCTCGATGGCAGTAAACACCGAGTGTTTCTCGGCGTCATGCTGACACTGGTATCGCAAGGGGTGCCGATGTTGTACGAAGGCACGGAACTTATGTATTCCAAACGCGGCCACCACAACACTTATGACCGCCCGGATCTTAATCAGATCGATTGGACGCTCGCCGAGAAGCACCGGGATTTGCTCGAAGCGATTACCGGCTTGATCGAGCTACGGAAAAAGCATAGCCACTTTCGTTACACGGACAAGCTTCTTAAAAGTGAGGTGGATAACAAGAATTGGGATATCAACTGGATCTTTCCAACCGGCTTTCCCCATCACGACAACCACAATGCCATTGGCTTCGCTATTCGGGCTCCGGCGGGAATGATGAAATGGTTTAGGGGTAAAATCCTGGTGGTCTTGTTGAACGGCAGTTATGAAGCGGCGAACTTTCATCTTCCAAAAGGCAAATGGAAACTGATCGCAGACGGTCACCGGATTCGCGTGGATGCAAAAGGCATCAAGGGCATATCACCCGCGCGTGGCGATTACACAGTGCATCCGGGTACCGGCGTAATACTCGCCCCTGCAGGGCTGTTCGGATAGCGGCGCCTGTATGAACTCAGCTAACTACTAGTGTAGTGTCCCATATAGATAACACATTAAGCGAGTCGCTAAAGGGTCAGATACTAGGCGCGTTTGCGAAGGAATATTGGGCATCTTTCGAGCAATCGCAACAACGTAGATGGCCCTTTAGCGGCTC
>JANQMN010000030.1 GCA_028280065.1 Hahella sp.
TTTGAATTTTCAAATTACCGTTATAGCAAAGGGAGCACTGCTCGACGGGAAAAAGGTTGAAAAAGGCCAGATTGGTTGATGGGAGATTGGGAAATTACATTTAAAGGAATCGACAGCCGACCGGCTATCAGCCACAAACTCCTGTTCATAAACTGACTGATAACTGTAGCGAACGAGCTTCAGTTAAACGGCACCACCGCCGCCAGTACCAGCGAGCAGATCTCGGCGGCCTTCGTATTGGTCCAAATGGATTACCCGCCGGCAGGCTATAACACCATCGAGGCCTGGGAGCGGTTGGACAACTGGCAGGGCTATGTGAAGCTGATCCGGAGAGACTATATGCATCTGGTAGAGAGGGGGTAGCCCCTCTCTTTAGCTGCCTGATACTGCTTCTTAGTTATCAGTTACTAGTACCTCGACACATTAATTATGCACATTTGAGCTGACTATAAGCCCGAGTAAATTTCTCTCTGGCTTTTTCAACATTAAACATCCATTTGATTGTAGCTTGCTCATCGTTCCTCTTTTTTTCCCATGCGCTTAGCTCTGTTTTAAGTTCGCTCCAATCGGGTATGCGTCTATCCAGGCATTGTTGATTCATATTTCCAATTTCGATCTCCACCATGTTTAGCCAGCTTGCATGCTTTGGAGTGTAGTGGAATTCAAGTCGTCGCAGTATTCTCAGCGCCTCCTCAGGCTCAAAGGCCTTGTATAAAGAGCTCGCTTTATGAGTATTGTAGTTGTCCAGTACCACATGAACCTTCTCTGCGTCCGGATAGTGGGTGTCAACCAAGTCTTTCATACAATGTGCAAAGTCCGCTGCCTTTTTACCCGCTGTAATCTTGGTTTTTCGCCATCCAGTGTGTCGATCGAAAAACATGAAAATATTGGCAACTCCAACTCGCTTGTACTCGTAATCTTGCCGTTCAGCTTGACCGGGTTGCATTGCCTTTGCTGGTGCAATGTCGGAAACCAGTTGCTTCATTGCCTCATCAAAATTGACTACTGGTTGTTTGGGATCTTCGGGCTGAGCATATAAATCCAATATATGTTCCATTTGAGCGATATAATCCGCAGTCATCTCTCCAATACACCAAATTTTCTTCTGACATGGTTTCAGATCGTTTTCTTTAAGCCGCCGACGAATCGTTTCTATAGAAACGTCAGCATCAGTCAAAGTAATAAACCTATTGGCAATCAAACCCAATGTCCAACGGCAACAACCTTCTGGCGGCTTGGTGCAGGCTAAAGCAATTAAAAGAGCATCCTGATTCGCATCTAATTTGCGAGGTATACCCGGTCGACTACCTTCATTCAATGCGTCATCAAGACCAAGCTCAACTAACTTTTTCTTGGTCCTGTAAATCGTTGTTTCACTCACGTTCAAATCATTAGCGATTTCTGTAGATGGCTTACCTTGATCTGACATAAGTAAAATATTGGCCCTTTTTAACAGGCGGGATGACTGCTTTCCTTTTGTTGTCAATTCAACAAGTCTTTGCTTTTCATCTTCATTAAGTTCGACTATATATTTGATATTCATGGCAAAATTGCCATAATCAAACACAGAGAGATGTGCTATGTCTAATGTTGATGAAGAAAAAGTGCCTTTTACAGTCAAACAGGGCCAATATTTAGCCTTTATTCACTTGTATACCAAACTGAACGGGATGCCTCCGGCGCATACCGACTTTCAAAAGCACTTTCAGGTGACTCCACCAACTGTTAATCAAATGATTAAGACTTTGGAGCAAAAGAGGTTGATTCAAAAAGAACCTGGTGTTTCACGATCCTTAAAGTTGTTGCTACCTGTTCATTTACTACCTGAACTACAATAATCTCAAATATGCATTTTCATTGTGTTTAAGTACTAGGAACAACGCCCTGCATCGCAGGGCGTTGCTTTATGATCATCTCGGAATCTCCTCGGCCTGCAAGTCCCGTCGCTTGTGAATCACAGCCAGGACTTCGATGTAGTTCGACTTGATCTAATAAATAATCCGGTATGAGTAGATAGGAATCTCCCGCACATTCTCGTCTTTCAGTTCCTGAACCACCCGACCATGGTTGGGCACTTCGTCCAGCCCCATGGTCTTTTTAACCATCTCTTCACTCATGCGCCTGGCATACAGGGGCGAGTCTTCAGCGATGTATTTATGTATCTGACGAAGCTGGGCTTTGGCGTGACGGGTCCACTTCACCACGTCTGAATATCCTTTAGCACCTCTTCAGCGGATTCGGTTTTACCTTCAGTGGCATCCTGTTGCCCGCGCCGGATGTTCTCAAGCACATACAGCCGGTACATGATCTCTTCCATATCAGCACTGTCTGGCAGGCGCTGGATGACATCGATAGCTTCTTGTTTAACGGTTTGTGGTTGCATAGACATTTATATCAGTTGAATTAAACATGGGCGGGTCGTTCATCCAGTGGCTGCAAAACTGACTGCATCTGCTGTTTGGCAATCATGGCGTCAATGAGTTTAATTACCGCTTCCTGGTCTTCATTGTCAAACCGTTCTACTGCTTGAAACCGGCGAAATAAACGAGAACTGCCCAGGGGTGAATTCTCAACCGGGTTACCAGTAAGCAAGTGGTCGGTGGTCGTTGATAGAGCATCAGCCAGTTTTATGAGCATCTCGGCAGGAGGTAAATTAAGTCCGCTCTCGTACTTGTTCAGTTGCTGAAAGCTTATCTCCACTTTAGCCGCCAGTTCTTTCTGTGACCAGCGTTTCTGTTTACGCAGCTCCTTAAGCCGTGCACCAAAGGTTTTACGGAAGTCTGGATCTTGCATCACAATAAGCCACTCTGCATTCATTATCAGTTACCTCCGTAGGGTAAACCTGTGATCCAGATTGGACTCGACCTTTGCTCCTTATAAGCATAAAAATAGATCTCATTAAGAGTCAATATTATTCTTGACAGGATTAAAAAAGGAAACCGATATGGCACGACTGGCAGATGAAATGTAAATGGGGTCGCAGTAACTTTAAGTACCTCGCTTCTGCTTTGATAGCGATTTTCTCAGGCTTACTCAAATACAGCTTGGTTAATTGCCGGGCTTTGTTTTTGGAGATTTAGATCTTAGCCCGTTCTCATAGCGTGTGGCGTGCCATTTTAACATCATACTTTTTACCGAATCGTGTGGACTGGGAGGGCCTAACAATATTTGGAGTCACGATGTTTCAAATCTTGCTATCGCAATGGGCTTGAAAGTGGATTTCTGATAAGGGAAGATGCGTAGAGGGCGGTAGAATGCGAAAACGTCCGAAACCTTGCGATAGCATGGGTTTTCCTATCCCGCTGGAGGGGAACTGGCCGCTTGAAACCCTCTTCGCGCTTCGTGGATATTCATTTCGGCGCAGGGTAACAGCGTTACACCAAGCTTGAGGTAAAAGCATGGAAAATTTTGATCACTACCTGCAGAAGTACGAACTCAAACCTTCGCACATATACCTGCTGGAACTGATACCCATCATCGAGATGATTTGGGCCGACGGTAAGAATCAGGAGAACGAACTGAAACTCCTATATCGTTTTACTGTTGAACATCTGAGTCGGGTAACAAGTGGTTCTGAAGGTATCGAAGTCATTTCTGAAGATGACATCAATGAGTTTATCGATCGGTTTGTCAACCATCCTCCGGCATCGGAGATGCTGGCCGATCTTCGCCAGTGCTGCATCGAAAAACTAGAGCGAAAAAACTTTGAAGACAGGCAGCAAACCACTTCGGCTATCTTGGATTATTGCATGGATGTCGCCGCCGCGTGTGTATCTTCATACCCTTATAAATTTGATGAAAGGGTCGTTAAAAAGGAGAAGGAACTGCTAGCTGAGTTATTCTCGATATTACGTCCTCAATAACTGAAAAGGTTTGTTATTGAAATGGGTTGCTCCGTCAGGTTCTGTGGTTCGTAAAGGCAACTGGCGATGTCTGCAGCTTCGCAGAAAAGCGCCAGAGATACACCAGAATGTATCCGCTGCCCCAGATCAAACCCGGCATGATCGCCGACCACATATTCGGAGTGTTAAGCAGGCTGTGAATTGCAATCGGGATGCTTAGCATAACCAGAAAACTGCACACGAAGCCCAGTAAGAATCCCAACCACCCCTTTTTGCACCAAAGATAAAGGTTCACAGCGACCCAGGTCACAATCCAGGTGGAAAACAGAGCGTAGCCACCCTGTCCGAGCCCGGCTTTCAGTGCTATCCAACTGCCATATTCAATATTACAGAGTGCAGCCCACGAGCCATAAACCAACCCGGCCAGGACGGCAATGCCTAACATTTGCCGCCCTGGATTTTGCTCTTTTTCGATAATGGTAGCGTTCGGCATGGAGGGTTAATCTGGGATTCGTTTAATCCAGCACCCCAGGCCAGTTAGCGTTCGCTTGCTGAATGTAGCTATCACGCTGGCTTAACCACTTTTCCTGGATGTCTTTGCTGTAGTTGAGATAGAGCTTACCGTCGACAACCGACCACTGGGAGGGATCGATACCGGCGGTTTTACCGATGGCTACCGCGTAGGCGCAGTAGCCGCCATATTGCGGAGAATACTTTTCCGGGTCGGACTTAAATAGCGCGAGGTTTTCAGCCGAACTGAAACGCCAGGTTGCGCCCTGCCATTCGTATTCGAAATCGCTGGAGCCCTCTACCGGCTTACTTTCGGTGAAGTAGGCCACGGAATCATAGCCTTCGATTGCCACACTGGAAAACCAGCCGGTATTGATCGGATCTTTTGCCAAGCTTAGTGGCGCAAGAAAGAGGAGTAGGGTGACAGCCAGCAGGGTCGAGAATGTGTTCGAGAAAATTTTGGTTGAAAGTTTCATATCAGTTCCGTTTGCATTGCATTTGTTGTAGCAATAGACAGTTGGATACCCTGGAAGTTCCCTTAAGGATCAGCCTCGCTTCTGTCGCCGGACGAGGCTTACCCTGCACATCGGTCAAGCGGAGCTGCACCGCTCCCGCAAATAGGTTGCGGTACCCGGGGCGATCCCTAACTCCTGATCGACGCCGATACCGATTTGCTTGGCCACCAGCGTTGCATAGGCGACATGATGAATGGTGTGATTGATCAGGTAACAAAGCTCGCGGCTCAATGTCGAAGGCATTTCCGTGGACAGGGTCGCATTGACCGAAATTTCGGATTCGATGGTGATCGGTTGATCCTCGAAAGTTAACTCAATCAGCCAGGATTTAATTTGGTCGACCAGTTCGAGGGCCAACTCGGGGTCGTCTTCCAGCCGGCAGTCACGGTTGCGCATGTTGTAATCGACGATGCCGCTGTCGAGTCCCGCCCTTACGGCAAGAAAATGGTCGAGAATATGCCGGACATGGCGTCCTATCCCGGAGGAAGAGTGCGCCGATGGCAGGTTGTAGTTATCCGGGCTGCACATCAGGATAAGCTGTTCCACCTGAACCAAGGCCTCGATTGTCGCTTCACGCAGCTGTTTCATGTATTTTCCATCCATTTAATAACTTTTCGCTTCCCGATTTACCGAGATACCTTTGCAAATACTTTTGTGGCGTTTTTCTTAAGTCCACAATTATCAGGCCATCCAATGAGTTGTTGAAACCTGTATTGACCGAAAAGCAGACGAATCTGCCGTTTAGCGCAAGGTAGTGCCGCAATAAAATAGGCACGGATTTGCCGGGATCGCAGCGTCCGAGTAGTTTGTTGATAATTGCGATATTGGAAAGTGACGCCAGTGTTTCCGCCGTCCACACTTTGCCTTTGACTCTTAGTGGAACCACCGGTCTGACATCCGCGAGATATTCCTGTTCGGCACGAAACGCTTTCATCATGGAGTCGGATAAAAAAGCCCGCGCCATTTCTGAATGCTCCTGGGAAATGCTCACACAGCCAAATAGCGTATGGTACTGGGGATTATTCGCGATGTAGGCGCCGATACCTTGCCACAGCAGATCCAGTGCTCGTGGGTGGCGCTGATATTCCAGGGTGACAAAGGACCGGCCCATTTCCAACGCCTTGCCGAGCCGCTTGATATAACCGGCATCAAAGTGGTAGTGAGAACGGCTATACAGGCCTTTTACGCCGAAGTTTTTAACGATTTCATCTGCCCGGCCTATTCGATACCCGCCAACCAATCGCTGCTTATTATGATCCCACAAAAACAAATGCAGGTAATACGGATCGTAATGGTCGCTATCGAGTGGATTGCCGGTTCCTTCGCCCGCGGCCCGAAAGGTTGTTTCTCTTCCGTGAGCGATCACTTGCATGAGGCTTCCCAAGCGCTCATATGGCGCGCAATACACGGCGAAACCGTTTTTACCGATTAAGCGGCAGTCTTCCAAGGCAGCAAGATCCTGTGTAATCTTTTCGGCATCGGTATGCAGTTCCACTGCCTCTTCGGAATCCGGTTTTGGCTTGGGGTCTGCTGCTGTTTCCGACTGGGCCAGCAAATCGGTGGCGACCCGCAGATAGTCGGTCACTTGCTTTTCATCTTCCAAGGTCCTGATTTCGTCGGGAGTAATCGGGCGCCCGGCGATGACACGCAGTCGCTTGCCGCGTTTATTGGACAGCTCTCTCGGCAGCATCAATGTTCGCAGGCGTCTGTGCAGCAATCCCAAAAGATAAAATGCTTGGCTGTTGCGCCCCTCCACATAAAAGGGCATACAGGTGGCGTTGTATTTCTTAACTAGCCTGCCGACCAGATTGTTCCACTCGCGGTCGCGAACTTTCCAGCTTTCGGTGTCCAGTGCGGAAACCATTCCAGCGGGGTAGATGAGTACCGCACCACCTTTGCCGAGATGCCGGCAGACTTTTCGAATGCCTTTGGCATTACTGCGCGCGGCGTTCGGGGACAGCACATCGACACCGATAAAGATATCCGCGAGTTCGGGAATGCGCGTCAGCATTTCATTGGTTAAAACCAAGGTGTCGGGGCGCTTTGCCAGTAACAACTTGGACATGGCGACACCCTCAAGGCCACCCAGTGGATGATTGGCGACGAAAATGACCGGCCCGGATTCGGGAATGTCATTGAGTACTGCCGTCTGCTTGCAGACCACATCGACCTCGAGCACCTCTAGGGTGTAGTCTAAAAAATCCTGGGGGCTAAGCGGATTGCCTCCCGGTAGCGGACGTTTTGCATAGCCGTCCACCAAGGGTTTCAAACCCAAAAGGTGTTCGAGCGTTCCAGCAAGAAAAGCAGACTTCAAGGGCACTTTGAATGGATTGAAATCAGTCACTGTAGTCATCCTCGTTTCTTATTATTGTCGCCGCTAATCCGTTGCCGGATAAAATTCGTGTAAGGCCTTTTCTTTGCGCCAGTGTCGAAGCAGCATCCTGATACCCGGCGTCTTGTAACCCCTGTTGCGGTTTTGGCTGCCCAGCTTGAACAGCATCCGGTATTGAAATAGAAGCGAACCGATGGCATCGCCGAATTGCGCGTCGCTATCCCAAATGTGCAGGGGTTCCGAACTGGCCGTGTTGATTTCCACTATCTCCAGGCCTTTACCGGCACGCAAACTCTCAACATCCGGGAATTTGATATCCAGCCTTCCATAGTGAAATTCCGGCAGATCGGCCAGTATCCGGTTAAGGCTTGCAGTGAGTTCCGGAGTTATCTGGTCTTCCGCATTCTTGAAAATAGCGCCGCGGCAATGACTGGCGGAAAATACCAGCTTGAACGGCTGGCCCGCCGGAATGATATCAGCCAGGCGGTTTCGATGACGTTCAAGATACAGGTGCTGCAGTCCACTGGCCCGGGCATCATTGGCTATCAATCGGGCCAGGGTGTCCTGTCCATTGCCCACCACATATGGCGTATATTTCAACGCCAGGGAGATTATCCTGCCTTCTTGGCTGTTGGGTTCCCGGATAAAAAACACGCCCGCCTCAGGTTCATGACTGGCGACCTGTTGCAGCATGATAGAGGCGCCGACAGGATAAGCAGCCAGATAATCCCGAAGCTGGTCTGCATCTTTCAGCAGTCTTACGCCGGAGCCTCTGCAGCCGATGTCAGGTTTGCCGACAATGGGAAATTGAAAACCTTCGGTCTGCATCCTGTTGATCACCGTGGCTGTTTGCCGGCCTATAGGCTCGGCGGAAATTGTTGCTGTAAACCAGGGGAGGATGGCTTGTTCGCAATGTCCCGTCGCCTGAGACAGCAATTCGCTTTTCGGCACACCAACCATGCCCGAGAGCTTTAGTTTCGGATTGGCGATTAACGGCAGCGTTAGCGAACGATAGTATACACTGAGCAGCAGCCATTGAATGCCCACAGGAAGATACATCGCCCAAGTAGGCCAAAATTCAAAAAAGGAAACCGTTTTCCGGGATTGCTTTAGTGGCGGCATGCCGGGTGTAACGTAGCCACTTTTGCAGGAATCGGCGCCGGAGTTTCTGCCGGTACCTGAAGTTGCTGCCGGAGCGGAACGCGCTTGTTCAGCTACGGCCAAAGGATCTTGGAGGGTCATTAAGGCACGTTTATTCTGGGTTGAGTAGAGTCTCTCTGCTGTATTGAGACTTGTGAAACGAGATAAAGTTCCATAGTAGCGGCATTATTGACACAGCTTTGTAACAATTGTATTAAGTTCGCGCTAATTGCTAGTGTCAGCGCAATTTCTTGCTTATTTTTATATCTTGGGCCAGATCTAACCGACCGTGCTAGTGTAGTGTCCCATATAGATAGCACATTAAGCGAGTCGCTAAAGGGTCGGATACTAGGCGCGTTTGCGAAGGAATATTGGGCATCTTTCGAGCAATCGCAACAACGTAGATGGCCCTTTAGCGGCTC
>JANQMN010000037.1 GCA_028280065.1 Hahella sp.
TTTCGTTTACGCAATTTCAAATTCTCCAGTTAGGGGTATTATTCCTTAACTGGCCTGGTCAGTTCCATTAGACCACGTCAGTCGATACCGTAGTTTTTGCGTGACCTGAATAAAGACATCTCTATTCTCCCCTAAACTTCTTGGTTCCTACCTTAGCCTAAATGAACACACGCCAATCTTTACAGCCAGTTCGAAGTATGTGCTGCCCACACATCAGAGCTAACGGAATTTCTGAGTCGGTGTAGTCCTGGTCAAACGTAGTTTCGGACCAAGTTCACAGGAATGTTCTGAAACCAATTCGAATGTCTAATAATCAAAATAGGTTGTATAAGAGCTTAACACACGACACATTTTAATTTGATATGCGAAAGCCTTACGTTGCACTCTTGAAGTATCAGCTGCAATTGTTTTTAATTGGGCAGTTTCGAGGATATAAGAAGATTTCGGTGAATGTCCTTGATGGATATTCCAAGGACGAAAGTTGATAAGCGACTTCATCGCTTGCCATAGATGTGGCTAATGGATAGCCAAGGACAAACAGCTGACCCCTCAGGTTAGATATTTGGTTATGGAAGGAAGTTTCTTCTAGATTCTAAGTGGAAAAAAAATCGCTTATTCCAAACCCGCAAACTAATTCTCAAGAACAACCCCAGGTCCAATTAGTCGGCTACGACCGCCGTCCCTTGGTTCAACCAAAATTTGGGTCGAGATTCTATCTTTTAAAGCAGAAATATGTGAAATAACGCCTATCAACTTTCCTTCTTCTTGTAGCGTAGATAATGTATCCAGGGCGGTGTTTAGTGAATCTTCATCTAGTGTGCCAAGGCCTTCATCCAGAAAAAGCGAGTCCACTCGAACTTTCCTGCTGGCCATTTTTGAAAGTCCCAACGCGAGACATAAACTGACGATAAAGCTTTCCCCCCCGGAAAGATTTATTGTCGAGCGAATTTCACCGCCTTGATAACTATCCATGACACTAAGTTCAAGCGGATTTTCCTCATCACGTAAAAGCAGATATCGGTCGGTCATTTTTTCCAACTGCCGGTTGGCATGGGAAACCAGCAGATCAAAAGTCAATCCCTGAGCGAAATTCCGATACTTTTTCCCGTCAGCCGAACCGATGAGACCATGTAGCTTCTCCCAGCGATGACATTCTTTTCTCTGCATCTCGATAGCCGACTGCTTTTCCTTTTTCCGCTCTTTGGCGGACCGGTTATCCTTCAGCCTGTGCTTCAAACCGACAATGGCATCGCGCAGTATTTTCAGGTTTTCTTCATCGTCCTTGTACTGTGGCTCCAGTTCCTCAAGAGTCTTATCCGTGAGTTTCTTTGCAGTTTCAGAGGCTAAACGCGTTTCCCTGTCTTTTTGCTTCGCATTGAGCTCTGTCTCTGCATTGTCGAGCTCCTCAGCCCGGGAGGATAAGGATATTCTTGCCTCGCTGGTCAGTCTGGCCTCAAGGAACAGTTTCTCATCTGCGAAGCCTGCGAAAGTCAGTGCAACCGAAAAGTTTTTTTCCGCGCTTTTTAGTTCGGGTGCTCTCTGCTCGAGACGCTTCTTCAGTGATTCAACATGGGTTTTCGCCGTTGTTAGTTTCAACTGCAGTTCGGTGTTCAGGCTTCTGGCTTCCTTCTCTGCCCTTTCAGCATCTGCTATGGCTTTGTTCAAGCGAGCTTCTTCATCGCCTGGCTTTTTAATACCATACAGTTTCTTCCGCTCTTCCGTTCCCTCGGCCAGTTGCTTTTTCAACTGATCCAGATATTCCTGTTTTTCAGTTAGTGCCTCTATCTGCGTTTCAATCACGGCATCCAGACGCTTCACATCGCTGTCGATGGCAGCAATCTGTTTTTCGGTGTCGGCCTTTTGCTTTACCTGTGTTTGCCATGCCTGTAGCCTTGATTTGAGGGATTCGAGCAGCGTAGAGACCTTTGATTTCGGTATTTGGATGATGCCCAGTGGTTGAAGTTTCCCGGAAACTGCCAGCTTAAGCTCTTCGAAACTGGTCCGAAATTTCGTGAGGGTATCCTTTAATTCAGAGACAGACTTTTCAGCAGCCATCTTTTCATTGATGGCATTGGTTTCCAGCTTCTCGCTATCATTTAAGTTTTTACGGGCAGTAGTTTCCGCCTGTTCCTGTTTTTTAATAACGGTTTCCTGTTCTTCTGCCTTGTTGACCAGTTCGCTAAGTGATTCTATTTTTAGCTCGATTTCATCAGGCACCGGAACATTTCCCGCTGAAAACGGATGTTCGGTTGAACCGCAGAGCGGACAGGGGTTGCCATCTTCCAACCTGGCTCGGTGATCTTCAAGCTCCACGATCTTCTTGATATAGGCCATTTCACGAAGCAGGGTTTCCTTCTCGGCGCGATACTCCCGGAGTAACTTGCCACTTAGTAATTCGTCCAGAGCCATTTTACCTTGGCGAAGGTTATTGCAAGCTTCCTGTAATGCCTGCTTTTTGAGGGAACATTGCTTGCTGGCGGTCTGCAGCTTCTTTGCGGCTTCTGCAACAGCCGTATCGGCGTTTTTGAGGCCGGTTTCTTTTTCTCTGATTTCCTGTTGCTTAGCGAGCAGATTACCGAACTGCTCTTCAATACCGGCTAGTCCACTGATCAGCCATTCATCCTGCCGATTCTGTATGAGATATAACTCAACCGCCTCCAGTGTTTTTTCGGCGGCGATTCGTCTTTTCAGTTCCCACCCCCTAACCTGCTTGTCTGTCTCGATCTTGGAGGATTCCTTGGCACAGGTATCAATGCCTGCCGATACAGCCCTCGTCTGTTCCGCAATCTTTTGATCAAGCGATCGGATTGTCTGGATCATCGGGGCTGCCGTTTTAAGGGCCTCTTTGGCTTTTAGGGTGAAATGCTCGGCAGCTTTAAGCGCCCCAACTTGTATGTTTGCGGAGGTCTGCAACTTTGGTAGTGTGTCTTCCTCCGCTTTTAACGAATCCTGATCGTCTGCTTGTTGTCTACGAACGGCTATCAGCGTTGCATATGTCCCGTCCAGTGACGCGGCCTTGACGGCCTGATCAAGTTTGACCCGTTCCGGTTTAAACGCCTCGGTTTCGTTTTTCAGCTTTGTAGCTGCATCCGTAAGGCTGAGGATCTCCCTTTTCAGTTCTTCTATAGTGGTTAGCCATGCGATGGCATTGGCGGTTTCGGTTACCTTTCCGGTAAGTTCAGCCTCCTGTTGCTGCTTGGCTCCAAGGTCTTCTTGAATCTCTTTTTCCTGTTCAGGCTCCAGGAGCACAATGCCGGATGTTTCAGCGTTCAGAATGTTCAGCTTTTCCCGTTCGTCACGCTGACGTTCATGGACTCGGCGTGAGATTTCCGAATAGATTTCAGTGCCGGTGATCTGTTCGAGTATTTTTGATTTTTGCTCAACATCAGCTTTCAGAAAGGTATCGAAGCCACCTTGTGCCAACAGGATGGAACGAGTAAAACGGTCAAAGTCCATTCCTGTTTTTTCTTCTATGATTCCACCGACAAGACTCTTCTTGGTCTCGATGGGTTTTCCGGAATCGGCATCTGCTATCAGATGCTCCTGGTCCTGTAGATTTCCTGCGGCCTTTTTCCTTGCCCGGCGTTGTTCCCAGTGACACCGGAAGCTGCCAGCTTGCGATTCGAACAGTACCTCGGCATAGCACTCCCCAGTCTGCCGGGACATAATCTCATTTCTGCTCTTGGTGATTTTTCCAAGGCGGGGCGTGGCTCCATAAAGGGCCAGACAGATGGCATCGAGAATCGTCGATTTGCCTGCACCGGTCGGGCCGGTCAGCGCAAAGATACCGTTGGAAATATATTCGGGATCGGTGAAGTCTATGACCCATTCGCCATAAAGGGAATTCAGGTTCTTAAACCGGAGTTCAAGGATTCTCATAATTTTTGAGCTCCGATTTTTGATTACCCTGAGGTTTTGGTGCTGGGAGATTCACCCATTGTGAGCGCCAGTCCGGGGCGGCGAACTCATCTGGCCAAAACTCCTTTTGGGAGCGAATTAATCCATTCGACACATTATGAAATGTTATTGCCCTGGCCTTTATATTGCCATCCGTGACCAAAACGTCGGAGACAACACGGTTTCCGTCAACCACTATTTCTTGAACATCAAAACGCCACTTACCTTCAGCCGGATATGCTTGGTTTATGGCTGTAAAGTTTTCACGCCCTCGTATAATCTCGTTCGATTGTGGCCAGACGCAGACAAAATCCTCCGCTAGCCAGTTACTCGCAGCACGGAAATCATTTGTATTCATTGCTTGCCAATAGGCTTTTACAACTTCAACGGGGTTCAAGATTGGTCTCGCTTAGCGTTTACAGCGGATGGCGGTTTAGGAGTCGTGTTTCAGTTATTGCGTTCTTGGTATACTCAATAGCACCTTTGAATAGAGGATGCCAGCTTTCGTCTAGCTGGCTATCCAATGCCTGCCAATAATACGCACAAAGCTATTGCCATGCTGCTTCATTCGAAAAAGTTTCAATATCGACCTCGGTAACACAGTAGTATGACGAAAAAGGGGACGGAGGGAATAAGTTTTATACAGTTAGCGATTGGTTAAATAATAATCCCTCTGTCCCATTTTACCGGTCCCCTTTTACCGTTTGGCTAACCTTCTGCTGGATCGCACCGCCAAGCATCACGTTGATCTATTAGTTAGCTTGGCATACCATTATGTGTAGAATTATGTGTGAATAGGAGTGTAACCATGGCTACAAACCTCTCCATTGATACAGACCTCCTTGAGGAAGCCTTAAATATAGGTGGTTTTACCACCAAAAAAGACACAGTAAATCAGGCACTTAAAGAGTTTGTACAACGCCGCAAACAAAAGCAAGTAGTTAATTTATTTGGTAATTTACCGGCAGACAGCGACTACAATTATAAAAAGGGGCGTAAATGAGCGGGGTTCTCGTTGATACCTGCATTTGGTCACTAGCCCTTAGAAGCAAAACGCCTAAGGAAAAAACTACTGCAGAAATCTTAGCCCGTTTGATTGATGAAAACCGAGCCAAAATGATAGGCCCTATTAGACAAGAAGTTTTATCTGGTTACAGCGACAAAGCAAGCTATGAAAAGCTAAGATCGAAACTCTTGTACTTTCCGAACGAACAAATCATAGATTCAGATTACGAGGCCGCCGCTGAATATTCCAATATTTGTAGAGCCAAAGGCATTCAAGGCTCCCACATCGACTTTTTAATTTGTGCCGTGGCGATACGGCTCAAATTGAAAATTTACACAACTGACAAAGATTTCCAGAATTACTCAAGACATTTACCAATATCAATTTTCAACGAAAGCTAACGCCCGACATTGTAGGAAAAAGGAACGCCCATATGAGTTAGAGGTTTTCAAAGTATGATTTATCAACGGTTACTTCTTCAATAATTTTCTCTTTAATCTCAATTCCCATACCAAGTTCTTTTAGCTTGGCAACCAAATCTTCTCCGTCAATTAAGTGTCCGGTGCTATTAGACCACTACATATTGATGTTGTATTTAATTATCAGTTTTTCCACTTTCGTTTGCGGCAACACAGCGTCGTTAAATACACAAATAACCTTTGTAGCGCTTATAAAGAATTTGTCAATTCCGCCATAAATTGTTACTTGTTGTATCTCTTTAACGGTACACACACAAGGATTATTTCTTCTACACCACATGCCCGAAATGCGCGAAGACCTACGGTAAAAACTATGTAGTGGCGGTGACAGAGGTGCAGTGATTCCAATTAGGCCTTCTTAGAAAGCATTAGGTCATATGAGTATTGGGTTCGGCTACCAGCAACAGGGACAAAAATCAAAATTCATTGACGTCTTCTTCATGGAGAGATTTGATTATTTCGTTATAGGAATCCGTCAGTTCCTCCCGCTCTTCTTCCGGCACTTCGAAGGCACCGAGACAGCGGGCAAAAACATCTCCGGCATCCAGATCATCGAGAGTCTCATCTTCCGCAACCCTGTTGATCACCCGGTCCATGACACGCCGGTTCTTTATCCGGCGGATCTCCATCGTAGAGTCAGATATGGCTTCATCCAGCATCTCGCGTAGGTTATCGACGATGTCGTTGCCGGTGTAATCGATCTCAAGCCATGCGGAGCTTTCTCGGGTTTTAAGCTCTTCCAGCTTTGCGTGGATATCATCGAGAGACCCGACAATGCGGACCAACTCCTGAAAACAAGGCACAGGGAGTTCTTGAATCTTTGGCATTGTGCTGTTGAACTCAATGAGAATAACCTTCTTAACCTGAGTCGCCTCACCATAGCCCATTGGTATGGGGGATCCAGAGTAGCGTATATGCTCCGCGTTGCCGACCGCCTGAGGAACATGCAGATGCCCAAGGGCGAGATAATCTATTGACGAGGGAAAAACGTCTTTACCGACATGTGCCAGCGACCCCATATAAAGTTCCCGAACACCATCACCATCAACGGTTTTACCGCCTGCTGTAAAGAGGTGTCCCATGGCAACGATGGGAATACCATCATGCCCGGCGTTATTAAATTCGGCTTGTTTCTGTTCCGCAATTGCGCACACATCCGCGTAATGGTTTTTCAGCCCCTCAACGAGCTTGGCGTTTTTGTCATCGATCGTATCTCCCGGCTTGACCGTGCGAATGTCCTTGTCTCTTAAGTAAGGTACAGCACAGACAATAGCCTCCGGTTTGTCATCTGACTGAAGAACAATCACCTCATCATCCAAGGTTTCGGTAATAGAGCCCACAACATGTACATTGAGCGCGCGGAGCAGTTCCTTCGGCGCATTCAGAAATGACGGCGAATCGTGATTCCCGGCAATAACCACAACATGACGGCAACAGGATGCAGCAACGCGGCAGAGAAATTGGTAATAGAGCTCCTGCGCCCGATTGCTGGGCGTACTGGTATCAAACACATCACCGGCGACCAGCAAGGCATCGACCTTTTCATCTTCAATGGTCCGAAGCAGCCAATTCAGAAAAGCTGAAAACTCCGCATAGCGTTTACGCCCGTAGAGGGAGCGGCCTAAATGCCAATCTGAAGTGTGGAGGATTTTCATTGGGGGCTCCTGCAAGGCCGGTGTCAATGGATTCTCCTTAAAAACTGCCATGTCTCTTATTGCCTCAATTGTTTTTACCGGCTTTGTCAGATAACCAATATGGGGCCTTCATTAACCTTATCCAGTCAATCGCCGCAATCAGGAAAAAATGGGTACATGCAGTCAATTCGTCAAGCACTAGACGCCGCCGAAGAAAGAGTATTCGATAGCCGAACCCCAGAAGACATAAGACAAGACGTTCAAAATGCCACCAAGACTATATCCCCTGACAGGAAAAAAGCATAAGTACCAGCAATAGAATAACAATCCAAAACCCAGAAATCAGTTGCCAAAACATAACAGGGCTTCGGTCATCGCCTAGCCTGGGATCATTGCGCAGAAATGCCGGATTCGGCTTTTGTAGATCTTCCAACAGCGCTGAAAGCGTTTGATAGCGGTGTTCGGGGTCAAAGTTAACACCTTTCTCCAGAGCGCGATCGAACCAAATCGGGATAACCGGATTAAGTTCGCTGGCGCTTCGATAGCGCAACCGGTCGTAATCGAAGGCTGATTGACATTCGTTTATTTCCTCGCCATAGGGAAGTTCGCCGGTAAACAATTCGTAGGTTATGGTGGCCAAAGCATATAGGTCGCCTTGGACACCTGTGTTGTGCCCCATTAAATATTGCGGATCTGAATAGGATGCCGTGCCTAAAGCACCTTCATGTTCCAAAGGACGGAACACTTCCGCAACGCCGGCGACGTAGACCGAACCGAAATCAACCAGTTTGATGCGGCCCGCCGGGGTGACGATAATGTTGGCAGGTTTAAGGTCTTGGTGAATAGTGTCGTGACGGTGCAACGCATTTAGCCCTTGGGCGATTTGCTTCACCAACTCAATAGCGACTTTGGGTTTGGGAAAGGGATTCCGTTGCATCCATTTATCCAGGGTTTCCCCTTCTATCATCTCCATGAGATAGTAGAGCGAGGTACGCGGTCGCTTTTGCTGGACGATCTTCACCACAAAGGGCGAATCTATTCGCTTGCCTATCCATTCCTCCTGAATGAATCTGTCGATATAGCTGATGTCGTCCAAAAAATTCCGGGATGGGGTTTTCATCACCAGGATTTGGCCGGTATCTCGATCCTTCACTTCATAAAGTTGACTCCTGGCAGAGGCAAACAACTCTTGCGTGACCTCATAGGCATCCAACACCATGCCCGGCTCAAGTTCAGGCGGAAACGGCAAGCGATTCAACTCGCTATTAAAGTCATCTAAGGTGGCCGTTGGCAAGCTCTTTAACTGGATGACAATGGCACTGATATTGTCATCGCTATTGAGCTCAAGCGCTGTTTTTTGCAGATTTTCCGCCGCTAATTGCACATTGTCCGCGAGCATCACCGTGTCCATGATTTGCTGGGACGACAGAAAGTCATGCACGCCATCCGAGGTTAAAACGAAATAATCGCCGGCGCTGATCGGTAGTTTGCCGTAATCAATGGCGATATTACTGTCCATTCCCAACGCCCGGGAGAGAATCCGTCTGCCCTTTCCTATCACCACGAAATGGTCATGGCTTAGCTGGTGCAACTTATTGTCATGCAGGTGATAAATTCGACTATCGCCGACATGGAAGAAATGCGCGGTACGGCTTTTGACAACCAGGCCGGAAAAGGTGCAAAGAAATCCCTTCTCTTCCTGGACGTATTCATGACTGCGTTTATAAAGACTCAGATTTACCGAAGCAAGAATCTTTCGCCCCCCGTGCTCCACTGACCAGGTTTCCGGTGTTTTATAATAGTCTTCGATAAAATGCCGGGTGGCGTATCGGCTCGCTTCTTTTCCCGCTTCCGCAGAACTCACGCCGTCGGCTAAAGCGCAAATAGCGCCCCTGCTTTCCAGGGCATAACCGGGTTCGGGTAACTGGTGGGCGACAGCATCTTCATTAACAGGTTTTATTCCTGCAGAAGTGACTGCGCCAATGTTTAATTCCAACGGCATAGAAACGTTTGGAAAGGCAGAATGGATTGGTTTACAACGCCGGATGTCTTGACTTCCGGCGCTCAGTTTTATTGTTAGCTTACATCGATCATATGGACTGTGCCATCCGGTAAGGTCTCGGCGATCTGGCCTTTTGGTTCATCGATAAAGAAACAAGCCACGCAAATCACTACGGCGGAAGCCGCGATCACCAGGAAGAAGGTATTGTAATCGACGAAGGACAGTACGGTTAAGTAGGTAACCGCGCCAACGTTGCCATATGCACCGGCCATGCCTGCAATCTGCCCTGTCATCCGACGTTTGACCAGCGGAACAATTGCAAAGACAGCACCTTCACCTGCCTGCACGAAGAAGGAACAACACATGGTCGATATAACGGCAAGCGGTATCCACCACTGACTGTCAATCTGACTGAGAATGAAATAGCCAATGGCCAAGCCGCCAATGAGAATCATCAGGCTTTTGCGTCGGCCGAATCGATCACTGAAGAATCCGCCGGAAGGCCTCGCAACCAGATTCATGAAGGCAAATCCTGATGCCAGCAGCCCGGCTTTTACCGGATCCAGCCCTTCAAAGGTTTCCAGGAAGAACAATGGCAACATGGACACTACAGCGAGTTCCGAACCGAAAGTGACAAAATACGCCACATCCAAAATGGCCACGTTTTTAAAATGGTAGCGATCATATTCCGGGACGCCCTTCGTTAGATGTTCTTTGTTAACCTTCCAGATTTGCTGGGTTTGAAACAGGAAAAGCGCGAACAGGAATCCCCAAATTCCGTACATGGCTACTTCCGGCAGCAAGGCGACACCGCTGGGAGATAATTTCCATGCTAACACGCCTAGTGCGACATACATGGGAATGTTCATCAGCAGTAGGAAGAAGAAATCCCCTTTACTGGTAACTTCCAAACCACCTGTTTTGCGCGGCTTAAAATAGGTCGACCCCTTGGGTGTATTCCGTGCCATCCGGTAGTAAAGCAAACCATAAGTACCGGCGATAATACCGGTCAGCCCGAGTGCATAACGCCAACCGTCTTCTCCGCCGAAAAGCAGAGCGATTGTCGGCAATGACATCGCACCGGCAGCGGAACCAAAGTTACCCCAGCCGCCATAAATACCCTGGGCCACGCCGACTTGCTTTGCCGGAAACCATTCGCCCACCATACGGATGCCGATGACAAAGCCGGCACCGACAAAACCCAATAAAAAACGGGTAAGCGCCAAGGCTTCATAACTATTGGCGAGGGCGAAAGAAATACAGATAAAAGAGGAACTCACCAATAACAGGCTATACACGATACGTGGGCCGTACTTATCTACCAGCATACCAATCACGATTCGCGCGGGAATCGTCATTGCCACGTTCAGAATAAGCAGCGCCTTGACCTGCTGGGCTGTCAGATCAAAAGCTTCTTTTATATGCGCGAGTAACGGTGCATGGCTAAACCAAACGACAAACGTCAGGAAGAATGCAAACCAGGTAATGTGTAGCGTTCTGATTTTCGGATCGCCAAGTTTAAAGAGGTTGAGTCTCGTTTCACTCATAGTCTTTCCCCAGGATGAATGGGCGGATTGAAATGTAGGTTCAAACCACTATCCCATTCCGATCACCAGCCTTGCTTGACTCGCATCAAGTGTATTATCTTATTGTTTTTAATGAAATTTTTAGATCTACCCATTAAGTGGTATAAAGGGTTGCCGGGAGGACGCTTCTCAAGAAACCGTATAAACTCTTCTGAATTTTGCGGATTCGTCAGCTAAATTTAATATCGCTACCTCTTAAGAGGTAGCATTATGGCAGAGATTAGATACAGCCGAATCAAGTTAGGCAGCAGGGTCAGTTTTTAGAAGAAATAGCGTATGCTTTTTACAGTTCCTTGAGATGGATTATTAACAAACCTGTCTTTACCCCATTAAATGGCCATACAGCACATTGAACAACTTGCGAGACGCGCATTAATCGCTGCTACCATGGCCTTTGCTGCCTGTTTTTCCGTCTGGACCCTGTACGCCGTTTTGGGCTTGGACATTCGTGACCGGTTGAATCTATCGACCACGGAATTTGGCTTTCTACTGGCTGCCCCCATGCTGACCGGTTCAATACTGCGTTTTCCCACAGGCTTTCTCTGCGAGCGGTTTAGTTGCCGGCGTCTTTATATTCTGCAAATGGTATTGGTGCTTCCGACGCTATTCCTGCTGCCTCTGGCAGAGAGCTACCTAGGTTACTTGCTGATCGGTTTAATCCTGGGGCTTTCCGGCATATCCTTTACCATCGGAATCCGCTATGTCACGGCTTGGTTCGAACGAAAGCATCAGGGATTTGCCATGGGCGTATTCGGCGCGGGCAATGCCGGCGCTGCTGTAACCTTTGCAATTACGCCACTGATAACCAAGTTCTTCGGCACCGAATATGTTGGACCGTTTTTCGGCATCGGCTTGATTGTAATGATCATTCTATTTGTCTTTATCGCTCCGGAAGACACCCGGTATATGGAAAAACGCCGAAAAATCGATTTTACGTATCATCTTGCCCCCCTTAGGCAATCTCAGGTATGGCGTTTCAGCCTGTATTACTATTTTGTTTTTGGCAGCTTCCTCGCGCTTCTTATGTGGTTACCGCATTATTATGTAAATGCCTATAAGCTGACATTACAGGATGCGATGTTATTGACGCTGCTGTTTGTTTCTGTATCCAGTATGGTCCGGGCGTTGGGCGGCTGGTTTGCCGACCGATACGGAGGCCGCGCAGTAAACTGGAGTGTCTTTTGGATTTGCCTGGTTTGTTTGTTTTTTCTGAGTTACCCACCCACCAGCATGTATATCCATGGAGTAGATCGCACGGTTGAGCTTAATATCGAGGTCAATCTTTGGTTTTTCACCACGTTAATGATGATTATCGGCATTGCCCAGGGATTTGGGCGAGCATCAGTCTATAAAATCATTCACGACTACTACCCCAACCATATGGGTAGCGTGGGCGGCACGGTTGCCGCGTTAGGTGCAACCGGCGGTTTTACTTTGCCGGTTATCTTCGGTGTGGCAGTAGACTGGCTTGGTATTCATTCTGCCTGCTTTATGGTGCTGTACGGCGTTCTTGCCGGGTGCATGGTGGTCATGTATCTAGCCATTCAGCGGGAAAAGCAGGAACGGAGACTCAGACATGCCATTGAACACAATTTTTTGGACGATTAAACCCACCCATTTACCGTGCTATATTTTGTACTCCTGTAGTTAACGCGAATAAGAATAACGAAAACCAAAGTTAATTTTCTCACTACCATTTATACAACTGAACCTGCATGCCCCAGTTCCCGACCCAAAATGGCCTGAAGTTAAGTGTCGATCAATGCTCTAGCCAGGGAATAAAATCCTGTAACGAGGATTCCGTTGGAATTCGCATCCCCGACCAAAATCTTTTGTACACCAAAGGTGCTGTCGCGTTAGTCGCCGATGGCGTCAGCGCGGCTGAATTTGGTAAAGAAGCCGCGCAGGCCTGTGTAATGAGCTTTATGAGTGACTACTTCTCTACGCCGGATGCCTGGACGGTCAAGAAATCGGCACATAAGGTATTGGTGGCACTAAACCGCTGGTTGTTCGGTCAAGGCTTGAAAACGATTAGCGAGGGTATGGCTTATGTTTGTACGCTCTCTGCCTTGATAGTGAGGGCCAATCAAGCCCATCTGTTTCACGTCGGGGACAGCAGAATTTATTTATTCCGCGACGGAGACCTGGCGCAACTGACCGAGGACCATACTGTCCGTGTTCATGAAGACTACGCCTACCTTGCTAAAGCAATGGGTATGAGCCTCAATGTTGAAATAGACTACCGATCTATAGATATACAGCCCGGCGACATATTTCTTCTGACTACGGATGGATTTCACGATTTTGTAGCGACCCGGCAACTTTTTATCGAGTTAAGCCGATTAAAACCGGCGGCAACTTTCGATGGCATGGCATTACGTCTGGTACAAAAAGCCTTGGCCAACAATAGTGATGACAATATTAGTTGTCAGATTATTCGCGTAGACCAAATAGGACGGCAACTGGCAATGGATAAGCTTTCGGAGCTGGAACGACTGCCTTGCATGGAGGTCCTGAAACCAGGCCAAAGTTTGGATGGTTTGAGAATTACTCGTGTTCTCAAGGACGGTGATCGGTATAAGACCTACCTAGCCCAACAATCTAAAACTTCTCAACCGGTAGTCCTAAAAGCGCCAACGGTAGGATACATAGAAGCTACTGCTTGCCTAGAGCAGTATCTAATTCAGGAATGGGTGATCAGCCGCGTACAAAACCAACATATAGTTAGCGGATCGGCAGCTACTTGCGCCCCCTCCAGGCTTTACTTGTTGCTGGAGTATTTTCCGGGTGTACCCTTAGACCACTGGATTCGTGACAACTCCACGGCGGATATTCACCGGATCGTGCTTATCATTGAACAAATAGCCAAAGCAATCCGCGCCTTAAGGCGGAAAGAAGTTCTACATCGCAACATTGAACCTGAGAATATTCTTATTGATAACAATGACAGGGTGAAACTGGTCGGTTTCGGATCCTGTTGGGCACCGGGCCTGGAGGCGAAAACGACCACTCCGGATACTTCTGATGCCAGCAAGCAATCGCAGTTTCTAGCTCCCGAATGTTTACTGGGTGATAGAGGCACCCACCGTTCTGAAATCTTCTCAGTGGCGGTGATTTGCTATCAAATGCTCACCGGGCGTCACCCTTATGGCACTGATTATGCCGCAACATCTTCAGAAGCAGACTTTTACAAACTGCGGTATACCCCGTCCAACACTAATAAACCGCTGATACCGGATTGGTTCGAAGGCGCGATGAATAAAGCCCTTAGCCTTGACCCGAAACAACGCTATGAATCCTTTTCGGAGTGGCTTTACGATTTAAAGCACCCGAATAAGAAACTAACCGGCGAAGTGACTAAGCCACTTATGGAAAAATCTCCCGAACGCGTTTGGCAGTGCCTCGCAGCCATTTTGCTCTTCTCGCAACTAATTACTCTGTATCTACTTACCAAAGCCTGACTTCGGACATCTCCGCTAGTACTTCAGCGTTTTTAAACGTGGGAATTACCCGCCTGCCGCCACGGTTTGCCCTTGGTCAACTCAATCTATTTCAGAAAAAGCCAATATATAGGAAATGCTAATATTATTGAGATGGCTACAACTCGCTGAAAAGTCGATCAGAAATCAAACGCTTTAATAGGGAAAGATCAGAAGTGCTGAACTATATCGGAAATCTTAAAGCTGGTGTGTTCACTGCCATTTGGATGAGCTTAACGGTTTCTGTACAGGCCAGTGACCTTATCGCCTCATTGGCTTACCTTCCTGAACTGGCGGAATCACCTAATTCCGGCATACTGGTCGAGTTGGTAAAAGCGATAGACGAGTTACACCCGGATGAAGTAACCGTGACAGTTCATCCGTTTCCACAGTCAATCGACAATATTAAGAAAGGGTTGACAGATTTTCATATGCCGATTCTAAAGAATCCTTCAATCCCGGATTCCGCCCTGCCCTATCTACACTCCACCGAAAATATTTTTCAGGTCTATTTTGCCTTATATACACATAAGGATAGTCCGGTCACCAAACAAGCACTAGAGGAAGCTCCCTGGAAATTCACCAATATCGTCTACGCCAGACTGCAGAATTTACTGGACAAAAAAACCATCTCGAAGCTAAGACATCTGGAAAACCGGCAGTTTGACTCCACTGAAGCTCTGCTTTCGGCTGTCTCTGAACATCTGGGCAAACGGCGCACCCTGTTGCTAAAGGATGTTTTAATCCGCGCCGCGTTTCCATATACCATCGAAACGGATAGTGCCCATACCCATTTTTTTTCCATACCGGTCGCCCCTTCCAGAGATCCTCTGGAAAGTCTAAGCAAGTTAGATAGAGGAGATATCGACGGTTATATATTTGCCGCCCGGGAATCAGAACTAACGATCAATCGATTGAATTTAAAGAACTTACAAAGCCAGCTCTACAATGTCTACGATGTAAAAATTATTTTCCCTAGAAACTTTCTTGGACAACTGCACAACAGCCTAGTTTCCGACTATATCAGCAAGCTGAAGGCAAATGGTCAGTACGATAAGATCATGGGAGATTTGATTAAGTTCTATCGCGAATGGAAACCTACTAAAGAGATAGCCCGCTAGATGCGGGCTATTGTTGCGACTTTATAGTTTTGGATACCCAGGCCGGATTAAGGGTTATAAAACTCGCCGCTCTTCCTCAGGTAAAAGTAGTAGTTCACCAGTACACAAACGGCATAGAAAGCGGCAAAGCCATACAGTGCATATTCCGGGGTGGCGGCCTTGATCTGCTCGCCAAACACCTTGGGGATATAGAACGCCCCGTAAGCGGCCACCGCTGAAGTCCAACCTAGCACCGGGCCGGCCTGTTCCTTAGGAAATACCATCGCGATTGTGCGGAAAGTCGATCCGTTACCAATTCCTGTGGCGGCGAACAGGATTAAAAACAGTACAAAGAACGGGACAAAGTACTCCTCGGGCGTTGCGGAACCATAAGCGGCTTTCATGTAGTATGCGACTGCCAAGGCGCAAGCCACCATGACTACCGCGCAGATTTGGGTTACCAATGCTCCGCCGACTTTATCTGATATCCAGCCGCCCAATGGCCGAATCAATGCACCGATGAAAGGCCCCATCCAGGCATACATCAAGGCGCTCGGCCCATTGACGTTTATCGTGTCGTGGGTCATCACGCCGTCAATCATTATATGGCTGTAGCCGAATATAACCTTAATCGCCAATGCGAATGCCGCAGAGAAGCCGATAAAGCTACCGAAGGTCATGGTATAAATTACACTCATTACCCAGGTGTGCTTGTTATTAAAGATTTTGTACTGGCGCTTTAGGCTGGTGCCGATTTCTCCAGGGATCATTTTCAGCAGAAATACCGTTGCCGCGATAACACCCACCAACACCAGTTCCTTCGGAACTCCAAAACCGGATCCGTTTGCCGATTCGGGTAGCATTAACCACAGTCCGACGGTTGCGGTAAATAGCCCTATCAACAGCATGAATGTGATTTTGCTAAAACTGCCGATTGGTGCGCTAATATTGGGAGAGACTTCCTCGGTGCGAATGTTGTTCATGCCGAACCAACCGGCAAAAGCCAGAGGCACGAGGAAAAGCAACCAGAGGAATCCGGCATTTTGAATATAGGTTTCAGAACCGGCCGGGATTTTACCGATCAAAGTTCCGGACGAATTCACTAAGGTCATCGGGTCGCCACCCATCGCGCCAAAGGCGCCAAAGGTCATGAATAGCGGCACCAGGATCTGCATGGTAGTAACACCGAAGTTACCCAGCCCGGCATTTAAACCTAACGCCAAGCCTTGTTGCTTCTTAGGGAAGAAAAAACTGATATTGGACATGGAGGAAGCAAAATTACCGCCGCCAAACCCGGATAAGAGTGCTAATAGTTGAAATACCCAAAGTGGCGTTTCTGGATTTTGCAGAGCCACGCCTGCGCCGAATGCCGGAATCATTAGCAACGCTGTCGTAAAGAAAATGGTATTCCGGCCACCGCATAAACGGATGAAGAAACTACTGGGAATCCGCAACGTCGCCCCAGTCAATCCCGCTATGGCCATTAAGGTAAACAGTTCGGACTTCGCAAATGGAAATCCTAAGTTCAACATTTGGACGGTAATAATTCCCCAATACAGCCAAACGGCAAATCCGCATAATAAACTGGGAATAGAAATCCATAAGTTCCGATTGGCGACCTTTTTCCCTTCTTTCTGCCAAAATGCAGAATCCTCAGGGTTCCAGCCGGTTGTAATATCAGCCATAAATCCACCTCATCGCTTGCCAATAATCTGGTTACCCTGCCAAGTTATTGTGTAGAGCGGCCTTCAACAATGCTCACTAGGGGGTAGTAATCCCGTGGCCGGTAGCACTTGCCAGCAGCCAATTAATCTCGTGCATGTTTATTTTTTTCTAAATAATTCATAAAGATATACACAAGCACCCAATACTTTGGTAGAACATGGTATCTCCTTTGGGGTATCCCCTTTTCCCGTAAAGTGAGTATCCTTGAAAGGAGTCGGAACTGAAGCAACGACAATAAACCTGATATGGGTCAAGTCGACCGGAGCCGGAATGACAACGAAAGCAACTGTGATGATGGTAGATGACCATCCCTTGTTCAGAAAAGGCATACGCCAGCTTATCGATCTTGAGGATCAGTTACAGGTCGTGGGGGAAGCTAAAAATGGTGAAGAGGCGTTGGAAAAAGCTAGAGAGCTGGAACCTGACCTCATTCTTCTCGATCTCAATATGCAAGGCATGGACGGCTTGGATACCCTACGAAGCCTGCGTGCTGCCGGGGTTGCCAGCCGCGTCATCATGCTTACGGTGTCCGATAACGAGGCAGATGTCGTTAACTGTTTTAAAGCAGGCGCCGATGGCTATCTTCTAAAGGACATGGAACCGGAGGATATTCTCGAAAAAGTTCTCCAGGCTACTGTCGGAAAAATGGCGATCAGCGAGCGCCTGACAGAAATCCTTGCCACGGCACTACGCAAGCCCAACCAGCAGGAACGTGACCCTACGGCTTCCTTAACCAGCAGAGAATATGAAATTCTAACCCGCATTGCCCAGGGCCACAGCAACAAGGTAATTGCCCGAGACTTGGACATCTCTGACGGAACGGTCAAGGTTCACGTCAAACATATCCTCAAAAAGATGGGAATGAAATCCCGGGTCGAAGCGGCGGTCTGGCTGGTGGATCGGAAGAAAGGCGGTGGATCAAAGTGAATCCCTTTAAGATTCTTCTTCAAATGTTAGCTCACCGAACACCGCCTTGAATAAAACATTACGAATCAGGCCCGTTCGTGTTTACCAACAAAGTCCCATCATCCAATGCCACTAGAGACTGATTCAATTTTTTAAGCGATATCTGTTTCCAAAGCATATAGACCGCCGGAATAACTAACAGGGTTAAAACCAGTGTGCTGATCATCCCGCCGATCATCGGTCCGGCTATGCGTTGCATCACTTCCGAACCAGTCCCTTCACTGAGCATAATGGGGACGAGGCCAACAACGATCGTCATAAAGGTCATCAAAATCGGACGCAAACGCAACGCAGCACCGTCACCTATGGCGCGAATCAAATCGTCTTTATCCAAGCGCCGGTTTTCCTGATCAGCCTGTTCTTGCAGGGAGCTGATCGACTGATTGAGGTACACCAGCATCAGTACCCCGATTTCAACCGCTACCCCGGCCAGAGCAATAAAACCTACAGCCACCGCAACGGAATAATTGTAACCCAGCAAATACATCAACCAGATTCCACCGACCATCGAAAACGGCAGTGTTCCCATAATGATCACTACCTCGATGATATTGCGGAAATTCATGTAAAGAAGTACGACGATAATCGCCAAGGTAAGGGGTATCAGAATGGTTAACTTTTCCTTGGCACGCAACAGATACTCGTACTGCCCGGACCAGGAAATCGAGTAACCCGGCGGCAGGTTAAGTTGCTCGGCAACCAGCTGTTGGGCTTCCGCAACGTAACTGCCCAGGTCTCTGCCTTCAATATCCACCAGTGTCCAACCGTTAAGCCGGGCATTTTCACTTTTTATGGCTGGTGGCCCATCATCGACATAGATATCTGCAACGTCAGCCAGGGCGATACGCTGTTTGGCGGGAGTAACAATAGGTAATAGTTTTAACTGCTCAACGGAGTCACGGTAGGCCTGCGGATAGCGAATATTCACGGGGTAACGCTCCAATCCTTCTACAGTCTCGGTGACGTTCATCCCACCAACCGCAGTGCGCACCACATCCTGGATTGCAGAGATGGAGAGCCCATAACGTGCCGCCTGTTCCCGTTGAATATCAACCTTAATATAGCGACCACCGGCAACTCGCTCTGAATACACGGAAGACGTGCCTTCTACACTAGGCAGGATCTCCTCCAGTTGTTTACCGATATTTTCAATTACGCTTAAGTCCGGGCCGGCAACTTTAACTCCCACCGGGGTTTTAATTCCGGTTGACAGCATATCAATGCGGGTTTTGATCGGCATCACCCAGGCATTGGTGAGTCCGGGAAGTTGCACGATGCTGTCCAGTTCCTGACGCAATCCTTCGGAAGTCATTCCCGGCCGCCATTGGTCTCTGGGTTTGAGTTGGATAAAGGTTTCAATCATCGTCAATGGGGCGGGATCTGTTGCAGTTTCAGCACGCCCGATCTTGCCGAACACTGATTCGACTTCCGGCACTGTTTTGATTAGACGATCAGTCCGCTGCAACAGCTTCCGTGCTTCTTCAATAGATACGCCGGGAAAGGTGGTCGGCATATACATGAGGTCCCCCTCATCCAAAGGCGGCATGAACTCACTGCCAAGTTTTGGAACCGGGTAGAATCCGACTGCAATAACTGCCACGGCCAAGATCAAAATAGTAATCGGAAACCGCAACACCTGTCGGATAACTGGGCGATAAGCCGCCATGATCAGCCGATTCAATGGATTCTTTTGCTCAGGAATCACCTTGCCACGAATAAACAGGCCCATGAGCACCGGGACCAAGGTGATAGAAAGCCCGGCAGCAGCCGCCATTGCATAGGTTTTGGTATAGGCCAGCGGGGCGAAAAGTTTTCCTTCCTGTGCTTCCAAGGCGAAAACCGGCAGAAAACTCATGGTAATGATCAAAAGGGAGAAAAAAAGCGGCGGTCCCACCTCTGAAGCTGCTTTGCTAATAACCTGCCAACGATTGGCGTCGTTTAGTTCGGTTTTCTCCATATGTTTGTGCACATTTTCAATCATCACAATGGCACCATCCACCATCGCACCTATTGCGATGGCGATACCTCCAAGCGACATGATATTGGCATTGATGCCCTGATATTGCATGACGATAAAGGCCGCGAGAATACCCATCGGCAGACTGATCAGCACCACTAACGAGGAACGCAGATGGAAAAGGAAGGCTGCACAGATGAGCACTACCACGATAAACTCTTCCAGCAGTTTGTCATACAGATTATTAACCGCGTTGGAAATCAAGGTAGAGCGATCATAGGTGGTGACGATTTCCACGCCTTGGGGTAAGCCCTTTTTCAGGTCTTCAAGCTTCTGCTTGACCAAATTAATAGTGCTTTGGGCATTTTCGCCAAACCGCATCACGACCACGCCACCGACAACCTCGCCTTCGCCATTTAGCTCGGCAATCCCGCGTCGCATTTGTGGTCCCACACCAATATCTGCCACATCCTCAAGTAATAAGGGGGTTCCTGATGCATTAACTCCCAAAGGTATGTTTCTGAGGTCTTCCAACCCTTGTAGATAACCGGTAACCCGAACCATATATTCCGCCTCGGCCATTTCGATCACCGAAGCCCCGGATTCCCGATTGGCTTGAAGTATTGCTGTGCGGATATGATTCAGCGGAATGTTGTAGGCCCGAAGTCGATTGGGATCAACCTGCACCTGGTACTGCCGCACCATGCCCCCGACAGTCGCCACTTCGGAAACGCCGGGAACCGTCTGCAGCTCATACTTCAGGAACCAGTCCTGAATACTTCTAAGCTGGCTGAGATCATGTTGCCCTGTTCGGTCGACCAGGGCATAGGCGAAAATCCATCCCACCCCGGTGGCGTCAGGCCCTAATTGGGGTGTTGCTGAAGCAGGCAGTTGTCCGGACACCTGACTGAGATATTCCAATACTCTTGAGCGCGCCCAATATAAATCCGTGCCATCTTCAAAAATCACATAAACATAAGAATCCCCAAAAAACGAAAAACCGCGAACGGTCTGCGCTTTGGGCACTGACAACATTGCAGTGGTCAGTGGATAGGTCACTTGGTCCTGTACCACTTGCGGAGCCTGACCGGGATAGCTGGTTTTGATAATGACCTGGACATCAGACAGGTCCGGTATGGCATCAATGGGCGTCTGTTTTAACGCATATATTCCCCATACCAGCATAACGAAGGTTGCAAGCAATACCAGGAAACGATTTTGTATGGACCAACGGATAATGGCGGTTATCACAGCAGTATCTCCCTGATGTTTTGGGTGCTTCCCAAACTGCACCTGCCTCCACTATGGAAGCTGACGAATGTTATCAACCACATAGTCGCCTCCCCCTGCATTGGTAATATCAAACTCTATTCGCTGACCGGTGGATAGCGCCTCAAAATTTTCTGATTCGGAGACAGTAAACATCATATTCATCACCGGCCAATCCCAATCAGGGATGGGATCATGAAGAATGGAGACCATATTGGTTCCCATCATCACATTCTTGATTTCACCCTGAGTTCTGACTTTAGCTCCTTCCTTCGGTACGCCACCTCCCATTGACATCATTGCCATACCCGAGTCCTCGGAATCCATGGCATGGTGCGCAGAGTGATCCATTTCCATGCCCATCTCCATTTCCTTCTCCATCTTGGTCAGGCTAAGTATTCGGTACTCCCAATCACCTTCTTTAACCAATGTGAATTCAACTTTGCTTCCTGGCTTAAGGTCTTCCGTTTTTACTTCCGAGGAAACTTTAAAATCCATCTTCATAGTGGGCCAATCCCACTCAGGAATAGGGTCGTGGGTAATGGAGAGCAATCCCAAATCCTGTTTAACTTCCTCCAGCTTTCCTTGAGCGATTACTTCCTGGGGTTGCTCCTGTAGCTTTTGCTCTGCCTCAAACGCCGCCAAAGCCACGTCTATCTTGGACTCTGAATCTATTAGGAACTGCGCTGATGTGACCACCTCCTGACCGGTTTCCAGCCCGCTCAGGATCTGCACTCGGTCGGCAGATTCCACACCCAGAGAGACGAAGGCTGGGCGATACCTGCCATTGCCTTCCGCAATAACTACCCGGTTATGTTGTCCGGTTCTGATAACAGCTTCGCTGGGTATGCTCATCACATCGGACCCTAATGCAGACAGGAGTTGAACGTCGGCATACATGTTGGGCTTGAGCTCAAGACCTGAGTTGGGAATTCGGATGCGAACCTGGAGGGTCCGGGAAGTGGTATCCAGCACCGGGTAGATATAATCGACTTTGCCTTCGAAAGTTTTACCGGGGATAGCAAGGACGCGGATTTCGGCGTCTTGATTCTCTGCAATCCAGCCGGCTTGCCGTTCAAACACTTCGGCGATTAACCATACTTCCTGGAGCGATCCAATCGTCATCAACTCCATGGATGGACGAATAAACATTCCTTCCCTGGCATTGAACGATGCGACAACTCCTGATCTTTCCGCATAATGAGTGACCAGTTGACTGACTTTTTGCTCCCGCTTGAGACGTTCTGCTTGGGCATTGGTGAATCCTAAAGAAAGCAAACGGGTTTTCGAAGCTTTCAGCAAAATCTGATTATTGCTACGCAAAGCGGCTAGAAATTCTTCCTGCGCATTGACCAATTGCGGCGAATAGAGTTCGAAAAGCTTTTGCCCGCGCTCGACATTTTCCCCTACTGATTTGACGTAGGCGGTTTCAATCCAGCCCTCGACGCGGCTGTGGACGTGCACCAACTGGTCCTCATTAAAACCGATGCTGCCAGCGGTGTTGATTGGTAGAGCAAATTCTCCTTGGATGACCTTCGCGGTTCTCACCCCGAGATTGAGTTCAGTGGTTGCTGAAATAGTCACGCCCCCATCTTTTGCGGAGCCGCCATCTTCTTCATATACCGGCACAAGGTCCATCCCCATAGGTGACTTTCCTGGCTTATCACGCCGGTAATTCGGGTCCATAGGGGCAACCCAATACAAGGGTTGTTTCTCAGCATCTGTTGGCGTGGCATCCATGCGGGCATGGTGCATGGAGGAGCCCAAGTGTTGATTCGCGAACCATCCTCCAGCAAATGCCGCTGAGAGAAGAACAAGTGATAATAAAAACTTCATTGTGGTTGTCTCCTTTTCTGGGCTTCGTCCAAAACTTGTTTCTCCCTTGCTGTCGGCTCAACAAGGAGATAATCCAGTTGCACAATGGCATTCCTTTGGTTCAGTTGCAGAATTAGGCGTTCCAGTTGAATTTTCTGGATTTGCAGAGCTGATCGAACCACGTCGGCAAAGGGAGTTGTTGCCGACTGATAGGCGTTTAAAGCGGCGGCATACTGGGCCTCGGCTTTAGGCAGCATATTCAACCGATAATAGTCTG
Source organism: Hahella sp. (assembly GCA_028280065.1). GTDB lineage: Bacteria > Pseudomonadota > Gammaproteobacteria > Pseudomonadales > Oleiphilaceae > Hahella. Next base: position 23,193 of record JANQMN010000037.1, read on the forward strand.
CACGTTCTCTGTTATTAGCCGCCCGCTCCTTCTGAAGCTCTACATCTGAGAGTAAAATTTGCAATAGATCCAGTCGTTTTTGCCGCAGCGTTTCCTGGTTTAAGGATTTGGATTGCACGGTTCGATCCTGCTGAACAGCCGAGAAGATTGGCATACTCAGACTCACACCAATGGATAGAAAGTCAGCTCTGGATTCTCCATTGGGATTATTTCCGTCACGCCAGCCATACCCCATTTCGAGACCCCAGCTTGGCTTATAAGCCTGTTCCGCCAGCCTCACTTCTCCACTGGACACTTGAATCTGTTGATCAATCTGGAGAAGGCGCGGATGCCGTTGCAGCTGTTGGAAGGGATTATCCGCAGTACTAGGAGGTTTCCATTGGGATTGCAGCGGCAGCAGAATCCGGTCTTTGTATTCCAGACCAACCCAGCGCACTAAACCTGCTCTGGACTCCGCTTCCTTTAAGTGCGCCAGGTCAATTCGATCCGTTAGCTGGGAGAGTTCAAGTTCCGCTCTCAGCACGTCATGCTGGTTGACCTTGCCGACGCTGTAGAGGGATTGGCTTACCTCGATCAACTGCCGGAACAATGTTTCGTTCTTTCGATAGACTTGCCGAACGTCCTGCCAGTGCAAAATCTGTAACCAGAAAGATCTTATCTGCCGCCTTATCTGGCGTATACGATCTGCCTGGCCATAAAAACCCGATAGGCTCTTAAGCTCGCCCAACTCCGTCTTAATCGCCAGGGTATCGCCGGCAGGAAATCCCTGCATCACCCCCACCCGAAACTGGGTCATGGGCTCCTGATCAAGCGAGAAAGTGTCGGTCGGTAGATTAAGCATACCGAGCTTCACCACAGGGTCCGGAAGTTGGCCATCTGCAAGCGCCTGTTCCTGGAGCGCCAGGGACCCTGTGCCAAGACGTTTGATTTCCGCGTCCCGACTAATGGCAATGCCGATGGCCTCTTCCAATGTCATGGAAGCATCAGAACCGTCAGGGAAAAGGCTCACTATCAGGGCAGCGATTAATGTAAAGAATCTAATAGCAGGCAGTTGAGCTTGCCTAAGAAATTTAGTTTGATTAAAAAGTTGAATGTGCAGTTTCATAACGCTCTATTTCATTAAGAAAACGACCGCACCGGTGCCACGAGATTTCGAAACTAATTAGTGATAATCGACCTTGCGATCCCAGTGCAATTTGGAAGTTGGAGTTTTAAGAGGGCTATTTCAGATAGGCGCAGAAAAGCACACGTAAAGGGGGTGGGTAGTATGGACCGTTACGGGATTTTGGCGTCGTTGACCGAGAACGAACAGGGTAGAAAAAGAAACTTATCAGTAGAAGTAGAATGGCCGTGCCGGGAAGGTCTAATAGGTTGGAAAAGGAATTTGTCAGCGTAGCATCTTTATCACAGCAACCATTTTCAGCGTCTGAATCTACGCTAGAGATGGGCATCTTTCCCGTGGCAGTTGTATCTGCCGCCATATCTTGCTGCAAGCAGTGCGTGGAGTGCATTGTTGAATTTGCTTGCACGGGGGAATCCTGAAAACCTGTTAGTTGACCGGCAATGTTCATGGCGATAGCGCAAAACAAGACACTGGAGCACAGAGTCCAGAGCAATACTATGGGGAATAGAATGCTTTTTCCCGTTTTGGCTAATTTTCTTAACATGAAATAGACAGCAACTAATTTATCAAGCTGAGTGTAAACCTTTACCCCGCTTTAATGTCAATAATATTTCTTGAGCTAATTGAGTTTCCCCAGTTGTTTAATGCTGTTAATCAAACCACGGCAGATAGTTGTAGCGGCCTGCAAACATCAAGATTTCCAGACCATAATAGATAAGAACGACCTCACCAGCGAGTCCACATTTACTACCAATGGGCCATCTGATGTGAGAATGAGGCCGCAAACATAACCCTGGGACCACATTATTTAATAATGACACTCCTAATTATTGTGACGACGTAAATTTTGACTCCTGGTCGATAGTTATGGGTTCTCCTAACAAATTCTGTAAACAGTGCAAGCACCTTAGAAAAGCAAAATTAGTTTCCAGGTAACATCCCTGTCACCCTTCACTATTGTTTAGTAGCTAATCGTGATATCAGACACTTTATTAGCCTCAATGTCAGCTTCGGTAAAACGAATGTCCCGAAGCTGAGGCTGAGCGGAATATAGCTCGGTTTGGTCTTGATAATAAGGCGAGGTCGGATCGGTTGACTGGGAAAAAGTCATGAGTCCCTTTGCAACAGGTCCGTCGTTAGTGAAGCCGACCAAATACATCCAACTCGAACCGTAGGTGATGTGATAGCCTGCGCCTTCAGCAGAAAGCTGGGAACCGGATATGGGCGGATAGGTATGCCGAGGAAGCAGTGTGCCGTCATTGCCGAGGTTTGCCCGGAAAACATTGAAGCCGCCTTCGATATTGTTTGCCCCGCCCCAAGGAAGTTTCACTCCTGTAGCCGTACCGTCCAGGTTTGACTTTTCGACAAATTGGACACTGCCAAGAGTGGCGTCCAGGCTAAGACCGGCTGCTGCAACATTTAACATTGCCTGGGCAAAATGTTCCAGAGTTCGGTCATTTGCCAACATGGTGTTCGGCGTATTAGCCGGGTCTTCGGCGCTGAATGGCACCGCCCATTGAGGATCGCTATTGAACTGCTGAGCGAACTCACGGAACAGATGCGCCGCCTGAGAATTTAGATTCATTGTGCCATCCCAAATACCTAATGCCGTGCAACCCGCGGAAATGTCCACGGACTGCTCGCCTACGAGCACCGGATTATCGCCCCGTGCCTGACAATGCGCCATTAAATCGGCCAAAAGTGCCTCGGAAAGATAGCTGCGATTGCCGAGCAAGGCGCTTTCCACTTCTGCCATGGAAAACTTACCATTGTTACCGGCGGGATCGGTTAACAGTTTCTGTCCCAGACGAGAACGCCATGACTGTTCATTGTTTACTTCACCAAATAAGGGGGACACGCCGGTAATGGGAGTCGCAGGATTGGTTAACCAAAAACTGTCGTTGGAGTTCTGCACGAAACTTCTATTTAGTAGCTTCGGCGCTTTTTCATAGGGAACCGCCCCATCGAAATCCAACAGGGAGCTTCCCGGCAAAATGGTGAATCCGGCCTGTTCCCGTGCGGCCAATGCATCGGCATTCTCACCTCGAACAAACAGCCCGAAAGTACTCAAGTTAGGGACAGTGGAGTCGTCAATGTAAAAGGCATTGCCGTTTTTATCCGCCGCCATGGTGTTATTGAATATCACGCCGTCATAGTCTTTAAATGCCTGCTGGAACTCGGTCATATTTCGAGCCAGGTTCATTCCCAGCCAATGATCGATGATGTCGAAGTTCTTGGCGTTGGCGTCCTTGATGGTATATGCCCCACTGGCGCTCCATTCCAGATTTCCGGGCACCACGACCATTGGACCAAAATCGCTGTAATACACCGTCTTGCTGAACGGTATGGCCACGCCAGGCTGCACCAACACATCTACGGAAAGGGTCTTGCCGGTAATCTGCTTGGCAACGCCATCATCAATATAGGTCATCCCGCTTGGGTCATCTGGAGTTATGGCCAACTGGTAGGCGATGAAATGCTCGGCAGTGGAAAAGGTATGGGTCCAGCCGATGTTTTCGTTAAAGCCGATGTTGACCACGCCGGGCATCCCCGTGAGTGAACCGCCGGCCACGTTTAAAACTCCTGGAATCGTAGTGTGGAACTGCCAGAAACGAAGATTCCCGGTATGCGGGAAATGCGGATTTCCCAACACGATGCCCCGGCCATTTTCGGTCATTTCACCGCCAAGCCCCCAACCGTTGGATCCAAGTTCCATAGGATTGCGCTCCGGCATTGCCACCTGCAGATTACGCACATCCAACTTGGCGATTAGTTGGTTCTGTTGCTGGTTTTTATCTTTATTTTGATCATTACTCGCCATCACCGGCGAAGGATCGACGCCAGGAGGGGCGGCCAGAAAGATAGGGGCAATAAACTGCCCCGCCCCCGGTAGCAGGGCAATTCCCAACGAGTAGGTAATCAAGTCCACTTCTGATAAAGGATAAACCCAATCCTGCCCGGCACAGCGTGGATCGAGATTGGCATTGCCGGTATCGGTAAGATACTTGTTATAACCCTTCACATAGCCGGATAAAATCGCTCGGCTATTTTCCGACATGTCGCCAAAGCCTTGTTCTGCATGGTCGCGAATACCCAGGGCCAGGTAGGAAAAGTCATTGATCAGGTTTTCCGCATTGTTTTGGGCAGGATCGGAACCCGGACCGAAATAGCGAGCGCGTTGACTGTTAAATCTCACAATCTGATCGGCCAGCAAACAGATGTTATCCTCGGCGTAGGCATAACCGGCGCCAAAACCGATGCTTTCCAGGTTATCGCCCTGAATATGCGGCACGCCATAATCGGTGCGGCGGATTCTGGCGCTTAAAGCACCCTCCGCCGCAAAGGTGGGAACGGCTAACGGCGGTAACTCTTCGGGGATGAATACTATTTCATCGTCATCGTCGTCGGAACAGCCGGTGAACAGCGATAAGGCTAGCACACCTACGCCCATCATTTTTGTTATCTCATGCACTTTCATTATTTGACCTATTGTTTTGTTTATTATGTAAATAGCGAGTTTGGTCGTGTATCTTTTCGCAATGCGTCTATATCAATAGTCCCTTTTCCATTTAAGTTCAATACTGCTGCTGCCTAACTCTTCATCGGTCGTTCCTTCTAGGAACACTTTCGGCGTTAGTTCCACTTCGATAGAACCCTTCCAGGGTTTGGACGATTCGGGAGTACGCTCCAACTCGACATAGACTTTTTCGGTGACATATTTGCCGACACCGATGGCAACGCCGGTTCCCTCGCTGGTATTTGCCGTATCGACCGAAAGCGAATCCACGCCAAGCAGCTCGCGGGTAGTGTTTATCGGATCGAAACCACCGGATTCTCCGCTTAATGTCCTAACGGCTTGAGCAAGACGCACAGCCTGTATAGGCGTAATCTGTTGTACCGATTTTCCAAAAAGCAATTGGGAAATGGCTTCGTCCTGGGGCAAAGTCGGGGTGGTATTTAACTCAATCTTCAGGTTTTCCAGGCTGCCATAGAGAATCACCTGATAATCGTATTCGCTTGCCGTATGCTTTCCTTCTATGAACAGGGACATGACGTCGTTCTGGAACAACACATCGCCTTCCACCAACTGAAATTTTTTCCCGAAAAGTTCGAAAGTTCCGCGCACTATACCGAACCGGCCCCGGTATTCGGCAGCATCCATCATCCCGGTCACTTTAATATTCCCTTGTAGTTCGGCCACCAGACCCCGCCCTAAGATAAACGCCTGCCGGTCTGCCACCATGGAAACATCCAGGCGTATTTGTGGTAGCTGTATTTGGGTGGAATCGGATTCCATGCCGGCGTTTAGTTCCGGTTGTAGGGACTTGCGGGTAATTTTTAACTCCGGAATGGAGGAATCCCGCAATAAGTCCAGCATTAACCGAAACGGTGCAACCTTGACATCGCCCTTCACCAGCAACTCTTTAAAGTCGCCATCCACCTGCAGGGTGCCGCTTGCTTTCCCCTCAATTTCATCCCGGCGGAGAAGCGCTACATTGCGCGCGGTTAAATGCAGATCGACGGTCCCCTTGGTATTCTGGTGCCAGTCCACAAATCCAGCCAGATCCAACTTTCCTTCCGCGCCGTCGTTCGCCGTCCCTTCCAGGATCGACAATCGTTTACCCTCAAATTCGAGTTTGAGAGCCAAGTCATCGACCTTGGCTTTGCTGATAAAGTGCCGATAAAACCCTTCCTCCAATCGCATATACCCGGTAATCGTCGGATCTGACAACCTGTCTTTTATATCGAGGTCCCATTCAACCCTGCCCCGAATGTCATGAAGTTCCTGATCAACAAGCGGCCTTATCCAATCAAGATTAAACTGACCACTGGTAGAAAATTTCGCAGATAACGACTGCAGATTCAGCGATTCACTCTGCGCTTGTTCTATAATGCCAATCAGCGTGCTATATGGCAGGCGCATCTCGACAGAACCCAATGCCGCTTCTTGGTATTTCAATCTGTTGTTTAAGTGGTACTGCGTATTCGCCCCTTGATCTCCCACACTGGAAACCTCGGTAAACAGGTCTAACCGGCTACGCTTACCGCCGTCAATCATGGTTAAAAGCAAGTCGCTATGACCATCGATGAGCGGTACCGCGGGTGAGCCGGAGACGGTCAACTCCGAGTTGAGCCGGAACTCCGGAGAGGAAATGGCAAAGGCGTTTAATAGTCGGCTGTCGAAGTTGTCCAACTTCACATGCAGATCCAGGATTTCACGAGATCCCAGCCCTGCAATCGCCAAATCCGCATCACCCAGGCTTAACTGAAAGCTGTCCAGGGACACTTGGTTACTATCACCCTGTCCTTGAATACGCAGGTCAAATGGCTGCTGATTGAAGGTCCCGGAACCGCTGAGCTTGCCTTCCACCTGGGGCTGCGTCAGTGGTCCGTGCACCCGGACCGACCCGCTGATCGCACCCTTATGTGCATAAGGAATTTGAACCGGCAGCAAATCCAGGAGCGCGGTGGGAAGATTCTCGAATTGGGCGTCCAATTCGGTCTGCCCGGTAAAGAAATATTGCCCGTCAGCTGTTATCGATGCCACCCTATCCAGCTTAGGTTGCAATTGGTCCAGCGTTACTGCTGCCTGTTCAAAGCGAATAGATTGCTCATTGACATTGAGATTCGCGCTACCTGCCAGATTAAAATCTGCCAGCGTTAGATCACTGGAAACCAGGCCGGCAAAATCCGGCAGGGAGAGTTTACCTTTCAGCCTGCCCCTTGCGCTGACTGTACCGGTAAGTTCGTTTGGCAGCTCCAGTTCGAAGGCAGCGAGTTGCCGCAAATTCAATTGATTGGCATCGATATTCAGGTCCATTTGCTCCCGATGCCAATCGAGAATACCCTTGCCAGTCAAGCGGAATCGATCGGATTGTCCACGAAAGTTGTTGGCCTCAATTTTCTCGATGTCGCCGGTCAGATCCGCAGAGGCGGTAAATTCCTGTCCTTTGTAAGTACCTTTTACTTTGGCTGCACCGCTATACCGTGGTGCAAGCATTGGCCCCCATACACGGGTATCGGCGATATCAATAGCCAACTTAAGACCTTCCGGCGGTTCAACCTCAAGCAGGTGTAAATATCTTAAAGGGGTTTTCCCTTTACTAACGACAAGATCGAGTGTTTGTCGTTGTAAATCGATACTTCCGGATGCCTCAAGCTGCAATTCGCCGAAGCTGCCTGAAAACTCCCGGATTGAGAGTTTTTCAAGATTGCCGGTTAATTCCGTCTGCAGATCCAAGGGTAACGCCTGGTAACTGCTCTTCAGGTGGATATTGCCGGCAAACAAAGGACTTTCGAGACTACCGGTAACTTCCGCCACACCGGATGCCTGACCGCCTTTCAGCCAAGACTGCCAGGGTTCCGTCAACAGGATGGGAAACTCATTCAGGGCCAATTGCATGGCCATATCGTCAGGTGAAAAGTATCCCGTGATCCGTTGCGTTCTATCCGCCAACAGCAACTGCAGGTCTACCTCGCTGACGGCTGTGAAATCCTGATTCACGTGCAAATTTCCCTGCGCCTTTAACTGCTCCTGCTGCCACGGAATGTTGGCTGTTTGAAGCGCAAACTCCATACCCTGTCCGGTAATTGCAAACTGGCAGATCAATTGCGCGTACAGATTCAAGTCACCGGGCAATTCCAAGGCCGCACCTAGCTGACCGCCTGCCTGCTCGCGTATCGCCAGCGTAAGCTCGCCGCGCCAGTTATTATCGAGGTTCGCTTGCAAGTGTATGCTTCCCGGATGGTCGGAGAGCAGGCTGACTGTGAGGTCGGCATCGGCAATCCGGTTATCCCCCCAGATGGTGGAGGCCGCGCCTGTAAGTTTTAGCGAAGGATAAGCACTTGCTTCGGTAACCCAGTCAAATTGCTCAATGGCAAGTTGTTCGATTCGCAGTTGCGGTAATTCAGCAAGTTGTTTTACCGTCCAACCGGAATCATTGGAATCCTGGGACGCAGTGTCGGGGAAACGGTCGGCATGTATGACAACCTTGGAAGCGGTGAGTGTCCGGACATCCACTCGGCCGGCAAGCAACTGATTGAGATTAAATTCGAAAGCAGGATATTCCAGATCGGCGAGCGTTAACGCATCATAATAGAGCTTTAAACCTCGAAACTCCCAGTGACCCAAATGTTGACTCTGAGGTTCGATAAACTCCAGCCGATAGCCAGTGTCGGCCAAAATTTCCGGGAGCAGCGTCTCCAGCAACCAAATACGCCCGGTAGCGGAGCCAAGCAAAGCACCCAGCACGACTATGAGCACCAATAACATGGTAAGCAGGTTGGACCCGAAATGGATAAGGCTATGCAAACAGATAATGGCAGCGCGTTTACGCTTGCGCATGGGTTTGGCCGTGGGTTTTCCAGCCGAACTCATGACTGTCTGCGCATCACCTGCCGGTTTGTGCTGGGCTGCGGGTTTGACTTCCGTTGCCTTTGCGCTGACTGCTTTTTCTGGTTTGCCGGGTTCAGGCTTCATACTTTTTTAGAAAGCCTGTCCGAGATTGATATAAAGCTGAAAGCTGTCGTCATCCTGGCGCCTATCCAACGGTATCGCAAAATCCACCCGCAGGGGCGCTATCAGAGTGAAGTAACGAATCCCTAGCCCGACGCTCCAGAGAAAATTTTCGTCGCTGCCCAGATGGGGCTCCTCAAATGCGTAACCGGCATCGCTAAAGATTACAATCCCCCAATCGTCGTTAATACGTGTGCGAAGCTCCAGAGACAGCTCCTGGAAGGACCGCCCCCCTATATACTCGTCTTCCTCCGCATCGAAGGCACTCAGTGTCTGGAAGGGATACCCCCGCACGGAACCGCCGCCGCCGGAATAAAAACGTTCCGTTTTCGGAACTCCATCCAAAGTTTCGCCACGGATCGTCCCTAAGGCGCCACGCAGCGCAAGGGTCGGCGTCAGCCACCCGTCGAAACTGTAGTATGTGCTGGCTGTAAAGGTCGTTTTAAAAAACCTGGTATCGGGATTTACGAAATCGACATAGGGCCGCCATTCTAGGGAAAGGGTCCACCCTTCCTTGGGATCGAATAAATCGTCTGCGGTATCCCAAACGGCGCTGACCGGGAAAGATACCAGATAGGATTCGATACTGCCTTTGGCATCGGAATAGGTGACATCGCTGCCCACGCTAAAGGTCAGTTCCGGATTGAATTGATGAGACAGCGCCGCCCCGGCTTCCGCCTTATTCGCCTGGAACTCGTAGTTAACATGGCTCAACTCGCCTTCAATTTGTAACGCGATATCATCGCGGATTACGCTGGGTATCGTTAGTTCAGCGGCCAGGCTTCCGGACTTTTCGGAAACTCTGAAATCCACGTCAAGCTTTTCGCCGGAGCCGAAAATATTCCGGTGCTCCCAGCCCGCGGAAACGTTTTTACCCTCATCGGTACTGTAACCAACCCCGGCCTCAACGGTTCTATGGTGCCGCTCCCGCAGATCCAGCGTAATATCGACGCTTGTTTCCCCTACCTGGTATTTCGCTTCCGCTGTCGCTAACAGATTGGTTCGTAACAGCGCCAATCGGGTTCCCTCTACAAGGTTACGTTTAAAACAAGCACCCTCGGCGATTTTGATGTGCTTGGTGAAAAATGCCGGATCAATCGACTCAAGTCCCTCGATCCTGACAGCTCCGAAGACAAACTCCCTGGAATCATCCAGGCGAAAATAAACTTCAGCAGTTGCTTCTTCCGGAGTTACCAAGACTTCATAGCTTACGTCGGGACTCAACAAACAGTAGTTTTCCTGGAGATACGTCTCCAATGCGTCCTGCGCCGCAAATACCTGTCTCGCCTCTAACGGACGTCCCGGCACCAGCGGTAACGAAAGGTCTTTAACCTTTTCGAAACCGGGGGGCAAAGAAATATCCACCAACGCGATCCGGTACAGTCTTCCGGGATTGACAAAAAAAGTGATTACTTTTTCCTCTGATTGTCCCTCGCTCCCGTTCACGGTATTCATGAGGTCCGACATGAGGTTTCTTTCTGCTTTCGTCCGTTGGGTTAAGTCTGCTCTCACCTGGTTATCCAAATAGCCAAGCGAGCGTAGCATGCTGCTTAGCAACCTGGCCTCAAACTGGGCAATTTTTAGAGGATCCCGGTACTGTTGGAGGGTTAGGTTGGACTCCCGTTGACGATTGAGTTCGGCTTCGAGCTTTTCCTCCAGGCTTTGCAACTTACTGGAAGACAGCTGCTGGTTTTCCCCATCGACGAACTGAAAGTAAAAATTTAGCGAGTTCGACGCTAAAAAAGGAATGTCCAATGCCGAACTCGACACTGAAAAACAGCCGGCAAGCAGGGCGGCAGTGACTTGCAGAGTAAAAATACCTCGGTATAGTAACCGGTAAAAGATTCGGGGTGATTTGCGGCCAGAGTTGAATTTTTCCAGCAATCTAGCGACCCAGACCGACACGTTTGCATGACTTGGCCCATCCATGCAGATTATCCCGGGCGCAGACTTCCACTTCTTCAATCTGCAATGGAACATGGAGACTGGACCGGCTCCTGGTAAAAGGCTGCTCATCGACATGCGGGTGGAGCAAGACCCGGTTGGCCAAGACCTTTCCATCAATGGTTTGCACTTTCCATTCGTCCGCATAATGTTCCCAACCTTCATCCTCATGTCGCAGGGTAACGTTGAAATTGCAGGTATCATCGTTGCACCGGATCTCAACCTGAACAACTTCCACTTCGCCAGCCTGAGCTTGTAGACCGCCAAATAGCAGTATTGTCGCCAACAGAAGCTGAACGCAGAATAACTGCAGAGGATGACCTGCCCGTTGAGGAGGACTAAAGAAAATTTTCATTCTTATAGCGTGAACCAGACAATCCGTATGTTGCCTTTTCGGCGAAATATATGTCTGCAACGGACCTTAGATCAACTAATTAAATCGTAATACAGGCGAGGCCATTCTCCCGGGTATTCTCCCGAGTGAGAAAAGATTAACATTATTTGCCAGTTGAGCAGCACACTACACCGAGGAAAACCGTTACAATACCGCCCGCTATGATTCGGATAGAATGAATAGGTAGAGAATGCAAAAAATTATCAGGGTTGGTGGTATCAATGGCTGAGCAACCGGAAACGAAAAACGCTTCAATTGGTGATAAGGCTCCCGAAGAAAAGCGTCAAAAAGGCGGTATGCTGACCAATTTATTGTTTAACATCATCATCCCGGCTGTCATCATGAGCAAATTCAGCTCTGAAGACGCGCTGGGACCGGTTTATAGCATTGTCGTAGCATTGAGTTTTCCTATCGCCTTCGGAATTAAGGATTACATCACTGCGCATAAGCCGAATTTTTTCTCTATTCTAGGCGTCATCAGCGTAATTCTCACTGGCGGTATGAGCCTGCTGCAGCTCGACCCCCAATATATCGCCATCAAGGAGGCCGCTATTCCCGCCGCCTTCGGTATCGCCACGCTTATATCCCTCAAAACCCGTTATCCGTTGGTAAGAACTTTTCTCTACAATGACCAGATCATGCGGGTGGAAAAAGTCTCGGAAGCACTGAAACTTCACGGCAACCTGGATGTCTTTGAGCGCAAGTTGGCGAATGCGTCTTATATGGTGGCAGGTTCGTTTTTTCTCTCTTCTTTCCTGAATTATGTGTTGGCCAAGGTTATTTTGGTCAGCGAGCCGGGGACTACAGCCTTCACCGAGGAACTGGGCAAAATGACCGCGCTATCCTTCCCGGTGATTGCCCTACCTTCGACGATAGTGCTGATGGGGGCTTTGTGGTATTTGATCAGTCAAATAAAGAAGTTATCCCACCTCGAGTTCGAAGAAATATTTGACCAAATATAATATAAGGTAAGCTAAAGACAATTCTGGCGTACCCAGGGGCTCTCATCCCCTAGCCCATTGACTGCTGAGTTCCAGATATAAAAAAGCCTGCAGAGTATGCAGGCTTTTCGAAATATGGCGTCCCCTAGGGGATTCGAACCCCTGTTACCGCCGTGAAAGGGCGGTGTCCTAGGCCTCTAGACGAAGGGGACGGGTCTGTCTCGTCTAACAAGGCCGCGAATTCTATTGGAAGAAAATTTCCCTGTCAAACATTAATTAAGATTGACCGCGGTATTGATACTAACCTTCATTCTAAGCGCTCTAATCACGCGCGGTTTGAAATCAACCCTAAAAGATTAGGCTACACTAAAATTCTGTTACCTGGCTTTTGCGATTAGCGGGGCCATCGGTATTAAGGATCCGCTTTCCATTGGCGGGCGGCTACGAAATGTTACTGAAAACCCATGGGAGATTTTCCTATTATTCTCGGTGACCAGTTGATTGCTTTTATCTAATTTTTTGAGTAAGTGATGTCCAACGAACAGATCCTATATGCAAGACAACCGATCGTAGATCGAAATCAAGAAATTTATGGCTATGAGCTGTTGTTTCGGTCTGAAACGCCGGGGGCATTTGACGGGAACTTGGCTACGTCGCAAGTATTGCTCAATGCTTTCACCGAAGGCGACATCGAAGCCTTCATGGAAGGAGGCAGGGCTTTCGTTAACTTTACCAAGGACTTGCTTACACAACCGCCGCCTTTCGACAAAAAACACCTGATCATAGAGATTCTTGAGAATATCGAACTCGATGCCGATATTCAGAAAGCTATTACCGAATTAAGCCGGCGCGGATTCAGCTTGGCATTGGACGATTATGTGCCGGGTACGGTTTTCGATGCGTTGCTGCCCAGCGTGTCATTTGTCAAGCTCGAGTACCCCGCCATAGAAAAAGAACAGCTCCCTGTCCTGATAGAGAATCTAAAAGAGCACGATGTCACTATCCTGGCTGAGAAGATTGAAACCCACGAAGATTTCAAACACTGCATGGAACTCGGATGCGATTTGTTTCAAGGGTATTTCTATAGTAAACCGCAAATTGTTACCGGCCGCAGGATGCCACAAAACAAAATGGCAATAATGGAACTGATCGCGAAGGTGCAAAATCCGGTGCTCGCCGTTGACCAGATTATTCATACGATCAGTCGCGATCCCTATCTAAGCATCAAGCTCCTGCAACTGATCAACTCTGCGGCTTTTCGGCGTCCCCGCAAGATCGAGAGCATTCATATGGCGGTAATGTTGTTGGGTATCAGCCGTATTAAGGCCTGGTCGACGCTCCTGGCTCTGTCCAATATCGACGACAAGCCTAATAGCTTGGTCACCGTGGCGTTAATTCGCGCACATATGTGCGAGCTGATTGCCGATGTGGTTGAACCGAAGGCCAAGGATACCTACTTTACCATCGGACTCTTCTCCTGCCTGGAAGCTTTCTTTGATACCCCGTTGGCGGATATTCTGCGGACCTTGCCACTGGATGACAGAATTAAAGACGCATTGTTGAAAATGAAAGGCAAACCAGGCCTTGCGCTGAACACCGTGCTTCATTATGAACGAACAAACTTCGACTCTATTCATTGGAGGCTTCTTGAAAAACAAGGAGTTACAGGGAAAATGTTAAGTAATTTCTACAAGCAGAGCATCCATTTCGCATACGAATATAACAACGTCAAATGATAGATATCGGCTGTAATCTTAGCCATCCAAAACTGCGTAAGGGCGATCCGGATCTCACCCGGCTCGTCGCCGATTGCAAAAAGCATGGTGTTGAACGGCTGGTTGCTATCGGTACCGATCTCGAAGATAGCAAAGCAGCGATCCGGCTTACCGAACGGTATCCGGGTTTCGTCAATGCGACCGTAGGCATCCATCCCCATGATGCAAAGGATATCAAGGCTGAGGATTGGCAGGAATTCAAAGCGCTGTTAAAAAACCCGGAAGTAGTCGCCATCGGTGAAATGGGGCTCGATTTCTGCCGCAACTATTCACCGCAACCGGTTCAGTTGGAAGTGTTTGAAAAACAGTTGCAGCTTAACGAAGCCATTCGAAAGCCGCTTTACCTGCACGAACGGGATGCCACGGACCAGCAAGTAGCGCTCCTGACACGCTATCGGGATAAGTTCCCTGCCGGCGTCGCACATTGCTTTACCGGCGGCAGTATTACTGTCAAGCGGTATCTGGACCTCGACCTCTACATCGGGATAACCGGTTGGATTTGCGACGAAAGAAGAAACCAGGATCTGCTAGAGGCTGTTCCATTCATTCCGAATGACCGTTTACTGGTGGAAACAGACTGCCCCTTCCTATTGCCCCGCACACTATCGCCAAAGCCCAAGGACCGCGTTTGCCGGCCCTGGCATGTTCAACAGGTGCTGGAGGAACTGGCGGCTATCCGCAATACCTCCTTTGAAGCCTTACGCGAATTAACCACTGAAAATGCGGTACGGTTCCTGGCCTGATAGTCAAAACGAAGAACCAACCTGATACGTTGATTGAGCCATATTTAGTTTTCACACAGGCATAAAAAAACCCTGCATGACAGGGCTCTTTTAACAAACGAAGTTCCAGTAAATCGAAGCGCTTATGAACGAATATCGATGACCGTACCCAACGCTTCATTGGCGGACGGGTTAAACTGTTGCGCAACGTTGTTTGGCTCCTGGGCCGCAGCTTGCTGCTGTTCCCGTTCCAGCGCTTCCTGTTCGGCCTCATCGGCTTCCCGCGCCGCCGCTGCCTGGGTGTCTTCGGTTTCAGTGGCTTCTGCCGCCGGTACTGTTGATACCAGGTTCTGATTTTGAGTTTCGGTGGTCTGTTCGGTTTCTGCGACCTGCTGATTGGTTGCGAGACTCAACTCGACAGCTTCTCGGGAAATATCCACTTCAACCGCAGCGGGATTGGTATTGGAGTTAAGGCTACGCTCCGGCCTTTCGGTTTCTGAAGCGGTGGAGGCTTCTTCCCGGGCACGTTGGGTTGCGATATCAAATTGACGCAAACTGCCACTTGAGGCGCTGGCAATCGTATTCTCAGGCATCTCGGTCACCTCCGAAAAAATTACCCACATTATGGCACAGATTGTACAGATTTTAAACTCGCAAGCTCTTGCTAAACTGTTGCTTCCGGACGAATTTTAAAATAAACGAATAATATTTATTACGTATCAAGTATGGTTTCGGGCCTCTTTTATGCATCGGGGCGGTTTCCAAGATAGGGTTTTATTGCTTGTTGGGCTATCCTGGTCTAACTTTAAGGGATTAAAATCGGGAATTTCAGGGGTTGTTGCCACACACTTCCCGGCGTCCATATCTTCATAAGAATCAAACAGTTTAAAGAATTTGGCGCCGCCGAATGCAGAGCATCGGCATCAGGTTGATTCTTGGCTATGACGCAATTTGATTTGGGGTGACACATTAGCTAGGCAAAGGAATCGAAGTAGAATTCGATGAGTTTTATTATTACGCTCGAAATCAACTTCGATGCTGTCTTTTCCATCAGGCATGAGTAAATCTATAGATGCTTCGTAAACTATGGAATTTTAAGGAAAACTCACCCCTTTCCTTTAAAATGCTCGGCTATATTCTGGTTTGCAGCTCGCTGTTCACGCTGTTCGCTACGGGCATACAAGTCTATGCGGATTACCGCAAGGATGTATCCCTGGTAGACCAGCGCATGCAACTCATCGAAACCAGCTATCAATCTTCACTGGCCAGAAGTTTGTGGTCGCTGGATCAAAAACTTCTGACGGTGCAGTTGCAAGGAATTCTCAATCTTCCGGATATCGTCCACCTGCACCTCAAAATTTTTCCCGATTCGGAAATCGAAATGGGCGAAATTCCACCGCGCATTCCCACTATCGAATATGAAATCACCCTGCAGCATAGTTCTGATGACATATACGAACTGGGTCACCTGACCATTACCGCCAGTCTTGATGAAATCTACAAGCAACTGCGCGAACGGATTTTTATAATCATGACCACACAGGCCTTCAAAACCTTCTTTATATCCATCCTGATTCTTTGGATATTCCAGGTTTTGGTCACCCGGCATCTGGGAAAGATGGCGAATTACGCCCGCAGCCTGAACATAAATCACTTGGAAACACCGCTTCGGCTGGATAGAAAACAAGCGACGGAAAATCAGCCGGACGAGTTGCAACGGGTCACGGACGCCATCAACGAAATGCGTATGACCCTGCTGAAAGATATAGAAAAGCAGAAGCGTGATGCGGCGGAAATCAGTAAGCTTTCCCTGGCGATAGATCAAAGTCCTTCTTCGGTGCTGATTTGTGATCGAAAATGGCGAATCGTTTATGCCAATCAGAAGTTCAGCCAGCTCACCGGTCACAATCTCAACTCCATCCTGAACAAGCATCCCCGGGAACTCACCCACATTAGCTCGGATGCTTCACAGAACGAACAACTCTGGCAAAACATCGAAGTTCAGGTAGAGCGCGCGGGGATGTGGCAGGGTGAAATGCACAGTACCCGACAAGGGGGGGAAAAATTCTGGGAACAGGTGGTTATTACTCCGATCAAGGATGAAACCAACAACCCTAAGCAGTTCCTGATTCTGGGTGAAGATATCAGTGTCCGAAAACGCTATGAACAACAGTTGTTGCGGCAAGCCAACTACGATCTGTTGACGGGGTTGCCAAACAGAATGCTGGCCTTGGACCGATTGAAACTGGCGTTGGCGCAAAGCAGACGCGACGAGTCGAAAGTCGGGCTCATGTTCCTGGACCTCGACAACTTTAAGCATATCAATGACACCATGGGGCATGATGCCGGTGATTCTCTGCTGATAGAAGCTTCCAGACGCATTTCTTCATCCCTTAGAGGCAACAGTACCGTGGCCCGCCTGGGCGGTGACGAATTTTTGATTATTCTGCCTGGCCTGGAAGACCCGGCAGACGCTGAGTTGGTGGCGGACCGGATTCTGGCCGCCTTCTCCGCGCCGTTTATTCTCAGCAATCAGGAGGTGTTTGTCAGCACCAGTATCGGAGTCGCGATCTACCCGATCGATAGCGAAAACTCTTCCACCTTGCTGCAACAGGCCGATGCCGCCATGTACCAGGCAAAAAACCGGGGGAAAAGCTCTTTCCACCGGTTTACTCCTGACTTGAATCAGCAATCCAGGGAACGCCTGAAGCTCGAAACTCAGCTCCGCAAGGCGATGGAACACAATGAGCTACGTTTGTTTTATCAACCCATAGTGGAAACCGCCAGCGGCAAGGTGGTCGGCGCGGAGGCATTGCTGCGTTGGAGTAATCCAATGTTGGGCATGGTAGCGCCGGATAAGTTTATTCCGTTGGCGGAAGAAACCGGGTTGATCACGGCGATGGGCAACTGGGTGCTGCAAACTGCCTGTAAAGCCGTTAAAAACTGGCAGGATGAAAGCGGCGAAGAACTCACCATGGCGGTCAATGTATCGCCCCGGCAGTTCCGCGACGCCAGATTTGTCGATTCGGTGCGCGATGCTTTGTTGGCAAACAACTTGAAAAGTGAATGCCTGGAATTGGAAATTACCGAAAGGCTGCTGTTGGACGATTCAATCGAGACCTACGAGATACTCAATCAACTCGATGAAATGGGTGTACGACTTTCGGTTGATGATTTCGGAACAGGTTATTCTGCTTTGAGCTATCTCAAGAGTTACCCCTTTGATTCCCTTAAAATCGACCGCTCTTTTGTGAAGGATGTCATGACGGAGTCTGAAGACGCCGCTTTGGTAACCGCGATAATTACCATGGCGCATAGTTTAGGTCTGAAAGTCGTGGGAGAAGGTGTCGAGGATTCCGCACAGCTCAACTTTCTGCGTAATAAAGGCTGTGATTTTGCCCAAGGCTACTATTATAACCGTCCCGTTCCCGAACAGGACTTTAGCGAGTGGTTCAATGAAAATCTGAGGGCAAGAGCCTCCTGATTCACCACCCGCATCCGGGCGCATTGCGACAGAGTGCGCCAATAGCTGGAAACCGATAACGAAACTGGGAATCACAAACAGGTTCGAGGTATGCAGCAGCCAGTATTGTCATCGTTTTGCAATCCATTCATTGCACTCTCAAATTAGCAGCGAAAAGTGAACATAAAATTATGTCCAGCAACATTTTAGTACTTAACAGCGGTAGTTCCTCCCTGAAGTTCGCGATCATCGAGCCGGCGGAAGAGACGACACTGGTATCCGGCCTGGTTGATAGAATCGGCCAGGATAGCGCAACTATCAAAATCAAATTTGCCGACAAGGACTCGGTTACCACCCCCTACCCCAAGGCCGATCACCACCAGGCATTGCTGAAAGTTCTGGATCAGATTAACGCCGATGGGGGCGATTTGACATTGGCGGGAATCGGTCATCGGGTGGTACATGGCGGGGAATTCTTCCGCCAGTCGGTTACCATCACGCCGACTGTATTGGCTCAAATCAAAGCCTGCAATCATTTAGCGCCGCTGCACAATCCCGCCAATGTGGTCGGCATCGACGCCATTTCCGAGGAGTTGCCGGACCTGCCCCAGGTAGCCGTATTCGATACTGCCTTTCATCAGTCCATTCCTGCTCATGCGTTCACCTACGCATTGCCGAACGAACTGTATAAGAAACACAGTCTGCGGCGTTATGGTTTTCATGGCACCAGCCACCGATATGTCACCATGGAAGCAGCCAAGCGTCTCGATAAGCCGGTGGCCCAAGTTAATCTGGTCACCGCCCATCTGGGCAACGGCTGCAGCGCCACCGCCGTTCATCTGGGCAAGTCCGTTGACACCAGCATGGGCCTGACGCCGTTGGAAGGCCTGGTCATGGGTACCCGTTGCGGCGATGTTGATCCAGGGCTGCTTTTACATCTGATAGATTCTCAAGGCTACAGCCCGGACGAACTGAACAAAATGCTGAACAAGGAAAGCGGGCTGCTCGGTATCTCCGGATTAAGCAACGATATGCGAACGCTGTTGCATGCCGAAACGGAAGGCGACCGCCAGGCAGCGCTTGCCATTTCGGTATTTTGTTATCGATTGGCCAAAACCATCGCGGGCTTGGCAGTTTCCGCGCATCCCTTGGACGCCTTGGTGTTTACCGGCGGCATCGGCGAAAACGCCTCGCTAATCAGGCAGCGGGTCTGCCAGCAGTTAGCGCTACTCGGTATTTCTATCGATCCAAGCGTCAATAAACTCCACGGCAAGGACCATTCCGGGGTGATTTCCGATTCCCAATCAAAATTACCGGTGTTGGTGATTCCCACCAACGAAGAATTATTGATTGCGAAAGACACCTTGGCCTTAGTTTCTTCAGTAGCGCAATAGTAACTTTCAGGACTATTTTAACGATGTTGTATGCAAAGATTTTGTTAGCGAGGAATTACTGTGGCTAAGGTATTTTTTGTCGCGCCGGCGTCCGCACATGTCGGCTTGACATCGGTTTGTCTCGGCCTCCTTCGGGCCATGGATAATGTCGGTTTGCGTGTGGGTTTTTTCAAACCCTTTGCCCAATCGGCGGATACGAGGGATGAAGACCTTCACCCTTCCGACCGCTCGGTGGTGTTTGCACGGGATTTGATGAGTCTGCATGTACCGGACCCGTTGTCGATAAAATTCGGTCATGACCTGATGAGCCGCAATAAGACCGGCTTTTTAATGGAAAACGTCATCGGCAAGTTTGATGAAAAGGAAAAAGATGCCGATGTTGTGATTGTTGAGGGACTGGTGCCCGCCCAAGGAGACGATTATTCCGCTTCCATCAACGTATCCGTCGCCCGAACCCTGAATGCGGAAGTTATTCTAGTGGCTAGCCCGGAAGGTTTGACAGCAAAAGAACTGGAAGAAACTCTGGACCTGACGGCGCGATTATTTGCCGATCCATCCGACCCCAATATCGTGGGCTGTGTGCTGAACAAAATCAAGCCGACCGGAATCCATCGGGTACCGAAGCTGGAAGGGCTCGATTACGAGGAGAAGTCCGAGGTTGACGACGAGCAGGCAACGTCGATAATCGATGACATCGACGTCCGTCTGTTAGGCAGGATTCCCTGGCAGCCAGGTCTGGTCGCTCCCCGTATGTCGGATGTCGCCAACTCTCTCCAGGCGCGGGTGATCAATCTGGGCGATTCGGTTCACCGCCGGGTTTTACAGGTAACGGTATGTGCCCGAACCTTGCCGAACATGGTGGACCAGCTCCGGCCCGGCGCTCTAATTGTGACTCCTGGGGACCGGGAAGATATAGTCGTTGCCTGTTGCATGGCGGCACTCACCGGCGTTCCTTTGGCGGGTCTGATTCTTACCGGTAACCTGGAACCGGACTCAAGAACTGTCAAACTTTGCCTTCCCGCATTCGATACCGGACTAACAGTGCTCAGTACACCGTTGGACACCTATGAAACGGCAAACCGCTTATCCCGGATGGACCCGGAAGTTCCGCTGGACGACCTGGAACGAATTGAGTCGGTGATTACCAACGTTGCGACCGAAATTGACTCGGAATGGTTGGCCACCCGCGTCAAAACCGAACGTAAGCCGCGTCTGTCGCCCGCTGCCTTTCGCTATCAGCTCACCAAACGGGCACGTGAAGCGGGCAAAACCATTATCCTTCCCGAAGGCAACGAACCCAGAACCATTCAGGCGGCATGCATATGCGCCGAGCGTAAAATTGCGAAATGCATTCTGGTCGGGAGAGAAGCCGAAATTCGCTCGGTTGCCGCAACCCAAGGCGTTAAACTGCATGAAAGTATTCGCATCATTGACCCTGATGAAGTGAGACATAAGTACATTGCACCCATGGTGAAACTCCGAAGCCACAAAAACCTCACCCATCAAATGGTGGAAGCGTTGTTGGAAGACAGTGTGGTTCTGGCCACCATGATGCTGGCAATGGGCGAAGTAGACGGCCTGGTATCCGGCGCAGTGCATACCACGGCGAATACTGTCCGCCCGGCACTCCAGCTAATCAAAGCCAGACCCGGTTGCCGGACAGTTTCCTCGGTATTTTTCATGTGCCTGCCAAAACAGGTCGTGGTCTATGGCGATTGCGCTATTAATCCGGATCCGACTGCGGAAGAACTGGCGGATATCGCAATCCAATGTGCCGACTCCGCTTCTCTGTTCGGCATCGAACCGAGAATCGCCATGCTGAGCTACAGTACCGGCACCTCCGGGACCGGCAGCGATGTGGACAAAGTCCGGCAAGCGACTAAACTGGCACAAGAGAGTCGCCCGGATCTATTGCTGGACGGTCCATTACAATACGACGCCGCAGCTATTGAGGATGTCGCACACAAAAAGGCGCCTAACAGTCCTGTGGCCGGTAAAGCCACCGTTTTTGTATTTCCCGATCTCAATACCGGAAATACAACCTACAAGGCAGTGCAACGCAGCGCTAACGTAATCAGTATGGGCCCGATGTTACAAGGCTTAAAAAAGCCGGTGAACGATTTATCCCGTGGTGCTTTAGTGGAAGATATCGTTTTCACAATCGCCTTGACTGCCGTTCAGGCAACTCAGAACACGGATGTCTTGTAAACAGCAGTAAGGCTGATATAGCAATCGTTTCGGGCGGCACTGACCCAATTAAAGGCAGGAGCACGCTATGGAAAAACAAGATATCCGTTATGTCAGCCGTTTAACCAAAGACACTCTGGCGCTGGTACTCGCCGGAGGCAGGGGTTCGCGTTTGCACGAACTCACCAATTGGCGCGCCAAACCGGCGCTCTACTTCGGCGGAAAGTACCGCATCATCGACTTTCCGCTTTCCAACTGTATCAATTCAGGCATTCGCCGCATTGGGGTGCTTACCCAGTATAAAGCCCATTCCCTGGTTCGCCACTTGGTTGCCGGATGGAGCCACTTCAAAAAGGAACTCGGGGAGTTTGTGGAAATACTTCCGGCCTCGCAACGGTACTCGGAAGACTGGTATCTGGGAACTGCCGACGCCATCTACCAAAATCTGGATATTATCCGTGCCGAACAACCTAAGTATGTGATGGTCCTGTCCGGCGACCATATTTATAAGATGGATTATGGCTCAATGCTGGTGGCGCATGTTGAAAGTGGCGCGAGAATGACGGTCTCCTGCCTCGAAGTGCCGGTTGAGGAAGCTGCGAAGGCCTTCGGCGTTATGCGGGTGGATGAAAACAACCGGGTTTTGGGATTCGAGGA
The DNA here is from genome assembly GCA_028280065.1 of Hahella sp. Taxonomy (GTDB): domain Bacteria; phylum Pseudomonadota; class Gammaproteobacteria; order Pseudomonadales; family Oleiphilaceae; genus Hahella. Next base: position 45,309 of record JANQMN010000037.1, read on the forward strand.
AAAACCGGAACATCCTTCGCCGATTCCTGGACAGGATCATCTCACTTTAGCTTCGATGGGCAATTATATCTTCGATACGGAGTTTTTGTTCGAACACTTGCAGTTAGATGCCGCCAACCCGGAGTCAACCCATGATTTCGGTAATGATCTGATTCCCCGCATCGTTCGGGAACATCACATTCTTGCTTACCCGTTCAGGGATATGAATACCGGGGAGCGCGCCTATTGGCGGGATGTCGGAACCCTTGACTCCTTTTGGGAGGCCAACATGGAAATGATCGCCACCGCGCCTGCATTTAACATTTATGATCCCGACTGGCCGATTTGGACCTATCAATCCCAACTGCCACCCGCCAAGTTCGTCCATGATTTCGAAGACCGCCGTGGCTATGCAGTGGACTCCATGGTATCCGGAGGTTGTATTATCTCCGGTGCGGCTATCCGCCGGTCACTCCTTTTTTCAGATGTGGAACTGCATTCGTTTACCCAAGTGGATGACTCCGTGATCCTGCCCGGTGTTGTAGTTGAGCGAAACTGTAAGATTCGGCGTGCGATCATTGACCGGGGATGCCAGGTCCCTGAAGGTACGGTAGTAGGCTATGACCTGGAAGAAGACCGCAAGAAAGGGTTTAGAGTGACAAACAAAGGAGTGGTGCTGGTCACCCGCGGCATGTTAGGCCAACCGGAAGGCTATGTGTAGTCAGGACAGCGTGTAGTCAGGACGACAAAACCTAGAAGAAATCCATTAGCCGTTCGGTCGCCAGCGTGTAATTTTCTGCTCCTGTTATCGCAGAAACCAGGGCGACCGAGTCCATACCGGTGCTCAACACCCTGTCAATATTTGAGGCGGATATACCGCCGATGGCGGTTAACGGAAAATGCGGTTTTAAGATATCTACCCATAAACCGAGTTTTTCCTCTCCGACCACCACAACTTCTTTGGTAGTTGTCGGATAGATCGCGCCTATGGCCAGATAACTCGGCTTTAACGCGGCAGCCCGCGCCCATTCGAATTCTCCGTGAGTGCTGATGCCAATCCGTAAGCCGGCGTCTTTGATTAGTTGCAGATCAGCATCCAGGATATCTTCCTGTCCCAAATGTACGCCATAGGCGCCAAGCTTTATCGCAAGCTGCCAGTGGTCGTTGATAAACAACCGGGTATTGAATTGGTTTTGCAGTTTTACTGCTGCGGCAATGATGGACTCCAGTTCTTTCTGCGTTTTGTCTTTAACCCGAAGTTGGACGGTTGTGATACCCAATGGCAAAAGTTTTCCCAACCAGTCGACGCTCTCGACAACCGGATAAAGCCCCAGGGGCATTGGTCCGCAATCCGGGGATAGGGCTATGCTCATGTCATCCAGGCGATTGAAGATGTGCGGATAATCGGTGTATTCCATCGGCCATTGCAAGCGCGCTATGGGCCCCCCTCCGGGGCCGATGGGATAACCGCTGCGTAGTCCTTGATGAACATAGGCGCTGGCTAAGGTCACGGCATTCAGTACGGTCAAATCATCAAAAACCGCCGGTTGATCGGCTGAATCACCACGCAGGGCAATAAAGGCTGCCAGTGCCGTAGATAACGTACAACCGGTGCCGCGGCTGTAGTTGACTTCCATCCGATCCTGGACCAGCCAGTAGTGATGGTCTGCCCAACAGAACAAATCCACAGCCTTGCCTGGAAATTCAGCCAATTGAAGGTGCCCGCCTTTGAGCCAAACGCCCTTCAACCCTCTACTTTGCAGTTGTTTTGCTGCCTCCAACATGGTTTCCGGGGATTGAATAAAGCAGCCCGTCAGTCGTTCGGCTTCTTGGATATTCGGCGTGATGATGTCGGCAATGGGATATAGCTGCCGGGTCCAGTCCAAATCAGTATGAAAATCCTTGCCCGTTGTACTTGCCAGTACAGGATCCCAGATAACCGGCAATCCCGGTCCCCATTCCGATTTTGGCGCGAGTTGCTGTCGAATTTGCTTCGCTTGGTTTTTATTCGCAACCAGGCCGATTTTGCAGCAAACCGGTGGAGAATCACGGAAAACCGAAGAAAATTGATTCTTCATTATTAACGGATCCACCGGGTCAATCAGGTCAACGCCCTGGGTGTGTTGCGCGGTGACAGCGGTTAAAACACTAACGGGATGCACGGACAAGCCATGGCAGGCAGCCAAATCTGCCTGCAGACCGGCGGCCCCGGAACTATCCGAGGCTGAGATAAGCAATACTTTCGGAGGCATGGTTGCCTGTTTTGAGATAGTTTTCGTTATTGGCATGGCTACCTAATGTGTCAGGCCTATTATTGCGAGTTGTTACTCTTGTGCTGGTGCCAAAAAGGCATGCCAATGGTCGGCGTACTGGGAGAGGCGGTTTGCTGAGGCAACATCAGGCCCGCCAAGTAGGCATGTCGTCCGCCGGCGACGGCGTTTCGAAACACTTCCGCCATTAATACCGGATTGTCCGCTTTGGCTATCGCCGTATTTAACAGCACCGCATCAAATCCCATTTCCATTGCTTCCATGGCCTGAGATGGTGCGCCGATACCGGCATCTACTATCAAAGGAAGGTCTGGCAATCGTTCGCGGAGCATTCTCAGATGATACGGGTTCAGTAGTCCCAAACCGGTACCGATGGGCGCTCCCCAGGGCATTAATACCTCGCAACCCACATCCCTCAAGCGCTGGCAAAGTATCAGGTCTTCCGTGCAATAGGGTAAGACCTTGAAGCCCCTTGTTATTAACTCACTGGCGGCTTCCAGCAAACCGAAGGGATCGGGCTGTAAACTGTAATCGTCCCCTATCACTTCCAATTTCAACCATTCGGTTTGGAACAACTCCCTGGACATTTCCGCGAGATTGATGGCTTCCTTGCCGGTTCGGCAACCGGCGGTATTTGGCAATAATTTGCAACCGGTTTCCTTGATTGCCTGCCATATGGCCGCTCCGGCTTCTTGACCAGGTCCTTGCCGGCGCAACGATAGCGTAATGATTTCCGCGCCGCTGGCTTTCACCGCAGATTGCATAATGCTGGGCGATGGATATAAAGCAGAACCGATCAACAAGCGGCTGTGAAATGTCTCGCCATACAGCGTTAAGGGCTTATCGGACATCAGCACTACCCTCCGCTCACCGGCGCGAGAATATCCACCAAATCGCCTTGCTCAACATATCTGCTGCTGTAGTGGCTTCTGGGGACAAACTCTGTGTTTACCGCAACGGCAAATTCCTTACCGGTGTAACCGAACTTTTTTGCAAGATCCCCGATGCTCATTCCGGAATCAAGGGTGATCGACTGACCATTGAGGGAGCATTGAATTAAACTCCGGTTCTGCGTTTCCTTCAATTTTTCATCCTTTCCCGCCGCATGGCCACTATCTGTTGTCATTTGTTACCTCTAATCGACTGCAAGCCTGTTTATCATTCCGCACGGTTGCATTTGCTTCGATCGGTTTAAGAATTTTCGACACAACCGACGGAGCTAGCAAATAGCCATGCCGGAACAAGCCGTTGGCCGTAATCAAGCCGGGAACGACTTTAACCTTGGGTAAATTGTCAATGTAGGCGGGTCTGCAATTGGTCGCTGTCTGTAAAATTCTGGCTTCTGCAAATGCTGGATTCACGGCAACAAGGGCGCTACTCAATTCTAAATGTGACTGCAGACTGATAGGTGAATAATCTTCGCTCTCAATTTCCGTTGCGCCGATGATAAACTGCTGATTCCTTCGTGGCACGACATATAGCCGGTAACGTGGATGCAGCAGCCGTACCGGCCGATTGAGCCGCACTTCGTCTGTCTCGACAATCAGCACCTCACCGCGAACACCGCGCAATCCATCCAGTTGTAACTTCGCCCCGGTGCCACGGGTATCAATTACCCAATCAAACTTCCCGGAGTGCTGGGCAGAACGGATTTCTCCCGGAAAACAATCTACTTGCAGCTGATCCAGCAATTGCACCCCCAACCGGCTTAACGCCGTTAATAAGGTATCGAGAAAATCCCTGGCATGCAGATGCGCTTCAGGTTGCAACAATAGGCCCTGTTGAAACTGCCCCGTCAAATGCGGTTCAAGAGAATGAATATCATCGCTATGCAACCATTTACTCTCCTGAATTCGGGAATATTTCTGCGTTAATTCGGGAGTATTTTCCCTTGGCCGGGCGTCCTGCAACACCCGGGTTAAGCGCTGATGAAACTGCAGCAATGCATTGGCATCCAACCTATGGGCCACGATAATGGAACCCTGCTCCCGATAACCAACATCGCGCTTTGTCTGCTTAGTAAGCTGTTCTATCCAGGCCGGCCACTGACACAGACCTTCCATGCCCATGTGAAACACTAGCGGCTCGGCGGCCTCCAGTTCGGACAAGGGCGAAATCATACCTGCGGCCGTCCAGCCTGCAGCCAACGGCGTGCTGAATTCGCCCTGCTCGAATAGCGTTACCTGATAACCGGCCATTGCCAAGCGCCAGGCACAGATCCTGCCTAGTAGCCCGCCACCCGCAATACCGATATGCAGATCAGACTTCATGGTAAAGCTTGTTACCATCCGCCTGGTATTTTTCCGCCATTTGCTTCAAACCAGCTTCCGGCGAAACGGGTTCGGCACCGTCGCCTGTTTTTTCCTGTCCGGCAGCGAAATCCCTAACTTCCTGGGTGATTTTCATGGAACAGAATTTGGGTCCGCACATGGAACAAAAGTGCGCCAACTTATGCCCTTCCTTCGGCAACGTTTGATCATGAAACTCCCTTGCGGTATCGGGATCAAGCCCAATGTTAAACTGATCTTCCCAGCGGAACTCAAACCGGGCTTTGGACATTGCATTATCCCGCAGTTGCGAACCCGGATGGCCTTTCGCCAAATCAGCGGCATGGGCGGCAATCTTGTAGGCAATCAATCCCTGTTTCACATCGTCTCTATCAGGCAGTCCCAAATGCTCCTTGGGCGTCACATAACACAACATCGCGCACCCGTACCAACCGATCATTGCCGCACCGATACCCGAGGCAAAGTGGTCGTAACCCGGTGCTATATCGGTCACTAACGGCCCAAGGGTATAAAACGGGGCTTCATGACAATGCTTCAACTGCTCTTGCATATTTTCCTGGACCATATGCATAGGCACGTGCCCTGGGCCTTCGATAATGGTTTGCACGTCATGTTTCCAGGCAATTTCGGTCAGTTCGCCCAGCGTTCTCAGCTCGCTGAACTGAGCCTCGTCATTGGCATCGGCAATACAACCTGGGCGTAATCCGTCACCTAAGGAAAAAGACACGTCATACGCTTTCATGATCTCGCAGATTTCTTCGAAATGGGTGTACAGGAAGTTTTCCTGATGATGGGCAAGACACCATTTCGCCATAATGGAGCCACCGCGGGAGACGATGCCGGTTAAGCGCTTGGCGGTCATTGGCACATAACGCAACAGGACGCCCGCATGAATGGTGAAATAGTCCACGCCTTGTTCGGCCTGTTCGATCAAGGTATCGCGAAACAACTCCCAGGTAAGATCCTCAGCCACACCGTCGACTTTTTCCAACGCCTGATAAATCGGTACAGTGCCGATGGGTACCGGGCTGTTGCGAATCACCCACTCCCTTGTTTCATGGATATTGCGACCGGTGGAAAGATCCATAACGGTGTCGGCACCCCAGCGGGTTGCCCACACCAATTTATCCACTTCTTCCTCGATGGAAGAAGTAACCGCAGAATTTCCGATATTGGCGTTCACTTTCACATGGAAGTTACGCCCGATAATCATAGGCTCCGCTTCGGGATGGTTAATGTTCGAAGGTATCACCGCCCGTCCGGCAGCAACTTCCTGGCGGACAAACTCCGGGGTTATTTCCTTAGGTATGCTAGCGCCGAAACTTTGGCCTGGGTGCTGGATCGGTGTGGTATCCGCCGTCGCCTGATTCGCCAGGGCAAGATTTTCGCGGATCGCGATGTATTCCATTTCCGGCGTGATTATGCCGCGTTTTGCATAGTGCATTTGCGACACATTGCGGCCGCTCTTCGCCCGTCGCGGCTGGTGAGCGGTTTGGAAGCGGATAGGTTCCAAAGTGAGATTGGCGCGTCGAACTTTAGCATACTGCGATGTTTCCGCAGACAACAGTTCGCTGTCCTCACGACGTTCGATCCAGGCGCTACGTAGTCGCGGCAATCCTTTTTTTACATCGATAGCAATCTCCGGATCGGTATAGGGTCCGGAGGTATCATACACCCGCAAGGCAGGATTTTTTTCGACTTCCCCATTGCTTAAACGGGTATCCGCCAAGGCAATTTCCCGCATCGCCACCTTTATATCGAGGCTCGAACCTTGCACAAAAACCTTGCTGGACGCAGGAAAAGGTCGGCTCGACAACTCGGGTAAACTCGCGGATTCGAAACTACGGGAATGATTAGACGATGAAGAATGTTCTTTCAAACTAGAAGTGCTACCCACTTTGGCCTCCTCCAACTAAGCTGGGCGTGGTATAGCACCAGACGAAGAAGAAGGTTTGCCTTTATGGATGATTCAAGAAACGCTATGGATTTATCCGAAGGCAGACTTGTTTCCTACGCTGGTCCTAACCAGTTCAGGTTCAACGGGCTCCACTACAGTAATAACTACCCTATAGTGATCTCAGCCTTCACAGGCACCCCGACAAGAACAGCCAGTGTAAGCATTATTCTAGGGTAGAGGCAAGGATAAATTAGCTAATTATTGGTCAACGTAAGGTATAGGCTGGCTTATCGGCCTCCGAAGGGAGTTATCAAGAGTTTATCTGATTACATAATTTGAAGGTCAAAAACTTAACACTTTCGTTCTTCGTAGTGATTGGAACTTTAATAGGTCCCTTCAAAAAGTTCATCAAGGTATTTCCGGTATGTGCCATCTACTCTCAGTTTTTTTATTCCACTATTAAATGCTTCTAGCAACATATCTCCTTTCGGATGGGATCTTGATATGATCAGATGGCCTGTGGTCGCACGGAAAGGTTTCGCATGTGTCGTCAACATTTCCTGGGCGACAGGAATTTTATTTTTAATAAGTAACCATCCAGTCACTTCATCAAGTGGAAAAATATCGATTCTTCCGGATGCCAATTTTTTCAGATTTTGCTCATCCGAGGCAGTCTCGTCAGCTTTTATACGCCCGCCCTTTACCGCAGCCCAAAGCTCTGGAGTATAGCTATACCCGCGGGTTAGTCCAAACTTTAGACCCTTGAGATCATCCAGATTTTTCCAGTCCGGGACTTTGGTCTTTTTTTGGTGAAATAGTAATTCCCGGTGATCTGAAATTGTATCGCTGAAAAAGAAAATATTTTCTCTGTCGGCATTTGTGAACGAAAAGGAAACCGCATCGACTTTAGCTTTTTCACCGTCGGCCAACGCTCTTTTCCAGGGTACATAGCGTAGTTCCACCTGATACCCCTCCAGCTCGAAAGCCTTCAATATTACACGGTTTACAAAGCCTCCATACTGTGCCTGTGAACTTGTAAACGGGGCATATTCCGTGGTTGCAATAGTAACTTTCTGAGGATATACCTGAGTGGCAAGCAAGCACCCAAATAAGAAAAATAGGCTGTAGAATGAGCGTTTGAAGATAGACATGTTCCAACCCTTTGATCGATACCTTTACTAATTAAAGTTCAAAGGTATTACATTGCAAATTACTTAAGGAGGTAGGGTCTAAATTAAGGAGTTAAGACGCCCCAACTTAATACCCTAACCCAAAGACACTGCAGACTCACCATTCAACTTAGCTCAACCAGGGGTAAGGTGGATCCTGCTTGCAGAACGCCAATAGGACGCGAATGTAACTCTTGGGTGGCGAGCAGTTGTTCCAGCTGTTCGCGCGCCTGGGGTTGCACGGCGATAAGCAGGCCACCACTGGTTTGCGGATCACATAGTATGGCTTTTTGCTCGTCGCTCATAATTCCCAGCTTGTGGCCGTAGCTGTCAAAGTTACGACCGGTGCCACCAGGAACCGCACCGGCTGCGATATATTCCTTAACGGGAGCCAGGGTGGGAATCTCTTCGTAATCCAACGCCGCTCGAACGCCGCTGCCTTCACATATTTCCACGAGATGTCCCATCAGACCGAATCCGGTCACATCGGTAATCGCCGTGACACCCTCAATTGCCGCTACTTCGGCACCGATCTCGTTAAGCTGGCACATCAAATCAATCGCAAGCCGTTCATGTCCCGGTTTAAGCTTTTTCTGCTTTTGCGCAGTTGTCAGTACACCGATACCCAGTGGTTTGGTTAAGTACAGCAAGTCGCCGTCTCCGGCGGTGTTGTTCTTCGTTAATCGTTTTTTATCAACTATCCCGGTAACCGCCAGACCGAAGATCGGCTCCGGTGAGTCGATGCTGTGGCCGCCTGCCAGTGCTATCCCTGCATCTGCGCAGGCTTGGCGACCGCCGTCCACTACACGCTGAGCCACGTCCGCGGATAACAGATTCGTAGGCCAGCCAAGAATCGCGATCGCCATTATCGGCTTACCGCCCATGGCATAGATATCGCTGATGGCATTGGTTGCGGCGATGCGGCCAAAGTCGAAGGGATCGTCGGCAATCGGCATGAAGAAATCAGTCGTCGACAACACCACCTGCCCGTTTCCCAGATCGTAGGCCGCAGCATCATCCTTGCTGTTATTACCGACCAGCAACCTGGGATCCGGTTTGGGCGTTAACTGCGATTGCAGGATGGTTTCAAGTATTTTTGGAGATATTTTACAGCCGCAGCCCGCGCCATGGCTGTATTCAGTCAGCTTAATATCTGTTTGTGTCATTGGTTAAATTTTCCATCAGCGACGCTTATTCTTTTGCCTATGTTTCAACTTTTTCACGTGTTTCATCAGTCTTTCTTTCTTCTTTTGCTGGCGGGGAGTTAAGCGGTTAACTTTGCCGGCGAATGGATTCTCGCCGCCGCGAAATTCGAAACGAATAGGAGAGCCCGCCACGCCTAATACTTTACGAAAGGTATTCTCCAGATAGCGGCGGTAGCTGTTCGGCAAAGCATCCGTTTGATTGCCGTGGACGATGATTAACGGCGGATTGGAACCACCCTGGTGGGCATAACGCAACTTGATTCTACGACCGTTGACCAATGGTGGCGGATGGGAGTTAACGGCATCTTCCAGTAAGGTCGTCAGCCTATTAGTGGACCATTTGGCCATGGCGCTCTCATAGCCTGTATGAATGGTCTTATAGAGCAACCCCACTCCCGTGCCGTGCAACGCAGAGATAAAATGGACCTTGGCATACTCCACAAATCCGAGTCGCCGGTCGATATCATTTCTAACCTTATCCTTTTCTTCCTGCGACATGCCATCCCACTTATTGATGGCAATGACCAGAGCGCGACCAGCTTCGATGGCAAAACCAAGCAGATGTAAATCCTGATCAACGATGCCTTCCCGCGCATCTAGGACCAAGATCACAACATGGGCGTCTTTGATGGCCTGCAAGGTTTTTATAATGGAGAACTTCTCCACTGCCTGACCAATATTCTTTCGGCGCCTGACGCCGGCGGTGTCGATAATCGTGTAACGTTGCTCTTGGCGCTCATAGGGAATGTAAACACTGTCCCGGGTGGTGCCGGGTTGATCGAAAACAACCACCCGTTCCTCACCTAACATGCGATTCACCAGAGTTGATTTACCGACGTTCGGCCGGCCTATTATTCCGATCTTGATTGAATCGGAAACGGCTTCAGGTTCATGTTCTGTCTCCCCAAAGCCATCCAAGGCGCGTTCGACAAGGGACTTGATGCCACGATTGTGAGAGGCAATGGTGAACTGCGGATCGGGAAAACCCAAACGGTAAAAATCTGCGGCGGCGACGTCAGGATCGAGACCGTCAACCTTGTTAACCACCAGAATGACGTTTTTGCCACGGACCCGGATTTCCTTGGCGATGGCTTCGTCGGCGGCGGTTACCCCTGCCTGGGCATCAACGATAAACAGTACAATATCGGCTTCAGAAATGGCGGCGAAGGATTGTCCGGCCATCGCAGCGTCGATACCCTCTTCTCCGCCTGTTAACCCACCAGTATCGACAACAATGAAACTGCGGTTTTCTATCTGCCCTTCGCCGTATTGGCGATCTCTGGTTAATCCTGGAAAATCCGCTACAATGGCATCCTTGGTTTTTGTCAGGCGATTAAATATGGTGGATTTGCCGACATTTGGCCTTCCAACCAGAGCGATAACCGGTTTCATTAAAACTCCAATAGATCTGCCTAGGAGCCGGCTTCCGCCAGAGACCAAAGACTAAGCTTGCCGTCGCTTCCCAGAACCAGAAAACCTTCATCCAACACGATGGGCCCCACGGCGACAAAGTCTCCAGCCGGCCGAATTCGCGCGGCAAAAGAACCATCCAACTGCGAGAGTATATGAACGTACCCGTCCAGGTCGCCAACCAAGAGGTAATTGCCCCATGGCACGGCATTCGTGAGTTCTCTGTAGGACAACTCGGTTTGACGCCAAACCTCACGCTGGGAGTTGGTATCATAGGCAACCACGTCACCTTCCACGGTGGTGACGTAGATATTGGTAAATCCTAAAGTCGGCGTCATTCGGCTGGAAACGGGAATAGTCCATTCGACCTTGCCGTTGAACAAACCCAGTTTCGATAATTGCCCCTGGTAGGCCACGGCATAAATCGCGCTGCCATCGACAACTACGTCACCGTCTACGTCGATCAATCTTTCTAACTCGGTTTTACCTTTCGGCGAAGCCACCCGTTGTTCCCAGAAAAGCTGACCATCTTCGAGACTGAGCGCGATGACAGTGCCGTTTGATAAACCCGAAAGAACAGCGTCCTGAACAATGACGGGAGGACTACTGCCGCGCAGAGACAAGGAAGGTTCGCTGGCGGCATATTCCCATAGTTTCTCACCGGTATCCGCTGAATAGGAGGTAATCTTGCCATTTACCGAGTTTACGATAACCTTACCTAGCGCCGCTGCCGCTGGCGCCAACACCTCGGAAGGCAGGCCGACTTCCCAAGCAACCGCACCGTCTTCCTTGTGCAACCCAATTAGTTCGCCGTTTTCAGTGGTGACATAGATTTTTGACCGGTCGCCGCCAATACCCCCAATCAATGGCCTATCTAAGTCGACACTCCAGCTTTCGTCACCATTGCCGGTATCGAAGCGGTAGACGTCACCGTCATAACTCATCGCGTAAACGGCGGACGAATCCACATGCGCCCTATATTGAAAAAGTTGACCATCCTGACCTCCACCGGTTGAGCGGGACCAATGGCGTTTCACTTCTATCTGAGGAACAAAGGAATTTAACTCTGCGGGTTCCGGCCGCACATCATCAGAACAACCGGTAGTTAGTACCAACAGCCCGAAAACAACGGCTAGCCAGGCCCATAAACCTTTCAGTTTAATTAGTCTATGCATCCGCAAGATCGTCAATTTTTATTTGTAACAGTTGGGTGGGAGTTTCTGCTTCCTCAGCCTTGGCAAGCGCTTTCCGGTAGGCTTCTTTTGCCTGCGCCCGATCGCCTTTCATTTTCAGGATGTCACCTTTAACCTCCTGGTATTGGATATAAAAACTGTCGTCCGGGGTGGTGTCCAATAGCGCGACGGCAGCATCATATTTTTGTTGCGCCGCCAACAACTTTGCCAACCGCAAATCGACAACGCTAGCCAAAGCGGCGTCGTCTTTGGCCAGACTGATTTCCTTCAAACTGGCTTCCGCAGCACTGAATTCGCCTTTCTCGGCTAACCTTTTCGCTTCAAATAACAAGGCAAAATTGGCGTATTCCGAATTAGGAAATTTTTCCTGTAAATCATTGGCCAGGAAGCTCACATTATCGACGCTTTCTTCTCCTTCCGCTGTCGGAGCCGCCTGTACCACAGCTGCTTGATTCAACTCGTAGAACAACATGGAGGCTTGTTCTTTTTGATCCTTGGTGTGCTGCTGCCAGGCTTTCCAGCCGAATATCGCAGCCAAAGCCAAGCCTACGCCTATCAACAGTGAGTTACCGTTTTCACTCCACCATTTTTTTAAGGCCGCTACCTGTTCTTCTTCACTTCTTAAATGATCCACCTTGTTCCTCTCTATTCAATTTCAATCCTGAAACGGCATCCCGGCACATTTCGCGGAGTCGAAAAGAAAAATGTATATTTCGTTTCTCGTATTTTGCATCGACTACTCATCCTTGTGTCTTGTAAGCCATCAGGCATAAATCTACTTTTCAGGTTGATGGCTTAGGTTAATTCCAAAATTTGAGGAATCAACTCTAAAAATTCTTGCGCCGGCAAGGTTTTTTGCTCCTGGTCTGCACGTAACGGTTTCAGCGTCACGCTCTGAGCTGCCACTTCCGATTCACCGATAAGCAACGCATAACGCGCATTGCTTTTGTCAGCCTTTTTCATTTGGGATTTAAAACTGCCACCCCCGCAATGCAGTTGTACTGTTGGCGTTCCGGCGGCACTGCGCACTTTTTCCGCAAGACTGAAGGCAAACGCCGCTGAGCCCTCACCGACTGCCGTGACATAAAAATCCGGATGACTGGCCCATTGTGAGTTTTGCAAGCTCAAACCCGTCAGCATCAGTACCAATCGTTCGATCCCCATTGCAAATCCCACGGCCGGTGTAGGCCGGCCACCCAGTTGTTCCACCAGACCGTCGTATCGTCCGCCACCACATACCGTTCCCTGGGCACCTAACGAAGAAGTAATCCACTCAAAAACGGTTTTGCTGTAGTAGTCAAGTCCTCGAACCAGTTTCGGATTAACTTTATAGGCAATTCCAACATCGTCGAGGTACCGGCGTAATCCATCGAAATGATCCCGGGAATCAGCGTCCATGTAATCCTGGAACACCGGGGCTTCATTAAGGACTTTCTGTGTACCGGCATCTTTACTGTCGAGGATTCGTAGCGGATTGCTGCTGAGACGCCGCTGGCTATCTTCATCCAGATCGGACTGGTAGCGGCTAAGATACTCGACCAAGGCAGACTTATAAGCGCCTCTGGCAGCGGCGCTTCCGATGGAGTTCAACTCAAGCTCGACATGTCCGGATAACCCTAAACGGTCCCATAGACGGGCAGTCATCACGATTAACTCGGCATCGATATCCGGTCCTGACATCCCGAAACATTCCACCCCGATTTGGTGAAACTGTCGGTATCGGCCCTTCTGAGGGCGTTCATAACGAAACATCGGCCCCGAGTACCAAAACCGTTGAACCTGGTTATACAGCATGCCCTGCTGTTCCGCCGCACGGACACACCCGGCAGTTCCTTCAGGACGTAGAGTCAGGCTGTCGCCGTTGCGGTCATTGAAGGTATACATCTCCTTTTCCACAATATCGGTAACCTCCCCGATCGAACGGACAAACAGGGCCGTTTGTTCAACGATGGGAAACTTGACTTCGTCAATACCGTACTGGGTAAAAACCTGCCTTGCAGTATCTTCCAGGAAACGCCATACGGGAGTCTCCTCCGGTAGAATATCGTTCATACCGCGAATGGCCTGAATCCTAGCCAATCTGCACCTCAACCTAAGAAATTTCTAACAGGGCCGCACACTCTAAGATTTTGCGATCAGTCGATCAAGCTCTTCCTGCTTTTCAGCGGCTTTTTCCTTGATAAGCGCTTCAAAGCGGTCAAGTAACTCCGCATTATCCAGCTTATGATCGGGTTTGCCGGCCACGTACACTAAATTGTTCGGCGTGCCGCCTGTCAGCCCTACATCGGCTTCCTTCGCCTCACCTGGACCGTTGACCACGCAGCCAATGACAGCAACATCCAAGGGCGTGCTGACATTTTCCAGACGATTCTCCAGCTCATTCATGGTTTTAATGACATCGAAGTTCTGCCGGGAGCAGCTTGGGCAGGCGATAAAATTAATGCCTTTGGTACGTAGTCTCAGACTCTTTAAAATATCAAAACCGACTTTAACTTCCTCAACCGGATCCGCCGCAAGAGATATGCGAATGGTGTCGCCGATGCCATCCATCAATAGCATCCCCAAGCCGACAGCAGACTTTACAGTACCGGAACGCAATCCCCCTGCTTCGGTGATTCCCAGATGTAAAGGCTGCTCGATTTGATCGGCGATCAGACGATAAGCGGCGACTGTCATAAATACGTCGGACGCCTTCAAGCTCACCTTGAAGTTCTTAAAATCGTGTCGGTCAAGAATATCAATATGGCGCATGGCAGACTCAACCAGCGCTTCGGGGGTTGGCTCGCCATATTTCTTTTGCAGATCTTTTTCCAAAGATCCGGCGTTCACCCCTATGCGAATAGGGATATTGCGATCCTTAGCGGCATCGATTACCGCTTTAACCCGGTCTTCGCGCCCGATATTGCCGGGATTGATACGCAAGCAATCGACACCCAGCTCCGCCACACGGAGGGCAATTCGGTAATCAAAATGGATATCCGAGACCAAGGGCACCGACACCTGTTGCCGAATTTTCGCGAAAGCTTCAGCCGCATCCATTGTAGGCACAGAAACTCTGACGATATCCGCACCTGCCTGTTCCAATGCCTCCACCTGTTTAACGGTAGCCTCGACATCGCAGGTATCGGTATTGGTCATCGATTGGACACTGATCGGCGCATCGCCGCCTACGGCGACATTGCCAACCATAATTTGACGTGAGCGTCGCCTTTTTATGGGAGATTCGTGAAACATGGATGAATACTCGAAAACTATTCCAAAACAAACTGAGCGCGGTTATTACGCACGGTATATTGGCCAAAGTCCAGAGATTCCCCATTAATTTTAATTTCAACGGCATTAACCGCGCCGACCACAAACTTCAGCGGATACTCGCCAATGAATTCCAGGTTTTCACCGGCACGGTAGAGCCCCACTACCCGGCTGTTGTTCTTGTCCCGCAAATCAAACCAGCAGTCGCCGGTGAAACTGGCGACCACGCTAGCCGTTCCGGGTTGTAACTCTGTCTGTCCCGCTTCCGCGTCCGATATGTCCGTTGTCTCGGCAGTCAGTTCCGTGCCCTCCCCGGCAGAGGCATCTTGGCCTGTAGTCGGCGGATCCGGCAGAGGTGCTGCAATCAGGGTTGCCGACGGTTCCGCATCTTCGCCCACATCTTCGGGTCCGAAGCCGGTATCAATCTCCGGATTCTCCACCGGCTGGGTTACAGATTCCGGCACTGTGGTGTGGAGACCGGATACCTCATCAGTCTGTAGCGGTTCAATGACAGCCCCAGCCTGTTCTTGGGAATCTGCCTCCACCACATCATCTTCTGCAAAGTTCAATGATAAATTGCCGGTTTCAGGGTCAAATAGTGGTTGTTCTTCCGTGGTAGCCGCGTTGTCTGCGATAGCCACTTCACCCTCGTCTTCGACTGATTCATCAATACCTGGTGTATCCGGTCGTCTCGGCTCCGGGTTGCCTTGCCCGGAAGATTGTTGGCTATAGTATTGCCAGGCGAAGAAGCCTCCGGCGGCAACCAGCACAAGTACCAGAACCACTTGCCAGCCTCGTGCGCGAGGTGGCTTGGCTTCGGTAAATCCGGAACCCGACGGCGGGGATTGTTGCAAAATCGGATCGCCGCTAAGCAGCAGCTCCTGCTCCAAATCCTCCATGATCCGTTCTTCGGAAAGCTCAAGAAGCCGGGCATAGGAGCGAACATAACCTTTGAGAAATACCAACCCGGGCAGTTGCTTATAATCGGCTTTTTCGATTGCCGTCACATACCGGGGCACCACGTGGAGCATTTCCGCTGTCTCCTGGATACTCCAACCACGGTCTTCCCGTGCCAATCTCAACCGGTCGCCCGAACGGTTGTAATTATTTCTCGCTTGCTCCGTGTTGTTTTGCTCGGGCATCAGTCCGATTCCTTAATTGCTTGGTACTCGGGAGAGTCCGGATACAGGTTTTTCAGCAAAAGCAGTAGGGAAGCTTCCTCGTCCAAATCTTGCCGTTGACGCGCCAAATCGATACCGAGCTTGAGGCTTTGTGCGGTATGAGAGATATTACGAGCCCGCACCTGGCTCCTGAAAGCTTTGTAATAGCCGTTAGACAGATCATAATTACTACGTTGGTGATACAAAGTGGCTAATGCCAGCATCACTTGAGGCTGATCCCGGCGAATATCCAGGGCTTTTTCATAGGCGGCAATCGCTTCTTCAATCTGATCCAACCTGACGTGCACTAACCCGATATTGCTGAAAATTTGTGCCCGACTCGGATAAGCCACATCGTTGGCGGCAATCTGAAACTGGTCCAACGCCTGAGGAAACCGTTCCAATTGGTAGAGAAAGGCGGCGTAGTAGGTGCGTCCTCTGGTGAACTTGGGATTTAAACTAAGGGCCTTGAGATATTTTTCTTCGGCAACATTCATTTCATTTTGCGCCTGATAGACCAGGCCAAGTACGGAATAGGCTTCCGGCATATTCGGATTGCTTTCCAAAGCGCGGTTTAACCGTTGTATCGCAATCTCATATTCTCTCTGCTGGTAGTAGGCAATCCCTAACTGTACATACTGTTCCGCAGCCTTGACCTTATCCACCTTGGCGGTGAAAGGTCCGTCAGTCGTGGTAACACAACCGCTTGCCAGCAACACCGTAGCCAGCAAAACGGCTAGTCTCAATGAATAGGGGGGCAAAAACTTCAAGGCAATCTCTGACAGTAGAAAATTCATTGTCTCATGTAGTTTTGTATTCAGCCTTATTGGATTTTATCGCCGTCTTTGGCTGAATTGCGAACTCATCCCTTAAATCCAAATTATACTTGTTATTAATTAGTTATAGCTCATTTCTCAGAAATTTTCCTAACAAGTTAGCTCAACTCGCTGTTCTGTCTTGTGGAAAATGACTAATGCCGGCCGAAACTTCTTGTACAGGAATATACCGGGCACTACGCTTGGTGCGATCCTGAACCTGTCCGACCAGTTGACCACAAGCCGCATCAATGTCATCACCGCGAGTGGTTCGGATAGTGGCAATATAACCGGCTTCATTGAGAACCTTTTGAAAGCGCATCACTGCATTTCGCGATGGTCTTTTGTAGTCACTCAGGGGGAACGGATTAAACGGGATCAAATTAATTTTACAGGGCAGACGCTTTAACAGCCCGACAAGTTCACGCGCATGCTCCAACTGATCGTTTACCCCGGCAATCAGGGTGTATTCTACGGTGATCTTACGTTTGTCCGGAAGGTTGTCCAAATAGCGGTGACATGCATCCAACAGCGCACGTATCGGGTATTTCTTGTTGACCGGCACGAGTTCATTACGGAGCTCGTCATTCGGTGCATGCAATGATATCGCCAGTGAAACGTCGGTTACTTCGCCAAGTTGATCCAGCTGCGGCACCAAACCGGAAGTACTGACCGTCAACCTTCGCTTACTGATACCGTAGGCAAAATCTTCCATCATGATATCGCATGCGGATACGACATTATCGAAGTTCAACAGCGGTTCTCCCATGCCCATAAAGACGATATTGGTCACGTGCCGGTGTTTGGTAATCTCGTCACTCCCGAACGATCGCGCAGCAATCCAGAGTTGCCCGATAATTTCTGCGCTACTGAGGTTGCGATTGAAACCTTGCTTCCCGGTCGAGCAGAAACTGCAATCCAACGAGCAACCGATTTGAGAAGACACACACAGCGTACCTCTGTCGTCTTCAGGTATGAAAACCGTTTCTATGCTGCTGCCACCCGGCATTTGCATGACCCACTTGCGGGTTCCGTCCGCCGAAAAATTTTCATAGATCACTTCGGGAATGGTGATTTCGGCGATCTGTTTCAGGCGTTCGCGCAACGCTTTACTGATGTCTGTCATCAGGTCAAAATCCGAGACGCCACGTTGATGGATCCAGCGAAGAATTTGACTGGCACGGAACTTCTTCTCGCCTAGCTGGAGAAAAAACGTCTCCAACTGGGAACGACTCATACCGAGCAAATTGACTTTTTCAGTGACCACCGTCATTGGCTACCTCGAAAAACAAGACTGGGAATTCAAACCAAATTTTACTGTTACTGTAACGACAAATGCAGCCTAATGGCTGCACCTGGTTTTCTGGAGCCTTTCCTGCCAGCATGGACAAGCCCAGACAATAGGCTGATTTTGTTAACCGACCAGCCGAATATCCACGCATCAACTTCTAGGGCAAAGCTCCGCATCGGCAAAGAAATAGGCAACTTCGCGCTCTGCGGAAGCCGGCGAATCCGAACCATGCACGGCATTGGCATCGATGGACTTGGCAAAGTCGGCGCGAATCGTACCCGGAGCGGCTTCCTGAGGATTCGTCGCACCCATCAACTCGCGGTTTTTCGCTATCGCACCTTCACCTTCCAATACCGATACGACGACCGGTCCGGATGTCATAAAAGCGACTAAATCCTGAAAAAAACCACGCTCCTTATGTTCCGCATAGAACCCTTCCGCCTGTTCTTGTGAAAGGTGAAGCATTTTTGCTCCGACGATCTGCAGGCCATTGGTTTCAAAACGGGAATAAATCTTACCAATGATATTCTTCGCAACCGCATCAGGCTTAATAATGGAAAGCGTGCGCTCAATTGCCATGGATTGTTCTCCAGTCGATTTGTTGATGTTGTAAAGTGAACGCGATTATACGCATGTTGTCGGCAAAGTGATACACAGGACGGCCAGCAGTATCCAAGCTAGATTTACAGGACTTTGTTAAACTTTGGTAACAGCCTGTAATCTCCGCCGGACACTAGGCTGAGGCGGCTTTGAAGGCCTGCCATGCCGGAGAAACCCGGCGCAACCTGGCAACGGTTTCCCGTATTAAATCGGCTGCTTTTTGAACTTCCTCGGCAGTAGTAAAACGCCCCATAGAAATCCGCATCGAACTCATCGCCAACCCATCGGTCAAACCGATAGCTTTCAGCACATAAGACGGCTCGACGGCTGCGGATGTGCAAGCGGAACCGCTGGAAAGAGCTAGATCCTTGAGCGCCATCAACAGGGTCTCCCCTTCGACATAACCGACACTAAGATTCAGCACACCGGCAACCCGATTTTCCAGGCAGCCATTCACCTGTATGGCTTCAACATCGGCAAGCGCATCCAATAACTGCGTGCGCAGGCTTAACAGGCGTTCATACTCTGAATCCAAATTTGCGACGGCTATTTCAAATGCCAAGCCCATGCCGGTAATTTGGTGGGTCGGCAGGGTACCTGAACGCATTCCTCTTTCGTGCCCGCCTCCATGGATTAACGGATCTAACGCAACGAATGGTTTACGGCGCACATAAAGGGCGCCGATACCTTTCGGCCCGTAAACCTTGTGTGCGCAACAGGAAAGCAAATCGACCTTAAATTCATTGACGCAGACTGCCACCTTGCCGACACTCTGGGCGGCATCGACATGAAAGTAGGCGTTATGTCTACTCAATAACTCGCCAATTTCCCGGATCGGATTTACCGTGCCAAGCTCATTATTTACGTGCATGATAGACACCAGTATGGTGTCGTCACGTAATGCCTGGTGAACTTGCGCAACTGAAATCACTCCCGTGTGGTCCGGGCGAATATAAGTGACCTCAAAGCCTAGCTCTTCCAGAAAGGTACAGCTGTCCAGCACCGCCTTATGTTCAATCGCCGAGGTAATTATATGTTTTCCCTTGTCGCCATGGGCGGAGGCGATACCCTTAATGGCAAGATTGTCCGATTCGGTAGCGCCACTAGTCCAAACAACTTCCCTGGGCTCCGCACCGATGGCGTCTGCGACCTGTCGTCGCGCCTTTTCCACGGCCTCTTCCGCCTGCCAGCCATAACGATGCGACCGTGAAGCCGGGTTGGCAAAGATGCCATCCAAGGTCAGATGCTTTGCCATATGCTCCGCGACCTGTGGGTCTACGGGAGTAGTCGCGGCATAATCAAGATAAATGGGTTGCATGTACTTTTCTCCAGAGATCCCTAAAGCCGGTGAGTCGGTAAATTGCTATCGGGCATCAGTAAACACCAGCTAACCGGCAGACTGACTAGTTTCTATCTTCCTAGGTATTTCCGATACCAGTTGCTGGCGTTGGGCTATTTTTTTAACCTGTATATCCTCCATCAATTGCGCCAGGGAAACCGCATCTAAAAACTGCTGAATGTGGTCACTGAGATCATGCCACAGGAAGTGGGTAAGGCACATTTCACCATTCTGGCAGTTAGTGTTTTTTCCGCACCGGGTAGCATCAATGGATTCGTTGACCGCATCGATAATCGCGGATATCGCAATTTGATCGGGTGCAACGGCGAGCCGGTAGCCGCCGCCCGGTCCACGAACGCTGGCCACCAGTTTTGCCTTACGTAATCGCGAAAACAATTGCTCTAAATAGGATAGGGAAATAGCTTGTCTAGCGGATATATCGGCGAGGCTGACGGGTTGGCTTACTGAATGCAGCGCCAGGTCCAGCATTGCCGTTACCGCATATCGACCTTTCGTTGTTAATCGCATTGAACCTAATACCTCAATAGACCGCTATGGCGCAAGCGCGAATTATGGAATAACCCCACATTTTGATCAAGTATTAGCCGTGACTGCAAGCCGAATCACTTACGTGGACTGTTCTCTTTCTGAGGATCCCAGGTTCCGACCGTTTTTTGTACCGACTTTAAGAAACCTCGAAGAATATTCACTTCCATACGATCCAGCGGAGTCCTCTGAAACAGCCGCCTCAATCGGGGCATTAGCTGTCGAGGCCGCTTCGGATCATGAAATCCTACATCAATCAGTGTCTTTTCCAGATGTTGGAAAAACTTCTCAAGTTCATTATGTGTGGCCGGCTGTTCATCCCAGCCTGGATCCCCAGGAGCCAAAACTGGCGTGGAGTGGTCGATTGAACCGCCGGTTATTGCCGTCAAATACAGTTCATAACAAATAATCTGCACTGCCATTGCAATATTCAAAGAGGAGTACGCGGGGTTACTGGGAATGTGAACATGGCGCTGGCAGTGCTGCAGTTCTTCGTTGCTGAGCCCACTGTCTTCGCGACCAAAGAGTATCGCGACCCTGCCATCCTCCTGAGGACCGGCATTCTTATGGTTGTCGATATGCTGTTGAATTTCCCTGCACATTTCTCTGGGATTGGTCACCGGCCAGGTAAGATGCCGGCTCCTGGCACTTGCGCCGATCACCCAACTACAATCGCCTATCGCGTCCCGCAGCTCCTCCACTACCCTTGCCTGCCGTAAAATATCGTTTGCCCCGGAAGAGCGCCGCTCAGCCTCTTCGCTGGGAAATTCAGCGGGATTGACCAGGTACAGATGCTCCAGCTGCATGTTTTTCATCGCCCTTGCCACCGCACCGATGTTGCCAGGATGGGAAGTTTCAACCAATACTATTCTGATTTGCGCAAGCATGAGTTCACTATCTCTATTTATCTTCTATCGGAGCTAAGAATGAGTAAATGATAAATCCACTCAAGAAAGGATGAGCTTACCGTTTGATACTGGTATCATTAGCGCCCTTTTTCGCTCTTTAAGTTTTTCGTTTTCCAACGTCAAGACCCGGCTTTAACGGAGTTAGTTTATGCAACCAATGGTCAACATGGCATTGCGCGCCATTCGATCCACCAACGAACAGATCAGCTTTATTCTTGATCGTGAAGAACTATCTTTCAGCCGGCCGGAAGCGATCAGCCGGGTAGTTACCAGGGTTAACACGACGATATACGACAGCCTTTCGCGGGCGCTGCAACGGGCATACCCAAAACACAGCATTGCCAAACATGGGGATCTCACCGGCAACAAAGGCCAATTTACCTGGCATATTCTTCCTCTGCACAACCCCACGAGTATGGTGCGAGGCCTTCCTGACTGGTGCTACTCTGTTATTTGTAAAAAGGATAATCAAGCCGAGCATGCATTAGTGATTTTCCCTGCAACCGGCGAAGAGTTTTCTGCCAGTCGAGGAAACGGGGCATCGCTCAACGATAAGCGCTTGCGTGTTTCCAACAACAAGGATATCGGTTTGGCACTGCTTTCAACCAACATCCTTGACAATATTTCCGAAGCAAAAACCAAAGAAGCACTTCTCGACATTTATTTAGAGCTCGACAAGGATGCCTTCGGTGTTCGTAGCGCCCATTGCATCCCGCAACAGCTAGTCCGGGTCGCCGCCGGAAAATTGGATGCGGCGTTGCTAATAAACATAGATCCCACGGAAACTGCCGCCGGCTTATTGATTGCAAAAGAAGCAGGCGCTCTCACAGGCGGCTTTGACGGCCGTCCGACAACCGATAAAAGCACCGATATGATTTGTAGCAATCCCAAAATGTTACGGGTTTTGACGCAGCGCATTCAGCCGCCGAAAGTACAGCCTGAAGAGTAAATAGGGGACTGATAGTCCCCTCGTCGCCTCGAACTAATTAAGGCCGGGGAAGATTTCCTTCCTCGCCTTCCTCAACCCCTTCCTTCACCGGCAGCATCAAATCTTCCTTATTGACCCCCATGACCAATAGGATGTTACTGGCTACGTAGATTGACGAATAGGTCCCGATGACAACGCCGACAATCAACGCCTGAGAAAACCCTGCCAGGGCTTCTCCTCCGAAAAAGTACAGGGCGATCAACACCAGCAATGTAGTGACACCCGTAACGATGGTTCTCGCCAATGTCTGGGTCAACGAGATGTTTACAATCTCCAAGGGTGTACCCTTGCGAATTTTACGAAAGTTTTCTCTAATCCGGTCGCTTACCACGATGGTGTCATTGAGCGAATAACCGATCACAGCAAGTATTGCCGCCAGAACGTTGAGATCGAAATCCCATTGGGTTATGGAAAATACACCGAGGGTGATAATCACATCATGGGCCAACGCCGCAACCGCACCAACGGAAAACTTGAACTGAAAGCGGAAGGCTACGTACAACATGATCATCCCGAGAGCAAGGAGCAAT
This sequence comes from Hahella sp., assembly GCA_028280065.1. Taxonomy (GTDB): domain Bacteria; phylum Pseudomonadota; class Gammaproteobacteria; order Pseudomonadales; family Oleiphilaceae; genus Hahella. The sequence goes on from JANQMN010000037.1 coordinate 68,149, forward strand.
CCAAGCCCGCCTTGCTCCTTCAATTCTTCACCGACTTGCGCGCCGACAAATTCCGAACGTACCAGGCGTACTTCTTCGCCGGTAGACTGCAGTGCGCCGACCAACTGGGAGCCTATCTGGTCGCTAAAGCCCTCCTGCAGGCGCACCATGATACTGGTATCCGCGCCAAACTTTTGAACCACAAAGTTGCTATACCCTTTGCCTTCCAATGTCAGCCGTATATCCTGGATTACCGGGGCTTGCGAATACTCTACTTCCACCAGCGTACCGCCTGTGAAGTCCAGGCCCAGCGACAAGCCGCGTACCGACAACGAGATAATGGATGCCAATATTAGAATAATGGAAAGCGCCATTGCAGGCTTGGCAAAGCCCATGAAGTTAATTACTTTTCCGTCCACAAAAGTATTTTCCTCGTTCATGCGCTTGCCTCCTCAGCGTCAATGACCTTGGTGTTGCCACCAATGGATAAGGTTTTTATCTGCCTGCCGCCATAGATTAGGTTCACAACCGCCCGGGTAACCACAATCGCGGTAAACATCGAGGCTACGATGCCGATTGACAACGTAATGGCAAACCCTTTTACCGGACCGGTTCCGACAGCGAAGAGGATCAGGGCGGCAATGAGAGTGGTGATATTGGCATCGAATATCGATACGAAAGCTCTATCGTAACCTGCATGAATCGCTGACTGAGGCGGTAGGCCATTGCGCAGCTCTTCGCGAATCCGCTCATAAATCAGTACGTTGGCGTCTACCGCCATCCCCACCGTCAATACGATACCGGCGATTCCCGGCAAGGTAAGCGTTGCTGACAGCAACGACATCACGGCAATCACGATAAATACGTTTGCCGCCAATGCGATATTGGCCACCAGTCCGAATACGCGGTAGTAAAAGATCATGAAAATCAGAACCAATCCGAATCCCAGCAGTATGGAATTGGTACCGGCTTCAATATTTTGCTGGCCCAAAGAAGGCCCGACAGTGCGTTCTTCTACAAAATAAACCGGCGCAGTCAATGCGCCGGAGCGCAGCAAGAGCGCCAGTTCGCTTGCTTCGGCCGGGGAATCGAGTCCGGTAATCCGGAACTCATTGCCTAAAGGAGACTGAATGGTCGCCAGGCTGATAATGCCCTTCTCGACAAACCGGATCTTTTTCTCGATCACTTCGCCTTCGCTCTGAATTTGCCGGGTACGCTCCTTGTGCTCCACATACAATACTGCCATTCGCCGCTGCACGGCATTCTGGGTAACACGCAGCATCTTTTTGCCGCCCAGGGAGTCCAATCGGATATTCACCTGGGGTTGACCATTTTCGTCGAAACTCTGGCTGGCATTCACAACGCTGCTGCCCGTAACGATAATATCCTTTTCCAACAGGGCATCCCGCACTTCGGACCGGAACTCATGGGTTTCGGTGTCTGATGCCGAGGCATCGGGCTTGGCTTCCAAGCGGAATTCCAGGTTTGCCGTATTACCGATAATCCGTTTTGCCAATGCGGTATCTTGAACACCCGGCAACTGGATCACAATGCGCCCTCTTCCCTGTCGCTGCACCAACGGTTCCGCTACGCCGAGAGCGTTGATACGGTTACGGATGGCGCTAAGGTTTTGAGTAATGGCATAGTCTTCGATTTCCCTCACTCGGGCTTCGTCCAGGCGCAAACTCACGCCGTACATGTCATCCCGTTCAAAATCGTCGGCCACAAAATCAATGAACTCCCGTCGAGCCAGATTCAGCGCTTCATCCCTTTCGTCTTCGTTACGAAACAGAGCCTGGATTTCCGAAGGTCCGGTCATGTTGACCGAGCGGTAACGAATTTTCTCCTGGCGCAAGGTACTTTTAACATCGCTCAGGTTAACGTTCATGGTCTGCTTCAAGGCTTCCGCCAGATCCACTTCCATCAGGAAATGCACGCCTCCGCGCAAATCCAGGCCGAGTTTCATTGGCGTTGCGCCTATGTTGGTCAACCATTCGGGGGTTGTCGGCACCATGTTCAGCGCGGCCAGGTATTCCTCGCCAATTGCCCTTTGCACTACCGGCTGGGCAGCGAGTTGGCTGTCGTTATCGGTAAACCGAACGGTAATGCTGTTTCCTTCCAGCACGGCTTGTTTATAGGAGATGCCTGCACTACTTAACGCAGTTTCGGTCCGCTCCAATTGGCGCTCGGTTACCAGATCGGATGTGCTTGCACCACTGATCTGAATGGCAAAGTCATCCGGATAAATATTGGGTAACGCATAGATAAAGCCCACTGCCAGCACGAAGATGATGACAAGCGCTTTCCATAAGGGGGTTTTGTTTAACATACCAGTCTATTCCTTTCTCCTTTTGCCGCTTATGGAACTGCTGCGCTGATGTGTCCCGGACAGAAGGCGATTTGGATAGTGCTTCAGGATGTTGGAACGATTCCCATTACCAACCCGGCACAAACACTATCCCTTGCAGCAAATGATTAAATGTCTTTTAGCGTACCTTTTGGCAACACTGTGGTAACCGCGCCTTTTTGAACCTTTACTTCCATTTTCTCGGAGACTTCCAGCACCAGGAAATCGTCCTTAATTCTGCTGATTTTTCCAGCCAGGCCACCGTTTACCAGAACTTCGTCGCCTTTGTTCAAACCGCCGATGAGTTCCTTGTGCTCTTTGGCACGCTTGCTTTGCGGCCGCCAAACGAGAAAATAAAAAATTAAAATAAAACCACCAAGAAAAATAATTTGCATCATGGCGCCCGGACCCTGTGGACCCGCTTCCTGCGCTACTGCCAAGCCTGGCAAAACTAAAAGTGTAACCAGGGCTAGCAATCGATTAAGCAACATAAGAACTCACTCCAAAAATTAGCTTTAATTTACTGAATATAAAACTCTTTCTACCATCTAATCAGGCACACCGTTGGCCTGATTGGCGTAAAACTGATCAACAAAGTCGGACAATTTACCCTCTTCAATAGCGTTGCGCAAACCATGCACGAGATTTTGGTAAAAACGCAAATTATGCACCGTGTTCAGGTGCGCGCCGAGAATTTCTCCACACTTGTCCAAATGATAAAGATAAGCCCGGCTAAAATGGCTGCAAGTGTAACAGTCACATCGCTCGTCCAGCGGACGCGGATCAGTTTTATAGCGGCTGTTACGGATTTTCACGACACCATAACTGGTGAACAGGTGTCCGTTACGGGCATTGCGGGTCGGCATCACGCAATCAAACATGTCAACGCCGCGTTGAACGCCGGCAATGATATCTTCCGGTTTGCCCACCCCCATCAAATATCTTGGGCTATCGGAAGGCATTAAGGGAGGCAGCATATCGAGTATCCGCAGCATATCGTCTTTCGGCTCGCCAACCGATAAGCCGCCTATAGCAAACCCGTCGAAGCCGAGTTCTTCAAGGCCCGCCAAGGATTGCTCACGTAATCCTTCATACATGCCGCCTTGAATAATACCGAACAACGCCGATGGACTGTCGCCATGAGCCCGCTTGCTGCGCTCAGCCCATCGAAGCGATAATTCCATGGATTTCTTCGATTGTTCTTGGTCGGCCGGATAGGGCGTGCATTCGTCAAAAATCATCACAATATCCGAGCCGAGTTTTCGCTGAACTTCGATTGAACGCTCGGGATCCATAAAAATGCTGGAACCATCTATCGGCGACTTGAATCTGACCCCCTGCTCGGTAATTTTCCGCAGATCTCCGAGACTGAAAACCTGAAAGCCGCCCGAATCCGTCAGTATAGGTTTCTGCCATTGCATAAAATCGTGCAAATCGCCGTGTTGGCGCACTATTTCGGTTCCGGGCCGTAGCATTAGATGAAAGGTGTTGCCTAAAATGATCTCAGCGCCGATGGCGTGAATATCACCGGGTGTCATGCCCTTGACGGTACCGTAAGTGCCCACCGGCATAAACGCAGGGGTTTCCACTGTGCCTCTGGGGAACGTCAGACGCCCGCGTCTGGCCTTGCCGTCGGTCTTTGCCAACTCAAATTGCATGAAACATTTTCGGGTCACAAACGATCCTTTACTAACAAAAGCAACACAATATTATTCGGTACCCGAATATAGCAACATGGCATCGCCATAACTAAAGAACCGGTACTGCTGTTCAACCGCCTGCCGGTAGGCATGCATGATCGTTTCCTTGCCGGCGAACGCCGACACCAGCATGAGCAGCGTCGACTTGGGCAAATGAAAGTTGGTTATCAAGGCGTCAACGCTGCGGAACTGATAACCGGGATAGATAAAAATCTGCGTATCCCCATAGAAAGGTTTGATTCCCGATTCGTCGCTGGCACTTTCCAGAGATCTTACCGCCGTCGTTCCGACAGCAACGATCTTGTTGCCACGCGCCTTCGCTGCCCGAATTTGTGCGCAACAGTCCGTATCAACTTCCACATATTCCTTGTGCATTTGATGTTCCGACACATTTTCAACCCGAACAGGTTGAAATGTCCCTGCACCAACATGGAGGGTGACATATGCAAATTCAACCCCTCTCTGAGCAAGTTTGGTAAGTAACGGCTGGTCAAAATGCAGCCCAGCTGTCGGGGCGGCGACAGCGCCGGGAACACGGCTGTAAACCGTCTGGTAACGATCTTTATCCAGCGCTTCATCTTCACGATCGATGTAGGGCGGCAACGGTATATGGCCATGCTCTTCCAATAATGTGGGCAAATTGCCGGAGGCTAATTTGACGAGATAGAAAGCATTGTCCCGGCCGGTCACTTCCAACATTGCATCGCCGGTCTGAATTCGGGAACCGGTCTTGGGGCTTTTGCTGGTTCGAATCTGGACAACGGCTTCTTGTTCATTCAACAGACGCTCCAGCAATATTTCAACTTTACCGCCGGAGGGTTTGTTGCCAAAAAGGCGTGCGGGAATCACCTTCGTATCATTGAATACCAGCAAGTCGCCAGGCTGCAGATATTCAACGATATCGGCGAAATGATTATGGGCGATTTGATCGGTGTGTTTTTTTACACACAAGAGGCGGCTGGAACTTCGTTCCTCCAGAGGGTACTTGGCGATGAGTCGTTCCGGTAACGCAAAGTCAAAGTCGTCAACCCGCATAAATAACTGACCATACTGCAAACTAAAAAAAGGCCGGACATAGTACAGAAAAAACCCAACTGCCGCCACTTCAGAAAGGATTCCATTGGGAAATAAGAGCAGTGCCAATAAACTGTTGACCGACTTGCCAAATCCAGTATAATCGCGGCCCTACAACAGATTACGTTCCTAGTAATCGATTGTGCCGGAGTGGCGGAACTGGTAGACGCGCACGACTCAAACTCGTGTTCCTTCGGGAGTGAGAGTTCGATTCTCTCCTCCGGCACCACTTTAACTTTCCCGCAAGACAAAACCAACAGCATAATCCATTTAAAAATAAAGATCTAATAGAGCTGAGACTTAGCCAAACAAGGCTTTACATGTTCGTTAAGTGTTTGATTGCCGTGACTAAACTACGACAAATATGCGACAGAAAATACGATAAATGGCCAGTATCAGGAAGCGCAAACGGAAGGAAGGTGGAACTGCCTGGGTGATGGTTGATGGTATAAGGAGATCAGTCACTTTCGACACACGGGCCGGGCCGAGGCCGAGATATGGGGCGCAGATCAAAGCAAGATCATTAGTCGTCCCTGAAAATGCCCTGTTTTCACGACATCGCTAATCCGGATTGAGTTCTAATTTGTTCATCGGCAAGATGTCTAAGACAGTGTTTAGCCTGAAAAAACTTAAAGTGCGATTGTGAGCCGTGTAAATTCAAGGGCCAAAAAAGCTGCGCGAGCTTTTTCAAGATCTTCCGCAGATTGAAGCCAACGCCACATAGAAGCGCATGAATCTGATTGCCTTCTTGTCCCTTAAGGTGACATCTATCTATCCATGCAGCCAAGAGCTGTATAGGTTTAGTAACTTTAGCTGGTTCGATATTTTTGTTGGTCATTCTAAAACCTAACGTCAGTAGTTGATGCTGCAGGAATAGAGCGAAGCGGCATTTTTTGTTCCCTTCGGATGACTTTGTTAAGCTTCATCCTCGACTCGTTTTACCGGCAATTTATTAATAACTCTATGCTCGATTTCCATTCGCATATCAAAAACCTTTTCTTGAAGGCAATAAGACATTGCGGCCAGCTTTTCCATAGCCTCGCGCAAAAGTGGCGTGGCATAAGGGCTGGTATTTATTGGAACTAATATCTTCTTATGTCCAAGATCTAGCACTTGAGGTAGAACGTTATTCGCATCGGCATCAGAATGGGCCATCATAGTGTCCCGGTCACTCAGAACTTGCTGGTGTATCTGCATTTGCTCTTGGTCGAAGTCAGAAAGAACCTCTTCAGGTAAGGATTTCAATGCCCGTTGACCTCGACTTACTTTGAACGGCCTTGAATAAGCAACAAAAACTGTCAGATTCAGTGCGTGAACCAATGTTCGATTTTGCGGATAATCGTCGTAGTAACTATTTTCTAGTAGTTCAGAAGCTACTTCGTAAGCCTGCTTAAAATCGTTGTACGAAAGAAGCAACCGATTGAATAACCGAAACTCTTCCTGATCAACATCAATTTCAATACGCTCGCTCATTAGTCTTTGCTCGCTTGAAAACTTAACGCCCCGATCTCCGAGGTCGCTTCACCGCGTCCGGCGTTGAAGGCGCGATGTTAGTTGACCTGTTTTAATGCAACTAGTACACCGTCTTGATTATCTTTTCTACTCCGGCGAGGAAATCTATTATTTCTTCTTTAGTTGGCTCTTTTTCTTTAGGGTGATCGCATAAGTTTCGAACGTCACCCAAATGCTGGATGAATCTCCATTGAGCTGTATCAATGGTGCCGTTTTCCTTCAAAAGCTGGTAAAAGTCACTAATTGACGGATGCTTCTTTCTGGACTTTAGGCCATGGTGCGCGCACACTTTACCCAAGTGCTTTTCTAGTACAACCCCACCAATGGCACCTGAGGCACGAACAAAGCCTTTTTTGTTTAACTCTTTTGCAGCTTCAATTTCAGAATCAAATATGTCTGCCTGCAAAACTTCGGAAATGTCGAATATCGCATTCTTAAATCTAGTTTTTGCTGACTTAAGAATTCCCAGTTGTGTTTGGAACTTCGGGTATGCCGCCGATCCGTCGACTAAAACCTCGTAATTTCTTGTTGTTCTTAAGCCTATGAGATAGTCTGAAATTGTGTATGTGAGAAAATCAGTTTTCTTTCGTTTTTCGGCCTTGTACTGAAGAACGAAATCATCCAAACGATCTGGAAGAATTTGCCTCACAACCTGAAGGGCTAGTGAATACCACTTCTGGTAAGAATCTCTGATGTTCGGTAGTTTTATAGCTTCGTATTCTTTAGTTTGCTTTTCGTTCAGAAGGCCAAGATCAAGGGCAATAGATATTTGCAATACCTCACCTTGCTTTACTAGATCCGTTAGTTCTTCTTCTAGTTTGGAGTATCTACTATCCATTTCTATGCCTTATAACGCCTATTTGTTTGCCCTTATTTTTACTGCTTGCCCCAAAAATCCTCTTAGGAAAATACTATCACCTTTTGCTGCTATGGGAAGTGTGCAGTAGGATATCCGCACAATTCCTCGATCTTGCCGGCAGTTCGTTAGACTATGACCAGTGAGATTACACGTGACGGATCTTGAAGGACTTTTGCTGCTTGGAAACACCAACCTGCCAACAAGATAAAAACGCCTCAAACGTGCTCAGAATTTGCTTTGACGAACTTGCCGGAAAACCCCGGCAAGCGTCTAGCTAGTTCAGTACTCGAAGCACACAATGTTTAAAGCATTTAGGGATTTAAAAAAGTGTAAATTGATAATGCGACAACCGAAATAAAGCCTACCAACCCTACCAAAGAAAACACATCGAGAACCCTTTTTGCCCATTTGTGATGCCCTCTATGGAGACGGTTTTTTTCAAATTCGATTGATGATTTTGTCTTTCTTCGAGCTCTGATATATCTCTCGGGGATAATAGCTTCAACTCCCCAATATTCTCCTTCTTCATCTCTGGGTTTTGTCAAACCTATAACATCTTCCAACTTCGCTCGCCGCGTAACTCCGCTCAGCCAACCCGCATATGCCCTCTCAGTATCTTCGTGAGCGATTCTAGAAACTGCAATCAGTATGAATGGCCCAACGGTGAGAAATGAAAAATGGTACCACGCTGAAGCTTTCATTAAACCTGCAACAGTTGCAGCTAAAATGGCAGTAATTAAACCAATATAAAATCTTGTGCGGTCATGATATGCCTTAAGAAGCTCCTGCTCTTCTTTACTAAATAGTTCATACAGTTTGAAATAGTCTATATCCATGAGCACTCCTTTACAGGATCATTAACCTTAACGCCCCGATCAGCAGTCTGCAAAACCTCAGTAATCTGGGTGCGGTCGTGACAGGATGCATGTCAAGCACGCATGACCTTGTTCAGCGGAGAAACGTTTTGTCATGTTTCATCTGGTTCACCAGGCAAAATAGTTGATAGTGGAGCTTCAACATTAATACCATACTGAGCAGATACTTGAGCAATGTGCACGCCGAACACCCCACGTAGCTCACCAACTGCACTTATAAAGTGCCAGTTCGCATAATGCCCATGATCTGAACCAAACCTAATGATTCTTTCGTCCTCCCGCACAGAATCAAGGAATTTTCTGCAAGCGGCACGCATAGCGTTGATATTCGCTGCTAGATTCGATGCGCGATCTAAGTTTTTTAACTCACCAGTTAAAATGCAACGTAGTTGAAAAATTGATTCAACACAGTGATGCGGAACTTCTACATCTGACGGATTAAACAGCACTCGCTTATCTTCAAGCTCTGTAATCAACCTCTGTGCAGCTTCAGATTCAAGTTTTGGGGGGTTCCAAGAAACGCCAAAAACTGGAGTGCTAAATCCTGTAAGACGATTTGCTATTTCCTTAAATTTCATTGTACCCCCCTTGAAACATAACGCTGGCGCAATGCGTACTGCCTTGTTATGCGTTTTCGTTCTGATTTTCTTTGTCGTCTTTGCGTGAGATTTCAATCATGGTAAGACAAATGGAATGCAACTCTCTTTCAATTCTATGAAGGGTTGTGACGTTTGGTCCATTTAGGGCATCTACAATCGCAGATTCAGCGCTCGTTCGAGTTGGCATATTTTTCAAGTGCTCAACACTAAGCATACATGTTTCATTTCTACTTCGAATTATGCCTAAAGGGTTCCTGTACTTGTAAGAAACCTGCACTTCTATTGATGATCCTAATTTTTTAGATAACCCAGCATACTGACCACCATCAAACACATATTTCTGACCGGATGCAATCGCAGGAAGACCCTCAGAGAGAACCTCAGATCCCTCACCATCTGGCTTTTCTATGCCGTAGCACTGCGCAGGTAAGGGTTGAGAAAAGGCGACATCTCTTGCCATACCATTACCAAGATTTTCGATATTCAAATCAATTAAGCTTTGAATGTTCGGATTCGGCTGATAATGCACAAGAAGATGGGGCCGAGATTGCTTCAAAAGTGCAAGATACGCCACTAAAACAGCCAATAGAGTGACTAGAGGACTCACTACATAAAAAACTGTTTGCGCCAGTGAAACAATACCATCACTCATACTTACCCCCCACACCATTTGGTTCCTAACGCCAACGTAAAAGGCAAACGTTATTTTTAGCCCACCAATAGTGATCTGATTTTAGTATACCCTCCCGAGATAAACCTAACTAGGTATTCTGTTATGCGCAAATAGTGGGCCGGAAAGCCCCGTTAGGCCACGGTGTCGTGAGGCCCCATGTTGCGCGACCGGTTAATTTCACCAATCCCCCGCCTAGCAAAAAGAAAAAGGCGACCATCTGGCCGCCTCTGTTCATGGGGGTTATACCGCCCGTGAGCCTATTCTCTTTTCAGCAGTGCCGAAAACAGACCTACAACCTCGTCAACCCTTTTACCGAGCCCTAAAATCATGCCAGAAACAATGCCGGAAAGTTTGAATCAATCGATCTCCTTAAGGCACCGGTAAACACTCGCCCGCCCAATGCCCAAGAGCTTGGCTATCTTCGTGGGCTTTAGCCCGTCTCGGTGTAGTCTGCCAACCTCCTCGCGGTTGATAGTTGGTTGACGACCTTTATATTTCCCTGCGCTCTTGGCGCGTTGGATGCCAGCTAGTTGACGTTCTTTTCGGAGGTTGGTTTCGAATTCGGCGAAGACTCCCAGCATTTGTAGAAATGCTCGACCAGAAGCCGTCCCGGTGTCGATGGCTTGGTCGAGTATTTCGAGACTCACACCTTGTGTGTCGAGCACTTCCACGGTGCCCAACAGATCGGATAAGTTTCGCCCGAGCCGGTCCAGCTCCCAAACAACAAGCCTGTCGCCTTGAGTGATCATATCTAGCAACTGATTCAGCACCGGGCGCTCTTGACTCATCTTCGTACCGGAAACTTGTTCCTCCCGAACCACTGCATCAGGGTAGCGAGCTTTGATGGCTTCAGTCTGCATTTGCGGATTTTGGTCGAGGGTGCTCACACGACAATAAGCAAAAATGGCCACGATTGGGTCTCGCATACATTTAAAACGTTGCCGATAATACGTACCATATACACCGAATGCGACTCTATTGAGACGTTTTCCGGCTATCTCGTTTGGGTACAGTCAAACAAGAAAACCTAACTCTGTAATTATAAAAAACATTTTCGCGGGTTATCGCAGATTCGCGCCATGGTAATAAGCGGGTCCACCAAACAAACTGGAGTAAAAACATGAATCCTAGTTTCTTCATAGCCATTATTTTTATTATTTGGTTTTTGTCTGCTATATAGAGATCGTAGGCGCGGAAGTACACGCCCGCTACTTGTATTCAATTTACTAGGATAATCTCCGGTTGCCGGTAGGAACACTATGGATATTCGCTACCAAGTTTTCGTCAGTTCGACATTCGCAGATCTGGAAGATGAAAGGGCCGAGGTTATACGTATTCTACAAAATATGGACTGCATCCCTTCTGGTATGGAGCTTTTCCCTGCCGCTGATGAGCAACAATTCCAATATATAAAAAGAGTGATTGATGATTCTGATTATTACCTATTAATCATTGCCGGTCGGTATGGATCGTTGTCTCCTGATGGGGTTAGTTACACGGAACTCGAGTATGACTACGCTGTTGAAAAAGGGATCAAAGTCATTGCACTTCTTCATAAATGGCCAGATCGCATCGAGTACGGTAAAACTGAAAAAGATCCTGAATCTCTGGAAAAACTGAGGAACTTTAGAGAAAAGGTATCTGCGAGTAGGATGGTCAATTTTTGGGAAAATAAAGAACAGTTACCGGGATTAGTGTCTATAAATGTACAAAATGCGATTAAGATGTTTCCGAGTATAGGCTGGGTCAGATCTAATAGGGTTTCATCAGAGAAAGCTCAAGAGCGAATATTGGAGTTGGAACAAGAAAACTTACAACTTAGAGAAAAATTACGGAATCTCGATTTAGATCACACTATTGATGCCTCAAAGCTCTCTAGCGGAGAAGAGCTTTATGAAATAAATTACTCATTTGAATTGAGGAGTAAAGATGGCTCGGAAAAAACAAATATTAGTGAATCGATAAGTTTATCGTGGGACGAAATATTTTATGCAGTCTCCAATAGCCTGATGGCAATCAGCAATAATTCTATGATAAATATGAGCTTAGCCGCATATATCTTTAACAAAGAAAAAAGCCGAATTTTTGAGCAGTATGGTGAAAACGCCACCAAATATGTGGAACTTGAAGAGGAATCAATAAGTACCATTTTGATTCAGTTCAGAGCGTTAGGGTTTATTACCTTTGATGGTGCGAAGTGGCGGCTTACCAACACTGGAAATAGCAAGCTTACCGAAGTCAGAACCATTAAATCCAGTCAATTAACCGACTAACGCAGCCTCTACCTGAATACTGTTTGTAAACGTAGCATTGCAGCCGGACTTCACAGCCCGCACAATCATTAAAAGCGAATAGGGTCACAGCTCCCGGAGGAGTTGGGCAAGGTTTAAATATAAGTCTATCTAGATTTCGTCAACATGGTAACTACTGTGAATAATCTAACAAAGCTTATCCCAAACGTAGAGGTGCTAATAGAACTACCCACCGAGGAACTAGCCGAAACTGTCTTGCGGTTGGCTCGTGACTATCGGCAAAACAACCTGATCAACTTACACATTATCATGTCCGATATCGAAGGTGTCGGGTCGGTGGCATCAAGCGGATACCCTAGAGAAAGTTGGGATAACGCCAAGTTAGCTGTGGCCGAAGCGTGGAGTTGGCTGTGCGCACAGGGTTTACTGATTCCAGAGCCGGGATCAAATGGTCAAAATGGGTGGATGCTCCTAAGCCGTCGAGCCAACCAAATTTTGACCAACAACACGTTCATGACGTATACCCGCAGTCTCGCGTTTCCCAAATCGCTACTGCACCCTTCCATCGCTGACGAGGTATGGCTTGATATTGTTCGTGGAGATTTGGGCACTGCAGTTTTTAAGGCGTTTCGGGCAGTCGAAATTGCGGTCCGTCAGGCTGGCGGCTATGCGGCTAATGATATCGGTGTGGACTTAATACGCCGAGCATTTAGGAAGGATACTGGCCCCCTTGCTGACTCTTCACAACCAAGCGGAGAACAAGAAGCTCTTTCTAACCTGTTCGCTGGTGCAATTGGGTCATATAAAAACAATCACTCACACCGCACTGTAACGATAAACGACCCGACGGAAGCACAGGAGATGGTAGTATTAGCCAGCCACCTTTTGCGCATAGTTGATGATAGAGCCAATAGTCAGAGTTCTACCCCCTGATTTTAAAGCAGTCCCACCGAGAAACTGGCGGAGTAAATATTACTTTACGATCTTAATCATACAACCTTATGAATAATGGTATTCTGTATTCTCTCCTCCGGCACCAACTTCTTCTTAGCGTCGAGTATCACAAATCGCTCAACCGCCACTCACGGCAGTTTACTTTTTGCGGCATTTCTCACATCATTGTCTTCGTTAACAGGTACAATAGTAAGCCTATGCATCAATTGGCTTGTCGCTTCTGACACGGATATACGGAGTTTTTCCACATGGAAAAGGATATTGGTTCAACTTGCCCGGACTGTGGTTCAACCAGTTTTATTGAGTGGCAACGGGTTACCACTGATTCAATTTCCCTCAACCAGACAAAAATCACCAAGGTGATCTGCAGAAAATGCGGCAGAGTCCTACCTGATCGGCGCAAGAATGCCAGGGAAGACAACCGGCATTCGTTCTAAAGTTCACAGACAATGCGGACGCCTTGTAGGCGGATGGGTTCAATCTGTCCTAGACGGATGCCGGCATCTATTTATCAACTTGCCCAAAAAAAGAGATAAACAGCCTACTCAAGAAGTACCTCAAAGGTAAAAAAGCCGGCCTCAGATTTGATTCTATAGGTCATATTCAAGCGTTTGAGAATTCTGCTAATCAGGTAAAGCCCCTGGCCGATTCCCTCACTCGAAGAACTCTTGACGCCTGGTTGCAACAGATCGGCAGGTATATCCCCTTGAAGCGCATTTCTGAATGAAAAGTACGGCTTTTGGTATTGAATGGTCAGCTCGGGACGGGCGGCGTGTTGAATGGCGTTTTCGATCAAATTCCGGCAGAGCACGGACAATAGGCGGTCATTAATGTCGATAGTCGTATTTCCGGCAATCTCAATCGTAACCTCAATCCGACGGCCTTCTATTGCCTCGCTCAAACTAAGAAGTTCCTTTTCCACCAAGTCTTTCAGATTAACGGAGCGGACATCCAAAGATTCACTTCTGGCTAGCGATAATAAAACCTCGATGGTTTGATTCAGGGATTCCACAGACGATTTTAAATCCGGCAAATCGGAATCCCGCCATTGGCGGGTTTCAACTAATGTTAGGGTATTTTTTATAACGCTTAGCGGGGTTCTAATCTCATGACTCACATCCCGAGTAAAATCTCGTTCTCTATGCAACGCATCTTGGAGTTGACCAAGCGTGAACTCCAGGGTGTTAATGAAAACATCCAACTCCCTGACAGATCTGGATAGCGGTAGCGACTTATCAAGCTGCAGTTGCCGGAGTTCATGACCTATGTCCGTCACGGGTTTGACTATAAATCGGCTGATTCGGTAAACGGTGTAAATCGCCAAACCTATTATGGGAATGAACAAAAGCAGAAAAAGTAACATGATGCTGGTGGAAAAGTTCGTCACCACCAGCAGTGATGACACTTCGGCAACCAACAAACCCTGGTAGTTCTCATCGAGCTTTAAGGGTAAGACATGGTAATGCTGGTCCGTTTCCGTGAAAACTTCGCTAAGATTAGGATTTTCCTTAAGCGCCATCTCAACGGCTACAGGTAAGGCTTTGTCTGCCGGGTAAAACTGCACAGTGGATAGCGTGGGACGCGGTAGTTTGCCGGTTTCCTCAAATTCAATTCTGATTTCCCGGGCAGTATCCTTCAGCAAAGCTTCAATTATTTCATCTTCAACGATGTAAGCCACAAGAATGGTGATACCGAAATAGACAGCGCCCAGCATGAGCACCAAAGTGCTGACTAAAAAAAAGATCCCGGTTTTCAGGCTTCTAAATGTCATTTCACTTCCAATTTAAACCCGACGTTCAAAATGGTCTTAAGCATCGGATAGGAGAAAGGCTTGTCCAATGCTTTTCTCAGGCTGTAAATGTGTGACTTAAGCGCATCGCTCTCAGGAGGTGTATCCTCCCACACTTTATGGGTGAGGATGTTACGGGCTACCGGTTCCGGGTGTGCTTTGGCGAGCACCGTGAGAATCCGGAATCCGATATGGGTCAGCTTGACCGGCTTATCCTGTCTGGTCACCTGCTGCCTGGCGAGATCAATTTTCAGCTCACCGAGGGTTATCCGTTTATTCCGGTGAAGTTCGGAACGCCTGGAGAGCGCCTGACAGCGTAATGCCAGTTCGCGAAGATCAAAGGGCTTGGTCAGATAATCGTCCGCCCCCTGGTGAAAACCTTGCGCCTTGTCTTCGAAACTATCCCTAGCGGTCACCATCAGTATTCCCGGTGTCGCATCGGATTGAGATCGAATTTCCCGGCAAATTTCGAGTCCGTCGATATCCGGCAAATTAAGATCCAAAAGGATGACGTCGAAAACCTCTGCCAATGACAAACGTATTCCCGCGGCCCCTGTGGCGGCATGATCTACAATCCAGCCGTGCGCCTCCAAAAACTCGACGGTCTGCCGGGCAATTGTCGGATTGTCTTCGATCAACAGAACTTTCATTTTTAAAAACGTTGTTTGATGAGAATCAAACAGATTAGTCAGCGTTCTGAATTTGACTTACCAATAGCATGAGATCCAACGCCTTGCGTATTTCCCATTGCATTATCGCCACCAGACTATGAACCAACAGTAATACCTGATCATAGACCTGTTGGCTTTCTTCCACTATTTTGGCGGTATATTTCCGGCCTTCATTCTCGTACGCAATCAGCAATGCCACACTGTTTTCTTCCGGTGTTTTGGCGCGCGAAACCGGCTGATAACCCAGTGCGCTGATCATATTCTCGGCGACCGTCCAGACCGACCATGGGTTTTGACCGGTAATCAACTGACCATCCCGGCTCACCTTTTCCAGGTAGGTTAAGCCTTTGTTGAAGATGGCTCCCCTGGCTTTCAACTGAGACTCCAACAGGAAGGGAAAAAGCTGTTCCGCGTCGGGGATAAGAAAAAGCTCTTCATCGTTGGTAAACGCACTGATCTGCTTGCCCTTTATGAGAGGCTGGCCATTATCGAGCACGACATTAACCAGCGCTGCAGGTCCATGACACACCGCTCCCACTACCTTGCCTTGCTGGTAATGCGTTTTTACTATGTTCTGAATAAAGGGATTATCCGGAAAATCGAACATCGTGCCTTTGCCGCCGACAAAATAAACCGCTGCATAATCGTTTGGGTCTATCTGATCGACCTTCAAGGTGTTTTTTACTTTTCCTTGCGCCGTTGCATCGTTTAAAAAGGCATAATCGAAAGGCCCCATGTCATCACCGTCGATAACCACGGGCGGTTCACCGCCGAGCGGACTGGCAATATCGACGGTAAAGCCATTGGTTTGAAATACATAGTAGGCTCTGGACAACTCTGTGAGCTCATAGCCCGTGGATTTCTTGGAATCGCCCATCGTTGCGGTGTTAGTAACCACAGCCAATATTTTTCCGCGATTGTCATTCACCGTTTGAGAAAGATACTCCAGTTCAGACGGGACAGTTTCTTTCAATGCGGCACGATGGGATTGGTCCGGAATGAGGCTATAAAACCAAATTGCCGTTCCGATAACCGGCATGAGTAAAACTGATACGACCAGCAAGATTTTCTTAAGCATTTCACCCTCTCAATTTGTCATTCGCCAAGCAGACTATCAGGAACGAGGTGAAATCCAGGTGAAAGATTCTTCTTCATACTACACCTGGGTGTTGGGGATAATAAAAGTACCTTGGTGCGTTTACCCAGGTAATTCGTAACCTGACCGCAAACTGATTTTCGGTTAGGATCGTAACTCTCAATGCGTTGAATCTCGTTAAATCCACAACCGCTTCAGAATATTGTTCTTACGGGACACCTAAATGCTTGTCAAAAATATTGGAAATGCCGTCTTAATAGTCGTTGCAGCAATTTTTCTGGTATTAGGACTCATCACCCTACCCTTGCCCCTTCCCACGGGGATTCCATTGATAGTTCTTGCATCCATACTGCTTGTGCTCGTCAGTAAAAAAGTGCGGAACCTTCTACGGCGGTATCGACAGCGTCACCCAAGTCTCAATCGCAGCATCGAGTCATCCAAAAGCTATCTGCCAACCGCGGTGCAAGCCAAGTTATCAGAAACTGATCCGGAATAGGCCGAATATCGAAAATACAAGTGAACATCTAGGCTCGACAACATTCGAAATCACACTTTCAAGTACCTATAAGAAAACCTCGAATGAGGTGCTGGTTCATCTCAAAATCATTGCGATAACTTCTCAGGTTTAATTGGACAAAAAACTCACTCAGATCTCGTATAAAAATGACTCGTTATTACCTTTAACTCATTGATTGTCATGGTTTTTTACATTATTCAAAGCTGACATTGTAACGCCTATTTTTTAACCAACCGTACACAAAGAGAACAAGTGTTTTAGGTATAAATATTGCTCAAACACCGACCGCAGTACAGGGATAAGCCAATTAAAGAATCATGATTATTTGTGGCTTTTAGTTTAAATAGAAAAGGTTAGTGTTATGCGCAAAATTGCATCAAATTTAGTAATGTGTGGAATGATTACCGTATCACCCGTATTTGCCGCTCCCATTTCAGTCTCTTCTACGACTGATGCGTCCGATTTGGTAGACACTCTTTTAGGTTCTGGAATAGCGCTTGTAGGTACGCCCACCTATACAGGAGCTGCAGGACTTTTCTTTTTTCGAATTCTAAGAATTAGATTTAACTAATTGTTTTGTAATTATGTGGTCTTTTAAAGATCACATAAGCTAACAACAAACCATAGCGCAAGGATCATCAGCCTAAGCGCCAAGCAAGGGTAAATGTTTAACCTTGTGGTAAACAAGGGAAAGTTGGATACAGTGCTTCACTTGCCGGGCCGGAATGGGCTGGGCTAAGCCGAGAACGAATGCGCGGTTGCCCTCGTAGGTGCCTTGGGGATAGAGTTCGCGAAAGGTTTCGACCAACCTGGTTTGGCAATGGAAAAATATGCCTATTTGCTCAGGTGATCCTGGCTTCCAGTGGATTCGCAATGTACTGCCGCCTTTACAGGTGTAACTTGGCTCACCCCATTTTAAGCATTCAGTGAGATCCGCAACACAAAGTTCCTGCGCGACTTCAAATACTAAATTTCGAAGTACCAGAAACTTCTCCTTTGCCGCATCAGGATAGGTAGCGATCACTGCTTCCACTTCGGCATTCAAATCCATGCCATCAATGCAGCCAGTTAAGCTTTTCCCGCAACCGAACCACTTCGCCAATGATGATAATCGTCGGTCCATGCACCTCGCGATTGGAAAGGTCGTCGGTAATTGCAGCTAACGTGCTGACAATAACTTCTTGCTCCGGCGTGGTCCCCCTGCTGACCAAGGCTACGGGCATATCTTTCCGCATGCCATGTTTTTGCAATTCGGCAGCGATAAGGGGAAGACCGAGCAGCCCCATGTAAAACACCAGGGTTTGGTGTTCATTGATAAATTCCCGCCAGGGCAAATCGCAGGTATTGTTCTTCAAATGTCCGGTAACAAACCTGACACTCTGGGAGTAATCTCGATGGGTAAGCGGAATCCCGGCATAGGCCGCGCAACCGGAAGCGGCGGTGATACCGGGCACTACCTGGAACGGAATGCCTGCATCTGCAAGGAGGTCTATTTCTTCACCGCCTCGGCCGAAAATGAACGGATCGCCGCCCTTTAAACGCAGCACCCGGCGGCCCTGCTGGGCGAGACTGACCAGTAGCGCATTAATCTCCTGTTGCGGCAAGGTATGATTCGAACGCGCCTTCCCGACATTAATTTTCTCCGCGTCGCGTCTGACTAAATCGAGAATCGGAGGAGAGACCAACCGGTCATATAGCACTACATCGGCCTGGCGCATCAGCCGCAGTGCACGAAAGGTCAGTAAGTCGGGATCGCCGGGACCGGCACCAACGAGATAAACTTCCCCATCTGCGGCAATGCTTCCGGCATTTTTCAGCGCGTTTTCCAACTGTTCCTCCGCTTTTTCCATTCTTCCGGCATACACCAGGTCCGCCAATTGCCCTTCAAGATTGGTCTCCCAAAATCTGCGCCGCTGGTTAAGGGTCGGTAATGTATCCTTGACCCGCTGCCGAAATCTCCCGGCCAACTGCGCAAGCCGCCCCAAACCATGGGGTATGGTCGCTTCCAGGCGATTTCGCAACAGCCGGGTTAACACCGGCGCATCGCCACTGCTGGAAATCGCGATCAGCAAGGGATGCCGGTCAATCACGGATGGGAAGATCATATTGCTCTGCTCTGGCTGTTCAACGACATTGACCGGCATTTGGCGTTGTTTTGCCAGATTCGCGATCTGTACATTGAGCAATTGATCGTTGCTGGCCGCAACCACCAGAGCGCGTTCGTCGAGTAAGTCGTCCGTGAACTCCGGCCCTTGAAAAACTAACGCAGACTCCAGCGGATGATCTAATTTGAGCTTTGCCAACGCCGGCGATGAGGAATCCCCGACCACCAAAACGTCGGCTCCTGCTCTTAAAAGCAACTCAATTTTCCGCGCTGCCGGTTCGCCCTCCCCAACGACCAAACAAGGCTGACCACGGACATCAAGCGCTACCGGCAAGAAATGCCAGGCGTTGGTTTTTTCTATTCCCGCGCTCATCTTCCCTAACCTGCCGAATCGACCGGTCTAGTCCGCATGAGGAGAAATGACTTTCATTCCGCCCATGTAAGACCATAAAACTTCAGGAATCCGAATACTGCCATCCGACTCCTGGTAGTTTTCCATGACGGCCAGCAAGGTTCGACCCACGGCCAACCCGGAACCGTTCAGTGTATGCACCAACTCCGGCTTGCCGGTGGCCGGATTTCGCCAGCGCGCCTGCATCCGCCGGGCTTGGAAGTCTTTGCAGTTGCTGCAGGAGGAGATTTCCCGATACTTCTGCTGACTGGGAATCCAAACCTCTATGTCATAGGTTTTAGTGGCGCCGAAGCCCAGATCCCCACCGCATAAACTGACGACGCGATAAGGTAACTCCAATTTCTGCAAAATGGTTTCTGCATTGGACGTCAGTTCTTCCAGTGCGTCAAAGGATGAGTCCGGCGTCACGATATGCACCAACTCGACCTTTTCAAACTGATGCTGGCGAATAATACCGCGGGTATCCTTGCCATGGCTTCCCGCTTCGCTGCGGAAACAAGGTGTATGGCTGGCAAATTTTAACGGCATATCTTTTGCGTCAAGAATCGTGTCCCGGACCAAATTGGTGACCGGCACTTCCGCCGTGGGGATAAGGTAAAAGTTGCGTTCGCCGGGAATCTTAAACAGATCCTCCTCAAATTTCGGCAACTGTCCGGTACCCATCAGCGCATCGCTTTGTACTAAAAACGGCACCATGACTTCCTGGTAGCCATGTTCCAGGGTATGGGTGTCCAACATAAACTGCGCCAATGCGCGATGTAATCGGGCCAACTGATTTCGCATAGTCACAAAGCGGGCGCCGGACAACCTGGCAGCCGCTTCAAAATCCAGGACGCCGAGCGCTTCACCGAGATCCACATGATCTTTGGGCGTAAAATCGAAATTTTTCGGACTTCCCCAAACTCTGACTTCCACATTATCGTCTTCCGACGCGCCCTCCGGCACATCGTCAGCCGGAACATTCGGCACGCCTAGAAGAATTTCGTCTTGTGCGGCCTGGATTTCCAATAGCTCTTGTTTTGCCGTTTCCAAATCCTGTTTGATCTGCTCCATGCTATCGAGTAACGGCTGAATATCCTCTCCGGCAGCTTTCCTGCGGCCAATATTCTTCGACTTCGAGTTTCGCTCGCTCTGCAATTCTTCCGTTTTCACTTGAATCGACTTGCGCCGTTCTTCAAGCGCCTTAATGGCATCGGTGTCTAAATCAAAGTGTTTAACCTTGAGTTTGGCCGCAACCTCGTCCAGTTGGCTGCGCAGTAGTTTTGGATCAAGCATGAAGTTATCCGATTACGATTGAGATCATTGAGCGTTTAGAGCAACAGGCTTCTGGCGAAAAATATCGCCAATCCCGTCGC
Source organism: Hahella sp. (assembly GCA_028280065.1). Taxonomy (GTDB): domain Bacteria; phylum Pseudomonadota; class Gammaproteobacteria; order Pseudomonadales; family Oleiphilaceae; genus Hahella. Next base: position 88,917 of record JANQMN010000037.1, read on the forward strand.
AAAAACGCATAGTATAACGCTCATTAGAATGTAGGCTCCAGCAGCAATGTAGCTGCTGTTGTCGAGCATATTAAATACTTCCAGCGAAAAAGTGGAAAATGTCGTGAAAGCACCTAAAAAACCGACCATCAGCAACGATCGCAACTGACTTTCCGCATGCAAACGTTCAACGATAAAAACAAAGGCCAGCCCGAGACAAAACGAACCTATGATATTGACGGCTAGCGTACCCCAGGGGAACCTGCTGCCAAAGGCATTGGTTACCAGGGCAACGGTTAAGTAGCGACCTACGGCACCGGCTGCGCCGCCAATGGCGACCATCATTAAATGAGAAAACGTCATAACCTATGTCTGTTTGAGTTTAAGTAGGATGAGCTGGAAGCTCCGTTTAAAGATCCGAAATGTTCGCTAAAACAAACCCACTAGTCGGCACCGTCAGCCGCACCAGAGTGTCCGCCTGACTTATTATCCAGAACATTTTTTAGCGCAGCTTTATCCAGCGTCCGCAAATGCGCCAGTTTCTGTTGTATCTTTAACTCCAAGCCTCGTTCCACCGGGAGATAATAGGTTTCCCCCGTATAATCATCAGGCCAATAATTTTCACCGGCAACGTAGGCTTCGGGCTCATCGTGGGCATAGCGGTACTCCTTACCATGCCCCAACTGCTTTAATAATGTTGTCGGCGCGTTACGAAGATGCAAAGGCACCGCATGATCGCCGGTTTCAGCGACCCGTTTACGAGCGCTGTTATAGGCCTTATACAGGGCGTTACTTTTCGGTGCAACGGCGATATAGACGATGGCCTGGGCGATCGCCAGTTCACCTTCAGGACTACCCAGGCGATCCTGCACATCCCAAGCGTTAAGCGCCAGTTGCAAAGCGCGCGGATCGGCATTACCGACATCCTCCGAAGCCATGCGGACCACCCGCCGGGCGACATACAGCGGATCGCAGCCACCTTCCAGCATCCGGGCATACCAATAAAGCGATGCATCGGGATCAGAGCCCCTAACGCTCTTATGCAAGGCGGAAATCTGGTCGTAAAAAACGTCACCACCTTTGTCGAAGCGTTTCACCCCGGAAGCCGCGACTTCCTTTAACAACGATAGGGTGATTTGCCCTTCATCCTTGTGAATTTCCGCAAGATCGCTCAGCGTTTCAAGCAGGTTTAGCGACTGCCGGGCATCTCCGCCGGCCAGACTGGCGAGTTTTTCCAGCACGCCTGCCTCGATTTGCCATTGTCTTTGGCCCAAGCCACGCTCCTTATCGCCAAGGCAGCTGCGCAATAAGCCTTGAATTTCTTCTTCATTCAAACTTTTTAATGGATACACACGGGCACGCGATAAGAGTGCATTGTTCAGTTCAAAGGATGGATTCTCGGTGGTTGCGCCGACCAATACAAAGTGTCCTTCTTCCATATAGGGCAGCAAGGCATCCTGTTGGGATTTGTTGAACCGGTGCACTTCATCGACAAATACCAGCGTTTGTTTTCCCTGAATGCGGTTGTTCCGGGCTTGTTCGGCAACGGCTCGAATATCTTTTACGCCGTTCAACACGGCTGAGAGCGGCACAAACTCCACAGCACTGGCATGAGCAAACAATCTGGCGAGAGTGGTCTTACCCACACCCGGCGGCCCCCAGAGAATCATCGAATGCAATTGATCTTGCTCGATTGCAAGTCTCAAAGGCCTGCCCTCCCCCAGCAAATGACGCTGACCGACAACCTCCTTCAGTCGTCGTGGCCGCATACGGGCTGCTAACGGCATGTGCGCTTGGGTCGATTCCGGGTTGTCAAACAGGTCTGTGGTCACAGGCTTATTCCCGAATAACGTCTACGCCTTCCGGTATTTCGAAGTGAAAATCGTCCTGACTGACGCCGGAATTTATTTGCTGACCACTGAACTTAAGAATGGTTTCCTGACCCAGGGAATCTTTTAATTGCATAATGCTGAGTTGTCCCTGTTGAAAAGCAAGATAGAGACTGTCAAACAGGCTGTCCGGATTTTTCGGCGTGAGGAAAAAGGCTTGTTTGCCCGCTTCTATGGTAACTTCCGCCACTTGATACTGGCTCTCGATATCACTGACCTCGCCACTTAGCAGCAAGGCGGGCGTATTGGCCAACTGTTTGGAAAGTTTTTGGATGGTGACCTGTTCCAGATCCGGGTCGTATAACCAGACCTGCTCACCATCGGTGACTATCTCCTGTTCCAGCGGAGGCAGCGTATGCCAATAGAACAAGCCAGGCTTTTTCGCCTTCAATTTGCCGCTAACCTGCTGGAGTATTTGCCCTTTACCGGAAACCAGCGTCTGTTCAAAATCCGCGCTAAAGGTGTCGATATTTCGCAGGAGCGCCGCGATTCCGTCGGCAGCGGTTTGAGCATTCGCAACACCGGTTGCGAGAATTACGCACAAGAAAACGATTTTCTTCATATTAATCTCATATACCTGAGTTGATTCACGCCTCAAGAATAAGGAGCGCAACTGAACCGGGCCTGAAATCCACCGGAAATACCTTAAAATCGAACAGGATCAATCCTTAGGAGGCGGCGGCGCCAACACTTCGCGGGAGCCATTGTGCCCCGCAGCCGATATCACACCGGCTGCTTCCATGGCATCCACCAGGTTGGCTGCACGGTTATAGCCAATTTTTAAGCGCCGTTGAACAGAGGAGATCGAGGCTTTTCGGCTTTCCGTGACGAACGCCACTGCCTGATCAAACAATTCGTCCTGTTCTGAACCGCCGTTGCCGTCGCCACCTCCGTCCATGCTGGCTACATATTCGCTCTCATTGACTCCTTCCAGTATTTCTTCCAGGTAGTCCGGCTCACCCCGTTGTTTCCAGTCGCTGACCACGCGATGCACTTCGTCATCCGCGACAAAAGCGCCATGAACCCGAATGGGAATGCTGGTACCGGGAGGCATGAACAGCATATCACCATGCCCAAGAAGCTGCTCTGCCCCACCCTGGTCAAGTATTGTTCTGGAATCGATTTTCGAGGACACTTGAAATCCGATCCGGGTAGGCACGTTCGCTTTAATCAAACCGGTGATGACATCAACCGAAGGGCGTTGTGTTGCCAGAATCAAGTGAATACCGGCGGCACGCGCCTTCTGGGCGATTCGGGCGATAAGTTCCTCGACTTTCTTACCGACGATCATCATCATGTCGGCGAATTCGTCAACCACCACCACGATAAACGGCAAGGTGGTCAGGGTTGGCTGCGCTTCATCCTCCAGCGCTTCGTCCGATGGTTTCCAAAGCGGGTCGGGTATCGCCTCGTCCGCTTCTTCAGCTTCTTTTACCTTCTTGTTATAACCGGCGATATTACGAACACCCAAAGCCGCCATCAACCGGTATCGACGCTCCATCTCGCCAACGCACCAGCGCAAGGCATTGGCAGCCTCCTTCATGTCGGTTACAACCGGCGTCAGCAGATGCGGAATGCCATCATAGATGGACAGTTCCAACATTTTCGGATCAATCATAATTAACCGCAGTTGCTCAGGCGTGGCCTTGAAAAGCATACTCAGCAACATCGCGTTGACACCGACCGACTTACCGGAACCCGTGGTGCCTGCGACAAGCAAGTGCGGCATCTTCGCCAGGTTTTGCACCACCGGGTTACCGGCAATATCATTGCCCAGACCCAGTGACAAAGGAGAATCCGCATGGTCGTATTCGGCAGAGGACAACACTTCACGCAGTCTGACCATTTGCCGGTTTTCGTTGGGCACTTCGATACCGACAACCGATTTGCCGGGGATAACTTCCACTACCCGGACACTGATCATCGCCATCGAGCGTGCTAAGTCCTTTGCCAGATTACTGATTTTACTGACTTTTACACCAGGAGCGGGCTGTATTTCGAAGCGAGTGATCACCGGTCCGGGATTCACCTCCACCACCTCGGCGATAATGCCGAAATCCGCAAGCTTATCCTCTAAAAGCCCCGAGAGGTTTTCCAACACCTCTTCGGAGAATCCCGCCTTTTTATGCGGATCAGGCGGATCCAACAGGGTAATGGGCGGCAGGGGACCCTCAATAAAACTAAACAGGCCCGGTTGACTGTCCTTTTTGGCTCGTTTGCTTTTACCTGAATCTTTCTTTTGGAAGGGAGCAATGATTATTTTTTTTGCCGACGGTTTTTCATCTGCCTCAGTCTCGGATACCGGAGTAACCTGCTCGGCAATATCAGTGGCCGGCAATGCTTCTTTTGCTTTGGTTACCAATCCAAGCAGTTTTCGAGGAGGCTTCTTTTCTTCAACGACCGGCTCGGATTTTAGGGTTGGTTCGGAAACCCCGAGTCTCGGCTTACCCCGATGTTGGCGATTTTGCCGGCGCTCTTTCATATTCTGTAATTGCAGCTTACCGGCTTTTGCACCGGCACTGATTTTCCTGCTACTCCAGCGGATAAATTGCAGGGTTTTCGCTCCGACCCAATCCATTATCTTCAACCAGGATAGACCCGTCGCCAGGCTAAATCCGATTAACCAAAACGCCATGGCGATCAGTGTACTTCCGGCGGAGTTAAACACGGTTAGACCCGTCGCCGCCAATTGATTGCCCAATACACCTCCCGAGTTAGGCCCCAAGCCCGCCAGGGAATACATGGCAAGAAGCAGGCTTGTACACAGCAGCAGGAGAGTAAATCCAACCACACGAATACCGGTTAACGGCCAGTTAACCGCACGTTTTTCGTGGCGATGGCGAAACAGCTGAAAAGCCTTTACCAATAGCAAAAACGGAAAAAAGAACGCCACATATCCGAAGAAATACAGCAACACATCGGCAAGCCAAGCGCCGACCGCCCCGGCATAATTGGCAATTCCCTGATGCTGGCCGGTGCTGGTCCAGCCGGGATCGGCGGGGTGGTAGGAAACCAGCGCAATAACCAAATAGGCGGCAAGGGTTATGCAGAGAATCAGCAGAACTTCGCGTAGGCCTTGTTCCAGGGTATTTTTGGTTTTTTGCTTTTCGACGTTTACTGCCATGAACATGCGTCAGTCGGGGTTTTCCCATCAAGAATAGAATTCACAGTTTACACAAGCTGAACAACCAGGCATACCGGAATGAGCACAGCCGGTGTTAAACTTAATAAATATATTAGATTACACCCCCAGCTTTTTGTTTTTATTATAGTTTAATATTTAGGATTAGCCCATTTAAGGAACTTAAGAAGGACTGAGATCGGCTTGGATGTCCTGCAGGTCTTCGAGCCCGACGCACAGCCGAATTAAATTTTCAGTAATACCGGCGCGCGCTTTCTCTGCGTCTGCAAGGCGACCGTGGGTGGTTGTCGCCGGATGGGTGATGGTTGTTTTGACATCCCCTAAGTTCGCGGTAATGGATAGCCACCGGGTTTGGTCGATCAAACGCCAGGCTTCTTCCCGTCCGCCTTTTACCTGAAAAGACACTACCCCGCCAAAACCCTTTTGTTGTTTCATTGCCAACTGGTGGCAGGGATGATCCGGAAGCCCGCAATAAAAGACCTTTTCCACCCAGTCTTGCTGTTGCAGCCACTCCGCCATGGCAAACCCCTGCCGGCAATGCGCCTGCATTCGGATAGGCAGCGTTTCCAAACCTTTGAGAAACACCCACGCATTAAACGGACTCAAAGTAAAACCACCGGAACGTAGAAATCCGAATACTTCTTCCAGGAGTTTATCCGGTCCAACCACAGCGCCGCCGACACAGCGCCCCTGGCCATCGAGAAACTTGGTTGCCGAATGAATCACCAGATCGGCGCCCAGGTCTAAAGGTTTCTGCAAAACCGGTGTACAAAAGCAATTATCGACGATCAGCATGGCGCCATTGGCATGGGCAAGCTCGGCCAGGGCGCGAATATCGGCGACTTCATTCAACGGGTTGGAGGGTGTTTCCAGGAATAAAAATCGGGTATTGGGCCGAACCGCTGCCTCCCATGCTTCGGTATCGGTCAGAGACACGAAGGCGGTATCGACGCCGAACTTTGCCATATACTTGTCGAACACCACGTGGGTGGTACCGAACACGTTACGAGAGCAAACAACATGATCTCCCTGCTTCAGGAATGCCATGCAGGTCGCCATAATGGCGGCCATGCCGGAAGACGTTGCCACACAGCGTTCGCCGCCTTCCAAGGCAGCCAGCCGTTCTTCAAACATACGCACCGTGGGATTGGTGAACCGGGAATAAATATTCCCCGGAATATCCCCGGCAAACCGCGCCGCTGCTTCGGCGGCAGACTTAAACACAAAACTTGAGGTCGGGTATATCACCTCACCATGTTCTTGTTCCTGTGTCCGGAACTGGCCAGCGCGGATAGCCTGAGTAGCGTCCGCCCACTCCATATCGGGAGTGATCAACAAGTCGTGGGATTCTGTTTTGCGGCCGGTCATGACAGTGCCTTATTCGTCGTTATGTAAATCCAGAGGAACCTGGGCAGACGGCTCTTCTTTGGGCTGAGGCTTCTTCATCGAATCACTGCGCCTTTTTTCCAGGCGGTTCAGGTACTCTTGATCGATATCGCCGGTAATGTAATTGCCGTCGAAGACAGAACAATCGAAGTGTTCGATAGAGGCGTTGCCTTCTTTTGCGCAGGTGATCAAATCGTCGAGATCCTGGTAAATCAGACGGTCTGCGCCAATCATAGCACGCACTTGCTCCGTGGTGCGGCCATGGGCAATCAGTTCCTTGGCGGCCGGCATATCGATGCCGTAGACATTTGGATAGCGCACCGCGGGTGCGGCGGATGCAAAAAAGACCTGTTTCGCTCCCGCATCCCTGGCCATCTGAACAATTTCGTGACAGGTCGTACCCCGAACGATTGAGTCATCCACCAGCAGGACATTTTTCCCCTTGAATTCCAACTCGATCGGATTCAACTTTTGCTTCACCGATTTGGTTCGCAGACTCTGACCGGGCATAATGAAGGTACGGCCGATATAGCGATTCTTGATAAACCCTTCGCGGTACTTAATACCCAGATTCAGAGCCATCTGCATGGCGGACGTACGGCTGGTATCCGGGATTGGCATCACCACATCGATTTCGTCAATCGACATTTCCCGGCGGATTTTCTGCGCCAGATGGTCTCCCATCCGCAACCGCGCTTTGTATACGGAAATATCGTCAATAATGGAATCCGGGCGGGCGAAGTAAACATGTTCGAAGATACAGGGATTGAGCTGCGAATACTCCGCGCACTGCTGCGTGTGCAAGATCCCTTCGGATTCGATGTAAACCGCTTCCCCCGGTTTGATATCTCTTACCAGTTCGAAGCCCAGCGCGCTCAGCGCCACACTTTCAGAGGCGATCATGTACTCAGTGCCCCTTGCCGATTCCCGTTTACCGAAACAAGCCGGACGAATCCCATGCGGGTCGCGAAACGCCACGATGCCGTAACCGGTTATCAATGAAATAACCGCATAAGCTCCCCGCACTCTTTTATGCACGGCGCTAACAGCCGCAAAAACATCCTTTTCAGTCGGTTTAAGATTGCCGCGTTTCTGCAATTCGTGGGCGAAAACGTTCAGCAGGACTTCAGAATCGGAATTGGTATTGATGTGCCGCAGATCGGTTCGGTAGATTTCCTCCGCCAGTTCGTCGGTATTGGTCAGATTTCCGTTGTGGGCCAGCGTAATGCCGTAAGGGCTGTTAACATAGAAAGGTTGCGCTTCGGCGGAACTGGAAGTACCGGCAGTAGGATAGCGCACGTGACCGATTCCGACATTGCCCACCAGGCGCAGCATATGCCGCGTCCTGAACACATCGCGCACCAGGCCATTGGCCTTGCGTAGAAAAAACCGTTCGTCCTGAAAGGTCACTATTCCCGCTGCATCCTGACCGCGGTGCTGCAAAACCGTCAGAGCGTCATATAGCTCCTGATTTACATTGGATTTCGCAACGATACCTACAATACCACACATCTTACTAACCCCTTCAGTGTGCCCATGCCAGACAAGCGCTTATAACCGGTGTTTTTCTAATTTTCATTAAATGCTATTCATGCATCGCGCCCAACTACTAAAGTAGCAGCCGGGAAGGAATCTTGGAATGCCGTTTTGTCCTCGGTTCCGAAAACGCTCTTCAGCGGGTCGCCAAAAACCTGCCTGGACCAGGCTTCCAGACGCTCAAAGTGCCCGATTAGCGCGGATTGGGACCACCAGGGATCTTGCGCCAAAGGCGTTAAACGAGCCAATGCGACGATAACGACGATAAGGATAACCCCGCGGACCAAACCGAACACCATCCCCAGCATGCGGTCGGTGCCGGACAATCCCGTGCTCTTTACAATCGCTGAAATCAAGTGGTTTATCAGCGAACCGACAATTAAAGCAACGACAAACAATAGTACGAATGCGGCAAGAAGCCGTAACGAGGGGGTATTGATCACTTCCTCGAACAGGGTCGCCAAATGCGTATAAAAAGTTCGCGCAATAATAAAGGCGACAATCCAGCTGGCAAGCGAAAGTGCTTCTTTGACGAAACCGCGAATAAGACTGACGATAGTGGAAATAGCGATAATGCCGATAATGACCCAATCGGCCCAAACGAAACTATCCATCAATGGTGAACGAATTCCTTAGGTTGGCAAAGGGCGACAGTCTAGCAAAATCCAAGGCGCGTCTAAACGGGTTTTTAACTGGATAGAGCGTCGCGTTTTACGACTTGGGATCCTGTTTGACCAGCAGCGAATTGACCTTGTATTTCTTATCGAGTTCCTGCTTTTTCGACTCCGCCATCGGTTTTTCGGCAAAGGGTCCCGCCGATACACGCAGCAAATCCACATCTCCGGATGTGATAGTTTCCGTATAGGCCATGGTGCCGCTACTCAGTAGTTCCTGTTTGATTTTCCTGGCACTGTCATGGTTTCTAAACGTACCGATTTGAACAATCCAACCGGCCTTGTTTCTAGCGATGGCTTCAACATCCAGGTTTGCAACTGCCGGTGTTTGCTCTTCTTCAACGGGAGTTTGTTCAATCTGTTTCTCCGCAGGTTCTGACGCGGGCTTATCCAGGGTAGTTTCCGAAGTTGCAGCAAGACTTGATTGAGTTGCGGAACTGTCTTCGGCAGCCTTCGGAGGCTGCTCACCCTCTTCCTGCATCTCGGCGACGGTCTTCAACGATTTTACCGATTGATCACCCCGGTCCTCGTTAGCCGTGCCGCTGTCACTATCGTCGCTGATAGCTGCAATCTCTTCCGTTGGCGCTTCAATGGTAAACGCCGGGATTTCCGGCTCTTCAGGTATAGGAATAATTTTTTCCCTGACTTCCTCATGGGGTTGCTCGAACAGCATGGGGATAAAAATCACGGCCAGGCACACCAACACCACAGCCCCGATGATGCGTTGTTTCAATCCATCCATTGTTATAACTCTTATCTGGTCAGAAGTTCAGTCTGCTGGAGATATGATACCTGTTTCAAGAATTGCCGCCACTGTAAAAAACGATCCGAATACGACAACCGTGCCCAGCGAGCCTGCCCTGTTAAGCGCTTCCCGCAGCGCTTCGCCGGCAGTGGAATATAATGCGGCATGCGCATCTCCCCGCTCTATCTGCATTTTTAACTGCTCACCTGCCATCGCCCGCTCGTTGTCGAGTGGAAAAACGCACCAAAAATCGAAACTGCCCGCTAGCGCGCTAATGACCGCTTTGACATCTTTGTCTTGGAGCGCCGAAAAGACCGCGACGGCCGGCCCCTGGTGCGATTCTCGACTGAGCCAATCGGCCAGATATCTCGCGGCATGCGGATTATGGGCGACATCCAGGATCACCTTTGGCGCTTTCCGCACGCATTGAAATCGCCCCCGTAAAGCTAGGGGAGGAAATGCTGAGACCGCCTGTAAAAACGTCAGATCGATGCCACCGGCATAAGCTACGTTAAGCGCCGTTGCGATATTGTTAACCGGCAAATCCGGCGGCGCCGGTACCGGGAAGGAAATGGCAGAAGAACGGAAATTGCCGCTGAAAAGGCCTTCGGTTAAGTGAAAATCCCGCCCACACTGATAGGTGGGGCAATTTAGTTCCTTCGCTTTTTCAAGTACGGTTCGCGGCATGTCCGGGTCGCCAAGAAATACAGGAGTATCGGGGCGCAAAATTCCGGCTTTTTCCCGTCCGATGGTCTCCCTGTCATTGCCGAGCCAACTCTGGTGATCAAGGTCCACCGTGGTGATGACGGCAATGTTTGGGTCGATTATGTTAACCGCATCCAACCTGCCCCCAAGTCCGACTTCGAGAAGCCAAAAATCGAGACGGGAGGATCGAAACAGGTCGAATGCGACCAGGGTGGTAAATTCAAAATAAGTGAGCGCTATGTCGCCCCGCGCCTGCTCCACCCGCTCAAAGGCGGTACAGAGCGCTTGATCCGAGCAATCGGTCCCTTGAACCCGTATCCGTTCATTGAAGCGAAGTAAATGGGGCGAGGTATAAGCGCCGACCCGTGCCTGACCGGCTAGCGCCAGGGCTTCCACGACCGCCAGCGTTGAACCTTTGCCGTTGGTCCCGGCAAAGGTAATAATCTTCGGTGTTGTTTCCGTTTCCGGCACCACCGGAGCTTCCCTCAGCAGCCGCGAATACACCTGCTGAATACGCTCCAACCCCATTTCAATGACATTATGATGGAGCGCGCCGATATGGGTTACCCAGTCATCAAGGCTATCGGGCTTCATATTTTGGTCCCCGGAAAGCCCGGATTAATCCGGCCGGTTCTGCTGCTCTTCTGTATCCGTCAGATCTTCTGGCGGTTCGGTGATTTCAACCGGTTCGCTTATCTCATCTTCCATGGCAGGCAGGCCTAACATTTTCGCTAGAATGGCGGACAGGCGATTGCGCATCTGATGGCGGCTGATGATCATGTCCAAGGCACCGTGTTCCAATAGGAATTCGCTGCGTTGGAAGCCCTCGGGAAGTTTTTCTCTGACGGTTTGCTCGATTACCCGAGGTCCGGCAAAACCGATCAACGCATTGGGTTCGGCGACATTGAGATCCCCAAGCATCGCCAAACTGGCGGAAACGCCGCCGAATACCGGATCGGTCATCACCGAAATGTAAGGCAGGCCCCGGCTTTTCATTACTTCCAGCGCCGCAGAGGTTTTCGCCATTTGCATTAACGAAATCAGCGCTTCCTGCATGCGGGCGCCGCCACTGGCGGAAAAACACACCAAGGGCCGGTTTTCTTCCAGACAAACGTTAACGGCCTGAACAAATTTTTCGCCGACAATACTTCCCATGGAGCCGCCGAGAAAACTGAACTCAAAGGCGACGGCGACTACCGGCAGTCCTTTGACCGTGCCTTTAAAGGCGATGAGCGCATCTTTTTCACCGGTGTTTTTCTGATTAGTAGCCAAACGATCCCGGTAGCGTTTAGTATCCTTGAACTTGAGCTTGTCGTAAGGTTCCAAATCTGCCGCAATTTCCGTTCGATCTTCCGGATCGAGAAATATATCCAGGCGTTTGCGCGCGACAATACGCATGTGGTGCTCGCACTTGGGACAAACTTCCAGGTTTTTTTCCAGTTCGGGCCGATATAATACGGCACCGCATTTAGGACATTTTTTCCAAAGCCCCTCAGGAACATTGCTCTTATGCTTGGACTGTGCCCCGCCCATTCCCGGAATAATTTTTTCTAGCCAGCTACTCATGGATAGTCAAACTTCCCTCAGTTAATCAATTGTCCACCAAGTGGTCTTAAGCATGTCCGATAACGCCAGGATTTTATCTACCGGGCGCTCTTCGCGTCCATTGCTTCTCGCATTCCGCGCGCAATACGGCCAATTTCGTCGAGCATTGTTGCAGGCTCTTCGGCGTTACTGGCAATTGTATTTACCAGGGCGCTGCCGACAATTACACCATCGGCTACCGCACTGACCGCCGCAGCGGACTCGGCGTCCTTGATACCGAATCCGACGCCTACAGGCATATCCGTTTTGGCACGAATACGTTGCAGATGATTGCTGACATCCTGTACATCCAGACTGTTCGCACCCGTCACGCCTTTAAAGGAAACATAATAAATATAGCCGCTGGCGTAGGTGACTGCCGTTTGAATACGCTCATCCGTGGTCGTGGGGGCAATCAGGAATATGCAGTCCAACCCTTCGCGCCGCAAGGCGGGGACATAGGAGGCCGCTTCTTCCGCGGGTAGATCCACGATCAGCACACCATCCAAACCCGCCTGTTTAGCCCGCTGAATAAAGTTTTCAACACCCATGGCTTCTACCGGATTGAGGTAGCCCATAAGCACTATCGGCGTGGACTGATTGGTATTTCTAAACTCAGCCACCATCTCCAGCACCTGACTTAGCGAGGTCCCGTGAACCAGCGCGCGTTCACACGCCAGTTGAATGACCGGGCCGTCCGCCATCGGATCCGAAAACGGTACGCCCAGTTCAATTATATCCGCGCCGGCTTCCACCAAAGCATGCATCAGGGAAACGGTATGCTGGGGGTGCGGATCACCGGCCGTGATATAGGGAATTAACGCCTTTTTTCCCTGCTCCCCAAGGTTGTCCAAGTAGCTCTTGATTCGGCTCATATAAAGTACTTTATTCGCTAATGATGATTAAAAACCCGACAATTAGAAAAGCTCAATGCCCTGAAGACTGGCGACGGTATGGATATCTTTGTCGCCGCGGCCACTTAGATTGATCACAATAACCTGATCGCGATCCATTTGCCTGGCGAGCTTCATGGCATACGCCACCGCATGGCTACTCTCCAACGCCGGCATAATGCCTTCGATACGGGTGAGTTTGTGGAATGCATCCAGTGCTTCCTCATCCGTCGCGGCAACATACTCAGCGCGGCCGGAGTCTTTCAGCCAGGCATGTTCAGGGCCGACGCCTGGATAATCCAAACCGGCGGAAATCGAATGGGTAGGCGAAATCTGGCCGTTATCGTCTTCCATCAGATAGGTTCGATTGCCATGCAGAACCCCCGGCCTCCCGGCACAAAGCGGCGCGGCATGCTGGCCGGTGTCGATGCCATGTCCACCGGCCTCGACTCCATACATCGCTACATCCCGGTCACCGATAAAGGGATAAAACAAGCCGATCGCATTGGAGCCGCCACCGACGCAGGCAACCAATGCATCCGGCAGTCTGCCTTCTTTTTCCATACACTGAAGCTTGGTTTCGCGACCTATAACCGACTGAAAATCCCGAACCAGTTTGGGATATGGATGGGGACCGGCAATGGTACCGATAATATAGAACGTGTTATCGACATTGGTCACCCAATCGCGGAGCGCTTCATTCATCGCATCCTTCAGGGTTTTGGTGCCGCTGGATACCGGACGCACCGTGGCTCCCAGCAGTTTCATTCGGTAGACGTTCAAAGCCTGGCGCTTAACATCCTCCTCTCCCATAAAAACCACGCATTCTAGACCCAAACGTGCGGCAACCGTCGCTGAAGCGACCCCGTGCTGACCGGCACCGGTTTCCGCGATAATCCTCGGTTTACGAAGATACTTGGCCAACAGCGCCTGGCCAATGGTGTTGTTAACTTTATGTGCGCCGGTATGGTTTAAATCTTCGCGTTTGAGATAGATCTTAGCGCCACCGACCTGTTCAGTTAGGCGTTCGGCGAAATATAAGGGTGACGGGCGCCCCACATAATCCGCGAGGTCCTGATCGAACTCCTCTTGAAAACGGGCATCTTGGCACAAACGCTCGTATTGCTGTTCCAGCTCCAACAGAGAGGCCATCAGCGTTTCCGAAACGAAGCGCCCGCCGTACTGACCGAAATGGCCCTGCTGATCGGGGATTTTGCTAAGTTCTTCGGGGCTAAATTTTACGTTCACTATGCACCTCATTGATAAATGCTTGAATTAAGGAAGCGTCCTTAATGCCTTTGGCCTTTTCCACGCCGCCACTGACATCGACAGCGAAGGGTTTTACCTGCTTGATTGCCTGTCTGACATTTTCAGGATTCAGGCCACCGGCCAAAATAACGGGTAAGGGGAAGTCGCCTAGGGCCAGATCCCAGTTGAACGTGCGGCCGGTCCCTCCCTTTAACTTGGGGTCGTGGGTGTCAAACAGGAGCGCACGAGCGTCGGCAAACTCGTCAAACAACGCATCCAGCGGGGTTTCTTCCGTGACACCGACCGCTTTAATATACGGGCGTTCGAATTGCCGGCAAAAATCACCGCTCTCATCACCGTGAAACTGCAGGAGATCCAGTTTGGTCTGGCCGGCAATCAAGGCTACCTGCTGGGCAGGATGATTCACGAATAAACCTACAATGGACACGAAAGCAGGTAAACGGGCGATAATTTGCGCGGCGTCTTCAGGAGAAATATAACGTGGGCTGGGCCGATAAAAATTAAAACCCAAAGCATCGGCGCCTGCATACACGGCAGACAAGGCATCCTCAAGGTTGGTCAGACCACAGATTTTACAGCGGGTCATGAAAGTTCCGGACTCTATTCTTATTAAGGCCGAGAATTATAACGAAGTGATCCTGCATTGGACATGCGCAGCAGTTAACTTTTGTTAGTCATCCATAAAAAATGGACCTTTCGGAAAAACCGGCAAGCCGAAATCTTTCGGGTAGTCCACACGCACCAAATATAATCCTTGTGCCGGCGCGGTAATTCCCGCCTGGGTGCGGTCTTTGCTCGCCAACACTTCACTGACCCAATCCGGCGGATTTTTACCAGCTCCTACTTGTAACAAGGTACCCACTATATTGCGTACCATATGGTGCAAAAACGCATTGGCTTCGACTTCCACCGTTATTAGCACGCCTCGCCGGCTGACTTCTATACGGGAAAGGTAACGAAATGGCGTGTTCGACTGACAGTCCGCTCCCCGAAAGGCACTAAAATCCCGCTCGCCCAAAAGCACTTGGGCAGATTTGTCCATTAATTCCGCGGACAACGGCTGATGGATCCAGGTAAAGGAATGGTGAGCCCAGGCCGGGCGCACGGGATGATTGTATATCAGATAGCGATAGGTGCGTCCGGTGGCTGAATAACGGGCATGGAAATCTCCCGGCACAAGCCCCGCCCACAGCAAGGTAATATCCCTCGGCAAATGATGATTTCCTCCCATTACCCAGGAATAGGGACTACGCGTTACCTGACAGTCGAAATGCACAACCTGGGCAGTGGCATTTACGCCGGCATCCGTGCGCCCCGCACAGACCACCTCGACAGGCGCGTTGGCCACCTTCGCCAATGCTGTTTCCAGAGTCGCTTGAACCGAGGACACGCCGGTTTTTTGCGCCTGCCAGCCACGATAGGCCGCGCCTTCGTACCCTAACACCAAGGCCATACGTCCCGCATCTAAGGGAACATGATTGGAAAGGGGATAAATTGGAGAAAACTCGGGAGGACTTGAATCTTTCATTTGCTGCCCTTAACGCTAAGGGCAGCATTATTGCGGCTGGAGAGAATTAATCAAGGCTCTTTAAAATATCTGCCGCCTCTTTCTTCTGTTCGTCGCTGCCTTCTTCGACCACTTCCTCAAGTATATCCCTCGCTCCTTCCTTATCGCCCATATCCACATAGGCGCGGGCAAGGTCAAGTTTGGTCGCAGCTTCATCCGTATCCGAAAGGAAGTCAAAATCCTCTTCCATGTCGGTAACGAAGTCGTCAACAGCTCCCGGCTCGGCAGCCGGTTGAACAATCGTTTCTTCAAGATTCTGCTCAGCAAGCTGCTCCGGCAGTTCCTCGGGAGAAATTTGCACCGTCGCGTCAGGATCGACTTCGTCAATGCCGGTTATGGTCTCTTCGAGACTATCCACTTGCGGGAATTCTTCATTGGAAATCGTTTCTTCCAGGGAAGATTCATCGATATTCTGAACAAACTCCTCGGCTATATCCTCCGAAAGACCGGGAGTGGCATCGAGATCAAGGTCGGCTTCCAAGTCCAGGCCTTCATCGGTTGCAGCGGCAGCTTCGTCGAAACCGAGATCTTCCAACTCCTGATCCAGATCCGCAGTTTCTTCCTCGGGAGGACGAATAACAGTGTCTTCCAAGTCATCTGCAAGTGATTCAGGCACTTCGTCCAGGGACAGATCGGTGGCATCATCATCCAAGTCGAGACTTAACTCTTCTGCCGGCGCTTTTTCCGTTTCCGGCGCCTGCATTTCAGTCTCCAGTTCGTCGAGACCATCAAGTTCGTCCAGTTCATCCGAGAACTCGGATTCCAGGTGGTAACCGTCGTCCGCTTCCGTGACTAAATCGGAGTCTTCCAATGAATCCTCCAAGTCGTACTCAGAATCCAGGGAGGAGGATGTAATTACCGTATCTTCTTCGTCTTCAATGGTGTCGCTGACAGCGGAATCAAAATCGATATCGCCGAGGTCATCTTCCAGCGACTTATCGTCCATGGCTTGCTTGTCGGTTGTATCCGCGTCTTCGAGATCAATATCGCCCAGGTCGAAATCGATGTCTAAATCGTCTTCTTCTTCGAGGGTGGTTTCGTTGTCCAGGTCAAACTCTGTTTCCTCGACAAAATCAGCCGCTGCTTCGCCCTGGATAACGGTATCGTCCAGATCGCTTGCGGTGTCCATGTCCACGTCGAGTTCAAAATCTTCGCTGATATCCGAATCTGCAAGCTCGGAATCCGATGCCAAGCCATCGCCTGCAAGCAACTGGCTTTCCAAGTCGTCAAGGGAAACACCGGGCTCTTCGATAACATCGGAGTACCGCTCTTTTATTTCATTGGCGCGTTCCAAAACAGTAGCGTCTCCGGAAGCTTCCAATGCGCTAAACTGCGAAGCAAATTTTTCTGAGTCTTTGGTTTCTCCCAAGACTTCCAGCAGTTTTAACCGGTAGTCATAGTTTTCAGGTTCATCTTCGATGGCGCCTTCAAGCACTTGCACCGCCTGTGCATGCTTTTGATAGGCAACGTATACATCGGCCTCGGCAATCGGATCGGATTCTCCGGCATCGCCCGCGATGCTATCCAGACTTTCTTCTTCGATATCCTCGGCAGCCGCTTCAACCTGCCCAGCGGATTCATCCTGAGCACTTTCGAAATATTCTTCCTCTTTCCGGGCTTTGCTGCGGGAGACCATCCAGAGCAACAGCAACAATAGAACCGCGCCACCGCCCAAGGCGATTTGGTAAACCACATTATTTTTAATGCCGTTGATAATTTGCTCGACCATCGAAGGCGGTTGTTGCGGAGTTTGCACCGGCTTGGTTTTCACAACCGGTTTCTCTTCCTTCTCGGTGGTCGCCGGGCTAGCGGCCGGTGTGGCCTGGCCGGAGGTGGCGGTTTGGTCCGCGCCGGAGGTCATTGCAGCGTCGCCGGTGTCTGACACCGCCGTATCGCCTGTCATGGCTGGGTCGCCGGCGTCAGCGATTCCGGTGTCCAGGGTATCGGCGGGATCGGCAAGACCGGTAGTCGGATCGCCAAGATCGCCTATCATGGTATCTGCAGGTTGAGCGGCATCGCCTTGCATTGCCGCCAATTGATCGTCTTTGAGCGAAACCAAGCGTTGCATGGTTTCCAATTGTTCCTGCAGTTCTTCGAGACGGCTCTTGAGTTCTTCATTTTCACGGTTGGAGCGATCCAGCTGTTCCAGGGCCACGGCCATTTCAGCGCTGTCGACAGTTCCGCCGACGGTTGTGCCGGTGCCTGCCTGCGCAACATTCGCATCAGCAGTATCGCCTTCTTCCGCGACCACAATTCTCAGTTGGTCTTCTCCCTGCAGCCCGGTACCGGCGTCGGCAGTATCCGTTGCAGCGGTAGCGTCAACTACACGGGTGCGGGTTCCCTGCTGAAACGCGCGGTTTTGCGCGCTGGCTTCTGTAATCGCATCGCGAGCCGAACGCGTTTGAATTTGATCCCGATCCGGGATACGGAGAATTTGTCCCCGCTTCAGGCGATTAATATTGCCGTCCAAAAACGCATCCGGGTTGAGATCCTGAATAGCCAGCATCATTTGCTGAGGAGAAACTCCGGAATCCGGCCGTGTTTTCATGGCAATCGACCACATGGTGTCGTTACCGCCCGTGGGGCCATAGGTATCACCGGTGAATGCCGGTTGGCTAGGTGCGGGCGCCACCGAAGTTCGGGCGGGTTGGCGAGGAGTACGAGGAGTTGTCGCGGTACGTGCAGGCGCAGTGGTGGTTGCCGCGGCCACAGGATGAGCCTGTTGTTCGCTAAAAGTAGGAGGATCGATCAGCAGCGCATATTCGCGCAGCAATCGCCCGCTGGGCCAGTTGATTTCCACCAGAAAGTTCAGGAAGGGCTCGCGCACCGGTTTCGAACTGGTGACCTTGATCACCGCCTGGCCATCGCTCTGCATTTCCACTCTGAAGCGGAGGTCGGAAAGGAAAAACACTCTTTCGACACCAGCCCGTAAAAACTCTTCACGATCCGCGAGATTAGTCAATATCTCGTTTTGTTGTAGGTCCCGCACATTGACCAATTCAATCTGGGCTTTCAACGGCTGGTTTAGTGAACTTTGCACTGTCGCTTCACCTAGTCCCAGTGCCTGCACAATACCGGAGCTCATTGCTGACAGTGTAAAAGCTGCAATCGCGAGCTTGCGAACCATAGTATTTTTCCTTTCTACTTTTTACTCATGCTTTTCGCCGCGACTACTGGAATCGTTTCAGATAATCGAGGTGAGTTGGGCTGCGGGTGCAAATCTTGTCTAGTTACCTGCGTTTAACTGCACTATTGAGAATAAACATTCAATAATGCTACTAAGTATTAATTAGCAACTGCATTTTTACAAGAAATTAACCTACAAATTGGCAGGTGCAGGACTTCATTGAATAAAGCCAGAATCGTTTGCTTGCTGGCCTTGAGATTAGGAAAGTAGGCTGACTAATGGAAATTGCTGAAAGGCCCGACTTCTTGCCTATTTAAATGTAGACCATAGACCCGAACCGTTAAAGCAGACTCACGGCTTTAACGCGCAAAAGGCAATGGAAATCACAAAATTGTCCTGACTTTCGCCTGCCTGGGGATTCCGGGCAGGATGCGAACTAACACTGGATGCTGACTGGCGCAAAAAAAGAACATTATAAGTAGGAAGGACCAACATCCTTTTATGGATGGCAGCCCGATAGAAAAAGCAACAAATCTATAATCGGCCCTGCAGAATAGCCAACGTTCTGCGTAAAGGTTCTGCAGCGCCCCAAAGCAGCTGGTCTCCAACGGTGAAAGCCCCTAGATACTCAGGCCCCATGCTAAGTTTGCGGAGCCGCCCGATAGGCACTTCCATATGACCGGTGACTTTCGCCGGCGACAGTTCCTTGGCAGTAAGCTCCCGGTCATTAGGGATCAACTTCACCCAGTCATTCGCTGTGGCAATTTTTTCTTCGATTTCCGCCAGGGCAATATCCCGCTTGAGTTTGATCGTCAGTGCCTGGCTATGACAGCGCATCGCACCCACCCTGACGCACAAGCCGTCAATCGGCACCGGCGCGGAGGATTTGCCCAAAATTTTGTTTGCCTCAACTTCCGCTTTCCATTCTTCCTTGCTTTGTCCGCTGGGCATCGGCACATCTATCCAAGGAATCAGGCTTCCGGCCAAGGGTACACCGAAGTTATCCACCGGAAAGGCTTCATCCCGCATTTGCGCGGCGACTTTTTGGTCGATTTCCAGGATCGAGCTATTTGGATCGGCCAACAGATCGGCAACGCTATCCCGAATCGTTCCCATCTGCGAAATCAATTCACGCATATTGCGGGCTCCTGCTCCCGATGCTGCCTGATAAGTCATGGGGCTGACCCACTCGATCAGATCATGTTCAAATAATCCGCCCAGTGCCATCAACATCAAACTTACCGTGCAGTTGCCCCCGATAAAGTCCTTTTTCCCTTCGGAAATCGCCTGGTCCATAACCTTACGATTGACAGGATCCAAAACCAGCACCGACTTCTCTTCCATTCGGAGCGCAGAAGCGGCGTCAATCCAATACCCCTGCCAACCACTGGCGCGCAGTTCAGGATATACGGCTTTGGTGTAATCGCCTCCCTGACAGGTAACAACGAAATCCGTTTCCGCCAGTTCTTCAATACTTTTAGCGTCTTTCAATGGCGGAGCGGCCTTACCGAAATCCGGCGCTGGCAAGCCTAACTGCGAGGTCGTGAAGAATACCGGATCAATATGGGCAAAATCGCCTTCTTCCACCATCCTTTGCATCAATACCGAGCCGACCATACCGCGCCAGCCAACGAATCCTACTTTCTTCATTATCTTTACCTGCTTTTAAACCTTAACAATCAACTTCAAACTTTTAGGCACTTTTCAGGGCCGCCAACACCGCATCGCCCATGGCATTGGTGCCGACTTTGGTGATATCTCCAGAGCCGACGATATCGGCGGTGCGGTAACCCTGATCCAGGACCTTGGATACCGCTTTTTCAATACGTTGTGCGGCTTCCTCCTGCTGCAACGAGTACCTTAACATCATGGCGGCGGATAGAATAGTTGCCAATGGGTTGGCTAAATCCTGACCGGCTATGTCCGGTGCGGAACCATGACAGGGTTCGTACATCCCCTGCCCTGAAGAATTCAAGGATGCCGATGGCAACATACCGATTGAACCGGTCAACATGGCGGCTTCGTCGGACAGAATATCGCCGAACATATTTCCGGTTACGATCACGTCAAACTGTTTCGGCGCTTTCACCAACTGCATGGCGGCATTATCGACATACATATGGCTGAGAGTGACATCCGGATATTCAGGCGCCAGCTGATCCATAACTTCGCGCCAAAGTACCGTGACCTCCAAGACGTTTGCCTTATCCACCGAGCACACCTGGTTATTCCGTTTTCTGGCGGATTCGAAGGCTATACGGCCAATTCTACGGATTTCGCTTTCACTATACCGATAAGTATTAAAACCCTCGCGGCTGCCATCTTCAAGCGGTTGAATTCCCCTTGGTTGGCCAAAATAAATTCCGCCGGTAAGTTCTCGAACAATTAAAATATCCAGACCGGCAACAATTTCCGGACGCAAGGAAGATGCCTCGGCGAGTTGTGGATAAAGAATGGCCGGCCGCAGATTGGCAAACAACTCCAGTCCGCTACGAAGACCAAGCAGCCCTTTTTCCGGCCGGATCGCCATATCCAGAGTATCCCATTTGGTACCGCCTACCGCACCCAGCAATATGGCATCGGACTGCTTAGCCAGATCCAGGGTTTGGTCGGTTAACGGCACCCCGGCCTCATCTATTGAAGCGCCCCCGACCAAAGCCCGGGTAAACTCCAGACCGAGAGATAAACTGGCGTTTAAGTAATCCAACACTTTAGTGGCCTGGGCTATGATTTCAGGGCCTATCCCGTCACCGGGTAAAACCAATACCTTTTTTGTCATTTTTTCCTCAAATTCCTCTAGTTACAGCAAACGGCATTTCCTGGCAGCCGTAATGCCTCGCTTGATTTGCCCCCACCCCGAAACGCTTGGCAGCCAAGACCATCCCCGGCGTTTCGCGGCGACGAGGGCTCTGGTTTCCTAGTAATGTTGTTGTCCAAATAGCCAGGGAGCATCCTGTTTTCTGCGCAACTCGTATTGCCTTATTGCGTCCTCGTCCTCAAGTGTAACTCCAATTTCGTCCAAACCGTTTAACAGGCAATGTTGACGAAACCTATCCACCTCAAAGGAAAACTGCTTCCCTTCAGGTGTGGTAACGATTTTATCCTGCAGGTTAATCGTTAGCGAATAGCCTTCGTTTTCAGCAGTTCGATCAAACAAAAAGTCAACATCATTTTCTTTTAAAACAATAGCTAATATTCCATTTTTAAAGCAATTATTAAAGAATATATCCGCGAAACTGGGGGCGATTACGGCACGAAAACCATAGTCGTCTAGTGCCCAAGGCGCATGTTCCCGACTCGAGCCACAACCGAAATTCTTCCTCGCCAGTAGGATACTCGCTCCCTGGAAACGGGATTGATTTAGCACGAAATCCGGGTTCAACGGCCGCTGACTGTTGTCCTGATCTGGCTGTCCTTCATCCAGGTAGCGCAGTTCATCGAATAAGTTCGGTCCGAATCCGGAACGTTTTATTGATTTCAGGAACTGCTTAGGAATAATCATATCGGTATCGACATTTGCCCGGTCCATCGGCGCAACCAATCCGGTCATTTGCGTAAATTTTTTCATCAGTGGTCACCTAACTATCTAATCAGTCCAACTCGCGGACATCGACAAAATGTCCAAATACTGCCGCCGCGGCGGCCATTGACGGGCTGACCAGATGCGTGCGGCCACCGAATCCCTGCCTTCCTTCAAAATTCCGGTTAGAGGTTGAGGCACAATGCTCACCGGCTCCTAATTTGTCTGCATTCATGGCCAGGCACATGGAGCAACCGGGTTCACGCCACTCGAATCCGGCCTCTAGGAAAATCTTATCCAATCCTTCCTGCTCGGCCTGTTCTTTTACCAGGCCGGAACCGGGGACAACCAACGCCTGTTTCAGAGTGCCCGCAACCTTCCGCCCTTTGGCGACTTTTGCGGCTTCCCGCAAGTCTTCGATCCGGGAGTTGGTGCAGGAACCGATAAATACCCGATCCAGTTGAATTTGCGTTACCGCTTTACCGGCAGCCAGCCCCATGTACTGCAGGGCACGGGAAATTCCATCTTTGGCGGTGGCGTCGGATTCCTGCTCGGGATCGGGTACAATCCCACTTACGCCTGTGACCATTTCCGGTGAAGTACCCCAAGTGACTTGAGGCTCGATATCGGCAGCATTGAGAATGACCTCCTTATCGAATTGCGCGCCTGCATCGCTATGAAGGTCCCGCCATGCTGACACTGCCTGGTCCCACAGTTTGCCTTGCGGGCTAAATGGCCGGCCCTTAACATAATTGATCGTCTTTTCATCAACCGCAACCAAACCTGCCCGAGCACCCGCTTCAATCGCCATGTTACAGATGGTCATACGGCCTTCCATCGACAGACTTTCAATTGCCTGACCGGCAAACTCAATGGCATAGCCTGTTCCGCCTGCCGTTCCTATTTGTCCGATAATGGCAAGAATAACGTCTTTGGCAGTGACGCCTTTCTGCAGCTCACCATCTACACGGACCAGCATGTTGAGCATTTTCTTCTGCACCAGACATTGGGTTGCCAGTACATGTTCTACTTCGGAAGTGCCGATGCCATGGGCCAGTGCCGCAAATGCGCCATGGGTGGATGTGTGGGAGTCGCCACAAACCACGGTCATCCCCGGCAAAGTCGCCCCTTGCTCAGGTCCGATGACATGCACGATTCCCTGACGTTTATCGTGCATTTTAAACTCGGTGATGCCGAAATCTTCACAGTTATCATCCAGTGTCTGCACCTGGATCCGGGACACGGGGTCGGCGATCCCTTCAACCCCGGAAGACCGCTCCGTAGTCGGCACGTTATGATCCGGGGTGGCCAGGTTGGCATCCACCCTCCAAGGTTTGCGACCGGCGATACGAAGCCCCTCGAAAGCCTGGGGTGAAGTCACCTCATGGAGTAGTTGGCGGTCGATATAGATCAGCGCACTGCCGTCATCCCGTTGTTTTACGACATGAGAATCCCAAAGTTTGTCATATAAAGTGCGTGGTTGTTGCTTGCTCGAAGACATCATCGACCTCTTTCATTGCTAACTTGTGCAGCTTGTCTAACTGGCTTGATTAGCCAGTTATTCCTTTATTGCTGCCTGCATTTTATTTTCCCGGTTATAATAAATCCAATTCATTATTTTCATATTTTTGATAACCCGCAGGAATACCAGTGGATATTGCCGATCTTCGCACTTTTCTGAAAGTTGCAGAAACAGGTTCGTTCTCGAAGGCAGCGGAACAATTGCATGTGACCCAGCCGGCCATTTCCAAACGCTTGGCCAGCCTAGAACAACAACTAAACACTAGCCTGTTGGAACGATTGCCTCGAAATGCCCGGTTAACACCCGCCGGGCAGTTATTCAAGGTCCGAGCGGAACATATACTGAGGGAAATTGACAATACAAAAGCAGAAATTCAGAACCTGACTCAGGAAGTGACCGGCACACTGAGTATAGCCACCAGTCATCACATCGGACTGCATCGCCTACCAAAGCAGATCCGCAAGTTTTTACGAACATTTCCAGATGTTGAGCTTGACCTCCACTTCCTTGCCTCGGAGGAGGCGGAAAAGGCGCTTTTTGCCGCGGATGTTGAGCTGGCGCTGCTGACCCTGCCCGCAGTTACCCGGGACCGTCTCGAATATTGTTGCATCTGGCAAGACCCCCTGCACTTCGTGGTAGGCCCGGAGCATCCGCTGGCTCGCAAGATTGCTGCAGGTCCGATGCTCCCGGATGGCCTGCTTAGGGAACTGACTAAGTTTCGGGCAATACTTCCCGGGTCGGAATCCATGACTTATCAGCTGATATCGGCTCTGTTCACAGAGAGTAAACTTGCGCTCAAATCCAACATGCCGACAAACTATCTGGAAACCATTAAAATGATGGTCTCTGTCGGTTTAGGCTGGGGTGTGTTGCCCGCAACCATGATTGATAAATCGTTGGTAAGATTGCCAATAGATGCAGGAATTCGGCGGGATTTGGGCGTTGTCGTCGACAAACGCAGGCAATTGAGCAAAGCCGCCGATGCTTTCCTTGCTCAATTGCAGGGGGGTAGTAAATACCCATGAAGATCTAGTCGCTATTGGCCGATCAGTCGTTAATCACATCGGCGATACGTTGTTTTACATAGGTGCCCGGCGCGTCTTCTATGACTTCAAGATTTCGGTCTCCAGGAATCCTCGGTGCTACCTGCTCGCCAACGTAGGGTTGTACCCAGTTATTCCAATTGGGCCACCAGGAGCCTTCCTGTTTGGTTGCCGTTTCCAACCAGTTATCCGGGTCTTCCGGCAGCGAATCGTTGGTCCAATGGCAATATTTTTCAGCTGCCGGGGGATTGACAACACCTGCGATATGGCCTGATCCGGAAAGGACGAATGTCACATCGCCGGAATGAACCTGGGTACCGCGATAACAGGTTTTCCATTTAGCGATATGATCCTGAATAGTACTGAGGAAATAGACCGGTGTTTTAATCTTCCGGTGATCGATCGGCGTGTTATCCAACGTTATGCCGTTTGCCTTAATGAACTTGTTTTCAAGGTACATATTGCGTAGGTACCAACCGTGCATGGCAGCGGGCAAGTTGGTGCCGTCGGAATTCCAATAAAGCAAATCGAATGCCTCGGGCTTTTCTCCCATTAGGTAGTTGTTTACAAAAAACGACCAGAACAGATCGTTTTCGCGCAACAGGTTGAAGCTGAACGCCATGGAGCGGCCGTCGTAATAGCCGGTCTTATCAAGGGACTTTTCAATACTCTCAATTGTCGTATCGTTGATAAACACGCCGATTCCGCCAGGATCGGTGAAATCTATCAATGTAGTGAGATAAGTCGCGCACTTAATCCGTTTGGCTTTGCGTTTGGCAGCCAGGTAAGCCAGTGTGGCGCTTAGCAGTGTGCCGCCAACGCAATAGCCGATGACATTGATTTCCTTTTCTCCGGTGGCATCTTCCACTGCATCCAATGCCGGGAGTGCGCCATGCAGTAAATAGTCCTCAAAACTGATGTCGCGCATGGAGGGGCCTGGATTCACCCAGGAAACCATGAAGACCGTATGGCCCTGATCCACCAACCAGGTCACCAGGGAATTCTCCTGCTTCATATCCAGGATATAGTACTTATTAATCCAGGGCGGGATGATCATTAACGGCGTCTGATTAACCTTATCCGTGGTCGGCGTGTACTGAATCAGTTGCAGCATGTGATTTTGAAACACCACTTTGCCGGGGGTAGTGGCTAAGTTCTTACCCACTTCAAAAGCGGAGAAGTCGGTCATCGCAATGTTCAGCATATTCGGATTGCGTCGGTAATCCTCAATCAGGTTCTTCAATCCTTCTGCCAGATTGGTACCACCTGTGGAAACGGTTTTCCGCAGCACTTCAGGGTTGGTCAGGACGAAATTTGAGGGAGCAAGCGCATTAACCAGTTGCCGGGTATAAAACATATATTGGTCGTGGCTATGGTGTTTAGTGTCATCCAGCGTATCCACCAGCTCTAAAACAGCCTTGGAATTGAGTAAATAGGCTTGTTTCAGATAGTCGAAAATAACGTTGTCTTTCCACTCTTTATCGTTGAAACGGCGATCTCCCCGTTCCGGCTCAATCACCGATTCGCTTTCGATTCCGAATGCCCTGCCTAACGAATTACGTAACAGCGACACGTGACTTTTCAACAATTCGACCTCTTTGCCGGCGGTACGAACAGGATGTAACGTCAGTTGCTCCACAATACTCTTGTAAGCGCCAACCATATCCAGCATGGCAGACAGCTGCGCGTCATTAATATTGGTATTTTTTCCAAGAAAGTCAGCAAGTTGCGATCGGGTCTTCCAGGTTACGTTATCCACCACGCCGAGCATCTTTTTCACTGCTTTGCCGGCGAAGTTAAAATCTTGGGCTTTCATTTAGTCGTTACTCCAATCGAGATTTCTGCTAGTTTCGCTACGTTCTTTTGGGTTGTTGTTGGCTTTTGCTAATAATAATAGCCATATTATTGTGCATTGCAGCATCGTGACATTGTACTTAAGCCGATACCTAAACTGAATCCAACCGTTCACATCCTTCACACTTGATTCTTCGCCTGCAACCAAAAGGGATTCAGTACTTTCCAGTTTAACGCCAGTATAAATGCCGCCAATATAGCCACCCACCCGGCAATCTGAAAAGCGCTGGCCATATTACTGGAATCGACAATGACACCGCTTAAGTATGCGCCTAATCCGCCGCCGGCGCCGAAACTCAGGGCGCTATACATCGCTTGTCCCTGGCCTGCATGGTGTTGATCAAAGGCCCGATGGACGAATTCGATCGAAGTCGCGTGCATCGCGCCAAAACTTACCGCATGCAAAATTTGCCAAAAAATCAGCAAACTAACGATGTCCGCCAAGTGCCCGATGCCGAACCAACGGATCGCTGTTAAAAGCAAACTGAGCAACATGATCAAGCGCAGGGAAAACTGCCGGATAACGCGGTGCATCCAAACAAACAACAGTACTTCGGCGGCAACGCCCAAAGCCCAGAGAAGCCCGATGGTTGTTGCACTGTAGCCTAGGCTTTGTAGATAAAGGCTCAGGAAGGTGTAATAAGGTCCGAATGAGAGCTGGAGTAAAAATGCCAGCAAAAAGAATAAGCAAATATCCCATTCCCGGAAGCGTTTTAGAAAACTTAAAAAAGCGGCCCGGCGCTCATGCTTCGGCTGATTTCTAACAGTGGCGGCAAAAATTGCCAGCATTAATAAAAACAGCAGTAACCAGAATACCAGCCAATCGACGGAAAAATAGTCGAAAAACCAGCCTAAACCTGTCACGGCGACAATAAAGCCCAATGAACCCCAAAGCCGGATACGGCTGTAACGCTCTCTTTTTGCTCCCAGGTTGTACAGAGTAATTACTTCCCACTGGGGTAAAACTGCGTTCCAAAAGCAACCAAACAGGATTAACACCAATACATGGTGCCAAAATCCTTGCAGCCACAGGAAACTCAGGAAGGTAATACAAGCCAGCCAGCAACCCCAGCGCACCAATGTAATACGCTCACCGGTATGGTCGCCTAACCAGCCCCAAAAGTTCGGTGCCGCCACTTTGGTCAGCAGCAAGGTGGCTATGAGAATGCCGACCTGTAAATCTGTAAAACCACGTTGGTGAAAATAGACCGGCAGATAGGGTGCGACGCCGCCGACAATGGCGAAATAGAAAAAATAAAAGGAAGCCAGCTTCCAGGCAGCATCCGGCTCTCGCTGGGTTTTCATGGTTACTGGTCGTCGTGGTCCTGAGACCGTTGCCGGCGTCTGACGGCTTCAATGTCAGGCGTATCGACCTGAACATTCGGGTTTTGTCCACGATGCCGCAGCAGGTGATCCATCAGTACCAATGCCATCATGGCCTCGCCAATCGGGGTTGCGCGGATTCCTACACAAGGGTCATGCCGTCCGGTTGTGCGGACTTCCACTTGGTTGCCGTCAACATCGATCGATTGGCCGGGCAAATGCAAACTGGAAGTGGGCTTTAACGCAATATGCGCGACAATGTCCTGGCCGCTGGAAATACCCCCTAAAATGCCGCCGGCGTTATTTGATAGAAAACCGTCAGGTGTCAGCGCATCCCGGTGCTCGGTACCCTTTTGCTCGACGGAAGCAAAGCCCGCGCCGATTTCCACGCCTTTGACCGCGTTGATACTCATCATGGCATGGGCAAGGTCCGCATCCAACCGGTCAAATATGGGCTCTCCCAGGCCCGGTGGAACAGCTTCCGCGACAATCGTAACTTTGGCGCCAATGGAATTCCCTTCTTTCCGCAACGCATCCATATAAGCGGCCATCTCATCTACTTTTGCAGCATCGGGGCAGAAAAACGGATTTCCGTTGACAACGTTCCAGTCAACCTGATTAATCTTGATCGGACCCAATTGCGATAAATAGCCGCGAACGCGAATCTTGTAATTCTCCAGCAGATATTTTTTAGCGATTGCGCCGGCTGCCACACGCATGGCGGTTTCCCGCGCAGAGCTTCTGCCACCGCCACGATAATCGCGAACGCCATATTTATGCCAATAGGTATAGTCGGCGTGGGCGGGGCGGAAAATATCCTTGATGTTGCTGTAGTCCTTTGACTTTTGGTCGGTATTTTCGATAAGAAGACCGATGGGGGTACCGGTCGTTTTGCCTTCGAACACCCCCGAAAGGATTCTCACTTTGTCCGGTTCCTTGCGTTGTGTCGTATGCCGGGAGGTGCCAGGTTTACGCCTGTCCAGGTCAATTTGCAGATCCTCCTCCGTCAAGGCCAATCCCGGCGGGCAACCGTCGACGATAGCGCCTAACGCAAGTCCATGGCTTTCGCCAAAGGTGGTTACTGTAAAAAGCTTTCCAAAACTGTTACCAGACATATAGTTACACAACTTTCTTAATGTAATTCAATAGATATAAAGCCGATTACTTCCGCGCGACCAAGACGTTTTCAAACAACTGCTGGTGCTCGATCAATTGCTGTTTATTCAAGACAAAAACACCGTGCCCGCCCTGTTCGAACTCCGGACACAAAAACATGACTTCCGGAAACTGTTGGAAAAGCGCTTCTATGCTGTTTCCAACTTCACAAATCAGCACTCCGCCATCGTTTAGCATGTTGGAGGCCAGAGCGAGAATCTGCCTGGTCAGGTCCAACCCGTCCTCTCCCGAGGCGAGCCCTAAACGCGGTTCATGAAGATACTCCGGGGGCAAATCCTGCATATCCCGGGCGTCAACATAAGGTGGATTACTTAGAATGACATCGAACGACCCGCTTAGACTCTCAAAAACGTCAGACTTTGTCGCTGAAACACGATCCGCCAACTGATGCTGTTCGATATTGGCCTGCGCCAACTCGAGCGCGGCATCCGAAATATCGCTTAAAACCACCCTGGCATCCGGAAAAACATAAGCTGCCGCAATACCGATACAACCGCTTCCACAACATAGGTCGAGGATTTTTCCGGGCGGTTCCTCCACCCAAGGCTGTAACTCCTCTCGTAACAATTCTGCGATCGGGGAACGGGGAATCAGTGCCTGACGATTTATCTTAAACGGCAGATCCATAAACCAAGCCTGCCCGATAAGGTAAGCTGTCGGCACCCGGTCAAGGATTCTTGCCCGTAATGCATTACCCAGCGCCAACCGTTCAGCGCTGGTCAATACGCCCTGAAGCAGGTTTTTGTCAACATCCCAAGGTAAATTAAGTACGCCCAGGACCAGATGCACCGCTTCATCCCAGGCATTGTCGGTGCCATGGCCATAATACAACTCCGAGCCGTTAAAGGCCGCATAGGTAAACCGCAGGTAGTCCGTGACGGTAGCCAACGGGCTTAATGCTTCCTGGCTAAGATCCTGTTGTTCGAAATGCAAATTAGAGACTCCTGCAAATGGGGCTGGTTATTATACGCAGGTAGCGAGTTAATCCCTAGCTGGATTTTTGCTCCTGCCGGCTCCGTTCTGCTGCTTCATGCTCGTCAAGGGTAGCGGCGGTGATTTCCCGGCCCAGCTGAATCAGTTCCGGGGCTTTGTGGTAGTCGAAAGTCTTGCAAACCCCTTTTGGGATGTTGATCAGGATATCGGGAGGATAGCCGGCGAGTTTGTACTGAGTCAGACAACTCTGCATGGCTTCGAAAGCCATGTTCATCGCATCGAACTTGCCGAGTACCAAACTCTTTTGGATTTGATCGCTTGAGTCTTGACTCGCTGAAGAATCGTCCGCTATGGAATCCGGAGGACTTGACCCATCCGCCACACCTTTCCGGTTTTTCTGAGCAACCCTGGCAATTGGGTCTTCCTTCAGGCTTTCCTGAATATCGGCGTTGGCATCCTTGTCAAACAGCATGGCCGCTCTTTCCCAGACCTGGCTAATCCAATCTTCGAAGCTGCGGTCTTCCTTGACTTCCACGGTTTTAAAGAAACGATCTTCAAAGCTGGCATCATAGTGGCTCAAATTTACCGCGACGATAAGATCGGCGTGGGCGGATATGGTGGGTATGATCGGCAAAGGATTCAGCAGACCGCCATCGACCAGCACCCTGCCCTTCAGCATTTCCGGCGTCAACAAGCTGGGAATTGCCACAGAAGCCCGGATCGCCTGGTGCAAGGGTCCTTCCTGAAACCAGACTTCTTTCTGACGAAGTAGATCGGTTGCCACGGCGGTGTAAGGAATCGGTAAGTCTTCGATATTGAGATCCCCGAGGAGATCATTGACCACGGAAAAGACCTTTTCACCGCGCATTGCCCCTGCGGCAGAGAACGAAACGTCAAGCAATCGCAGTATGTCGAAGCGGTCCAAACCGGTAGCCCAATCCTTAAACTCACGAAGCTTACCGGCCGCATAGATTCCCCCTACCAATGCGCCCATTGAGCATCCGGATATCGCGATGATGCGGTAGCCTCTCTCCTGCAATATTTCAATCGCACCCACATGGGCATAGCCCCGGGCGCCACCGCTCCCGAGCACCAAAGCGACCGTTTTGCGGCTATCGATCTCAGTCATCAAGATTATTCCGCGGGCGTCAGGAACAACTCCAGATAGCTGTCCTTGCGAGCGAACCGGCTACTGCCGGCGAACGGACCGACATTGATCAGCGAAATCCGATCTTCGTCGAACATCTGCCTGGCCAGGTAAACTTTCATTGTATGGCCGAGATCCGCCGCATGTTCCAGATTTTCCGAAGCTGATTTTCCGGCCTTGCGGCTGTAGGCCACCAGATGTACGGCCGGTTTTTCGTCTCCAAGCTCTTGCTGCTCCACCCACCTTTCAAGGCGATCTTGAAGCTCCCGCAGTGATTCTAGATCTTCTTCCAGAATCAGAAACAGGTTTTTATCCCTGCCCTCCTGGTCCAGGGGTTGATCCATGCGGATTTGCTCAACATGGGCATACACCCGTTGATTGCCCCTCCTCGTGGCGTAAATGACTGCCGCGTAATAGTTGTTATCATGCTCGAAGGTAGTCGCTATGTAATACTGAAAACGGTCGGGTCCAAATAAAATGCGCTCTTGGAATATTTCGTTCGCCCAATCATTACTCCTGCCGCAATCCCGGCCTTCGCAATAAAACAAAGTGGAAGCGCCAAGCCGTTGCAATACCGCCTGATAATGGGCTGCTACCTCCTGGGTGGTATGAACCCTGGGTATTTCATAGGTCACGCGGATCACATCCCCGGCCAGTATCTTTTCCGATTCGGTTCTGACCAGGGAGCCGATAGACGATACTTTGCCGGTAACAAAGCGGTGTTCCGGAATGGATTGCCGGCTTTGTTCGACAACTTCGGAAAGCGGGAACTGCGGCAGTAAAAGTTCCGCATGCGACCATGAGGTGATAAGTAAAGAGCCAAATAGAACAAACTGGGCCTTAAAGCGAATCAGGGTATTGATCAAACTGTTTTCCTTTTAGTTATTCCTGTGAATCAAATTACTAATAAACGGCTTATGCGTTAGCTGCAGGGCAAAATTCAGCGATATACTCCACTATTTTCTTTACTTCGCCATCCATATGAAAGTGATGATCGCCTGCCACCCGCCGGATCGTGGCATTTTGTATATAGGCCAAGCGTGGATTTTTTGCCGGATTCGTCGGTATATAGCCGTCCGACGCAGCCACCAATAGCGTTGGTACGGATATATCGCTCAGATAGGCTTCCACCTGCTCTTCGGTAAAGCGAATAAAAGAAGGTCGGCGCAAACGGGTGTCGGTGCACCATACCCAGCCGCCTTCCACTGGAACCAGGTTCCTTTCTACCAAAGGTCGAGAGGCGACTTTATTAATTTCGCCAAATCCTCGCTGCCGGTCTTCTATGGCATCTTCTACGCTGGCATAGACACGTTTCCGGGAGACAGGCTGGGTGGTTTTAACGAGCGCTTTACGCAGATTTTTAGTTGTGTCCTCAACTTTTGCCGTTAGAGGTCCGAGTGATTCCAGGAGGATCAGTTTATCGATCTCTTCAGGAATCGCCGCACAATACAGGGATGCGATGATTCCGCCCAATGAATGGCCCGCTAAAATAGGGTTTTGCCAACCAAGCAGGTCAATCACTTGCCGAACTTCACGTAAATAATCGACTAAGTGATAATTCGATCCCGGCGGACGGTGTTGGCTTCTGCCATGTCCGGGCAAATCAATCGCCACGATTTCAAAACCGCAATCGGCTAGCAACGGCGCAACCACATAAAAAGATGCTGCGTTATCCAACCAACCATGAATAGCCAACATTTTCCGAGGATTTCCGGCGCCATAACGCAAACCCGCAAGATGTATATCCGGTAACTGTAGGGAAAGATCTTCCACCAATCCATCTTCCTTCTTGATTATCGGTTTTGTCCAAAAAAGAACTTTAGAATAGTCTGCTGTTACATTCTTTTACTATATGACCAACAACTGAAAAACAAAACCTGTATTTTTTAACTACCATTACCATGAGCTGTAACATAAACTCCAGATTTTGCCGGTGCTTCACCTAAAAGTTGATTTTCATCAGGTCTTATGGATGAATACCGATATGCTCGCGGCTGTTAATTTTTTCGGATATAGAGGTACTGCAAAAGTTGGTCCAGCATCTTGTATGGTCTGAAGAGTTTAGTGTCGGCTCGGAAGACATTGATTCCCAACATCAAAAGCTGATTAGTTTGATTAATTGGCTGTCAACGGAGGTTACTCACAAAACCCCGGGGACGATCGAACACCTGTTGAACTCTCTCGCGCATTACACTGTCTATCATTTCGGCTATGAGGAAGAGCTGTTCAGAAAAGCCGGTTATCCGGATGCGAAACAACATCAGCAAGAACACACTGCCTTCATTGATCGAATATTGGTGATTCGAGAACGTTTCGAGCAAGGTAGCGAGGTGGATCTGGAAGCGTTGGCGGTATATTTACAGCAATGGGTTGTTCGCCACATATGCATCTCGGATCAAAAAATGATGGCCTGGCTGCGGAACAATGCTTGTAATGAAGCAAGGGGCGCCTAAACTACAGGGTCACATCCAATCCGAAATTGACTGATTCCATACGCCGGGAGAAGTTTCGCTACGACAGAAAACACCCTGTTCATATCGTTTTTTTCAAAAAGTCGAAACATGCAGACCGGTTAGAGGATTTGGCTAAGATGGTGAAAGATATGCGGGGCAATGGCGAGTTCATCCGGATCACCGGGAATTTTCATCAGTGGTTTGATGCCGAGTAACCGATTGCCTAGCCGGAATAACAAGTGACTGGATTACCGGAATAACAACTGACTGAATTAGAAGTAACAGTGTTTAAGCCTTCTGGTTCGCTAACTCATCATCATGAATTTTCTGCAACGCTTCGGAAGTTTTGCTGAAACTCTGTTCTAACTCCGCAAACAGCGACTGGATATCTTCCGGCCCTTTATTTATTGACATCATTTCAATCCGCCGGCAGATGTCGGAAAAATGAATCGCTCCTAGATTGGCGGACGCTGACTTTAACTTATGCGCCAATAGGTTAATGGCCTGATGGTCATTATTGATCAAAGCGCTTTTCAATTGTTCAATCGTATTCCCTGAGGTGATAAGAAAATGCTTGATCATCTTCGCTACAATATTTTCCTCTCCCTCGGTTTGCAGTGATCGTATGCTATCCAACTGCTTTGTATAAAGCAGATCTTCCTCATCAATAATCAATGCAGATGCATTGCTCCCGGCCGTTTTTCTTTCTTCTCTGCTAACGATCTTTTTTTCAGGGACCAACTCGGTAATGAAGTCGATAAGTTGGGTTATGGAGTATGGTTTGGTCAGAACGGCATTCATTCCGGACTCCAGGCATTTAAGTCGATTTTCCGGCAACGCGTGGGCAGTCAGGCCAATGATCGGCGTGCTATCCAACTGCTTTTCCTGTTCGAACCTGCGTATCATTTCAGTGGCTCTGTATCCATCCACCAAAGGCATCTGACAATCCATGAAGATGACATCGAACTTTTCCTTTTCGTAAAGACAAGCGGCAATCTCGCCGTTTTCGGCCACCTTGTACTGACACTGAATTTTTTCAAATATGGCAATGGCGAAATCCTGATTAACGAGATTATCTTCGGCAAGCAACACATTGAGCGAGGGGAAAGCCGGTAGCGATAGTCTAGGTCGACGAACGGGAGATAGCGCTGCTGAGTCCAACCTGCGAGCCTTTAGCCGCAACAAAAAATGAAACAATTCACCAACCTGCACGGGTTTCGGTAGCGAATACCGCATATTCCCTGAAACTTCCGAATCGAAAAAGCGCAGCTTAACAAAAGGAACCGTTAGTTTTTCGTTGTTTTCCAAGTGCCCGGATATTTCTCTTTCAACACTGTCGGCAAAACTCTCGTCATAGACAATGACATCAACATCGCGCTGCAATAGTAATAACTTTGACGCAGACTCTTCATTCGGCAAAAGTTGTTTTACCCGAACAGCCCAGAACTGCAGTGTTTTGGCCAAACTTTCCGCTAAATTCCGATCGGGGTGTATTAATACAAGGGAAAGCCCCGCCAATCCGCCTTTACACTGATACGGCAGATCGATATCGGCTATTTCACAGGTAAAAGCGGTTGTAAAAATCGAGCCGAGTTGTGGCTGACTCTGAACTTCAAGTGAGCCTTTCATGCCCGCCATAATGCTTTTTGCGATCGTGAGACCCAATCCGGTACCGCCGTATAGGCGCGATGTAGAAGCATCTTCCTGGGCAAAGGAATCAAAAATCCGTTCCAGGTTCTCAGGTTTTATACCGCTACCGGTATCTTTCACGCTGACAAGGAACGACCCTTGGTTGCGCCCCACATGCTCAACTCTGACTAAAAGGCTGATTGAGCCGGACTTGGTAAACTTAATCGCGTTGTTTAACAGGTTCAGCAATACTTGGCGGTAACGCATGCTATCGATTTTTACCTCGCTTGGCATGTCGATGGCTGCATCCGAATAGATTTCCAATCCTTTTTTAAAGGCCAGCGGCGCGACCGACTTGATGCAGTCTTCGAGTAATTCACGGAAGTTAGTCAGCGCCGGACTTAGCGTGAATTCGCCCGATTCAATCTTTGAATAATCCAAGACGTCATTAATAATTTCCAACAGCCCCTGTCCGGATTCATGCACCGTCGCAACAAGTTTATGCTGCTGATCAGAGAGTTTCGATTCCAACACCAACTCCGACATGCCTAATATGGCATTTAAGGGGGTTCGCATTTCATGGCTGATGTTTGCTAAAAAGTAGGATTTGGCCATATTTGCCGATTCTGCCGCTTCTTTCGCCTCCTGCCATTGCTTGACAGTGTTTTCCAGTTCCTTGGTGGCTTGAAACAGGCTGTCCGTGCGTTGCTTAACCCTCTCTTCCAATTCCATTTGATTTTTCCACAACTCGTTGGTTAACTTTTCTGAGCGTATCAACAGCTCATTGAACTGTTCATAGAGCGTACCGATTTCATTTTTTTCGGTGGAACGCACCCGAATTGAATAGTCATTGCTTTCGGAAACATCCGCCATGGTCGCCGCCAGATTTAGTACCGGTTGAGCAATCTTAAAAGCAATCCTTCTAGATACCAGAACAGCAATGGTCGCCGCTACCAGAACGGTAAAAATGGCGGCTATAACGTCGTTCTGCAGCAATGCCCAAGTTCGATCATTGCCATTAAACACTTGCAGGAAACCCAGCACCTGATGGCTTTCATCATAGATAACCTTGGTCATGACGGAGCCGGACGAGGACTGCTGTACCAACAGCCCGCCTTCTGTCTGGTCGGAAAGGCCGGTAGTTAGCCGGTCTCCCTTCTGAAGTTCAAGATCGACGGGATACCAGGTAAATAGTTCACCGTCGGCTTTGTAGAGCCTCGCCTCTTTTAATGTGGATACGGCAGACAGGGAGCTAAGCACATCCCGCGCAGATTCCTGATGGTTAAATGTCAGGGAGGCCTTAAGATTTCCCGCTGTAACATCGGTAAGGGTTTTCAATATATCTTTTTCTACCCGGGAATAGCCCTTGAACGACAGGAGGAAGCTGAACACCGTCGCCAACAGTAAAACACCCACGCTTGTGTAAAGAATCGTTCTAAATAAACGCTCCTGTAAGTTTTCCGCTTTCCGGCTCAACACACTATGAATCTCCCGGCAAGGCCAACTTGATAAGGGACGGATGAACAGAAAGTTCCGCTTCCCGCGTACTTTCCAAGTTCAACTTAAAACGCAGCTTTCTATCGACTGTTACAAACTGCACCATTCCTCCATACCGGGAAAATGCCCCCCGGCTGGAAATAGTCAAAACGGGTTGATCACGCAGATACTTAAGAAAAAAATTGATCTCTGTATCGGCGAGGGATTCTGAAAAATATATGGCATTGCAACTCTGCACCATATCGAAGGTAGGCAGAACCTTGGTAAAAATGGATTTCTTCACCTGAGCGCCCTTCACCGTATACCTTTCAGTACTGTAGTGGTTCTGCTCATATCCGGTCTCGCCAATGATGCAAAATTCAAATGTATTATTGGGAAACTCTTGCGGCCAGCCAATAAACCGGGTCAGACCTATCATGAACGACCATTTCACCTGTTGCTCGGTAACATTTTGCGCAAACACAGGCAAACTGCCTCCAAGCAGAAGCAATAACACTAGTATGCGGCTTGGCCTATGGATCATTAAAAGCGGACTTCCAGTTGCGCATAAAAACTCGTTTGGATTTCGACCGCTGTAAGAATCGACGTCCTCGCTTCCGCATATGACTCCGGTTCTCCATCATGCAGCAGGTCTCTTGCACCTATGGATATCTGAAAATCTTCCGAATTGTAGCCAACGGACAGGTCTATCGATTGATAGCTATCTACCTGTCCGGAGGGCGTTTCATCCGCATGGCGAACGTGCATGCGCGCGGAAACAGAGTCGGATAGCTGCCAGTCGTAGTTCATGAATACTTGATATTCCGGACTTAGCAATAACGAAGCGTCTTCTTCACTGCCTTCCACGGTAATGGTTTGTTCTATGTCAATATAATGGAAACCTAATTGCAGACTATGCCGGGGATTGATTACCCAGCGCAACAAGGCCTCTAATCCTTCAGTGTCCACATCCAGGTCATTGGCGAAAAAGACCGGCAGATATAATTCTCCGACCGGCTCGCAATTGGGAAAAGGAACTTGATCCCTTTGACAAAACAGCTGCCCAGGCCGGCTTGTTCTGACATCTTCGTATTGACTATGGAATAGGGTCAGGTCGTAGGAAACATTGTCCTTTATGTGTCCCCTGAATCCCAATTCATAGGTCCAAACGGATTCGGATTCAAGACCGATGCTTGATCTTATTTCCGGCTGAACCGGCAGAGGTGTAGGATTTCTATCATTATCGGGTTCTAGTATCGGAATGTGAACATTGCCGTAATGTTCCGCTACGGAAGGCACTCTCGCCGATCTGCTGAGCGATGCCCAAAAGGTATGGTTATCGTCCAATTGATGTAAATATCGGAGCGTTGGCATCCACTCAATGCCGGTAAAATCGTCTTTTTCACGGGAATGCCGCTCATATTTAATACCGCCGGTTAAGGTAGACCGGTCGCTGACAAACCATTCTCCTTGCCCGTAAGCACTCAGCACGCCAGCCTGGACCTTCTCTTTATCGAGTGGCACGGTGGTGCGACCGACAACTCTGAAACGATGTTCCCGAAAGCCGATGCCGGTGTTCCAGCGCACCTGTTGCTGGTGAATCTCGCTATCCAACTCAAGATTGAAAAGGTCTTCAAAGACATCATAGGCATCACTCTTGCGGTCGTTAGCCGCATAATAGGAAGTCAAGGTTATCCCTACATTCGCCTGAAGCTGGCGTTGCAAAGTGAACGTCAAGCTACCTGAATCGTTATGTAATCGATTGGAGGCGGTTCGATTCTCAGGCGGCACCAAAATAGGATCATCGACATCTTGATGAGTCCAATGACCATCCAAGCGGTATTCGCTTTCACCGACGAGTTTTTTAACGCTCCCTCCTATAGTGAACGACTGCATTTCATCGGTAAAATCCTGTCCTTCCGGGTATTCCCCTTGCGCTGTCTGCTTAAAAGAAAGCCAGGCTTTAGCGAACAGAGAGCCTTCAAATTCCCGGGCAACTCGGAGGTCTAACTGCCGATAACCTTCGCTATCAATCTTTGCCGTTGCATTGATACCCAAAACGGACTCCGGCGCTTTGGTAATAATGTTCACCACGCCATTTACGGCATTTGCTCCCCAGACGGTTGAACCAGGTCCCTTAATCACTTCAATGCGCTCTATATCCGCCATCTGCATATCGATGGAATCCCAAAACACTCCGGAAAATAAAGGCGAATAGATACTGCGGCCATCGATCATGACCAATAGCTTGTTCGAATAATGGGTATGCCAGCCCCTAGCCGACACCACCCAGGCGTTACCGGTCAAGCGGGTGACCTGCACGCCCGGCGCCAAACGTAATGCCTCGGGGATACTACGTGCGTTCGACCGTTCAATATCTTCCGCTGTTATCACCCTGATGGCGGCAGGGACTTCGGATAGCGATTGTTTGAACTTGTTGGCCGAGACGACGTCAATATTCATCAGCGCCTCCAGCTCACTGAGACCTAGATCATCAGGGAATTCAGCCTCACTGGCATTACTCAATTGAAATTGCAGGATAAATATGGCGAACGCAATTCTTCGGCATAGAGCAGCGGGTAAAACTCTTGTCATGCCTTCCTCTCAGATTATTTTCCGGACGCGATTTTTTTTCTTTGATACTGGATGTATTCAGCGAGTGGTAAAGGACGGCTAAAATAGTAGCCCTGTGCATAATCACACTTCTCTTCCGTTAGAAATTGCAATTGATCCTTGGTTTCAATCCCTTCCGCGACCACCTCCATGCCTAAATTGTGGCCGATTGAAATTATCAGTTTCGCTAATTTCTGGCTTCTTTCGCTGTCCAAACTATTAATGAAGGAACGATCGATTTTTAACGCGTCGACCTCAAATTTAGAAAGATAGTTAAGAGAGGAGTAACCGGTGCCAAAGTCGTCTATGGCAATGATGAAACCCATATCCTTCAGGCATTCCAATATTCGCTGGGTTCTTGACGTATCGTCTAGTAACACGTATTCGGTGATTTCCAATTCCAGCAAGCTCACATCTATTTTTTCGCGCGCCAGCGCATTTCCAAGGCATTCGATCAGAAAATTCTCGTTATTGAATTGTTGGGGCGACAGGTTGACCGCAATACTTGTTTGCGCTCCCAGCTGTTGGCTTACCATCCTCACTATGCGGGCTGCTTCATCGACAACCCACTGACTGATCGGCAGGATGAGACCGGTATCTTCCGCAAGCGGAATAAACTGGTCGGGCGGCACCTTTCCGAGCTTTCTGTTGTTCCACCTTAACAAGGCTTCCGCAGAAAGATGGGGCTTCCCGTTAAGGGCAATTTTGGGTTGCAGATATAATTCGAACTCCTGATTACCGATCGCATAACGTAGCTCCGCTTCCAGAGCCACTCGCTTTTTCGTGGTTTCACTAATATCCTGACTAAAAAATTCGACGTGACCGGGACCGTTCTTCTTAGACAAGCGCATCGCGGCATCGGCATTTTCGATTAAGTGGTTCGCGGTTTCGCCATCTTCCGGAGCAAACGCCACCCCGATCGACATCTTGATATGCATTTCAATGTTATGAATGTGAAACGGCGCGCTCATACTTTCCTGAACGCGCCGGGCTATTCGCAACGCGACGTCATGGGTATAGATATTTTCAATTACCACGGCGAACTCATCGCCCCCGAACCGGGTTATGTTGCTGGTCACAGCCGGTTTGCTTCTGGCTGCGATATCATAGTTTCGTAAACTATCCTTTAAGCGATTGGCAATTGCCTGCAGTAGACTGTCGCCCACCTCCAGTCCGAAGCCTTCATTGATCCGGGAAAACTTGTCGACATTAATAAACAGCAAGCTCGCAAAGCAGCCTCTTCGCTTACCGCTGTTTATAATTCGGGTGAGTTCTTTTTCCAGGAATGTGCGGTTAGGTAAACCGGTCAGATTGTCATAAAATGCGAGATAACGGATGCGTTCCTCAGCAGCGCGCTGCTTTGTAATATCGCGGATGACAAAGATATACTCCGATTCGCCACTCAAGGCCACGCGGCTTTCAAAAATCTGTTTCGATTCTTCCCCTGCCGGCTTGATCTCTATATCGTAGTTGTTAACGAATCCCAGTTTTTTAAAGATGGAGAGCTGGTGTTCAAGCTCTTCTCCACCCCTGCCTTCCAGCAAGGATGCAAGCCGGCTGGATTTTCCCGGAAAAATAAAATGCAACGGATGGTTTACGGCAGTAAAGTGCGCGTCCAGCACTTCTGCGTCCACAGATACGCGGATGATACTGTCAGGCAGCGCTCTGAACAGAGCCCTTTCCCGCATTTCCTTTTCTTGAACCTGATTTAGCGCCCGACTCCCTTTTAACAGGTAAAAGATACGGTGGCCCAGTATTTGCCAGTTTATCGGTTTGGTGATGAAATCATCAGCGCCAAACTCATAAGCGGTTTCTATGGACTGAATATCTTCCAGGCCGGTAACCATAACGATAGGGATAAAGCGTTCGCGGGACATTTGCCTAAGCAAATTACAGACTTCAAATCCATTTTTCCCCGGCATTTGCACGTCGAGCAGCACGATATCCACCTTGTGCTGCGTAAATGCTTCGAGAGCTTCCCCCCCATCCTCACAAACGATGGTTTTAAACCCGTGTTTGGTAAGCGCTTTTTCCAGTAGAAAGCGCATATCAAATTCATCGTCAGCAATCAGGACAGTGGCTGGAATTTCATTGTTTTGCCATTCCACTTTCTCTCACACTCCCTCATGTGAGTAATAGTTTCGACTTTCAATATAAACTATCAGGCCTACTATTCATGTCTTGACGCTAGTTTCAGCCGGTTATGGAAGATAATCTGCAGACCTTCAGGCAAGTCTATTTGTCACCTTTTGTCCAACATTGAATTTAGACCAGTTTTATAAACGATATGTAATTTCGTATTAATTTTTCTGTAAATAGTTGTAAATCTGCTACTGAAATACCCTTATCCTCACGCGGAAGTCGCCGGGTAAAAAACCAATGATGAGTTCTATCACGGGACAATGGCGCTGCTATCAGTTCCAAGTCGCGACACAGCTAACGGCAATCCCAATCCATAACCGCAAATCCCCAATGCGATAAATGGCAGCAAAAATAATCCCGACGCCGCTCCGGGTTCCATTGCTTCCAGCATGATTCCGCTGCCGCCTATGACTACCAGATGGGTGATCACCAAAACGCCCTCGCCCGCGGAAAGTTTTTTCATCCAGCCTGCGAGTTTTAGTAATGGACAAGGTCAATATCGAAGCCGCGATAAGCCAACTGGCTAGAAGTGTTTCTTCGGTCAGGTAAAGGTCAAACTGCTGGGTTATTGGAAAGGTAATTCCAATTAAGACTGCCTTTTCCTTCATCAGAAATGGATTGATCCGTGGTATGGCCGAGATCCTGATTGTGGGTTTTGCCCGGATGGTTTTTTAGGTTCCAGTAAAATTCAATCCGGGTGCGGAAATCCATAATCCCGCTCAACGCGGCAAACCCGCGTTTTATATGCAGCGTACCACTTTTCACGGCCCATCCTTTGGGCTTCCAGGTGTTCTATTTGCCTTTTCCAGGCCTTTATGGAATCCAGATCAGACCAGTAGGACACCGTGATGCCTAGTCCGTCTCGCACTGATTCTACGCCCAAGAAACCCGGCTGCCTTTTAGCCAGCTCAGCCATACGCTCCGCCATGTCGGCATAACCTTTGTCATCCGCCTTGCGTATCGATGTGAATATCACCGCGTAATAAGGGGGCTCTGGTGTATTGGCAATAACAGTCATGGATGTCGGGAATAT
>JANQMN010000067.1 GCA_028280065.1 Hahella sp.
ACAATCAAATGGATGTTTAATGTTGAAAAAGCCAGAGAGAAATTTACTCGGGCTTATAGTCAGCTCAAATGTGCATAATTAATGTGTCGAGGTACTAGGAATTAATCCACCATACAGTTGGTGGATACTCTTTCCTCCCCAGAACAACAGCATAGATCTGGGGGCACCTAATTAAACGACCAACAGGTAATCGCTTATCGAAATCCTATCAAGGTATTGATCAACAACCGTGGCAGTATTCTCAATATACTCATCACTATTGGCGAAGCTGACGATCATTCCGCCGCGAAACCCAGTTTGGTTTAACTCATCAACCCAATACTCGAATCCAACTAGATCGGGTTGGCGCGAGTATTTCGTTATACAATGCTGTGAGGAAGTCTTCATTCGACTGCGCTCCGAAACGTGGTAGATACTCGGCTGATTCGGTGAAGGCCTGCGCCGCATTCTGCAACGTATTGCCTCATCTTAGCTGTTCAGCTTGGCTTGGTTCCCTGATCGACATCAGAGAGGAACGACAAAAGGAAGGGATTTCTGACCCTAGAGGGAAATCGGAACTATACCAAGTAATTAATCAATCACAACGCATGAGCCCCTGCAGTGAACGTCCAGCGCGGGCATCAAGACTTGCCATTCATTTCTCCTGCTAATTAGACACTAGTGCTCACACAATTAAGCACCAGATAATTTATGAGACATAGTTGTATCATATTAAAAAATCCAGTATGATACAAACATGTCTCATATTATCAGTTTTCTTAGGATATGCCCATGAACTTAAGGACTTTGGTTTGGAAGCCTCTTATTGCCGTCACCTGCTTGGCGATCATTCTCTGGTTGCTGATGGAGCCGGAACAATCGGCGGAAGATAACACCAAATCGGCCTCGCTGTTAAAAGTCACGGTTGTTGAACCGCTTCCATCGGCAATGACCATGTCGCTTACCAAGACCGGGATTACCCAACCCCGCTGGCCGGTGGATGTGGTGTCGACCATCTCAGGCCGAGTCGCGGAACTGCCTGAAGACAACAAACCCGGTCGGCTTCTTGAGCAAGATAGCTTGTTGGTCGCTATCCTCGACACCCCTTTTCGGGCGGAAGTGCAGGCTAATCTGGCGAGATTGGCACAGGCGGAGCTGGAGCTTGCGAGGATCCAACACGAAAGGCATGTCACCACCAAAATCTCCAAGGGCAACAAGCTTTCCGAATTCGGCAGGATGACGCCACATTTAAAGGCAGCGCAGGCTGAGGTGGATGCCGCCAAAATCGCTTTGGACAGCGCCAGGCAGCAGCTGCAAGACACCCAGGTTACCGCGCCGTTTGCCGCGCTGATCATGAGTCAGTCAGTTACCCCCGGACAGTGGATCAATGCCGGTGAACGGCTGTATCAACTTGCCTCTCGGGACTTTCTGGATATCCGCGTGGAGCTATCGCCTGGGGATTGGGACCGGTTGGGCGGTCTTTCCCAAGGAACTCCTGCCGAAGTGGTTACCCGGAGCGGCAATCGCTGGCAGGCCAAGGTTCGTTACATTAATCCGGCCCTGGACCCGGTAACCCGGCAACGGGCGGTCATTCTGGAAGTTGCCTCACCATACGACACAAACAAGCCGTTACTGACTGATCAACAAGTCTCCGTGCATTTCGACGGACCCACGGAACATCAGGTTGTGGCGGCTCCAGCCTCCACGCTCACCCAGGACGGCCAGGTCTGGAGCGTGAGCGAGGGCAAACTGCAACTGGAAGCGGTGGAGC
The DNA here is from genome assembly GCA_028280065.1 of Hahella sp. Taxonomy (GTDB): domain Bacteria; phylum Pseudomonadota; class Gammaproteobacteria; order Pseudomonadales; family Oleiphilaceae; genus Hahella. Next base: position 1,751 of record JANQMN010000067.1, read on the forward strand.
TGTTGGACGAAGACCCTGAACAAATATGGTTCCGCTTTCGCCAAGATCCCGCGAAACCACGCCCGTTGGTGAAGTATCCGCTAAGCAGCATGCTCACCGGGCAAGCCGTGGACCCGCGCGGCGACGATCTTCAAATCGGAAGTTTGTAAGGCAAGGAGAATTCCATGAATAATATTACCCGCTGGTTCCTGGACAATCCTGTGGCCGCCAACCTACTGATGGTGTTCATTCTGGTTTCCGGCTTTTTAACGCTACAGACGTTGCGCGTCGAAAGTTTTCCGCAAATTCCGCCTTCCCGGTTACTGATCACCGTCGAATATCCGGGCGGAACCGCACGCCAGGTCGACGAGAGCATCACCCAACGCATCGAAGATGCCATCAGCAGTGTTCCCGGCATCAAAAGCATTGTGAGCGAATCATACCGGGGCTATGCGGAAGTCAAAGTCCGCAAGAAAACCGGCGTGAAGCTCGACAAACTGATGGAGGATGTGCGGAACCAGGTGGAAGGAATCGTCGGCTTTCCTGCGCAAGCGCATCGCCCGAAAGTCGTTCGGGACGAATTCGGCAATTTGGCGTCTTTCATCTTGGTTTATGGTGGCGCAGACAGGGGTGTTTTGCAGGAAGCCGCTACACGGGTGCAGTCGGCATTGAAATCTCACCCCGATATCTCGCAGGTGGTGAATCTGACCAAGCGCCAGCGGGAGTTAGTCATTACCCCTGATCTCACTGCCCTAAAGAAATATGGGTTGAGCGTTCCGGCGTTGGCGGAAAGGGTGCATCAATGGTCGCTGGAATACCGCAGCGGCGAACTAAAAACGGCCCGCGGCAATATCATCCTGCGTGGCGACACCTATGCGGATAACCTCAAGGCACTGCAGAATCTACCCATAATCACAACCCGCGATGCCATTGTGCCGCTCAGCGAATTGGCAGAGACAGAGCGCCGTTTTCGCAATACCGACGGCATTGTGCGCTATCAGGGCCAATCCGCCGTCGCCCTGATGTTGTCCACCAGCCCCAACGATAATCTATTGAAAGTCAGTGAAGCTACCCAAAACGTTTTGGCTGACATTGAAAAGACTCTGCCGGTGGATATCAAAACCACGGTCATGGCTGACATGGCACCCTATATCACTGACCAAATCGATTTGCTCAGCACCAATGCCTGGCAGGGTCTGTTGATTGTAATTGTATTGCTGGGCTTGTTTCTGGAGCTGCGACTGGCCTTTTGGGTGGCATTGGGAATTCCCATTTCACTGGCGGGGGCGGTGTGGTTAATGGGGCTGCCGCAATTCAACTACAGCCTTAACGACATCACGCTGTTCGGTATGATATTGGTGCTGGGCATTCTGGTGGACGACGCCGTGGTGGTAGGCGAAAGCATTCATCAGCAGCGGCAACTCACCAAAGATCCCAAGGAAGCCGCGCGCAAAGGCGTTGAGGCTGTCAGTATCGCGACTATTTTCGGTGTACTCACTACTATTGCCGCATTTTCACCGATGTTGTGGATCGAGAACGAGTTGGCAAAAGTGTTGGCCGGCTTCTCTGCGGTGGTTATCTTCGCTCTCATTTTTTCCTTGGTGGAAAGCAAGTTTATTCTGCCAAGCCATTTAACCCACGCCCATCGCGCCACGGAAGGCAATGTTGCAGCACACTTGTTGGCAAAGGTGCGTTCATTCTGCCAGCAGGCTTTGGAAGCTTTTTCCAAGTCCATATACCAACCGCTTCTGCGCCTTTCGTTACGCAATAAGTTTACGGCAATCGCGATTTTTTTCACGGTGATGATCAGTGCCTACGGCCTGTTATCGAAAGGCAATATCCAATCGGTATTTTTTCCGGAGATTCCCGGTCGCTACGCAACGCTGAAAATCAACATGGACCAGGATGCCGCCTTGGAACTCAGTCAACGAAATCTGGCACACCTTGAGCATTCGATTCAAGAAACCAATCGCCGCTTGCAACAGGAATTCGCATTCGAAAAAGCCCCAATCGACCGCTACCTGGTGGTCATGGACGGTGCGGCCAAGCTGGAACTGACCGCCGAATTATCCAAACAGGCGCTGGCGGAGATTCCCACCGAAAGATTTCTGCAAGTCTGGCAGGAAACGACGGGACAGATAGAAGGCGCTTATGCGACTAACTACACCCTGGCGGAAGAACCCGCCGGTGGTACCGCAATCACCATTTCCGCGCCGAGCCGCGACCTGGCAAGGCAGGCCGCCATTGACTTGCAGGCCGATCTTCGCGCCCTGCCCGGCGTTAAGGACGTGTTTAACGACACCCAAAGCGGTAAGCGCCAACTGCAGATTAAACTCAATGAAAACGGTATTCGGCTGGGCTTCGATCAGCGGCAATTGGCATCTTTGATCGGCGGCGCTTTTGGCGAAATCGAACTCCACCGTTTATTGGACAGAGGCGAAGAAACCATCGTTTCCGTCAAGCTTCCGGAACAGGCAAAACGCACGCTTAGCCAACTTAAAAACACCCCGGTGCACATCCATAACCAAAGCTATGTGACCTTGGAGGAGATCAGTGATTTCCATTTTGTCCGGGAACCCGACGTTATGCACCGGCGAAATCGTAATGAAGTCGTTACTGTCTATTGGCGTCAGGACCGTAGCCAGGCATCGCCGGAACAAACCTGGGAAAAGCTTCAGCAGACTTCGGTACCTAACCTTGAGCAGACCTATCCTGGCGTAAAAGTTCGGGCGGTTGGCGAATTCAGCGAAATAGTCGAAGTCCAGGACGGTTTTAAAAAGGCTATGCTGCTTACCATCTTACTGATCTATGTGCTTCTCGCTGTCCCCCTCAAATCCTATTGGCAGCCGTTTATCATCATGTCGGTTATCCCCTTTGGATTTGCCGGTGCGATTTATGGTCATGGACTGCTGGGCTTGCAAGTCAGCATCTTGTCGATGTTCGGCATGATGGCAATGACCGGCGTGGTCATTAATGACTCGCTGGTTCTGATGACCCGATTCAATCAGTTACTGCGAGAGGGCATGGAGGTGACAGAGGCCTTGGTCGAAGCCGGAAGAAGCCGTCTGCGGGCGATATTTCTCACCACCGTTACAACGGTTTGCGGATTATTGCCCTTGTTGAGCGAAACCTCGGAACAAGCGCAGTATCTCAAACCGGCGGCAGTCAGTTTGGTGTTTGGTGAGCTACTGGCAACGCCGATTACTTTGATATTGGTGCCGCTGTTGCTAAGCCTTGGCCGCTACAAGCAAAGCAGTGTGACTTCAGACTCAGCGATGAAAACGTCAAAGAATACTTCCTATGCGCTAGGAGAAGGTTGATTTCAAAAAAACTGCATTTTAGCCATCTAATTCGAAAGCTTTTTTGATGGATTGGCCATCAATAGAGACCAATAGCCAATCCTGCTTTACAGGAATCAAGCCGCCTGTTCGACTTTAGGTGGACCAAACTTCAGCTGTGTTCTTCTTATCGGCAACCCCAATTTGGCTGCAAATAAGGGGAAAATAGCTTTGTTTACCGGAATCTCTTTAAGTGTTCCGGATATGGTAACCCCTTGGATAGCGCTGCCAAACAGCGTTACCCGTCTTTCATCCCCCCAAAGCACTTTCTTTGTCTTTGGACAATAGAATTTTATTTCCACACTATGGGTTTGGCTGGCTTTCGCCCATTGAGTTCCATGGATGTCCAGCTTGAACTCAAAGCTGGATTGGTACAAAAGCGCATGTGGTACAGGGTTTATCAAAAATGGCTTGCTGGAAGTTAAATGGCAAAAGGTCGTGCTCATTTGGTTGGCTTCACAGGATAGAATATAGGTGTTAAACCCATCATCAATCCCGATAACAGCATCACCTAAACCAACCCCTAGCCACGCCCCAAAACCAGGGACTCCAACTCCCTTAAGATGCATTGCCATTTTGGATTTTTGCGTTGTCTTCATAGTATATCTCCTAGTTCAAAGTGCAGTTAAACAACTGGATATACCTAAGGAAGCGCTAAATGCAGACGGCAGAGACACCAAACCAAAGCATGCATTGACTGAAATCATAAGGCATGGGAACTTTGGACGAACATCTGGGATTTGTGACTTAGTCGGCGGAACTGAGCCTACAGCCTATCCTTCGGTTTCAGCATTTCCTTTATCGCTGTTTTTAATGCCGAAATACTTCATGGTAGTTTCAAAAAAACTTTTTAGCGGTTCGATTTTTGGAGAGCTGACGAAATAATCCGTGTTGTCATCAATACAACATTGCCTATGAAGTGCGGAACACTCAATCACCATGCCTTTGCCCTCAACAAGCACTTCGTGGGCATAATCACACTGCCATTCCCAGCACTTTCTTCCGAAATGATTCTTTTGACTGGCAACTATTTCCGGGCACGGACATTCGGCACTGATTTCACCGGTCGTAGGTGGACTTACAAGTTCAGACATACTGCCCCCTTCCAAGAGGGGAATAGAAGAAACTTAACTGCAACCTTTCCAAGGTTGTCTTTGGAGGATGGATTGCTCTATTCAACGTTCTATATTGCTTTGTTTTTCGAGAAAGGCAAAAAGCACTTAGAGACTTTATCGGTTTAAAGGCAACCAAGCCAGCCCTTCGAGCAATTCAGTCAACTTTTTTGGCAACCCTGTGGCAACTGTGCAAGGCAAATCCCACTAACGGAGAGTTCGGTTACCCTACCAATCAAACCAAGACCCGCTTTGTCCAACCAATCAGTTCCTTCCAGGCAGGCTCAAGTTGCCAATAATCAAACATGATGGATCGCAACTCCGCGACACGCCAAGGATGGCGTATCAGGATGAAAACCAGCTACGGGTTTGACCGACTATAGCCTTTTGCCCAGCAACTGAATACAGGTGGAAGTATAACGAAAGAGGAGATGGAAAGCGGCAAAGATAAACTGATCCTTGCCGCCTTGACGAGGATATCGTTTGGATTTGCAACTAGTGATAATGCGAAGGCTGCACAACACCCCGTTCGACCAACTCGGACATCAACTCGGGCTCGAGTTCATGAGCGAAACGGCGGAAATACTTTTGAATAATAATATCGGCAGAACCCGACGACCTGGAAATCAACGCCAAGCGGTCTTCCTCATCCGACAATCTGAAGCGTTCACCGACACGACGACGATACTGAACTTCCAGTTGCTGGAGATGATAAATACTGGCTTGATTAAAGATTAATGCGCTCAAAACAGCTCTCCCATGTAGCGTTGCGATACCTTTACGAATATAGCCAGCTTTAAAACAAAAGGTGAAGCTATTTCAGGCAAAATTAACAAATCTCTACATTTGTTTACATAAAGCAATTTATTAAGTTTCATCTGCAGAACATTGAAAATAAATGGTAAAAAATAAAAGATAAAAGATAAATTGAGATATGGGTAAGCGCTACAAGCCTGCGCAAAACTTGACAGCTTTTCAGAGGTTAAATTTACCTATTTTTGAAGCCATTATCGGCTCCATTTTGCGGGTATTACATTAGCTCACAGCTTCCTCAAGGTTGCCTGCCAGCATTTTCATCTCATCGGCCATTCCCATTAACTCTTCAAATATTTCCCGCGCTCCTGCTTCGGTCAGTTGGAGTCTATCCCATATCTCCTGAGTAATTGCCTGGGCTGGCCCGTGGGCAATGTTGCGTTCACGTAAAAACTGGGTGGATACAAAAATCAAGTTTGCATAGATGGCATGCTCGCCATCGTATTCCGGGTTTTTCTGCTGACGCAGAGCGTTGACCACTTCTTCCGGCATATTCCAGGTGTACATAAGTTGACTGCCAATCTGTTCCCGGGTAATACCCAAGAGATGCTGCTCGCAATAATCAACATCCACATGTCCATTCACCTCGGTATAGCGATTGATCAAGGAAAAGTGGGGGGGAAATACATGGGCCAACACCAGATAGCCAAAATTATGCAGCAAGCCGGACAGATAGGTGAGACCGAACTCCGGCCGGTTATCTTTGGGAATTGCTGTCGCCAAGCCGCCGCATAGCGTCGCCATCCAGACGGCCTGCTCCCAATAAGAGGCAACGCCTTCCGGCACATCATCGGGCACATCTAAAGTCTTGCCTAATGCCAACCCCATCGCCAGATTCATCACCAGATCAAAGCCCAGCACACGAACAATAGCATCATGCACCGAACGTATCTTTCCAGGTGCGGCATAAAAGGAAGAGCTTGCCCAACTTACGACTTGTGCGGAAAGGCTTGGGTCCGTCTCCACTAAATCGGCCAAATCGGCAATTCCCGCGTTTGGATCGACCCGCAGCTTAATGATGCGCTGGGCGCTTTCCGGCAATGGCGGCATCTCCAACGTATCTTCAAGCCGCTTGCATATTCTGAACTTGGTAAAGTGACTGATCGCTTTATGGATCTGCTTGATATCCTGGCCAGGCTCGTCACGGTTGACTGCAATATCCGATAACGGGACCGAGACTTCCATGGTCTTTGCCTGCCCAATTAACGCCTCCAACAACGGACGGTTCATCTTCAAATAGTTACCGCGACTGGCGGACGGGGTATAGATATCCTCCAAATCACTGATACTGACGTCCGTGATCACATCAGCGCCGGTCAAATCCGGAACCACCGGGATTTCCTGCCACTGTATTCGCTGCTTGAGCGCTTCCAAATCCATTTTTGCCAATGCCCGTAGTTCCCGGTTGGTTTGCTTATTCAAGCTATCCAGATCCAAAACTGAGGATTCAGGAATCACCACCTGGACCCGGCCTTTTTCATCGGCGAGTAAAACGGTTCGCACACGCACTTGTTGCGCTACCCCCTGTTCGGGAACCTCCACCACTTTTGAAAATTCATCCGCTAACTCCGTTTTCGTCGTGGAAATTTCCTTAAACAAATTGGCAACAGCGGTTGGTACGGTCATGGAAAACTCCTACCCGTCGAGAAGATTTATTTTTAACATATTTTGACTTTTGCCTTTATAGACATAGCTTAGCAGGTTGGGGGCATCCATGCCGACCAGTTGATCACAAACCATTCGGGGTAAAAAAGCAGGGAAAATTTGGAAAAACGCCAGATTTTTCGGTTACCAGATTCGCCAGCCATTAAGGCAGCGTTAAGAACCAATTCAACCTTATGATTTCATTAAGGATTGGCTGGCTGCAAGACCGCTGGCGTTAGAAAAAACTAGGCATAGGGTATTGGTAATAAAAGGTTGGCGAATAGTTATTTTTGTAAAAAAACGTAGTTAAACCTGGCCGTACTCGGCACACTGCCCCAACCATCGCGCAATAAGCCCTTCGGCAGCCAAATGATCGTTGCTCAAACGTTGGGCGATTCTTTTCACTATCGGCAGCCAATTCTGATCTCTTTGCAAATCCGCAATACGAAACTGAATCAGGCCCGTTTGACGGGTCCCCAACACTTCACCCGGGCCTCTGATTTCCAGGTCTTTTTCTGCAATAATAAACCCGTCGTTGCTTTCCCTGAGTACTTGCAGCCGCGCCTTTGCCGTTTCTGATAAGGGAGGGTGATACAGCAGCAAGCAAAAACTTTCCTGTGCACCACGCCCGACTCGGCCCCGCAATTGGTGCAACTGAGCGAGTCCCAGGCGCTCCGGGTTCTCGATAACCATCAGTGTGGCATTGGCCACATCGACCCCGACTTCGATAACCGTGGTCGCCACCAGCAGATCCAGTTCGCCGCGCTTGAACGCTCCCATGATCTGCTCCTTTTCCGGACTCTTCAAGCGCCCGTGAACAAGCCCCACACGTACACCGGGCAACGCTTCCTGTAACTCGGTTGCCGTCGCTTCCGCCGCCTGGCACTGCAGAACCTCAGACTCCTCGATCAACGTGCACACCCAATAAACCTGCCGATTTTGCCGGATAATGTCCTCCACCCTGTTGATCACTTCGACACGCCTGGTGTCAGGGATCGCAGCGGTTGTCACTGGCGTTCTGCCCGGCGGAAGTTCGTCGATTACAGAGGTATCCAGATCCGCATAGGCACTCATTGCCAGGGTTCTCGGGATGGGTGTCGCCGTCATTATTAACTGGTGCGGTACCTGGCCGCTTCTTTCACCTTTACTCCGCAACGCCAAGCGCTGATGGACACCGAATCTATGTTGTTCATCGATGATAACCAGTCCCAACCGGTCAAATTCCACGGACTCCTGGAACAAGGCATGGGTACCGATAATGACCTGTGCATCGCCCTGTCGAATCTCGTCCTGGATTTGCTTGCGCTCCCTGGTCTTCATCTTCCCTCCAAGCCATTGCACCCGGATATCCATGAACGCCAGCCACTGCTGCAAATTTCGATAGTGCTGCTCGGCAAGTATTTCAGTGGGCGCCATAAGCGCCGCCTGGTAGCCACTGGCCACTGCATGCAGCGCTGCACAGCACGCAACCACTGTTTTCCCCGAGCCGACATCGCCTTGCACCAGGCGCAGCATGGGAACCGGCGTTTCGATATCTCGGCGGATTTCCTCGATCACCCGTTGCTGGGCCTTGGTCAAGGCAAAAGGCAGACCTTCAATGAAGTTGAACACTGCTTCCCGCCCCTGATTCAACACAGCGGCTTTGCTCTGCTGCAGCTTATGTCGCAACTTCAACAGACTTAAATGATGGGCAATCATTTCTTCGACCGCCAAACGTTGTTGACCGGGAGCTCGGCCTTCGGCCAACGCCTGCAGGTTGGCATCCAAAGGCGGATGGTGAATAGCGGTAAGCGCTTCATTCAATTCAGGCAACCGCAGCTCCCCCAATACCCCGGGAGGAAGCCAATCGTGCGCTGGAGTGCGTTTCATCAGTTGCAGCGCTTGCTGACAAAGCTCCCGCATCCGCTTCTGCTGAACGCCTTCCGTTACCGGGTAAATAGGCGAATATTCAGTTTCCATCTCAATGGGTTTGGTAACGTCCAGCAGCTCTGTTTCGGGGTGATATATCTCCAATCCGCTCCTGCCCAGGCGCGGCTCTCCATAGGCTTTTATCTTGCGGCCGGGTGTAAAGCGGGACTTAAGTTGCGCAGTATAGTAGTAATAGCGGAGACCGACTTCTCCCTCCTGGTCTCTCAGTTTCACCAGAAGACTGCGTTTTTTGCCCGGCTCAAGACGGGCATCAATCACATTACCCTGAATCTGCGAAGGCACCCCGACCCGCAGCTGCGAGATAGGGGTCAGGCGAGTTCGGTCTTCATAGCGAATAGGCAGATGAAACAGCAGATCCTGAACGGTGTGTAGGTTTATCCTGGCCAGTTTTGCCGCAAGCGCCGGACCGACACCCTTTAAATTTACTATGGGCTGATCTAACACCTGCAATAAGATCCATGCTGCATCATAAAAGTCGAGATAGCCTGTGGGACTATGCGGCGTCTTCGGAACTTGCCTGCTTTTTATCGACAACGCGGCACTGTCCGGCGGCTAGCGCCAATATATCGATGGCTTTGGGCCGCGGAAAAGTCACTCGCCAGGCTATTCCCACCGTGCGGAACGGCGTCGGTTGAGCAAAAGGTCTGGTGGTCAGAAGCCCTCCGGCGAAGCGGTCTTTGCGGTATGCGGAATGGGGAATGACCGTGATACCCATGCCGGAAGCGACCATATGGCGAATAGTCTCCAGCGAACTGCCTTCGGTAATCACGGCTTGATTCAGAGTACTTTGATCGCGTCCCATTTTCTCAACCAACTCCGGGCAGGCGGCCAATACCTGGTCCCGGAAACAATGGCCGGGACCCAGCAATAACAAATCCTGTGCCGGCAATTGAGCAACTTCAATTTCGTCGAACTGACTCAGCGGGTGGCCTTCCGGCATTAGTACAACGAATGGTTCGTCATATAACGGCAAGGTGACAACTTCCGGCTCGTTGAAAGGCAAGGCAACGATAATCGCATCCAGTTCGGAATGGCGTAACTTCTCCCGCAGCACAGCGGTATAATTTTCTTCGATATAGAGTGGCATTTCCGGTGCGGCACGGTGCAGTTCGGGTATCAAATGCGGGAACAAGTAAGGGCCGACAGTGTAAATAGCGCCAACGCGCAAAGACGTAGAGAGCTGGTCTTTGCCCGCCTGGGCAATGTCTTTGATCACTCCTACCTGATCCAGCACCCGCTGCGCCTGCTCAACCACACGGCGCCCGGTATCCGTCACGGTGATATGGCTTTTACTGCGCTCGAACAGGGTAACTCCCAGTTCTTCTTCCAGTTTTTTCACAGCTACACTGAGCGTCGGTTGACTGACATAACAGCGTTCGGCGGCGCGCCCAAAGTGCTTCTCTGCGGCCAGGGTTACAATGTAGCGGAGTTCCGTTAGCGTCATCGTCGATTACCTCAAACCATGGTGAAATCCCATTGCAGATATGCCTGAGCCAAATGTGCCTGGGTTGTTGGGACTGAATCCAACAGGCCAATCCTGTTCGCCATTGCAGTCGTATTCAGCCTATTGGCGAACGCCAATAATAGTCTTGTCATATGACAAATAAGAGATTAATAGTTAACGGTTAGAATAAAACTTACCAATCCCCATTGCAATGCAGCAGGAACAGCTACTTAAAATGCCCAAACCAAGCCTCTTACTCATCGGATTCGGACAAATCAATCGACGCGTCGCCAATCTCGTTAAAGACAAATACCGGATAACGGCGGTATCCAAGTCTCCGAAACAACAAGAGGGCATCGAACATATCCAAGCGGATCTCAGTGCTGCGTTCCCCCAAAACTGGACAAGCGGCTACGATTTCCTGGTTTTCTGTCTCAGTCCCGCTGAATTTACCGAACGCGCCTATCGTCAAGTCTTTCAGGATGCTTTGCTAAACACGCTTACCGCTTTGCAAAAAGATCCACCAAAGCGGTTGTTCTTTGTTTCGTCCACCAGTGTCTATGGGCAAAACCAAGGCGAATGGGTGACGGAAGCCAGTCCGACAAATCCGAGCAGCTTTAGCGGCAAAGCACTTGTGGAAGCAGAACAGATTTTGCGGAATCAGCCTTTTCCGACCACCAGCGTAAGGTTTTCCGGAATCTATGGATTTCACAGAACCCGCTTTCTGGAATCGGTGATTCAGGGCAGGCAATTCAACCCGCAAAGTGGCTTTACCAACCGGATTTTTGAAGACGACGCGGTTGGCTGTCTTGTCCATTTACTGGAACGGGCAAACCAAGACGACTTACTTGCAGACTGTTATCTTGCCAGCGACGACGAACCTGCCAGGCTTGATGAAATCGCGGCCTGGATACGGGATCAAACTGCCTGCCGAGCGGCACAAAACCACGACAGGGGCAAAGTCCGCCGGGCAGGAAGTAAACGCTGCAGTAACCGGTTACTCAAGTCGAGTGGTTTTCAGTTTCAGTACCCGAATTTTCGGGTTGGCTACAGTGCCATTCTGGCTTCCCAAGAATGGCTTAAGAGGCAACCATAACGGCATCCATTTCCACTTGCGCGCCTTTGGGTAGTTGCGCGACGCCGACTGCCGCTCTGGCCGGGAAGGGTTCCTGAAAATAGGTTGCCATCACTTCATTGACCGAAGCAAAATTGCTCAGATCCGTCATATAGATATTCAGCTTCACAATGTCCCGCAGGTCGCCACCGGCGGCCCGGCAGACAGCCCGAAGATTTTCGAAAACCTGTTTGGTTTGTGCGGAGAAATCACCGGCGACCAGTTCCATGGTTTCCGGATCAAGGGGGATTTGCCCTGAAAGATAGACCGTATGCCCGACCTTCACAGCTTGCGAGTAGGTTCCTATCGCTTTAGGAGCATCTTCGGTTTGAATAATCGATTTATTGGTCATTTTCGCCTCGTTTCAAAAGATTGGATAAGGTAGCCGGATCTGCGGTTTGAACAGAGTCTGCAGACCTTTCAGTTCTTAATGCTTTAACCGAGCAATGGAGGTAACCACGCGCAAATGCCGCAATCGCCGCATGACCCTGGCCAAATGCGACCGGCCCTGGACTTTAATTACCAGACTCACGACACTGAGCTTGGCATTCTGTTCTTCGACATGAATCTTTTCGATATTGCCATCTGCAACGGATATGGCACTGGCAATTTCGGCAATAACTCCGCGCTGACGCTCCACTTCAACCCGCAATTCTACAGAGAACTCATCCGAAATATTCTTCGCCCAGGTCAGGTGAATACATTGATCAGGATCGGAAAGCAATTTTTTGACCTTCTCACAGGATTCACTGTGGATGGTTATTCCACTGCCCCGGTTAATCAGGCCGACAATCGGGTCTCCGGGAATCGGTTTACAACACAGCGCCAGTGACAAAATTTCACCGTTGGCACCATCGACCATCAGGGTGGCATTCTCCGCCGTTTGCTGCAGTGTCACCTCATGGTCTTCAACGTGATCCGTATCAAAGGCAAGCTGTCTCGCGACGATATAGGCCATCCGGTTGCCCAAGCCAATCTCCTCCAGAAGACGCTCGATACTGGGGCTTTGGTTATGCTGCAAAACGCGTTGTTTGTGCTGCTCGGAGATGTCATCCAGCTTCTTGTTAAAGGCCTGCAGGCTTTTCTTCAGCAAACGTTTGCCGATAACTCGGGATTCTTCCTGCTTTTGCCGTTTCAGAAAATGCCGGATGTTGCTCTTGGCTTTACCGGTGGTCACAAAATCCAACCAGGCGGCTTTCGGTTTTGCGCCGGGTGCAGTAATAATCTCCACCGTCTGACCGCTCTTTAAAGGCTCGCTTAAGGAAGAGAGATTCTTATTGATTCGACAGGCGACTGTGGAGTTGCCGATATCGGTATGAATCGAGTAAGCGAAATCGACGGGTGTCGCCCCACCCGGTAACTCCATGATTTTGCCTTTTGGTGTAAAGATATAGATTTCGTCCGGAAACAGATCGAACTTGACGTTTTCTATAAATTCCAACGAATCGTCCGAACGCTCACGCATTTCCATCAGGTCAGAAACCCACTTTTGCGCCCGCTGCTGCTGGTTTTCGGCGAAACTGCAGTTCTGCTGTTTATACACCCAATGCGCGGCAATACCGGTGTTGGCAATCCGGTCCATTTCTTCGGTCCTTATCTGGACTTCAATATTCACGTGCGCCCCAAACAGCGTAGTATGAATTGACTGATAACCGTTCGCCTTGGGCAAGGCAATGTAGTCCTTAAAACGGCCGGGGACCGGCTTAAAAATACTGTGCACCATGCCAAGGGTGCGATAGCAGCTGTCGACGGTATCGGTAATAATGCGAAACGCGTAGACATCCATGATGTCGTGAAATGACCGCTGCTTCGATTTCATCTTTTGGTATATGCTGTACAGATGCTTTTCCCGGCCTGAAATCTTGCCGGGGATATCCATTTCCTTCATCCGGATTTCCAGCTTATGCTTGATCTCCTCGATTATTTCATAGTGGGTACCGCGAAGTTTACGTACCGCTTCCTGAATATAACGGGCGCGCATGGGAAACATGGCTTGAAAGCCGAGATCTTCTAATTCGATATAAATGGTATGTATGCCTAGCCGGTTAGCGATGGGAGCATAAATGTCCAAAGTTTCCGTCGCAATTCGCCGGCGCTTGTCCGGCCTTAACGGACCTAGCGTGCGCATGTTGTGCAGACGATCTGCCAGTTTGACTAAGATCACCCGGATGTCCTTGGCCATCGCCAATGTCATTTTCTGGAAGTTCTCAGCCTGCGCCTCCGCCCTGGATTTGAATTCGATCTGGGTTAGCTTGCTTACCCCGTCAACCAGTTCCGCGATGGGTTCGCCGAACTGATTGCGCAGCGCATCTTTCGGTATACCGGTATCTTCGATGACATCATGCAGCATGGCCGCTGCCAGGCACTGATAATCCAATTGCAGTTCGGCCAGAAGATTGGCTACAGCCAGAGGGTGGGTAATATAAGGTTCGCCGCTCTGCCGATACTGGCCTTCATGCGCCTGTTCCGCATAGTAAAAAGCCCGCTTGACCATATTAATTTGCGGGACGTCAAGGTAGTTCTTCAGGCGTTCGGACAGCGCGTCAATTGTCGGCACAGTATTCCTGCAATCAGCAAGCCCTTGGCCGGCCTCGAATTTCCTGGTTCTGGCACAACCTCAGGGCAGATTAATCCTGGCCGCCTCACAATAGGGCAGCACTATTTTGCCAATATAAAGGTAACGCTTAGAAATTCAAGCGCCAAAGGCGATTCAACGCTATTTACTACAGTTGAATCAAGATGTTGAAGGGGAAGGGAAGAAATTGGAGCAGCGCAGGAGGTCGGCGAGGAAGCAAGCAGCGCTTACTCCTGCTCTCCTTCCAACTCATCCTTGGAAATCAAACCTTCGGCAATTTCCCGCAAGGCAACCACCGTTGGCTTATCGTTTTCCCATTCTACTTTAGGATCCTTGCCTTCGATGGCGATTTGACGCGCCCGCTTTGAGGCAATCATCACCAGTTCAAAACGGTTGTCTACATTTTCCAGACAGTCTTCGACAGTTACTCGAGCCATAGTTTCACCAATTTCTGGGTAGCATAGCGAGCCCGCAAGCTCTGCGGGCAGCGAAAAGATCGCGTAGTTTAAGCTAGTCGTCGACAGATGACAACATGTCCGTGATGCGCTCCGCCTGACAGGGATACTGCCGGCGCATCAGCAGACGTTCGGCATTCATGATCGCCCGTAATTGATCTACTGCATGATCGAACTCGTCGTTAACGACCAAATAATCGAACTCGTTGAAATGCGAGATTTCCTCGGCGGCTTCGCGAAGGCGTCTTTGAATAACGTCGCTGTTATCCTGCCCTCGACTATTGAGCCGGTCGCGCAAAGCCTCAATGGAGGGAGGCAAAATGAAGATACTGCGGACATCCGGCCGCTGCCTTCTCACCTGCTGCGCGCCTTGCCAGTCAATCTCAAGAATCACATCAAAGCCTTCCGCCAACTGCCGATCGACCCACTCTTCGGACGTGCCGTACAGGTTACCGAAAACCTCGGCGTATTCCAGAAAGCCCGCGGCATTCACTTTTTCAGTAAACTCTTCACGGCTGACAAAAAAGTAGTTTACCCCATCTTCCTCGCCAGGACGCATGGGGCGGGTGGTATGCGAGATGGAAACCGTCACGGTCGGCTCCCGCTCCAATAGACGCGCCACCAAGCTGGTCTTGCCCGCGCCTGACGGAGCGGAAACGATAAATAGCTGGCCATTCAGGTTGACATCCGCAGGGGCATTTGCATCCTTATTCAATATTCTGCACCTGCTCACGCATTTGTTCGATTAGAACTTTCAGTTCGACTGCGTATTGCGTGGTCTCTGTCACTAACGATTTGGAAGAAAGGGTATTTGCTTCCCGGTTGAGTTCCTGCATTAAGAAATCGAGGCGCCGTCCTATCGACTCTTTTTTGTTGAGCACATTGCCGACCTCATGGACATGGGCATCCAGGCGATCCAACTCTTCTGCAACATCGGCTTTTTGCGCAAGGATAACCATCTCCTGTTCAAGTCGTTGAGCATCGACCTCAATTTTCAACTCATCAAATCGGGCGCGGAGCGCTTCATTCTGACGGGTAATGATACCTGGCACCTGCGCTCGGACTTCACCGACGATATTAGCGATTTTATCCAACCGTTCGGAAATCATCGGACGGATTCTTTCGCCTTCGCGTTCCCGGGTTCGGCGCAACTCCTGCAGCGACGATTCGAAAAGATCGATCGCCTGCTTTTTTATAGGCTCAATATCCGCCTCTTCCACGGCCAAGACGCCAGGCCAGTTAAGAAACTCAAAGGCGCTTATATGAGCTGGGTTATCCAGCAGGCGATTGATCTGATGAACCGCTGCGTTCAAGTCCGATGCCATGGCCGTATTAATCTGCAGCTTGCCGCCGGTATCCGCTGCGGCCTGAAACTTCAGTTGGCACTCCAGTTTACCGCGCTGCACATATTTGCGTAACAATTCTCGCAACGCCGGCTCTATTTCCCGAAAGTTCTCCGGCAGCCTGAATATGGGCTCCATATACCGATGGTTGACGGACCTGACTTCCCAGGTCAGCACTCCTGTATCTGCTTTAGCATCGCAACGGGCATAAGCCGTCATGCTACGAATCATGGTTTCTCCTTTTGGTTTGTTTGGAACAAACCTATCCACTACATATCTTTAGTTGACGAAATGGTAATTGTTAATAAGTTAGCTGGATTCCCAGCGTTGTGTGTTGCCCAGCTCAAAAAAGTGACCGCTGGTAATCGCTTGGTGAAATACCAGGATGTTCTCAAATGGAACATGAATACGGCGGGCAATTGCCTCTGAAATTTTTTCCATCATTAACGCAATTCGCGATTCAGTAAAGAGATCGGCAGTGATCAGTTGAACCTGCACCGGATGGGTTTTGCTTTCCTGTAAACCTGCTGCCCGACCCTGGTGCGCATAGTGCCCTGGCGGTAAAAATTCCCAACTGATATAAACTTGATCAACATTAATTGCCAAGGCTTCCGCAAACTCTTTACTGATACCTTCCAAAACCCTTGCTATGTCAGTATTTTGCGCATTTGGTAGAGACTTAATACGTATTATTGGCATGCTCGCCCCCCGTTTAGTGTTTCCATGCAAGTGCGTCGACTTATCCTTTCCTGATAAGCGGTGTCGAATGCGATTAAGGCTAAGATTATAGCAGCCCTATTTGCTGCTCCCTATTGCTTTATCATGCTACAATTCGCGGCACAAAATTAAAACACATTCATCAAAACCTATATCCTTAAACTCAAAATCCGGGCAATGCTCGGAGCTGCAGACAGTACATGCCTATTGCAGTGCGCATGGCATTTTCCCATAAATCCCAAATACATCAGGAACATTATGAGACCTAGCGGACGCCGCCCAGATCAACCACGCGAGATTATTATCACCAAAGACTTCACCATGCATGCAGAGGGTTCCGTCCTAATAGCCTTTGGTAATACCAAAGTAATATGTACCGCATCTATCGAAGAAGGCGTGCCACGCTTTTTACGCGCTGAAAACCAGGGATGGGTAACAGCCGAATACGGAATGTTACCCAGGGCTACCGGCAGCCGGACGCAACGCGAGGCAGCACGCGGCAAACAACAAGGCAGAACGGTCGAAATCCAGCGTCTGATAGGCCGCTCTCTGCGGGCTGCCGTAGACTTGACCAAGATGCCGGAGCATACGGTCACCATTGACTGCGATGTTATTCAAGCAGATGGCGGCACCCGCACCGCCTCGATAACCGGTGCCTTTGTCGCACTAGCCATGGCGCTGGAAAAACTGCAAGCGGATGGCAAATTGAAGGAATCGCCTCTGATGCACAAAGTGGCCGCCTTATCGGTGGGCATTTTTAATGGCGAAGCCGTCGTCGACCTCGATTACGCCGAAGACTCCAACGCCGCCACCGATATGAACTTAGTGATGGCAGACAACGGCAGTTTTATTGAAATTCAGGGCACTGCAGAAGAAGCCCCTTTTACCGAAGAGCAACTTAGCCAAATGCTGGCTTTCGGCAAAGCGGGAATGAAGCAGCTTTTCGAGGCTCAACAACAGGCATTGACCGAAGGCAAGTATTCTTAGGGTATTCCCGGCTTTCTAGCGCAGACAGCCATAGGGCCGCACCGATTCAGCTTGGTGCGGCTAACAGGAACGACTACATGTCGATATCATAGTCTGCCAGTAGTGGTGCGTGGTCTGAAAACCGGGTTTCCGGATCAATCCAAGCCCGCTTAATCTGATTTCGCAATCCCGGCGTAACGATTTGATAATCGGTACGCCAACCTGCCTGCTTGCGCCATCCTTCAGCCCATTCCGGCCACCAGGTATACTGATTCTTGTCCTTGCAGACCCGGCGGAGAACATCGACATATCCCATTTCATCGAAAAGATTATCGAACCAGTCCCGTTCATGGGGGAGAAATCCTGAAACTTCGAGCTTATGATATTTATCACTGGCATCGGTCACCAAATGGGCGGTTTGGAATGCGCCACAAAACATGAACTGACGGCGCTTTCGCAGGGTTTTCTGCAGGTGACTGCCCAAGGCATCAAGAAATTCGTCTTTTTCCTGCTGCCTTGCGGTATCTTGCAGTGCACTCGGAACTTGCAATGAAGCGACGCTAGCCGCATCGAAATCCGCCTGCAGAAATGCACCGTTTAAATCCGCTGGAGCAAACGCGAATCCCATCATAATGGCCTTAGGGATCTGCCTTGTGTATATGCCTACGCCTCCATTCTCCAGATCTTCCGCATCCAGAAAATATGCTTCATAGCCTTGCGGGCGATATTCAGATTCATCAAATTCGTATGCTCGCATCCGATGATCCTGCACGCAAACAACGTCGGCATCCTGTTCAAGCAACCAGTCAAAAAAGCCTTTCTCAATGGCTTGCTTCAAACCATTGACACTGATTGTCACTACCCTCATAGATGTTACCTATAAAAATTTGCGTGTATGATACCTAATTCATATACCCTGAAAAAGAACTTATAAGGTGCCATTACGCCAATGTTGGATTACCAAAAAGCATTTATCGATTTCGCTGTCAAAAAACAGGTACTGAAGTTTGGTCAGTTCACCTTGAAATCTGGCCGCCTGAGCCCTTACTTTTTTAACGCGGGCCTGTTCAACAGTTCTTCTGCACTTGCTGAATTAGGCAATTTTTATGCTCAGGCGCTAATCGCCAGTCAAATTCAATACGATTTGTTGTTTGGCCCCGCGTATAAGGGTATTCCCCTGGTCTCCAGCCTCGCCGTAAATCTTGCGCAAAACTATGCTACCGACAAGCCGTATGCTTTCAATCGAAAAGAGGCAAAAGATCATGGCGAAGGCGGTAACATTGTCGGTGCGCCGTTAGAGGGCAGAGTCCTCATTGTGGACGATGTGATAACCGCCGGTACCGCCATCCGTGAGGTGATTGACATTATCCAAAATGCCGGAGCAACGCCTGCAGGCGTTTTGATCGCGCTGGACCGGCAGGAGCGGGGCCAGGGCGCTCTATCCGCAATCCAGGAAGTGGAGCTACAGTTTGAAATCCCCGTGCACGCAATCATAAAGTTGGAACAAGTTCTGGAATATCTGGCAACGGACTCCCGCTTCGAATCATACCATGCGGGAGTTCTGGCTTACCGCGAGCAATTTGGTATTTAGCTTCCGGTCATCCCATCCCGGTCAAATCAATGACCGGTCCCCAACCGCTGAGCCCCTTGCCGATCAGGCTAAGCCCCACCAGCAGCGTCAAGCCTTCGAAAGCCCGTTTAACGACTCGATTGCCCTTGGCAATCGACCAATGCGCGCCGAGATAACCTCCCAATAAAGCACCGGCAATCAACGCAGGCAGCCAACTCCACTGGACCGCAGTTTGCAGGGCAAGCGCGAGCGCTCCCAAGCCATTCCAAAAGATCCCCACCAAGACCAGGGTATAGGCGACGGCAGCAGAATAACTGTAACCGAACCAGACCACCAGCCAAAGGGTGACGAACAGACCTGTACCGGAGGTTACAGAACCATTGAGAATCCCGATAAGAAATAGTCCCGAACCCCCAATAATCGCCACAGACAACTTCATGGGTTTTACTCGGTCGTGCAACCCCAGTTGCGGAGAAAAGATCGAATACAGTCCCACGATGATCGTAAACACACCCAGGACTGCCTGCGCCAGACGATCAGGCACCAACAAGATGACATTCGCGCCCAAAAGTACTCCCGGCAATCCGGTTACGAGCATGAAGAGTGCAAACCCGGTAGCCAACCCTTTTTCTCTCAAATGCCGAAAAGTTGCTCCTAATCCTAAAGCGACACTGGCGATTTTATGGGTAGCCAACGCCGTGGCAAAGCTCAGCCCCAAGAACAACAATGCCGGTAACTGCAGTAGGCCCGCGCCACCTCCAGCGAGGGCTGACAGCCCGTTGGCTATCAGCGAAACGACAAACAAAACAACCGAGGTCAGGAGAATTGCACTCATAACTTTTTGAATTTAATCCTTTGTTCAGTAATACTTCTGTAAGGTCAAGCGGATACTTGTTCAGCATGGCGTTGTTGACTTAGTGAAATTGCGGATTTCCCTATTCCCTCAGGCAACCGCTACAATGACTCATGGGCTGTCGGGTAATTGACCGTCCCAAGATAGTTTTTAGGTAACAATGGACTATGCTGTTCAAACAACAAACTAAAAATATTCTGTTCCTTGTGTTGCTGTTAAGCCTGTCGCTGTGGTTTACACCTGTCAATGCGCAAACGGTATTCTACAGATATAAGGATGCAAACGGCGTATTGGTGCTCAGTAACTCGATCCCGCCGGAGTACGCTAAAAAGGGCTATAAGATTGTGGATGCCTATGGCAGGGTCATTAAGGACGTTCCCCCGGCTCTTACACCCGAACAGATCGCTGAAAAAAAACGCTTGGAAGCTGAAAAAGCCCGACTTGCCGAAGAGGCAAGAAAGCAAAAGGAAGCCGACACACTCTTACTCCGCCTCTATAGCCATCCTGACGACGCTATCAGAGCGAGAGACCGAAAGCTGCAGGAAATTGATATTCTGACTCAGCAAAAAACCAATACCAAGAAGTCTGTTCAAAATAAAATCATCGAACTTGAATCACAAGCCGCCAATGCCGAAAGGGCAGGAAAGAAAGTTCCTGAACGGGTTCTCAATGAAATCGTAGACCTACAGGATGAAGTCGCCAGACTGGATAAAGACCTGGTAAATCTTGCTGAATCAAGAAGCCAGGAAGTAACGGAGTATGAAGCAGCGATAGAACGCCTGAAAGTCCTCATACAGCGCTAGCCGGGGGCTATCCAAGCTAAAAAGCATTTCGCAAAAAAAAGAGCGCCGACGGCGCTCTTTTTTTGTTACGAAATAAGCTGATTATGCCATTGCTTCTTCAGTAGTTTCTTTCTTCGCTGCCTTCTTGGCAGTAGTCTTGCGCTTTGCTGGCGCTTTCTTCGCCTTTTCTTCTTCCTTATCGAACTTGGCTACCAACTCGTTGGTATAGTCGCTAACGCGCTTGTTCCAAGAATGGAAAGTAGAGTACAAGTTATCCAACGCCTTGTCGTGCATTTCGCGAACAGACTTAATAGAAAGCTCTTTTGCTTGACCTTCCAATTTTTCTGCATAGTCAAATGGTTTTGCAGCTAAAGTACGATGCTGCTCTTCAACTGTTTTCAGCGCTTTGTCAAATGATTCCTGCACTTGTTCCTGATAAGTTTTCAGCTTGCCCATGGTTTAACTCCTATCTGAATAAAAACTGTGATGCATCGGCCCCACAGATAATGAAATCCTTGGCAATGAGCTAAAAGGAACTCTTCGCCGCCGAATTATAAATAAGAAGATAAGGCGGAAAATTAGAATATTCATACTAACCAGCAAGACTTTTACCCTGGAATTTCGAGCACTTACAAGGCCGGTATTTTTATGGCAGCGTTGATCTTCCGCTGCATTTCTTCAGGGGGCTTTAGCACGTCACCATGCTTCACATTCCGCTGATAACCTGCGGTATGCATGCTCAGCAACCGTGACATCCAAAAGCGTAACGCTCCCAGCCGCAGGGCGAACGGCCATAGCTTTTTTTCCACGGACTCTAAGGGGCGAATGGATTGATAGGAAGTAAGAACTGCCGATAACAACTCCGCAACGTAACCCTTCGGCTCCCGATAACACCAGTCGTTGCAGAGGATCGCCAAGTCTAACAGCCAATAGTCATGGCAAGCATGGTAGAAGTCGATAACGCCGGAAATCTCATCGCCTTGAAACAGCACGTTATCAACGAATAGATCACCGTGAATCCAGCCCTGCGGACACTGTGCATATTCGCTTTGTAAATCAGCCTGAACTTGAACTTCGCGTTCCAGATGCCGAAATTGCTCGTTTGGAAGCATGGAGAGCTTTTTCAAATTACTCCATAACCAGGTTTGGTCGCGCACCACAGCCCGGTAGCCGCCAGCGGATTTTGCCGCGAGATGCATTTGCGCCAGCAACGCCCCCACTTGGCGGCACTGATCTTCCGACGGGATATCCACCTGTGCTCCCTTGGCTCTTGGAACCAATACAGTAGATTTTCCAACGACCTGTTGGATAGGATTTCCCAGCCGGTCATTTAAAGCGGCTGGGACAGGCAATCCAGCGGCGGCGAGGTGTTGGGTCAGGTGAACAATGTCATTAAGGTTTGCCAAATCCGGCATTTCGAGAATGGTCAACACCCAGCTACTGGAACCCGATGCCAGTTTCAGATCGACAAAGTAATTGGTATTTTCAATGCCCGCGCTGATTCCTTCGAATCGCGAAACGCCGAAAGTGGAGAAGTAGTGCTTCAGCAACTCTTCGAGTTGTACAGTTGATAATTCAGTAAATACCGCCATTGAAGTCGAAAGTCTATTTGACCGCGCGGCCAGTCATCGATAAGACAGGAAACCTACCATTCCATCAGTTTCCAGCTGGGAAAGCGGATCCTGGACGTAGCAGAACGCTCAAAGTCACCGCTGTCTGTTACTACCAGGTAATAAACCTGACCGGATTTGGGAACGACCTTTATCTCCACTATTTCACCGTTTACCCGATATTCGTAAAAGGTTTTGTCCTCACCATAGCGAATTTCGATCTCCGGTTCATCCTGGGCTATCGCCAATCCGACAGCGAGTATTCCGCAACAAAGTGCAAGGCAAGCTTTACGAAACCACCAAGACATTTTACCCTTCCCCACCAATAATTCTCCTTTTCATTAGACCCCAGTATTTCCTATGAGTAAAGCCGCTTCGTCAACTCCGATTATTCTGGTCGATGGTTCTTCCTATCTGTTCCGCGCTTACCATGCATTGCCGAAGTTGGAAAACAGCAAAGGACACCCCACCGGCGCGATCCGCGGCGTCATTGCAATGCTTCGCAGGCTTCAGCAAGAGTTTCCTGCCAGCACCATCGTAGTGATTTTTGACGCCAAGGGAAAAACCTTCCGGCATGACATGTATCCGGAATACAAGGCCAACCGCCCTCCGATGCCGGAAGATCTGGCACCGCAAATTGAACCTATCTATCAAATAGTGCTTGCAATGGGATTGCCTCTGTTAGTGATCAGCGGAGTCGAGGCGGACGATGTCATCGGTACCTTGGCAAACCAGGCAACCGAAAAGGGATTACACACCGTCATTTCGACCGGCGACAAGGATATGGCACAGCTCGTGAGCCCGCATGTCAGCCTGGTCAATACCATGTCTGAAACGCAAATGGATAGAGAAGGCGTTATTGCGAAATTTGGGGTGCCGCCAGAACGCATCATTGATTACCTGGCCCTAATCGGCGACACAGTGGATAACATTCCCGGCGTACCCAAGTGCGGCCCCAAGACAGCCGCGAAATGGCTCAATGAAATAGGCGACCTGGACACTATCATGGCCCAGGCGGATCAGGTTAAGGGCAAAATTGGGGAAAGCCTCCGCAATTCGCTAGCGCAGCTGCCGTTATCCAGGGAATTGGCGACTATAAAGCTTGATGTAGAACTTCCGGAAGCGCTGGAAGATATCCAGGCTCATCCGGTCAACAGTGATCAACTGCGCGAGTACTATCGGGAATTCGAGTTTAAGACCTGGCTGAAGGAACTCGATAACAGTGCAGCAGAAGAAACCAAGGTCGAGACTGAGCGAAAGCCGGTTACTCCGATAGAAGCCAAATACCAAACCATCCTTCAAAAGGAGGCATTGGAAGCCTGGCTGGTCCGCATCAAGCAGGCCGGATACTTTGCCTTTGACACGGAAACCACCAGCTTGAATTACATGGATGCGGAGCTTGTCGGCCTTTCCATAGCCATCAACCCCGGCGAAGCGGCTTATATTCCCGTTGCTCATGAATATATGGATGCCCCCGAACAACTCCCTCGAGATTGGGTATTGGAGCGTTTCGCTCCGGTATTAACCGATGCCACAATAAAAAAGGTTGGGCAAAATTTAAAGTACGATGCGCATATCCTTGCCAATTATGAGATTGAGTTACGCGGCATTGCAGATGACACCATGCTCGAATCCTATGTGCTGAACTCCGTAGGTTCCCGGCATGATATGGACAGTCTTGCCGCAAAATATCTGGGTCACAAAACCATCAAATTCGAAGACATCGCCGGAAAGGGGGCAAAGCAACTGACATTCAATCAAATCAGTTTGGATATCGCGTCGCCCTATGCGGCGGAAGATGCGGATATCACCCTCAGATTGCACCGGATACTCCAACCAATGCTCCAAGCCGCTGGCAAACTGGAGGACGTTTACCGAACCATCGAAATGCCTGTGGTTCCGGTGCTAACCCGTATGGAGCATCACGGCGCCTTTATTGACAGTCAGCGCCTGAAACAACACAGCCAGGAGTTGGCCGAACGGATGCAGATACTGGAAGAACAAGCATATTCACTCGCCGGTGAGAAATTCAATCTTGGCTCGCCGAAGCAGTTACAGGCTATCTTCTATGATAAACTCAATTTCGAAGTCATCAAAAAGACCTCCAAAGGCCAACCCTCGACTGCCGAGCCCGTGTTGCAGGAACTGGCAGAGAAATATGAACTGCCAAAGGTGCTTCTTGAATACCGCGGTCTTTCCAAATTGAAATCGACCTATACCGACAAACTGCCGGAGATGATTAACCGGCGCACGGGCCGGGTCCACACCTCCTACCATCAGGCCGTAGCGGCAACAGGCAGGCTTTCCTCTACCGATCCGAACTTACAAAACATCCCGGTCCGCAACGAACAAGGCCGGAGAATTCGCCAGGCTTTTATCGCACCGCCGGGCAAACGTTTGATTTCGGCGGATTACAGTCAAATTGAACTTCGAATCATGGCTCACCTGAGCAATGATCCGGGACTGCTCGAAGCCTTCTCCCATAATGCCGATGTGCACCGGGCAACTGCCGCGGAAGTATTCGATACGCCCCCTGACGAGGTGACTTCCGAGCAACGCCGCCAAGCCAAGGCAATCAATTTCGGCTTGATATACGGGATGTCGGCCTTCGGGTTGGCCCGCCAAATTAAAGTGGAGCGAAAAACGGCGCAAAGCTATATCGAGCGCTATTTCGAACGCTATCCAGGGGTGCAAAGATATATGAACCGAATCAGTGGCGAAGCCTACGAATTGGGATTCGTTGAAACTCTGTTCGGACGGCGTCTTTATTTGCCCGACATCAAATCCACTAATCGGATGTTACGAAATGCTGCCGAACGGACCGCAATCAATGCGCCGATGCAAGGCACGGCTGCAGACATCATCAAACGGGCAATGGTTGAAGTTGACCAGTGGCTTTCCGCAGAAAATATTCCAGCCAAAATGATCATGCAAGTGCATGACGAACTTATCCTGGAAGCCGACAGTGAACAGGCAGAAAACATCGCTCAACAGCTGACTGATAAAATGTCCAAGGCGGCTAAGTTGTCCGTGCCGCTCTTGGTCGATGCCGGAATCGGCAGTAACTGGGACGAGGCGCACTAGCGCCTGGAAACTTTTGCTGACCGCTCTCGGTAAACCGACAGTCCACGCGACTCATCGCTCGTTTGAAACGACCAAACCACGCCCTTGGTGCCATGCCTATCGATTTTTCAGGCGTAAAAGTGACGATGAGCAAATGTCACCGAAGCCTAATAGTCCTCATCGTCGGTGAGCGTTAACGAATCCGCGACAGCAGCCTGCTTCTTGAGATCGGCATCTGCCCCTAGCTTGATCATGAGACGCAAATCGTTAGCGCTATCCGCATGAGATAGTGCATCTTCATAAGTAATTTCCCCTGCAGCATAGGCTTTGTAGAGCGCCTGGTCAAAAGTCTGCATGCCGATTTCATTGGACTTGGTCATTAACTCCTTCAACTTGTGCACCTCGCCCTTACGGATGATATCCTGAGCCAGCGGCGAATTGATCAACACTTCGATGACTGCACGACGTCCCTTGCCATCGGGCGTAGG
Organism: Hahella sp.; assembly: GCA_028280065.1. Classification (GTDB taxonomy): domain Bacteria; phylum Pseudomonadota; class Gammaproteobacteria; order Pseudomonadales; family Oleiphilaceae; genus Hahella. Next base: position 27,546 of record JANQMN010000067.1, read on the forward strand.
CACTAACTGCTGGGCGACAATCGCTTTTAAGTTGAGTGATAAATCCATCCAGGTCTGGTTGTGATGCTCCGGCGGGAAGAAGTTAATAATCCGGTCTAATGCCTGGTTGGCATTATTGGCGTGCAGTGTGGCAAGACAAAGGTGGCCTGTTTCCGCAAAAGTCACGGCATGGTCCATGGTATTTTTGGTCCGCACCTCACCGATCATGATGACATCGGGCGCTTGCCGCAGAGTATTGCGCAACGCGACTTCGAAGGACTCGGTATCCAGCCCCACTTCACGTTGGGTAATAATGCAGCCCTGATGTTGGTGGATATATTCAATCGGGTCCTCAATGGAAATGATGTGCCCCTTACTATTGCGGTTCCTGTGCCCGATCATGGAGGCTAAGGACGTTGACTTACCGGTCCCGGTTGCCCCGACAAAAATGATCAATCCCCGCTTGGTCATCGCAAGCTGCTTGATAATCTCCGGCAATCGCAAATCATCAATTTTCGGGATGTTGGTTTCAATTCGGCGCAACACCATGCCACACAGGTTGCGCTGAAAAAAAGCACTGACCCGGAAGCGGCCAATCCCCCTGGCGCTGATAGCGAAATTGCATTCATGCAATTCCTCAAACTCCGCCCTTTGCTTTTCAGTCATGATGGAATAGACCGTCTCCCGTGTCTGTTCCGGCGACAAAGGTGATTTGGTGATAGGCACCATTCGACCATGAACCTTGATGCTGGGTGGCACACCGGCCGTGATAAACAAATCCGAAGCACCTTTTTCGACCATAATTTTCAATAGCTTATCGAAATCCATCTTGTTACCTACCTGTCCGCTTTAAGGCTCATAACCATGACTGTCAGCACTTGGCCGTCATTAGAAATTTTCCGGCATCTTGGCTTTTTCTTTTGCCCCGTCTCGGGTAATCAGCCCTTTCGAGAGTAAATTCTGCAGACATTGGTCAAGAGTCTGCATACCGATCGCCGCCCCGGTTTGAATGGAAGAGTACATCTGCGCGACTTTATCTTCCCGAATCAGATTCCTGATCGCCGGGGTTCCGATCATGATCTCATGGGCAGCGACCCGGCCGCCTCCCACTTTTTTCAACAGCGTTTGCGAGATGACAGCCTGCAAACTTTCCGACAACATCGACCGCACCATGGCTTTTTCCTCCGCGGGGAAAACATCCACTACCCGGTCAATGGTTTTAGCAGCAGAGGTGGTGTGCAGGGTTCCGAACACCAAGTGGCCGGTTTCAGCGGCAGTCAACGCTAGGCGTATTGTTTCCAGGTCCCGCATCTCACCGACCAGTATGATATCCGGGTCTTCCCGCAAGGCCGAACGCAGCGCTTCGCTGAAACCAAGCGTATCGCGGTGGACCTCCCGCTGGTTCACCAGGCATTTCTTGCTTTCGTGAACGAATTCGATCGGATCCTCAATGGTGAGGATATGGTCATACCGGGTATCGTTAATGAAATCAATCATCGCAGCAAGCGTGGTACTTTTACCGGAACCGGTTGGCCCGGTTACCAGGCACATGCCTCGTGGTTTCAATGCAATATCCTTGAAAACCTGTCCCATTCCGAGATCCTCCATGGTTAGCACCTTGGAGGGAATGGTTCTGAATACCGCGCCGGCACCACGGTTCTGGTTAAAGGCGTTGACCCGGAAACGGGCGACGCCGGGTACTTCGAAGGAGAAATCGGTTTCCAGGAACTCCTCGAAGTCCTTGCGTTGCTTGTCGTTCATTATGTCGTAAATCAGGGCGTGTACTTCCTTGTGCTCCATGGCCGGTAAATTGATTCGCCGTACGTCGCCATCGACCCTGATCATCGGAGGTAAACCGGCAGACAGGTGCAAGTCGGAAGCGCCCTGTTTAGCAGAGAACGCCAGCAACTCGGTAATATCCATAATAAGCTCCGTTAGCTAACTCGGGCGGGCGACCGAAACCAACATTCAACGAAAAGGAATTCTATAGCGCCCACATACAGATAGTGCACTGCGGTGCGTTTGTTGGTTACAATTCCTGCCCCGAAAAGGATTGACAAAGGTTTAGTTGGGTCCGCCCCTGCAAGCAGCGGGGACAACCGCAAGAACTTTATGAACAGCATAGCAGACAACATCGCCGCCGTGCGGCAAAGAATTCAGATTGCCAAAAAAATCGCGGGCAGAGATTCCGACGAGGTTCTGTTGCTTGCCATCAGCAAGACCAAATCTGCCGAGCTTATCCGTCAGGCCTATGCCAGTGGTCTGCGTCATTTTGGCGAGAATTATCCACAGGAAGCGAAACGGAAGATGCAGAGCTTGTCCGATCTTGACCTGATCTGGCACTTCACCGGTCCTATTCAGTCGAACAAGACACGCCTGGTCGCCGATGGATTTCACTGGGTTCACAGCCTCGATAGAACTAAAATCGCCGAACGACTGTCTGCCCAGCGACCGACCGAACAAGCGCCGCTGAACCTTTGCATTCAGGTAAACATCAGTCAGGAGGCTAGCAAGAACGGGGTAAAACCGGAAGAGATCCCGGGGCTCGCGGAGGCAATAGCCGGTCTTCCCAGGCTGACCCTCAGGGGACTTATGTGCATCCCCGACGGGAGCCTCCCGGTTGCCCAACTGCATGAAAGTTTCGCGCACATGCGAAGCCTTGTTGAACAGCTTAAAAAAACGCATCCAACGGTGGATACCTTGTCGATGGGCATGAGCGGCGATATGGAAATCGCCATTGCCGAGGGTGCGACTGTGGTTAGAATCGGCACCGCAATTTTTGGCGCTCGCGAAGCGACCCATCGACATTGACAAATTGACCGTCCAATCAGACTTGCCCGCCATACGGGGCTGTTTCGATACGACAATCGACGTAAAAAGATTTCAAGGAATGCCATGAAACAAGCAAACAAAATCACCTTCATCGGAGCCGGCAACATGGCCACGGCGATTATCGGCGGCCTGATTGCCAAGGGCTATCCTGCTGAACAGCTCGCGGCCTGTGCGCCTGTCGCCAAAGAGTTGCAAAAGCTAGATTTACAGTTCGGGATTGCAACCTATTCGGACAACAACAGTCCAATAGCGCAAACCGATATCCTGGTGCTTTGTGTCAAACCCCAGGTAATGCAGGCAGTTTGCGAAGGGCTAAAACCGGCTGTACAAAAACACCGGCCGTTGATCGTTTCCATCGCCGCCGGCGTCCAAAGCGCCCAGTTGGACAGTTGGTTAGGCAATGGGCTCGCGATCATTCGCTGTATGCCAAACACGCCGGCGCAGGTGCATTTGGGGGCAAGCGGACTGTTTGCCAATCGCGCCGTCTCGGAGAACCAAAAACAGGCTACCGAAGGGTTGTTTGGCGCAGTGGGCACTGTCGCCTGGATCGAAGAGGAGCGGGACCTGCATACGGTTACCGCCCTTTCCGGCAGCGGTCCGGCCTATTGCTTCTTGTTTTTGGAAGCGCTTGAGCAGGCGGCCGTCAATTTGGGGCTTGACCAAACCGCCGCCCGGCAACTGACCATTCAGACCATGCGCGGCGCTGCGGAACTGGCTACCCGAAGCGAAGAAGATCCCGCCGCCTTGAAAAGGCGGGTGATGTCCCCCGGTGGCACGACAGAAAAAGCAATTAGCCGTTTCGAGCAGGAGCAGCTTGTTGCTATAGTAGCAGCCGCCGTCAAAGATGCATGGGAAAGGTCGTATCAATTAGCTGGCGAAGACCCCCCTGAGTAGCATTCCCGTGCGATGCGCCGGTTGGAAAACCATCCATCGCACCAATATTAGAGTACTGGTGAGTACGTACCAGAGAAAATTATGATTTAACGGTCGAAGTTGGCATGACATTCAGGTTATCCAATAGCATCGAGTTAAAACCACTTCGAAACCACTATTTCGCGTGACCGGGAGGCTGGGCATAACGCATGCAAATATTGCTAGATGTCGTTTATTTTATTGGACAGTTTTATATCACAATTGTGCTATTACGCTTTATTCTGCAGGTATCCAGGGCAGATTTTTACAATCCGATTTCACAGTTTATCGTAAAAGCCACCAACCCGCTGCTCATTCCGCTTCGACGCATCGTCCCGGGCTGGCAAAGGCTGGATTTCGCCTCTCTGATTCTAGCCCTGTTACTGCAGTTCGTGTTGGAAAGCCTGGTTAATATGATTCCCATCAGCGCTTTCGGCCAGTACTTCGCCCCTCTTTTCGGCATAACGCTTTTATCCTTGTTAAATGCGGTGATCCAACTATACACCTGGGCACTCATTTTAGTGGTTATCATTAGTTGGGTTGCGCCTGGAAGCTATCACCCCGGCGCGCAGTTGCTAATGCAAATTACCGAACCTCTGTTGAAACCCATCCGGCAAATCATGCCGGCTACCGGCGGACTGGACCTGTCGCCAATGATACTCTTGCTGATCCTGTTCGTTATCGGCAGAGCACTGGCAGGCGCTTATTAGCTTCCGCAAGCTTTTTTCGGTAAATAAGGACAACTCATCCCTGCAAGGCTATGAATTGGAGGATGCCGGAGGCACATTTTGCCTCCACGGCTACTCATACTCCTCCATTTCTACGCCCTCCCATCCTGCCTATTGTAAAGCCGTACCGTTAGTTGGTTTTTGACCACCTGCGTATATACAAAACAACACCAATGGTTACTGGAAAAAACATCACCTTTTTTTGGCAATTTTTTATCTAAATTGTTGATTTTTTTACCAACATGAACTTCTATTTATCTTAACTGCCGCACAGAAAGGGTGACACCCCCTCATTTCACCCGCGGCAACGGCGGCCAAAACGCTTATAATAGGCGGCTGATTATCAGGACGGTATTCGAAATGAGTGTGAATGGTTTAAGTCATCAGGTTGAAGCCTTTTATCAGTGGAAGAAAACACTGGTGCGCGAAATTAATCACTACCAGAGTTGGCTGCGCACGAATCACCTTAATTCCGATGATCTTGAGCTAAAACTGCAACGCAGCGTGCGTCTTCTGGAAGAAGATACCCTCACCATCGCCTTTGTCGGCGAGTTTTCGCGGGGCAAAACCGAACTCATTAATGCCTTGTTTTTTGCCGAATTCGGCCAGCGCATGCTGCCTTCGCAGGCCGGGCGCACAACCATGTGTCCCACAGAATTGTTCTATGACCCGGATGGCGGCAGCTACCTCAAGCTCCTGCCCATTGCAACCCGCAGCGAAGATCAATCACTGGCGGATTTAAAAAAGTCCAAAGAACATTGGGTTTATTATCCTTTGGACATGAGTTCGCCGGAAACCATGCGGGAATCCCTGGACCAAGTTGCCAGAACCAAAACCGTGAGTTTCGACGAAGCGAGAGGCCTCGGCTTTGAAGTAGCCGGGCTCGAACGCGATCCCCGGCAGCCCAATACCTGTTTAGTACCGGCCTGGCGTCATGCGCTCATCAGCCTGGAAAACCCCATTTTGCAGCAAGGACTGAAGATTCTGGATACCCCCGGTCTCAATGCCCTTGGCTCGGAACCGGAGCTCACGGTCAGCATGATACCCAGCGCTCATGCGGTGATTTTTCTGCTTGGTGCAGATACCGGGGTGACCGCCAGCGACATGGAAATCTGGAAACAATATATCCATATCGATACCGCAGATCACCGGGCCGGTCGATTTGCCGTTCTAAATAAAATCGACGTTCTGTGGGATGATATTCAGGGCGAACAGCATACCGAAAAGGCGGTTGCGAAAGTTCGCGCGAAAACGGCCGAACAGCTCGGCTTGGCCGTCGACGACGTGCTGCTCGCTTCAGCCAAACAAGCGTTGATTGCAAGGGTAAAAGGCGATACCGCCTTGTTACAGAAAAGCCAGCTGACGGAGTTGGAAAGCTTACTAACCAACCAAATTCTTGCGCAGAAAGAGAAAATTCTTACCCAAACGCTGGTCAATGATGTATTAGGCATGCTGCAGACGAGCCAGGCGATTCTGCAGTCGCGCCGCTTGACCTACCAGGAAAAACTGGATGAGTTCGAGCAAAAGGGCGTCAGTAAAGATTTCTTGATGACGCTGACGGAAAAAACCCAGGATGACTACAACTTCTATTACAAGAAACTGTTTACGCTTCGCTCCAGTCGCCGCCTCATGAAATCCCAGGCGATGATACTGGGCAAACTGGTTAACTCGGATAAATTCGAAACCAATGCCAAGCAAACCCGCGATGAACTGGTAAACAGCTGGACGACCGTCGGCATGTCCCGGGCGATGGCGAGCTTTTTCCAAGGAATTGAAAATGACTTGAGCAACTTAAACCACGAAGCGCGGCTGGCGCAAAAGATGGTGAAATCCATTTACGAACGTTACGCTGCGGATCCGAAATCACGGCATTTGCGACCGATAAATTTCAACATCAATCGGCAAGTGCGGGAAATCGAATCGCTCCGACAACGAGCCGAGAAGTTCCGCCGTAATCCATCCACGGTGATGAGTGAACAGACCATTGTTGTCAAACGCTTTTTCACGACACTCGTGAGCGAAGCCAGGCGTTTGTACCAGGAAATCGAGAAGGAAACCCAGCAATGGCCCCAGGAGGCGCTACTCCCCATCATGCAACATACGGTCGAGCAAAAGCAGTTGCTTGAGCACCAAATCAAGCGCCTGAAGGAACTCGCCAGCAGTGCGAAGGATACCCGTGTGCAAATGCGTAAGATTCAAAATATGATGGAAGAAATTGATCGCCAGGAAACCGAAGCGGAGCTCATTCAGCGGAAGTTGCGCCGCCCTGCACCACTGTTGATTTCGCAAAAGGTCGTAAATCTGCCCGGCTTGCTCGGTTAGCAGTCCCCTAGCTGTCTAAAATTTCAGTCTTCTCCGCCACTGCCTTAGACGAATAATAGTTGCGCCTGTTGTTCTGGCTTTATAGACTTGCCGGCTTGAATAAATCTAAATCGGCAACGGTCAAAGTTCTCACCTGGATAAAAAGGAATGCCTGAGGTTATCCCGCCTGACTCGGTAGGCTTGGTTGAGCCCCAAGTCGCACAGTTTGAATCGCCCATTCAATTGGAATCCGGCAAGGTGTTGGAGTCCTTTCAGTTGGTATACGAAACCTATGGCACGCTTAATGCGGACCGGTCGAATGCGATTCTGGTTTGTCACGCACTCAGCGGCAATCATCATGTTGCCGGTTATCACTCCATGACAGACAAAAAGCCCGGCTGGTGGAACTCCTGTATCGGTCCCGGCAAGCCAATCGACACCAACAGGTTCTTTGTTGTCGGCGTCAATAATCTTGGGGGTTGCCATGGCTCCACGGGGCCCAGCAGCCTGAATCCCGCCACCGATAAGCTCTACGGCCCGGATTTTCCGGTAGTCACTGTGGTGGACTGGGTCACCAGCCAAGCCTTGCTGGCCGATCGCTTGGGAGTCGACTGCTGGGCAGCGGTCGTCGGCGGCAGCCTCGGTGGAATGCAGGCGCTGCAGTGGTCGATCCAGTACCCGGATCGCTTGCGTCACGCTGCGGTCATCGCCTCCACCCCAAAACTGACCACTCAAAATATAGCCTTCAATGAAGTGGCGAGACGGGCTATCACTTCCGATCCAAATTTCCATGACGGGCATTTCTACGAGCATCATACTTTTCCTGCCAACGGCCTCAAACTGGCCCGCATGCTCGGCCATATCACCTACTTGTCCGATATGGGAATGGGCGAAAAATTTGGCCGGGATTTGCGCAATCAGGCCTTTAAATTCGGCATTCTGGATGTCGAGTTCGAGATTGAAAGTTATCTGAATTATCAGGGTGAGCGTTTCTCAAAGAACTTCGATGCCAACACCTATTTATTGATGACCAGGGCCCTGGATTACTTCGATCCCGCCCGCCACCATGGCAATGATTTGGCAGCTGCCGTTTCCGCCGCCACATGCAAATTCTTCGTTGTCGCCTTTTCCACCGACTGGCGATTTTCCCCGGCGCGATCGGAAGAACTGGTGAATGCCCTGATAGAGGCCCGGAAGCCGGTGAGTTACACGAAAATTGAAGCTCCCCATGGACATGACGCTTTTTTGATTCCGACGCCACGATACATGGACGTCTTTCATGCCTATATGCAACGTGTGGGAGAGGAGATCTGAAATGCGCTCCGATTTGGAAATCATCTGTGGCTGGATACAACCCAGCAGCCGCATCCTCGATCTGGGTTGCGGCGACGGCACTTTGCTGGCTTATCTGCAGCAACATAAACAAGTCCAAGGCTACGGACTGGAAATTGACCCGAATAATATTACCGCCTGCTTGCAAAAAGGCGTAAACGTTATTGAGCAAGACCTCGACCAGGACGACTTATCGCATTTTAAAGACAAGAGTTTCGACCTGGTTGTAATGACCCAAGCATTACAAGCGGTCCGCTCGCCGGATATCATGCTGGATGAGATGCTGCGGATGGGCCGGGAATGTATCATCACCTTTCCCAATTTCGGCCATTGGCGTTTACGGTTCTATCTGGCGCAAAAAGGCCGCATGCCCATGTCTAAAACGCTGCCTTACACCTGGTACAACACGCCAAATATTCATTTGTGCACCTTTAAGGACTTTGAAGAACTCTGTACTCAGAAAAACATCTACATAAAGCGCCGCACCGTAGTGGATAACGAGCATCGAACCCGCTGGTCAAACCAAGTGTTTCCTAATTTGTTCGGCCAAATCGCTATCTACCAGGTGTCCAGATGATCTATTCGTACGGTCTACCAGACCTTCCCAAAGCCAATGCTTTATTGGCTAGAAAGCTGCTTTTCTGGGGCTGCCTAATCGCCTTGTATGGTTTTAGCACTCTGACTCAGGCTGAACAAAAGCAGGAATTCGGTGATTTTGAAGTACATTACATCGCCCTGCCCAGTACGATTCTGGACCCGGCTATCGCCAAGCAATATGACATTCCACGGAGCAAGGTGGCTGGCTTTCTCAATGTGGCGGTGTTAAAAAAACAACCGGACGGGACCAGTAAGCCGGTGTCGGCATTCATTCGAGGATCGGTTAAAAACCTCATTCAGCAAAAGCGCGATCTGGAATTCACTCGAATAGCCGAGGCTAATTCGGTCTATCAAATCGCCAGTTTTTGGTATAGCCAGGGCGAAATGATGGAATTTAATCTGGAAATCCAGGCCGACCCGAACGCCGGACCGTTTCGGTTGAAGTTCCACCAAGCGCTGTATCCGGATTGAGTTGTCCGTCGGGCGTCTTTCCGGGCGAAATAATCTGATTTCTTACTATGCTATTATCTCTAGTTCTTGCCAGCAACAATGCAAAAAAGGTCGCTGAATTCACCCGCCTGTTCGATGAATTTCAGTATAAGGTCGTCCCCCAAGGCGAGATGAATATCCCTTCCCCTCCTGAAACCGGGCTAACTTTCGTGGAAAATGCCTTGTTGAAAGCCCGCCACGCATCGGCCATAGCCAAGCTCCCGGCGCTCGCGGACGACTCAGGGCTAGTGGTAGATGCACTGGACGGCGCACCGGGGATCTATTCCGCACGTTTTGCCGGTCCCGATGCCAATGACCGGGATAATAACCGCAAATTACTTGCTACTCTTACAAACCTGGCGACTGAGAAACGCAGCTGTCACTACCACTGTAGTTTGGTATTGGTTCGCCACGCGGCAGATCCCGATCCGCTCATATGCCAGGGCCGCTGGCATGGAACGCTATTGACCCAGGAACAGGGGACAGGCGGCTTTGGCTATGATCCGCTATTTTGGATAAAGGAACAGCAGTGCAGCGTGGCGGAATTGGATACGGAAGCAAAAAATCAACTGAGCCACAGAGGGATCGCGACGCGCTTATTGGTTAGAGAACTACAGCGATTAGGCTTACCCGGTGAGCATTAGGCTGCCCGTCCCGCTTTCTTTATATGTCCACATCCCATGGTGTGTGAAGAAATGCCCCTACTGTGATTTCAACTCGCATCAGGTTAACGGCGATATTCCCGAGGCCGAATACATAGCTGCCTTATGCCGGGATTTTCTATTAGACATCCAATACTTTCTATCGCAACGCAGCCTTTCGCCATTGCAGAGTATTTTCTTCGGAGGTGGTACACCAAGCTTGTTCCATCCGGCGAGTTATAAGACGTTTTTGCAAACTGTGCGGAAACACTTGGTGTTTGCGCCTGCCATTGAAATAACGATGGAGGCTAATCCGGGGGCTGTCGACGCCAAATATTTCGCTGATTTTTTTGATATCGGTATCAACAGGCTGTCGATAGGGGTACAAAGCTTCAATGCCCGGCAGTTATCCCGTTTAGGCAGGATTCATCAAACCCAGGATGTTTTCAACGCATTTCACGCCGCCAGAAAAAGCGGCTTTCAAAATATCAACCTGGACCTGATGTTCGGACTGCCGGAGCAAACGCCGGACCAGGCAATGGCAGATCTTGAAGAAGCCATACGACTGCAACCGGAACACATCAGTTGGTATCAGCTTACCATCGAGCCAAACACTCATTTTTTTCGCCACCCGCCGCAACTACCGGAAGAAGAGGCGATTTGGCAAACCCATCAGGCCGGCATCGAGAAACTTGCAGCTGCAGGCTATCACCAATATGAAGTATCCGCTTTCAGCCAAGCCGGATTTCAGGCCAAGCATAATCTCAATTATTGGACCTTTGGTGATTATCTCGGCCTTGGCGCCGGAGCCCATGGAAAAATCACCAATGACCAGGGTGAAATCTTACGTTACTGGAAAACCCGTTTACCCAAACACTACTTGACCCGACTGGAGCATTTTCGCGCGGGTCATGAATCGCTATCCAAACAGGACCTGCCCTTTGAGTTCCTCATGAATGCTTTACGCCTGAAGCAAGGTGTGGCAGAGCAGCTGTTTCAAGATCGCACTGGATTAACCTTGAACGACCTCGAACCACAACTCACGGGGCAACGCAAAAAAGGCCTCATTCAACCCAAGCGATTGCAATGTAGTGACTTTGGCTATTTACACCTGAATTCAGTACTGGCCGACTTTACCGAAAATTGACGCTTGCATCTATTGAGCGCTTTGATTAAATTCGCATTGTGTTCTATTTGACCAATACCTAGATGGGCAACGCAGAAAAACCTCCGTCGAGAAAATTACTCTTCCCCGCCTTCATCGCCACCGTCGTCCTGGGGATAATACTCTTTTGGATTGATCAGAACCTGCGAGTTCCGGCATCCAGCCCATTGGGTATCGTCAGCTTTGAATTAGCAAAACTTCCGGCCACAGCCGAATTCATTCTCGCAGGCTGGGGTGATTCCGGGCAGAACTGGGCACTGGCCAGTCTATTGTTGGATTTCCCGTTTCTAGTTGCCTATACAGCCCTTTTTGTGTTGCTGACAGCCGCCAGTCGCAGCGATATCAAACAACTTTTTCTGATCGGCTTTTTAATGGCGGGATTCTGTGATTTTATCGAGAACCTCTTGCTGTTATTCATCCTGCAATCCGCAGTGCTACCCCAATTAACTACAGGCGCTTACTATTTTGCCAGTTTGAAGTTTATGCTGCTGTTCGCAGGCTGGGCTTTTTTGGCGACCAGGCTACTGCTTTGGAGCTGGGAGAAACTCATGCATGCTGCAAAACCTCCGCCGAATAGTAGTCAGGCCTAACACCTTTGCATAGAACTTACCGCTTGATGCCTCTAACTACTGCGGATAAACAGCAAGTCCCAAACTCCGTGCCCTAGCCGCTGGCCACGTTTTTCGAACTTGGTGATAGGCCGGTACTCCGGGCGCGGGCAATAGCGGTTGTCTTTTGCGCAATTCTGGAAACCGGGGGCTTTTTGCATAATCTCGAGCATGTGTTCGGCATAGGGCTGCCAGTCCGTCGCCATATGAAAAATACCGCCTGATTCCAACTTTCTGCGAATGCGCTGCACAAATTCCTCCTGTACCAATCGCCGCTTATGATGGCGTTTTTTATGCCACGGATCGGGGAAGAACAGTTGAACGCGATGCAGGGAGGCATCCGGCAGACAACGGTCAATGACCTGATTAGCATCATTCCAGTAAACCCGAAGATTCGTTAGGCCGCGGCTGTTCGCCTCGCGCAATATTGCACCAATCCCCGGCTTATGCACTTCGATCCCGATGAAGTTAAGGTGTGGATATTGCTCCGCCATTGCTGCCAGCGATTGCCCCATGCCGAATCCAATTTCCAGTACGACTGGCGCCGGCTTTGGAAAAACCGCTGCCAAATCAATTTGGCCATGTTCGACCTGCAACCCCTGGGTTTCCCAGTGGCTATCGAAAGCCTGTTGTTGCGACGGGGTCATGCGCCCACCTCGAATGACAAAACTGCGGATGGTTCGATGTTTGGTTTGCTTAGCAGATTCGGAATCAGGGATATGCGTCATTACTTTTACTGGTAGCCGATTACAACGGCGAGCTATTCTACCTGAGACATTCCAAAAACGCCTCCACCGCAAGTTCCTCCCTGGCCTCCCCAACAAAAAACACTATTACGCCCCAATAGAGGGCAGCCATTTCGGTGCGCCGTCAAAATACGCACAATAATGCTGCACCGAACTGCCATTTACCTCCGATCGCTTTCCGGGATAAAACAATTACGCTATATCGAGATGCTTGAGTAACGCCATTCTGTGGCAGGCAAATTGATATTGCGGATAGTTAAGATAACGTTGGCCTCATATTTGCTCCTGCATCACCTATAGTGAGATTCACGAAGATAAATAGAACATCCACCGTTGGCGAAGAAACGTTGCCAAGGACGCGACTACAAAACACCCATGAGTGCATCAAAGATTCGTTTAGCGTATGAACGCCACCAGGAGAGACAGCGCTGCCTAGATCTGTCGAGCCAACTTTTGGAGCTCATAACGCATATTCAGCAACATCGTGGTGCAACCCTCGCAATATTGGGTGGCGACGAGTTTTTCGAAACCCGCCTGGCAGCCATCAAGCCACGTGTTTTGGAAAGCCTGCAGGGAGTGCAACAGTTACGGGGAAATTTCCTTAACAACCACACCTGGGAAAACTTATGTGCCGAATGGTTTACCGTTAACTATCACTGGCGCCAGGATAATGCTTTCCATAATTTTGAACTTCACACTCACCTAATTCAGCAGCTTCTGCGTGCCTTCAAAGACTTTAACGACAGCGAAATGTTCCAAAATCTGGATAAGTCGAATACATCCTTGGCCAAACTAGCACTGTGTGATTTCCCGGAGTTAATGGAAACCGGTGCTCAAATACGCGGTATCGGCACGCATTGCTTGGCTTCCGGGAATCGCGACAAGGTTTTTGTCGATCGGCTTGGCTATTTGTGCCGCTACTTTTCCCGCAGTACCGAGCATTTGGATGCGATACACGACATGGATAGTCTGCTGTTGGATATCGAACCCTGGAAAGATGTTCAAATCCGCTGGAGCCAGGTCGAGAAGCATATCAGTGAAGATTTTCAGGGCAAGGGCGAACTAAGCGCGGATACCTTCTTTAACGACTTGAGTTTGCTGGTTTTTCAAACCAAACTGTGCACTAAGCTGTGTTTCAAGCAACTTCGCAGCACCACCGACAATGACCTGGATCAGTGGATTCGTCACAGCTCCTATCGCACCACAAAGTCCGCTCACTGACCCAGGAGCACTAATCATGCTCGGTAATCATTTAACCTCCGGCAACAAAGAGCGCCGGTCTAACATTCGCAAACTCAAAGCCTCCAGCAGGTGCGGCACCTGAATTGACTCCTGGCCCTGCAGGTCGGCTAGGGTTCGCGCTACCCGCAGTACGCGATGATAGGCTCGAGCGGACATGCCCAGTTTCTGCAGTGATTGGTCAAGCATTTCCCGCTCTGCATGAGACAATCTGCAGGCCTGCTCCAACGCATCACCCTGCAAGTTCTGATTGGCCATGCCGGAGCGCCCCACTGCGCGTCGTCGCGCGGCGATAACCCGCTCCTTAATCTCAGCGGAAGGTTCCTCCGAGCGTTTAACCTGTAAATCGCTTAGCGGAACTGCCGGCACCTCCAAATGCATATCGAATCGATCGAGTAAAGGACCCGATATTTTTTGCCGATAACGGACAATTTGAGCTTCGGTGCATTTGCACTCCATTTGCGGATGACCTGCATAGCCGCAAGGGCATGGATTCATGGCGGCAATCAGCTGAAAATTTGCCGGAAAGGTCATCTGCTGCGCGGCGCGGGAAATCACGATCTCACCCGATTCCAGAGGTTCACGCAGCACCTCCAGGACTTTGCGGTCAAATTCAGGCAGCTCATCCAGGAATAATACACCCAAATGCGCCAACGAAACTTCGCCAGGCTTTGGATTTGAACCGCCGCCCACCAGTGCCACGGCAGAAGCAGTGTGGTGAGGCGAGCGGAAGGCGCGTTGCCGCCAAGTCGCAGGATTCAGATCCTGACCGGCAACTGACCGCACTGCGGCGGCTTGAAGGGCTTCATCGTCAGACATATCCGGCAGAATACCGGGCAAGCGTGTGGCCAACATGGTTTTGCCGGTTCCCGGCGGTCCGAACATCAGTAAATTATGGCCGCCTGCCGCTGCGACTTCCAACGCCCGTTTGGCTTGAAATTGCCCTTTAATGTCCGCCATGTCCTTCAACGAGGCGATCTTATTCGGTTCAGTTGATTCACTCGAACCGGTATCGAAAGGTAACGCTTGTTGGCCAAGCAAATGCGCAACCAGGGCAGGTAGGGAGTCCGGATTCAGCAGTTGCAAGTTGGGAACGATTTTAGCGTCAGGCAGATTGGCGGTTGGAATAACAGCCTTTCGTTTCGCTTTTGCACACTGGATTGCAGCAGGCAACAAACCGATAACCGGCCGAATTTCGCCAGACAGCGCCAACTCTCCATAGAACTCGATGCCCAACAGCTCCTCGTCCGGCAATTGCCCCGATGCCGCGAGTATTCCGATGGCGATAGCTAAATCAAACCGGCCGCCGTCTTTCGGCAGATCCGCAGGGGCTAAGTTCACGGTAATGCGTCTGGCGGGAAACTCGAATCCGGAATTTAGCAGCGCACTGCGAACCCGGTCCTTGCTCTCTCGGACAACGGTCTCCGGCAGCCCGACCATCGAAAGGCCGGGTAAACCATTGGACAGGTGCACTTCGACGGTAACGGCTGGGGCATTGACGCCTACTTTGGCGCGCGTGAGGACTGTTGCTAATGACATAATTCCTTCCTTGGTTCGACAAAATTGCTTGGTTGCCGGTTTCCCTTCTTCTTAAGCAGGCTTTATTCTACCTTACCCGCCAACCGCGACTCCAGATCGGCAACGCGTTTTTCCAACATCTCAAGTTTTTCTCTGGTACGCAGTAAAACCTGTTGCTGCACTTCAAAGTCTTCCCGGGTGACCAAATCCAGTTTACTGATTACGCTGGCGAGCGTAGCTTTTGCCTGGGTATTGATATCTTCCTGTGCCGACTTGGCGACATCGGGTAACAACTGCCCAATCTGCTGGTGAATGGTATTCAATACTTCAAAGGGAGAAACCGCCATCTGCCACCTCTTTAATTAGCCGCGTAAAAACTCCCGGGCATGGTATCATGACTTGCTTCCGTCGTACTAACCCATACCTCGGGTTTAATACGCTCAAAACGCACCACAGGCGAACAAAAACGGAATTTTGCACACTATTAGTGCGCCAATTTGGCGTGAATTTCCTACACATGCGCTATAATTGTGCCATCAATTCTGATTAAGCACTTCGTCGACTAGCTAATTTGCTGTTTTTAAATATGTTTTAATCTTTGGCATAACAGATGCTTTATGACGCACATATTCCGCACATTTTGTTGTGCGTTATTAAGTAATCTTTTCTGACTGTCCCTCAATAGGCGGGTATAAAGGAGATAAAAATGAAACTGGTAACTGCCGTAATCAAGCCTTTCAAACTGGATGACGTGCGTGAAGCATTGTCTGAGATTGGCGTTCAAGGTGTGACCGTAACTGAAGTAAAAGGTTTTGGTCGCCAGAAGGGCCACACTGAACTGTACCGTGGTGCAGAATATGTGGTGGACTTTCTTCCCAAAGTAAAAATCGAAGTGGCGATCGGTGATGACCTTCTCGATCAGGTTGTCGAGTCGATCTCCAAAGCCGCCAATACCGGTAAAATTGGCGACGGCAAAATTTTCGTAGTTGACTTGCTGCAGGCCATCCGCATTCGGACAGGCGAGACCGGCGGTGACGCGATCTAACCCTACAAAATCATTATAAGTTCAATAGTTTAAAGCCTAGTGCGGAGGGCTTTTCATGGAAACAAATCTTAATCATATTTACGAATTGCAATATGCAATGGACACCTTCTATTTCCTGATATGCGGGGCATTGGTCATGTGGATGGCCGCCGGCTTCGCGATGCTGGAATCCGGTTTGGTGAGGGCAAAAAACACGACGGAAATCCTTACGAAAAACGTCGCCCTGTTTGCCGTCGCCTGTACCATGTATCTCGTCTGCGGTTACCAATTCATGTATGACGGCGGATTCTTCCTGTCAGGCATCACCACAGTCGCCGGCATGGATGACGCAGCAATAGCCGGGGTACTGGCAGCTTCGGCGGAAGCAGGTTTCGATGGCGATTCTGTTTATTCCGGCGCTTCTGACTTCTTTTTCCAGGTAGTATTCGTTGCCACTGCTATGTCGATTGTATCCGGTGCGGTAGCAGAACGTATGAAGCTCTGGGCCTTCCTGGCGTTCGCCGTGGTCATGACCGGTGTTATCTACCCAATCGAAGGCGGCTGGACCTGGGGCGGTAAAGCGGTTCCTTTCATCGGCGAGCTGAGCTACAGCGACTATGCCGGTTCCGGTATCGTTCACATGGCTGGCGCAGCCGCTGCCCTGGCTGGTGTCCTATTGCTGGGTGCCCGTAAAGGCAAATATGGTCCCGAAGGTCAGGTCAATGCTCTGCCTGGCGCTAACTTACCTCTGGCCACACTGGGTACCTTCATCCTGTGGATGGGATGGTTCGGATTCAACGGCGGTTCTACTCTGAAGCTGGGCGGAATCGGTGTAGCGAACGAGGTTGCCAACGTATTCCTGAACACCAATGCCGCAGCTGCAGGTGGCTTGATCGCAGCACTGGTAGTAGCCCGCCTGATGTTCGGCAAGGCAGATCTGACCATGGCATTAAACGGCGCTCTGGCTGGCTTGGTCGCGATCACAGCAGAACCTGCCGATCCTTCCCCATGGCTCGCAACCGTCATCGGTGCGATTGGCGGTATCATTGTCGTCTTCTCCATCGTCGGCATGGACAAGCTGAAGATCGACGATCCTGTGGGTGCCATCTCTGTTCACGGTACCGTTGGTCTCTGGGGTATCTTCGCCGTATTGCTGTCAGATCCGGATGCGACCTTCGGCGGCCAGTTGGTCGGCACTCTAGTAATCTTCGTTTGGGTATTCGTGACCAGCTTGATCGTCTGGGGAATCCTCAAAGCGGTTATGGGCATCCGTGTCAGTGAAGAGGAAGAGTACGAAGGTGTGGACATCACCGAGTGTGGTTTGGAAGCCTATCCAGAATTCACTCGCGAGTGATAGCAAACTTCTGGGTTAGCCACTGCGCTAATCCCACCTGTTACAGGGCTGCAATCGCAGCCTTGTTTGGTTTTCCCCTCATTAAATCCATTCTTCCCTGTCCTCAGCTTGGCCTGCCAGCACCATTTAGCTACACTTTCCGAATACATCTTACGATCCGATTGTAAAACCCGAATTAGGAATGACCAGCGGCTCGGGTTCCGAACAGCGCCTAAACGCAGTTTCAGGGCGTTTGATAACGGTAGATCGTTTCGATCTAAACAGAATCCAAATGGAACTTTCCACAATATGATTCGACATTTCGTTGCTTATCGAAAACTGTTAAGTGCTCTCCCTCTCATCGTTTTAAGCCTGACAATTCTAACCGCCTGCGAAGGCGAAAAACCCGAACAAACAACCAAGGTAGCGGTGCAAGGGGTGATAAGCGCGGCCTTACCCAAAGCTGCGGACTACGCTGTAATTGGCTCTCTTCAGCATGGTGGCAGCCTGTGGAATCTTTCCAATCTGGAGCGTTTATATAATTGGAATCACCAAGGCGGACAGTTCAGCTCGTTACGTGCCGTCGGTATTTCCGGAGACAGCAGGATAGCCACAACGGTGGTTGGGGCAGACATTGTGGTATGGGAGGTATCGACCGGCCAATCGCTGAATTTCTGGCGTGCTCCGGACAAGATAATGGCGATGCAGCTAGGTCAGCAAGGACGGTATGCCATTCTTGGCCTTCAAAACAGTCAGGCGGTTTACTTCGATATCGAGCGCGGCCAGGCAAGACAAGAGTTCCAGCACGAAGCAGAGGTATTTGGCGTCGCCATCAGTGCCGACGGTAAACTGGCGATGACCGGCTCTGATGATCGCACCGCACGCATTTGGCGGCTGGAAGACGGCGCGCTGCTGCACCGTTTCGAACATGGCAATCAGGTTAAAACCGTTGCGCTTTCCGATGATGGGGCACTGGCATTCAGCACGGCCCAGCGTGAAGAGGCGGTTGTCTGGGATACTACCAGTGGTTCGGCCAAATCCAAGGTCGACGTCCGCTATGCCAACTTTACCTCCGCGCGGTTCTCGGAAGATAGCAGTAAACTGGCCTTAGGCACTTTCCGCGGTGATGTTTTTCTGGTCGATACCGCCACAGGAGCCAAGGTAAAACACTGGAAGGCAAAGTCTCGTCAAGTTTGGGGGCCTGCCAGTAGCGGCGCAATTCTTAGCGTAGCTTTTCAGCCGGATGGTAAAATAATCGCGGTTTCTTCAGACGGGCTATTGCAACAGTTCGGCGGCTAAACCGCCAGATAGCTGTTTCAGGTTTTTTCTAAATGATCGGTCAAAAATTGGCTATAATTTACCCATTTCCAATCTAAACATTCATTGTGCGCGGAGAGTCGGATCGCAATGGGCCGAATGACCAACTTCGATCCACAAGAAAAGCTCAATTTGGCGATGAAACTCTTCTGGCGCCAAGGCTACGAGTCGACTTCCATGCAGCAGCTGGTGGAGGTGATGCAGATTAATCGCTTTTCTGTCTACAACAGCTTTGGCGACAAACGGAAGCTCTACCTCCTTAGCCTTGATCATTACCTAAACACGGTCGTCAAACGGCTTATCGAACCTTTACTGGCCAACAATGCAGGCCTCGAGGAACTGCTGGAATATCTAGGCAATGTCCAACGCGCTTTGTGCACACCGAAAGGGCTTCCGGGCTGCTTGATTCAGAACGCCAGTATGGAGCAAAGCCGTAATGATCCATTGGTGCGTAATCGGGTTAGGCACTGGTATCAGCAACTGCAAGAGTTAATCACCATGGCGTTGGCGCGGGAACAACTGAACGGACGGCTGAAGAGTCACATAAACCCTCATCAGGCTGCCTGCTATCTGATTACAGTGGTACAGGGAATATTAGCCTTGCAACGTGGAGAAACGGAACTAAGCCTACAGCATCAGGCATTTGATTTCCTGGTTGCTGAAATTCATCAATGGGAGTAGCGGCTTCGGCCACAAAAGGAACCAAGGCCCAAGGTTCAGTTTTGATTCAGCTAGTAAGCATTATGCTGAAAACATAGAAAATAGAGGAGAAAACCATGACAACCTACGCCCTCAAGCATCGTTCACTAGCAAAACTCCTTGTTGCAGTCGGCGCAGTCTGTCTAAGCACTGCGACATTTGCCGATAGAAGGCAGGCACAGATAGATTATGCTGACGTCTTGGACGTGCAGCCAATAGTGAAAACCTTTGAAGATCGAACTCCTATCGAGTCCTGCTGGACAGAGCGGGTTCGCAACGAACGCCACCATTCCGCGCGACACGGTTCCGCAACCAGCACCATTACCGGTGGTATTATTGGCGGCGCAATCGGCAATGCAGTCGGCCATAGCAAACGCAACAAACAGGTCGGCGCGGCAGTAGGCGCTTTGCTGGGCGCCGCCATTGGCCACGATATCGGACATAAACACCGGCCGGCCAGAACCGAAGTTTATTACACCAATGAAAGATACTGCGAAACTCACTATGAAGTATCCTACCGGGACGAAACTGTCGGTTATTGGGTAACATACGAATACCAAGGGCGCCAGCATAGAACACAAATGAATAGAGACCCCGGCGAAAGAATGCGGGTGAGAGTCACCGTCGAACCGTTTTAATCCTGTCAATTGATCGCCCGAAGATGTGAAGCCAATCCGGTTTCGATGTATATTGCTGGCAACCACGACCTTATGAGGGCGAAAATGGCAAAGCTAAAATTTATTGTGCTTGCAATCGCCGCTTGGGGATTTGCCGCAAGCGGCCAGGCCAGCTGGCAGGAAGGGTTGAGCCCCCAACCGGTTACGAACCTGATGCTAGTCGCGCCTGCCGTCACCCAGCTTGCCCAAAACAGGGAAATCAGTGCCGACGAAGCAGCTCGTCTGGTGCAACGCCGTACCGGCGGAAAAGTGCTACGGGTAAAATCAAAAGACAGTTACTTCCAGGTAAAAGTTTTATTACCCAGCGGCGTTGTAAAAAGCTACTCGGTAAACAAAATTACCGGTGTCATGAGCTAAAAACAACTTCTGTATTTGCTCATCATGGGATATTAAAGGATTTTCCGCCATGCGAATTCTATTGGTAGAAGATGAGGCCTTGTTACGCGGCCAACTACTGGACGAGCTTACCCGCAAGGGATATGCAGTGGACCTTGCAGTCGATGGCGAGGAAGCGATCTATTTAGGGCATGAGACGCCCTATGACATGGCCATAGTCGATATCGGCTTGCCAAAAGTAAACGGTATTGAAGTGATTCGAAACTGGCGCGCCAAGAAACTCGGCTTCCCGATTCTTATTCTCACTGCCAGAGGCAACTGGCAGGATAAAGTCGAAGGATTGGAGGCCGGTGCAGACGACTATCTGGTCAAGCCTTTTCACTTGGCGGAACTTCTGGCGCGTTTGCAGGCTCTTTTGCGCAGGGCATCAGGTTTTAGCAGTTCCGAAATCGAAGCCGGTCCTTTGCTAATGGACATCGGCGCCAAGTCGGTCCGCCTGCATGGCCAGCCAATTGAACTTACCGCATATGAGTACAATACACTCGAATACATGGTCCACAAAGCCGGTCAAACAGTTTCAAAAACCGAGCTCACAGAGCACCTCTATGCCCAGGACTACGACCGTGACAGTAATGTCATCGAAGTGTTTATCGGCCGCCTGCGGAAAAAACTGGACCCCGGCGGCACGGAAAAACCCATTTCCACCTTACGTGGCCAAGGTTATCGGTTTAACTGGCCGGTGCAAAAAAACAACTGATGCCGCTTTCGATTCGGAGCCGGATCAGCCTGTTACTGCTGGCTGCACCGGTTTTTGTTATCAGCACGGGATTCGTGCTGTATCTGGCCTACCAGGAAAGCCTCCAACAGGCGCATGCAGAGCGGCTTAAGGCTTATATCTATGGTCTGTTGGCGATCGCCGAACCGGAAGCGGATGGTCTCTACCTTCCTACAGAGCTTGCCGATCAGCGCTTAAACCAACCACAATCCGGCCTGCTTGCGCTGGTGCGAAAGTCCAACGAAGGCATTATCTGGACCTCCCCGTCAAGTCTTGGCATTGAACTGGATGAATCCATACCGATAGCTCCTTTAGGCGCGTTCCGGCTGAATATGCGAGATAGTGAGTACCTGAAAGCCAGTTTTACCGCTCAGTTTAGTGAAGATCCGTTCGCACCTGCATATCACTTCGAAGTCTGGCAATCGGTCAACCTCATTAAAGAAGAATCCCGCTCGTTCGTATCCGTGTTGGTGTGGGGATTGGGAGCCGTGGGATTACTTTCCGTCCTGCTCCTACTCATCATAGCGCTATGGCTGTTAAAACCAATTCGCCGAGTCACCAACGAACTCTACGCCATGGAAAATGCCAGCCGGGACCATCTGTCCACTGACTATCCTGAAGAAATCGCCAGGCTAACCGAATCACTCAATCTGGTCGTGGATAGCGAGCGACAACAACGAGAGCGCTATCGCCATAGTCTCGGCGATTTAGCGCATAGCCTGAAAACCCCGCTAGCCATGATCAGGGGAGAGGTTGACCGCATTGGCAGGAGTCATTCCGGCTTATTGTCGGAAGTCGACGCCCAGGTGAGTCGAATAGACGAAGTGATCACCTACCAGCTACAGCGGGCGTCGTCCTCCGGTACGCGGCTATGGGTAAAGCCGATAGCGGTTGCAGACAGTCTGAAACGATTGCTGGACGCCCTTAAAAAAGTTTATGCGAACAGAGCGCTTGAGGTTAGATGCGAGGTTGATGAATCCAGCGGTTTTCTGGGAGATCAGGCAGATTTTATGGAAATTGCCGGTAATTTAATCGAAAACGCCTTCAAATACACCCATAGTAAGGTTCACATAGGCGTCCGTCTGCACCAGCAAAACGAGTTACAGATCAGAATTTTGGATGATGGTCCGGGGATTCCGGCAACCCACTGGCAAGCGGCCCTAAAACGGGGTATCCGCTTGGATAGCCGGCCCATCGGACAGGGCATTGGTCTCGCCGTGGCGGCTGAACTCATCAGTTCCTACCAGGGAAGCCTGCGCCTTTTACCGCCTGAACAGGGAATTGGCACCCACCTGCTGGTCTGCCTTCCTGGAAGTAGTAAGGCCGGCACTCCGGCGGCCGACGATTCGGTGGCCAGCAATGAGACGAGCGGCGCAACACCAGGGGATGACGACCCAGGATAGATAAATTACTGCATAATTTGCTAAAAAACTGTCAGTCGCACTTATCATTTCCCGAACAATATTTAATCAAAACTAAGCCTGCCCTATCCTCCCCCTTTTTATCACCCAGGGAGTTTTTTCTGGTTGGTGAAACGTTTCATACTGCATACTTCCCAACAATTCATATAAAAATCGAGGTGTACATCAATGACATTGCAGGTTCCCAAGTATCTTCTAGCACTGTTGGCGACGGCAAGCTTAGCTGCCTGCGGCGGTAGTAGCAATAATGACGACGGCGGCGACAACGGCAATCCCCAACCGCAACAGCCGGAAGCAATTGATATTCAAGTCACCCAGGCATCCCGAACCCTTGACAATCGCCTACCTTGTTACCAGGGAACCGGCGATGCTGCCTGTAATCTTCGTATCTACCAAGTCATGGTGGAATCCTTTATTGACGGCGATCCTGATGCTAATTATGGAACCGGTTACGGCACCAGCCACCATAATGGCGATATTGCCGGTATCACCGCTTCACTCGACTACATAAAATCGCTGGGTATGAATGCCATTTGGTTAACGCCGATTTTCGAATCCATTCCTGTCAGTGGCCAAAGCCAGTGGGTCGACCGCCTGGATGCAACAGGTTACTACACCAGCGATTATTTCAGTATCGATCCTAACTTCGGCACCTTGGAGCAGGCCCGCGAACTGGTTGAGCAAGCCCACGCAAAGGGCATGTATGTATTCTTCGATGGCGTGTTTGGCCACCACAAGGGTAATGTTGTCGCCTCCCCAGAGGGCCGGACACCCACTAACGGCACCGCTATCAGCAACATTGGCTATGAATCAGAATATCCTACCGACCTGGAGTTTTATAAAGAAGTCGCCACCTATTGGGTGAATGAACTGAACATTGACGGCTGGCGCCTCGATCAGGCTTACCAGGTCCCTGCCGAGTATTGGGATGATATCCGAGAGGCAGTCGAAGAGGCGTCCGCAGACCCAGAGAACGCGTACAGCTTTGCGGGTGAGACCGTACAACCGCTGGGCTATATGGTCGCGGAGATCTGGCGCGGCGCGGGCGATATTGCCGCCCAGGGCTACGGCATGGAGGCATCCCCGGCATTGAAATCCGCCTTTGATTTCCCAATCCGCTATTCCGTCGTGCAGACCTTCGCCGTCGAAGAAAGCGGCAACGGCAACAGGGATGCCAGCAATCTAGATACAGGATTCTTCGCACACCTAGCCTATCCCGAGCATGCCAAGCCAAACCTAATGTTGGGTAACCATGACTTGGTGCGCTTCGGTGATCTATTGCAGCGCGGGGATATCGCCAATCCAAGCGATGCGGAGTACTGGGCTCGCCATAAAGGCGCAATCAGCTTCCTTGCGGCTTACAGTGGCCCGATCACGCTCTACTATGGAGAGGAAATCGGTGACGAAGTGCCGAATTTTGCCGATCGCATTGAAAATTGTACCGGCGATACCGGTCTGTGCGACGATCATGTAGCGCGCACCAGCGCCAACGTCGAAGGCATAGCGACAACGGTCGGCGCAGAACCCACGGTATTGACCTCAGAACAGTCCGACCTGAAAAATTATGTCGGTCAACTAATGAACATCCGCGCCGCAAATCCGGCCCTCTACAATGGTTCACGCACCCATATTCATTCCGATGCGGATATCTATATTGACCGCAAAGATGCCGGCGATAACCACGTCCTCTATCTGGTAAACACGAAAGACAATGACGTTAATTTGACCATCGCAGGTAGCGCCATTGGCAGCGATGGAGACCTGATCAACCTGATGACCGGTGAAACCCTTGCCATTGCAGGCACCGAGTATACTTTATCCCTGCCTGCCCATAGTGCCGCTTTCTACCAGATCAGTTCGCCGACGGCTGAAGGTCCTCAACTGGGCAGCGGTGGAGAAGGTGCCAACCTGACGGGCACCGGACCTCTGGCAGCTTGCGATGCACCGGATGCTACTGAGGCCGGACCACTGGGAACCGAGATGTATATCCGCGGAACCTATACCGGCGGTGAAGGCTTTGGCGCTACTCCCGCCAGCCACCAATTCAGTTACAAGGGCGATAATATCTATCAGGTGGTGATCGACGAAACCACACCTACAGCATATACGTTCAAGTTTGCAGCGCCGGACTGGAGTTTTGAGTACGCTGTGGAAGACTCTGCTGCCGTGGATATCGGACAGGAGCAAATCATGACACAGGCGATAGGTCCAGGTACCGAGTCCTCCATATTGATTCCGGAAGCGGGTAGTTATGTTTACAGCTTTGCAATTAATGCGGCTTTGGACGGCGGGACGATGATGGTCAGCAAATGTGAATAAGCTGGGCATTTGATTTTTATAATGGCCTCAGAGGTACATTCCTTTGAGGCCTTTTGTGACCCTTATAACTCGTTAATCCTCAAAATACGTATAACCGCTCAACCCCTGGGCCAATTCGTCAACAAAGGATGTCTGCAGAGCCGGTTCCACATCGGCGAGGGTGATTTTTCGTTGCAACGCCGCGAGTAGTTCACCGGGTTCAAAGTTCACATATTGCAGCACCACATCCACCGTATCCCCTTTAACGATATGACGGAACTCCATGCCTTCCGAAGAGAGGTACACGTCCACGGAGTCCGTGTCACCGAATAAATTGTGCAGGTCGCCCAGTATTTCCTGGTAAGCACCAAGCAGAAAAAAACCAAGCAGTTGCGGTTCGGATCCAGGTTCAGGTAATGGCAGCGTTGTTTCGACGCCGTAATTGTCCACATACTGGTCGATTCGACCATCGGAATCGCAGGTCATATCCTGAATGACCGCTCTCCTTGTCAAAGCTTTGTTAAGACCCGATAAGGGTAAGATGGGAAATATCTGGTCAATTCCCCAAATATCCGGCATAGACTGGAACAGCGAAAAATTGACAAAAACCTTGTCGGCGAGTTTTTCATGCAATTCGTCCAAAATTTCCCGATGCGCCCGGTTACTCATGGAGAGCCGGGAAACCAACAATTGGCATAATTCCCGGTAGGCAGATTCAGCCATACTCCGTTGTGTTAAATTGACCAAACCGTGGATAAACTGATTTTGCGCATCCTGCAGCGCCTGCGCGGCATCATGATAGATTTCCACCAAAGAGCGTGCACCTACTCCGGTCTGCAAAACCTGCAAATCGTCCAACAGGCTCTTCAGCGACAGTGGCAGATCTTCCTCTTCGTAGCTGCCGACCGGCGAATCCGCCACCACTTCCCGATCTATAACGTTGGTAATCAAAACAGCGTGGTGCGCCGTCATGGCACGACCGGATTCGGTAATAATATCCGGGTGGGGTAAGTTTGCAGCATCGCACTCTTCTTTTAGCGTTCGTAAAACATGCAAGGCATATTCATGAATATTGTAATTTACCGAGCATGCACCCCTAGACCTTGTACCGTCATAGTCAATACCAAGCCCGCCTCCGACATCGACAATTTTGACATCCGCGCCAAGCCGTCGCAGTTCCACATAAAATTTGGCGCATTCCCGCAACCCTGTTTGGATATCCCGGATATTGGCAATCTGTGAACCTAAATGAAAATGCAGTAGCGTAAGACATTCCAGCATCTGATGTTGTTCCAGACTGGCGACCAGCTTTAGAATCTGGGTACTGGAAAGGCCGAACTTTGACTTTTCGCCACCAGTGTTCTGCCAGTTGCCTTTCCCGATGGATGCCAATCGCGCCCGAACACCAATATGAGGGACGATACCCAGGCGTTGACTTTCCTCCAAAATCAAGGGTAGTTCATTGGGCTTTTCGATCACAATATGAACATTGTGGCCCAGGCGTTGTCCGATTAACGCGAGACGAATAAACTCCCGGTCTTTATAGCCATTGCAGACGATGGTGGCCGCTCTCGGGCATACCGCCAATACGGCAAGCAGTTCAGGTTTACTGCCAGCTTCCAAACCGACCTGCCCCCGGCTGACTGCCGGCTCGGCCATGGCGATTTCTTCCACTACCCGACGTTGTTGATTCACCTTGATCGGGTACACTGCCGTATAACCACCTCTGTATTGCAGTTGCCGGGCAACCAGATTAAAGGTGTCGCAAAGACTGTTCACCCGATGTTGCAGGATATCCGGGAAACGGACCAGGACCGGGAGTTGCAAGCCGGCCTGTTGCAACGCGTCGGCGAGATCCGCCAGGCTTAAGCTGCTGGCACGATCCCCGTGCGGATGAATGCAAACTTCTCCTTTTGCATCAACGCTAACATACCCCTCTCCCCAATTAGCGATATTGTAACCATTGTCACCAGACGGCCATGTCGACACCATGCGGAATCCTCTATATTGCAAGCCATACGAAATTAATGAATGAAATTGTAATCAAAGCGGTGAACCCTAGGCTAACCTTTTAGCAACTTGCTATTACGGCCAACTCGCTACAATATAGCGCATCGATTTGAATGTTGCGGGAGCACGATATGAGCAACCAAATACCAGGCTGGTTCACCGAAACGTTTCAAGACGAAGGAACAGCTTTTTCTCTGCAAGTCAAAAACAAACTGCATGAGGAACAAAGCCCCTTTCAACAGATCGAAATCTACGAGACCGAAACATTCGGCAATTTAATGGTCCTGGATGGCTGCGTCATGCTCACTCAACGGGACAATTTTCTGTACCATGAAATGATGACCCATCCTGCGATTTTCACCCATCGTACTCCTCTGAAAGTGGTCATTATCGGTGGCGGCGATTGCGGTACCCTTTGCGAGGTTATGAAACACCCCGATATCAGAGAAGCCTGGCAAGTCGAAATAGACGAACGTGTTACCCGCGTTTCGGAGCAATTTTTCCCGGAACTATGCACCGCCAATAACGACCCGAGAGCCAACTTCTTTTTTGGCGACGGGATTAAGTGGCTCGCCGATGCAGCGCCTGACTCACTTGACATCATCATTGTCGATTCAACCGATCCCGTAGGCCCGGCCGAGGGCTTGTTCGCCGTCGATTTTTACCGGGACTGTTGGGTTGCGCTGAAGGAAGGCGGAATACTCGTCCAGCAAAGCGAATCTCCGCTTCTGCACTCCGGGACTATAATCAAAGGCGTACATAAAGACATGCGGACAGCCGGATTCAGTCGGGTTCAAACCCTGCCGTTCCCGCAACCGGTCTACCCGACCGGCTGGTGGAGCTGCACCATGGCGGGTAAAGGCAAAAAGCTCGACGTATTCCGCGAGGGAGATGCCAGGGAGAAGCCGTTTGTCACCCAATACTATAATGTAGATATTCATCGGGCGGCATTGGCCGTGCCTGAGTTCATGCGCCGTGACCTGGAAATAGACTGAAAGGCAGACTACCTTTGTCCAATTTACCCGAAAGGTGTTGTTCCACTAGCATTCGATGCCAACTGTCGCACCCGTTTCCGGGACGCAACCTTGGATTGCCGAATGTAATATACTATTCATGTCGCTGACATGAATCTGGTTAATGCCGGTTATGCCGGTCCTACACGGCATCCCTGCCAAAGACAGGATGCCACCGATTAACAACGTAAGGTATTACACGTGACAACTGACGCGGATACTTCCCGCCCTAATGTAGTTAAATCCTCCTACACTGAAGACGAATTAAAACGTTGTGGCTACGGCGAGTTATTTGGCTTGGACACCGCCAAACTGCCTATCGACCAAATGCTGATGGTTGATAGAATTTCTCATATTGACGCCGTTAGCGGTTCCTATGACAAAGGCATCATCGAAGCGGAACTAGACATTAATCCCGACCTTTGGTTTTTTAACTGTCATTTTGTCGGCGACCCGGTCATGCCGGGTTGTCTTGGCCTGGATGCGATGTGGCAACTGGTCGGTTTTTTCCTGGCTTGGCAGGGACACCGAGGGCTCGGCAGGGCATTGGGTGTCGGCGAAGTTAAGTTTACCGGTCAAGTGCTGCCGGACGCCAAGCTGGTGAAGTATATCCTGAATATCAAACGCGTGATCGCCCGGCGTTTAATCATGGGCATTGCCGATGCTGAGTTATTAGTGGATGGCAAATCCATCTACAGTGCCAAGGACCTTCGCGTCGGGCTATTTGATCCGGCCAGTATGCAAGGCGCTGAAATCAAGTAGTACCGTACTGGCGGGCTCGAGGCACGCGAAAACTACGGGGTATGAGTTTCATTTTATGCAAGAGGTTTCTTTATGAAACGTGCAGTCATTACCGGAATAGGAATAGTTTCCTGCTTAGGTAATTCCAAAGAAGAAGTAAGTGAATCATTAAAAGCCGGTCGCTCCGGCATCACTTTTAACGAGTCATACAAAGAAGCAGGTTTGCGCAGTCACGTGAGCGGCAGTATCAATCTGGATCTGGCCGAACACATTGATCGCAAGCTACTGCGATTCATGGGCGATGCCGCCGGCTATGCCTACCTGTCGATGCGCCAGGCTGTTGACGATGCCAAAATCGACGAAAAACTGCTCACCAGTGAGCGCACCGGCATCATCATGGGTTCAGGCGGCGCCTCAACGACAAACGTCGTCGAGTCCGTCGATATAGCCCGCGAGCGTGGTGTAAAGCGGGTCGGGCCCTACCGGGTTACCCGAACCATGAACAGTTCGGTGAATGCCTGTCTTTCTACGGCCTTCAAAATTCGCGGTCTCAATTACTCCATCACCTCCGCTTGTGCAACATCCGCGCACTGTATCGGCCATGCCTGGGAGCAAATCCAGCTAGGCAAACAGGATATACTGTTCTGCGGTGGCGGCGAAGAAGAGCACTGGACGCTCTCACTGCTATTCGATGCAATGGGCGCTCTTTCCAGCAAACACAATGATCACGGAAGCCGTGCTTCCCGGCCCTATTGCAGCACCCGCGACGGTTTTGTCATCGCCGGGGGCGGCGCTTGTGTGGTTGTGGAGGAGCTGGAACATGCCTTAAAACGTGGCGCACCAATTTATGCCGAGCTGGTCGGTTATGGCGCAACCTCCGATGGTGCCGATATGGTCGCCCCGTCGGGCGAAGGCGCAGTTCGCTGCATGCAGCAGGCGATGGCAACGGTCACCGGACCGATTGATTATCTCAACACTCACGGCACCAGTACTCCCGCCGGTGACATTGTCGAACTCAAGGCGGTGCGTAAAGCCTTTGGCGAGAAACTGCCGTACATCAGTTCCACGAAATCTTTGTCGGGCCATTCGTTGGGTGCGGCCGGCGTGCATGAGGCGGTCTACTGCCTGCTGATGCAACAGGGCAACTTCATCTCGCCGTCCTGCCATATCGAGTCCCTGGACGAAGGCGTGGGCGATGCGCCAATCGTTACCGAACCCAAGCTGGGTATTGAACTCAATAACGTGATGAGCAACAGTTTCGGTTTTGGTGGCACCAATGCAACCTTGGTGTTTGGTAAATATAAGGATTAAATCCCGATCGCTTGAACAAGCAGGCCGCAACTATGCGGCCTGTTTCGTTATCGGGCTTCTGCTTGCTTTATCCAACGTTTATACCGGCTGTTTTTTACTTGGGATTTGACAACCGAATTAATCAAGGTCGGTATCCAGATCTGTACAAAAAAGAATCAAATCGTGGAGTATTTGGTGAGGCTGATGCAAACAGCACCCTCGGTAGAAATATCACCTTAACTGGCAGGGCGC
>JANQMN010000079.1 GCA_028280065.1 Hahella sp.
CGAAAGCGGTGATCGGCATCCGAAGATCCGCCGGGGCGTGATGATCGGCGCCGGCGCGAAGATTTTGGGCAACATTGAGGTAGGCGAGGGCGCCAAAGTCGGTGCCGGAAGCGTCGTATTACGTGGCGTTTGCGCCCACACCACAGTAGCCGGCGTGCCGGCTAAACCCGTTGGCGTACCCTCCTGCGAAGCGCCTTCTGAAACAATGGAGCAGGATATCTTTGCAGACGAGGCCAGTGTTGCCCTGAAGTGAAACACACGACTCTGCCCGGTTGATATGTTGCGCAGATCTAACAATAAGGTGAACTTGCGAAGGTGGTTCGCCTTTTTTGTTTTTAGCGCTTTTGCTGTCACCCTTGAAACTTCATTCAAGCCGACGTTTGCGGCTGAACGAGCAGAATCAATGAGTTCCACTGTTTGGATGGATGTGGAATGGGAGGCCATGACCACGCCTGTTAGCGCGAAGTTCTTGGCTCCGATGGGGCAGGAGGGCCAACGTCTGGTTACTCGGCTGAAAGCGGAATTCGAACGAATTGAAGCGTTGATGAGCAGTTATCGAAACAGCAGCGAAGTATCGATATTGAATCAGACTGCAGCTCAGACTCCCGTTGCCGTCAGCCGCGAACTTATCCAGCTTTTGTTAACCGCCAATGAGATTTCCCGGATCAGTGCCGGCGCTTTTGATATCACTTATGCCTCGGTCGGGCGGTTTTACGATTACCGAAAAAAGCAAGCGCCTTCAGAAGCGCAAATTGATGGTGCACTCCCCGCAATCGATTACCGGCATATAAGGGTGGATCCACAGTCGCGTCAGATAAGCTACGCCCATGAGGGTGTGTATGTCGACTTAGGCGGTATTGCCAAAGGGTACGCCGTTGACCGGGCTGTTGAGTTGCTCAAGAATGCAGCTGTACAGCAGGGAATTATTAGTGCCGGCGGTGATACCAGATTGCTTGGCGACAAATCCGGCAGTCCTTGGATGGTGGCGATTAAGAATCCCCGCTCTGTGTCAGGAAATGCGGAAGACAGCAATGTTGCATTGCTTCCACTGGTTGATACAGCGATATCCACCTCTGGCGACTATGAGCGCTATTTTGTCCGTGGCGATGAACGTATTCATCACATCATCGCACCTGAAACCGGCAAGCCCGTGAAGGGCGTTCAGAGTGTTTCGGTCATTGGGCCCGAAGCGACGATGACAGATGGCTTATCCACAGCGGTGTTCGTGATGGGACGTAAAAAGGGCTTGGCAATGATTGAAGAACTGGCCGGTTATGAAGCGGTCATTATCGATGACCAAAGGCGAATGCATTTCTCCAGCGGGCTTATGAATCCGGAGCAATGAATGCCGATTAAAATCCCCAACATTCCATAGTCGTGCTTAGCCTTCTTTTTTATGGTTAGGTGCAGACGGCCATTAGATGAGCTATGCGTTATTTGACCGCCCTGAAGAATGAGTTTTGGGTAAGGAAGACCGATCCCTCAATTGAATCCGCCGCTCTCCGAGAAGCAGCTGCAATCCGAATTCGAAAGTGCTTTGGAAATGCGTTTCGGAGAACCACTGACTGCAGGCCGCAAGTGCCGGATAGTTTTTAACAATTCGATCATCTCCTACCGGTTTTAAGGCACTGCTACCTTTCGAATACCCTGCCGTTTCATCCAGTGCCGCACCGATTAAGAAATAATTGACTACGCGGAAAAAGCGGGATGCCTCTTCGGGCGCTAAACCTAGCTTTTGAAGTAACTCCAGTATTCGATTAAGGAAGCCAACACCTGCCTCGGAGTTCAATCGGTGAAGCGCAATGAAAGGAAAAAACTTGGGATGAGAAAGCGCCATGTTTCTCCACTCGTTTGCCAGACGCCGAATAACCTCAGGACCGGATAAGTCGGATTCGGGAAATCTGAAGTGACTGATAATTCGATCAACGAGCGCATTGAAAAGCTCTGCTTTATTGGAGAAGTAGTGATATAGGCTCATAGGCTCGCAACCTAGAGTCTTGCCCAAATTACGCATGCTGAAATCTTCAAGGCCGACTTGCTCGATCAGTTCCAAGGCAGCAAGTTCGATACGGTCCCGACTTAATCCGCCCTGTTTGTGATGTGTCGAAATGTCTCTTTTGTTCATTTAATGCCGTCCTCATCTTGACATCTTACGCTGTAAGGTTAATATGTGATGATCTTACACTGTAAGGTCGGCCTCGTAAACAGTTAGCATGGAGAATTTCACTATGCCGCCAAAAAGCAATCTGAAGAACCGCCTCTTCTTGATTAAACTGCTTCCATTATTGTTTTGTATGCCTGACACGGTGCTGGGCAACTCAGATCTGAACGGATTTCCGGCAAGTCTCGGTTCAAGTCTGGAAAAGTGGTACGATGCTGGTGAATTCGTCGATCTCAACCGGCAGTCTATCTATTATCAAACTATGGGGGAGGGGCCAGCACTTCTTCTGATTCATGGTTACCCTTACAGCAGCTACGATTTTCACCGCATTGCCGAAAGTCTTTCGACAAATTACAAAGTGATATTGTTTGACCTGCCCGGTATGGGTTTTTCTGACAAGAGTCAAAGCGAGTATTCATTCGAGGCATATGCAGACCTGGTAAATGACCTTCTTGTTCACCTGGATGTTAAGTCCGTTAACGTGCTCGGGCACGACCTCGGCGCAAGTGTCGTGCAGGAACTGGTAGCACGAGGTAGTCAGAATCAAGTAGCTTTGCGCACTGCAGCATTTATGAATGGGGGGCTGTTCTCAGACGTATACAGGCCGCGAATAATTCAGCGTTTACTGTCGCAATCACCTGACTGGTTTGGCAGCTTCATCAGCGCCAATCTTACTCGAGGTATGGTCGAAGATTCAGTTATCCGCCTGTTTGGACCTGATACAACCCCCGATCAAGACCTGTTAGACGACTGGTGGGGGATTCTCAATTACAAGGAAGGTAAAACGATAAGCCATCGTTTAGGCAGGCTGGTCTTTGACAAAGTACGCTATCAGAAACGCTGGATTTTTGCCATGCAAGAAACATCGATACCGATGATCTACCTCTGTGGCCCGGCAGACCCTAATTCAGGCATACATATGGCAGAAAGATATCGAGAGCTGATACCTCATTCATCGGTAAAGCTGTTTGGGGATAATATTGGACACTGGCCACAACTTGAAGCACCGTATGAAGTGTTAGAAGCCTATAAAGACTTTCTTCAAAACCTGGTCTTATAGGGTATCTCGGCAAGAAACTGAACATAGGTCGGTGCAACGGACTTTCTAAATCTTCTAGTTTCAATATAAGTCAGCTTTCCTCTGATCGCCCGGAGGCGGTAGGCTGAGTGATTAAAAAAGCATAATAAGGCAATTAGTGTGCCACCGAAGTTCCGCTAACAGTAATGATAATCATTGCTAATATTGCTAGGCTACCTAATTACTAGATTACAAATGGATAGTTGATACGTTGGTGCAAGATCTAAAGAGCATTGACGCTAAAGCCACACCTAACGACCCTCTGATTGCATCATGAAATTATTACTAGTAATCACATTTATAATAGTTTTGCTTGCATTAGTCGGCGGATCCTATTTCAAACATCGCATAGATAATATAGTCGATAAACGGAATTTAAGGGATTCGATTGATAGTGAGGTCGATAAATTCTCGAAAAACGGATTACATGATTCTTTAGTCTTAGGCGTTTACAAAAACGGAGTAACCTTTTTCAAAGGATACGGAAAATCAAATCCTGACAGTTCAACCATTTTTCAAATCGCTTCGGTTAGCAAGCTTTTTACCTCTTCGCTTCTCGTTATTTTGTGTGAAGAAGGTGTACTTGAAATGGAGTCTACTTTGGAGGAGTTGATTGGGGATAAATATGTTCTTTCGCCTGAAGCAAAACAGGTAACCGTTTATCAGCTTGCTACTCATACTTCAGGTTTTCCAAAGGTACCAAGAGTATTAATGGATATAGTCGAGAACAAGGTAGGCAAAGATAACTTACTGGATAATCCATATAGCCACATTGAGCTTGATGATGTGATAAATTACTTAGCAAACCCCGAGGGAAAACAAAAGCCCGGTAAGTTTGAATACTCCAATTACGGCATGGGACTGCTTGGTCACATTTTGGAAATAGTAACGCAAAAAAGCCTGGAAACTCTGGCTAAAGAAAAGCTCTTTCTGAACCTGAATATGATGGAGACATCAATAAAATTAACCCCTGAAATGAAGCAAAGGCTGGCACAAGGGTATACGGCAAACGGAGAGGAAGCGCAACTGTGGACGGCAAATGCACTTGGCGGCGCCGGTGCATTTAACTCAAGTGCCAGTGACTTAATGAAATTTGTTATTGCCAATATTGATGGTAGAACAGGTCTTTCAAGCGTGTTTGAATCCATGCAGAAAGCATCCGACAATGGAAGAAGTATCGGCTGGATGCGGCCTGGTTTCATCGAAAGGTTTTTTGGGAACAAAACAACTATTTGGCACAATGGAATGGTCGGTGGATATGCTTCTTACATGGCTTTGGATCTACAATCAAATTCAGGCGTGGTTGTACTTTCGAATAAAGCAGTTGATTTAACGATTCTGGGGATTATGCTGGTAAGGCAGGCACGTACTCAGTCGTGGTAATGAAATGTGCGGTATTTATTTGAGTTTGAAATCCTATTTGGACGGAAAGGACGTAATGTTGGATCATGCCACCGGTATTGTGATCGGTGAAACTGCG
>JANQMN010000099.1 GCA_028280065.1 Hahella sp.
CGATTCGTATCTATCTTTATGCCCTGGAAGATGTGCTTGCCCTACCAGAGGCAGCGACGGCTCTCAAACAAACGCTGGAAAACCTCAATCCCGCAGAACGCCGATATAAGAGCCTTGCCTCCGTTGCAACAAGAGTTTCCACCTTGTTCGCTAACGATAGATAATATCTTCCCGGAGTGGCGCCAGCTTGTTGAGTAGCTGGTTTTGGATCGAATGCGGAATGTTCTGATGGTCCATTGCAGCTATCAATAAATCTACGGTGAGATTAAAGTCTGCTTCAGTGACATTCATTTTGGTATGTGAGTCAATCATGGAATCGCCGGTATAACGGCAAGGTCCACCGCTTAACTCACAAAGCTGTTCAGTCAACTTCTCGTAAAAACGGTCCAAGTTTGATTCCTCAAAATAGGGTCTAATTTGAGGGGAATCGCCAATCTCAAAAATAAAACGACCCACAATCTTTTGAATTCCTTCCTTCTGACCTAATGCCTGATAGAGACTGTCTTCATGCCTCTGTGGAGCAGCGCAGGCCACGAGGTAGATGAGAACAAAAACGGCTAACGGTTTCATTTGGCTGCTCTACCAGGGATATCCGGTTATCGACAGATACATGCCCGTCTGATCGCTGGCACCGGCAATTGCACCTAAATCCACATAGGCCAGGGTAAAATTCACCTGCTTATTGGGAATGTATGCGATAAATAGATCCACCCAGTCATCCTCCTTGGCAAAGCTTAAGTTATTTGGTTTCTGACGATAATCCAAACCAATGGCCAGGCTTCGATTAACAAACACTGCCGCCGACGCCTCAACCTGTAAAGAGTAGGAATCCTGCCTGTCACCGCCGTAACCTAAAAAACCCAGTTGATTCGACTTTGTCGATCGAACTCCTGCCGTCCAAAGAAAGTTGTATCCATTCAGTAAACCCAAATGAAGCTTGGTCGCCGTTAGGTATAGGTCGTAGCCATGATCCGTTCGATCTGCCCCAACAGTCTCGGCAATATCGCGATCCTTCAATGTTTTGTACTGGAGCCCTGCGCTCACTTGGGGGTAGGGACTATAAACCAAATCGCCGTAAAGTCGGGTCTTGAATCCAATAACCTCCTGGCGAATTTCCTGCCCGGCATATTTGAGGAAAAAGTTCTGCCGGGCGAAACTGATTTCGACACGATCATATAAATTAATCGCCATACCGAGAACGTTGAGACGATAGTCATCAACACTGACTCTCGTGGCGAAGGTACTGGCGGCGATTTCGTCGCGGCTGGCATAACCGGCCAGGCTAGCCCAAGGGACGATACCGCTGCCTCCGGTTCCTTCAATTTGGGTTACTCCTGGCGTGGCAAGCAGTTTTCCTTGTCCGGCGTAGGCGTTTGAAGTTACGAGTTGGCAGCCGATTGTCACAAGAAGAACAATATAGGTGCCAAAACGTTTTGTTAGCCTGTTGCGATCCTTGCTAACAAAGGCGACTTCAGGGCTTTTCATCGCTGGGCTCGGCATCTAAATTGCGGTTCGTTTTATCAGTGAGCAAAATTCAGGTTTCCGAGATGAGAACTTTTTCTTGGCCACCCAGGACTTTCCGATGGCTGCGTAAGGTTGCTTAACAGGCAGAAGATTCAACAACAAGCATAGTCCAAACTGAATATAGGTTTCCACTAAGGAGAAAATTTACGAAATTTATTGCGAGAATCGGCGGCCCGTTTGCGGTTATCGGTGTCATTGCCCTCTTCGGTAGCATCCATATCCAGTGGAACACGAATGGTTTTAGTTCCATTTATATCGCTGATTTCAAGGTCCTTGACTTCCATGGTTAGCATTTCCAACCCATTCAATGACAGGTGATTGTGCCAGACGCGTATGCTATTGATCTCCATGGGCGCGATTATCTCTACCGTGCCAGCTTTGCCGGTGAGAGCCGCATAAGAAGAGCCGGCGACGTAAATATATCCCACCATCCTGTCGTGAATATTGCACCCCAATACTACTACACCCTGTTTTTCAAAAAGGATGGGAGCCTCGACATACTCGGCATACAACTTAATTTCAAAGCGCTTTGCCGGTGAAAACGAATAGACATGGTGTCGAATATTGTCGTTATTCGGAAATACCACGGATTGGCCTTGCTGAACGACTAAATACTGGGGCTTAAATTGTTTGTCGACTTGATCCATGACGGCAACTTTAGAAGGCGTCGATGCTGCTGCGGTCGTCAATACTTCAATAACGGCATTGGAAACCGGGTTGCCGGACTTGTCGATGACTATGAAGTTGTGAGCGGCTTCGACGGCAAATGCCGAGTTAGTATTCAACAGTAACAGCACTAATGCATAAAAAAGGGTTTTCACGGAGTAAGCGTTCCTTTTCGTTTTAAATGTTTCAACGCTTCGCGCTTGGAGAGGCCCGCTAACTTCCCGTCATTTTGCTGGACAAAGTTCCTTACCCAATCCTGCTTGGAATATGACAAATCGCGTAACACCCAGCCGATGGCTTTGCGAATAAAAAACTCTTTTTCTGGTGCCAGGCGAAGAATGGTGGGGGCCAACAA
This sequence comes from Hahella sp., assembly GCA_028280065.1. Taxonomy (GTDB): domain Bacteria; phylum Pseudomonadota; class Gammaproteobacteria; order Pseudomonadales; family Oleiphilaceae; genus Hahella. The sequence continues at coordinate 2,546 of JANQMN010000099.1, forward strand.
ATCGAGGTAAGTGTCTTCCTTATGTTTCAGATGGGCCAAAATAGAAGCCCTTCGCACCCACATTCCATCGGCAGTGATCCATTTTTCTATTTCCGAGAATAGGTGTTTGTGACGTTTGAAAACACGGCTGACACCACCACCTGCTATCCAGTCCAGCGTATCCCAATGGGGTGCGGTGTGGACCAATTCCTGGTAGAAAGAGAAGCTGTCGATGGACTCCATCTTCGGGTAAGCGTCGATCAACTCCAGCGCCATATACATTTCCTCGCGATAGTCGCCCTGCCAAAGGCTCCATACGACGGACTGCAATTCTTCTGGCGTTTCCGGTAAAAACTGCTCTTTGATTTTCCGGAGGAGTTCTTTCCTCTGTTTCGCCTGGACGCCGTAAAACGGTTGGGTGGTTTTCATATAGGCCTGCATCGGGCCGGCTTTGTCGGCACTCGCTAGTTGCCGAAGAGACAAGCGAATCTGTTCCTGGATTGTGAGCTGACAACTTTTCATGGTGTCCTAACCAAGTTTAATCCGGAGCCGATAGTGCTCGAAATTCTAGTCCTATATAGTGTATCTCAATCAGTCGGTTGAGCCATGGGAAACAAAGAATTTGTATACAAGGTATTCGTCAGCAAAGTGTGCGCTAAAAATGCTAAATACCAAGTTGGCTATATGTGGCACAAAGAAAACCGGAATCCATAGGCTGGCCTTAGTGTTAATCAGTGTAGCAATACTCAACGGGTGTGCCACTAATCCGCCCCGGAACCCGGACAACATCTGTGCCATTTTTCAGGAAAAGCCAGACTGGCACGAAGCCGCTGAATCTACCTTCGAGAAATGGGGGGTGCCGGTACATGTACCCATGGCCATCATGTATCAGGAATCTTCTTTCAAACATGACGCCGCACCGCCAATGGAATATTTCCTTTGGATTATCCCCATCGGCAGAAAAAGTGACGCCTACGGGTACTCCCAAGCGAAGACTGTCTCCTGGGACGAATATATCGACGAAACGGGAAACTGGGGTGCGGACAGGGATGATTTCGACGACGCGATGGATTTTGTCGGTTGGTATATTCACAAAACCCATCGGGTTAACGGCGTCTCCAAATGGAGTGCATATCACCAGTATCTCAACTACCATGAAGGCCGCGGTGGTTATAAGCGCAAGAGCTATAAATCAAAGCCTTGGCTGCTGAGAGTTGCCTCAAAGGTGGAAGCACGCGCTAAGCGATATGCAGGCCAGTATCGGCGCTGTAAAGATGATTTGGACAGTGGTTGGTTTGATTGGTTCTAGCTCGCCTACTGAAGGTTTGAATTTAACTCATTAAAGGACATTTGGATGAAAACGGTTTTAATGACAGGATTAAACGGAACGGTAGCGCCTCATATTAAAAAGATTTTGGCAACGAAGGGAATCGATACGCTGGCCTGGCCCAGGGATGTGGTATCTCCGGATGACCAAGCGGCGTGCACCGAGTTTATGGATCGGATCTATCCGGATGCTATTTTCCATATCGGCATGGGCGCGGAATCCTGGGCGGCACAAATGGCGGCTTGGTGCAAGAATAAGCAAAAACCGTTTGTATTTACCAGCACCGTTTCGGTATTCGCCCACACCAGCATGGGGCCTTTTACCGTCGAAGCCGAACCGGATGCCCAAGATGACTATGGCAGTTATAAGCGTCGATGCGAGGAGGCGATCAAGGCGGTAAATCCTGAAGCACTGGTTGTCCGTCTGGGTTGGCAAATCGGTGACGGTCCCGGAAGCAACAATATGGTGGACTACTTTTACAAGCAGGCGGAAGGGCGAAAACTCAGCCTCAGCAACCAATGGTATCCAGGCTGTTCTTTCCTGGAAGACACCGCTGAAACATTGGTGGAGCTATTTCTGGAAGGCAGGCAAGGATTGTTTCACTTAAACGGCAATCCCGGCCTGAATCAATATGAAATTGGCCTGGCAATAAATAAGCTTCTCGGCAATCCATGGGATATAGAAGCCGTGGATGCACCGGCGATGAACAGTCTGATGCGCGACCCAAGAGTTCCGGTGAAGTCGATTTCAGAGCATTTTATTGCGAATGATTGAGTGACCACCCTGCGGTTTCCTTTGCCGCCTGGGGTGCCAATGCAGAGTGTATATTGCGTAGCCATTCATTGGAAAATAGCCTCGGCGATAAATCACCTTTATCCAGAATCTATGATTTGGAAGGTAGTGTGCTACTCATCGGTATCGGCTATGACGCCAACACGTCTTTTCATTTGGCGGAATACAGGGCTTCTTATCCATCCAAGTCATTTAAGAAGTGTGGCGCTCCGATATCTGTGAATGGCAGCAGGCAATGGCGGACCTTCGATGATATAGAATTGAACTGCGACGATTTTCTGGAGATTGGCAAGACCTTTGAAAAAAGCGGATTGGAGTTTTCTAAAGGACGGGTAGGATATGCGGAATCGGTATTAATACCTCAAAAGGAAATGGTAGATTTTGCTGTCGGATGGATGAACATAAACAGGGGCTGATGACCTTTACAGGGCTTACAGTACCCCAGAAATTTAGATCTGCAACTACGCTAATCAGCTCCCAAATCTTGGGGTTGAAAATGGTAGATGTAGTGGTTGTAAATTCTTTCTAACTCTCCCGCTTTTTTCAGCTCGCGTAGTCGTGACTCCACGAAATTTTTAAGTTTCTTATCCGAATTTTTGTCAATAGTAAGGAAGATATTGTATGCAGGTATTATCTTGCTCATGTCGACAAACCGGAAACAGCCACTGTTGATCTGGTTTCTTAGCAGATGAAATCGAATTCGAAATTCCATTTCTACAAAAGCACTAATGCGTTTCAGTTCGACGAGGTTAAAAGCTCTTAAATAGCTTCGCACCGGGAATAGTTTGATGAGTTCTTTTTGCTTCAGTGCATTTAGTTCAGGATAATCAAAACCTTCGAGAATATTGATATCCATCCCTTTCAGATCTTTGCCATTATTGATTTGCTCGGGTTGGTGGTAACAGGTTAGGTAAGTGTGGTTGACCGAAAACAAAGGTTCCTCCACGAAGTTTCCCCATTCGCTCATCGCATTCCAGACCTTAGCGTCGTAGGTAATCCAGTTTTTAACCTTTTTTGTCTCCACCATCCTAGTGATTCGTTTTACGGGAAACACTTTGTGTACAACGTCGTAGTGTGAATCCGCGAAAATCAGGTCTACGATATCTGAAATAATTCCACCGTTGCTGATATGGCGGTCATTGATCTGAAAAGGTTGTGCAAGGTTTTCGACAACGAGGTAGTCAATCTGTTGAGCCTGGCAATTAACGATGCAACAGGTAAGAAAAAGAAATACAGAGCGCATTTGCGGTAGCAAGCCAGACATTATCGGGTCTTTTTGTTAAATCACTGCTAACAGTATAGACCTAAGGCTGGTGGTACAGGTCAGTTCGGACTGAGTACTTGGTTTCAGTTTCAGCTTTCCAATGGAATCCGGCTGCCAGAGTGGACAGGACGTTTGTCGTTATACAGAATGAAAGGCCTGGTCCAGTATAAGTGTTTTTTTCTGTCTGAAGGCTATGTTGTCTGGTGCTATTTTACATACATGGAAGGAATGCAGTCGAAATTATCACAGTTCTTTGTATCTACTAGGAAAAAACGTGACAAAAACAAACTAGTTGCGGGGAACAGAATAAAACTGCGACAAAAAGATGATAAAGGTTCTTCCAGGGTCGAGGCAGAGTGCAGACTAGAAAGAATTTCTGGTAATTAGCTGTTAGGCTTTAAGTATGCAGCCACGAATTATGTATATTGAAAGAAAAACTGATGGCCTTCGAGGTAAAGGAAGGATTGGTCTCGTTTCTTTTTCGAAAACAGGAAAAACACTTTACTACGATAATCGAGAGCTGGTTCCAACTGGTAGCTACCCTTTAAAAGCTAATTACTACGATAACGAGACTTTAGAAGATTTTTGGATTTCAGGGCCAAAAAAAGATGGTAAAGATTCTTTATTCTCAGGCTTGATCGAAATTGACGATGACATTCGTGAAGAGTATTGGTTAAAGGTAAGGAAACAACCAGAGAATGTCTCGCTTAAATCTTTTAAGTCGCCTGGGAAGCCCAAGTCTGAGAGAGAAAAAATTGAAAAAGGTTTACGCAGAAGGCAAATGGATAATGGGTGGATGCCGGACTAAAGAGCCTAGTCAACACAGCTTGCAGAACTCCGTTTGTTCTCGCGTTTTGTGCGGACCACAAATGCATCATCAAGCTCCGTCTGGGAATAATGGGGGTCAGAGTAACTTTATAAACCAGGGCACGCGCTTCTTATTTGAAGCGCTAATGGTCAAAAGGACTTTGGACGCAGAACTATACTGACGCAAAGTGGAATTTGAAGTTTAAAATTACACTGCCCCTAACTATTTTACAAATCCAACTAAATGGAGTAAGGAAGATCATGTACCAACCCGACCCTCACGACATAAATTATTCAGATTTATTAACGGATATCTCTAGAGGGCAGATTAAAATTCCGCAATTCCAAAGGGATTTTGTTTGGACCAAAGAGCGGTCAGCTAGGTTGCTAGATAGTGTAATAAAAGGGTATCCAATTGGTACATTTATACTTTGGAAGACCAAAGACCGATTACGATCGATTCGAGACATTGGGGAAGATCATCTTCCCGATCCACAAGAAGGTGATTTTGTAAACTATATTCTAGATGGACAACAACGTATAACCAGTCTTTATGCAGCCCTGAAAGGCTTGAAGATAGCTCGAAAAGATCGCGAAGATGATTTCTCGGGTCTCTACTTAAACCTTTCCGCAGAACCGAATGTTGATAATCAGATAATAACGGCAGGGCCGCCAGAGGGTGCTTTAAACGTGGATTTTCTAAAAGTAACCGATCTTCTCAACGCAGACTTTACATTCTTGGGCTCTTTCCCCAAGGAATATCACGAAAAGCTTTCAACTTATAAGAAGCGTTTTGAAACTTATGCATTTTCCCTTATTACAGTGAGGGAGGCTCCAATTGATGTTGCTACAGAAATTTTCACCCGAATAAATATTGGAGCAAAGCCGCTGTCGGTATTTGAAATCATGGTGGCAAAGACATTTGATGACAGAATGGCTTTCGACTTGTCTGAGAAGTACGATGAATTAATGGAAGAATTGCAGTCAGTTGATTACGATACAGTTTCTCCTGCCGTTGTACTTCAAACCATTTCAGCAATATTGGTTGGCACATGCGACAAGTCAAGTATTCTTCGTCTTGAAAAGTCAGAGTTTATCCGTGTGTGGGACGATACGGTAAATTCCATTCGCGAATCTATAGATCATCTCCGAGATTGTTATAGCGCAAAAGTCTCACGGATGCTTCCTTATGCACATCTGCTGGTTCCATTTGCGTATTTTTATTACAAACATCCAAGTCGACCTTCAGGCATAAAGTTGAAACGACTTGAAGATTTCTTTTGGAGAACCTCACTGGGCGGACGGTATTCGTATTCGGTAGAGTCAAAAATCGCTCAGGATTTAAAGCGAATTGACGAAATAATAGAAAACAGGGATCCAGATTACGATTACGGAATAGATGTTAGTGCTGAATTTATCGCTAGAAACGGTTGGTTTTCAGCGACAAGAAGTTTTGTAAAATCCATTCTTTGTCTCCTTGCTTCTCAAGAGCCTAAGTCATTCTCGGATAGGTCCTCAGTTAGAATCAGTAACGACTGGCTACAAAGAGCGAATAGTAAAAACTACCATCATTTCTTCCCAAAAGCATACCTAAAAAATCAAGGCGAGGATGAGTCTAAGGCTAACCATATAGCAAACATCACAATTGTCGATGATAGATTAAATAAGCAACGGATTAGGGCGCGTGCTCCGTCCTCGTATTTAGAAGAGTTTATGAACGAAAACGAAGATTTAGAAAAGACCCTTCGAACTCATTTGATTGAAATTGAAGATGATGCTGTTATGAATAACGACTACAGCACATTTTTCGATAACAGATGCCATCGACTTTCGGAAGAGCTGAGGAAGAAAATACTGCCTAGAGAAATAGACTTGTCAGGCCAACACGTTCATACAGACGATTTCGAAGAAGATCCTGAAAGCGGCTCATGATATGCGGAATTTTTATACAGCCGGACGCTAACAAGGCCAATCACAGCGACAGCTTTTTCGTTGCGGTTCCGTCTCCAGTTAAAAGGCGCGCGTTTTGTAGGCGTTAGCAGTCGCAGATATGGTCAATAATATCGATGCTACTGAATATGATGTGTGCTAACCCATAATAGATCTCAATCTCATATTGGTGGGTTGGCTCCTGCGTGGCTCATCAATCCTACTGTAGTAACTTTCTGCTAAGTAGTGGAAACCAGCAATACGATACTACCAACTTCAACATCCGAAATAGCACCTGTCATATCTTATTTAACCCATCTTAAACAACCTTTACGTGCTTCGTTGAATCCACTAAACACTTACAAGATATGAATGCAAATCGCTAAATCAAACCCGCAACAATTGAATCTCTTCCGCCAAGGCATCCACTTCCCGCCAGTCGGTAAATTCAACGACGGATTTGCCGTCGGCCGGTCCTTTAGTCAGCCACATGATCAGGCGAATAATCCACTTATCTAAGAAGCTATAGACAGGATAATTTAACTTTCCGGCAAATATCTTAATGATGTCCGGGGACCAGCGGGTTTTTGCCAGGAACTTGGCAACATAGGGATTGGTTTCAAGCTCGTTTCTGCCGGGTTTTCTGGCTACCAAGTTCACGGAAAAGAATGCTGCCGGTTTTTCTTCCAAAGCCTTTCGGTGCAGTTCGACAAATTCTTCTACTTTCTGGTGATGGTGCCCGTAGCGAATGCTTGCTGCTACTACAATCTTGTCTGCGCTAAATGTGGGATACTCACCCGTTTGAACGTCGACCAAAGATACCTGCTCGCCATTAGCTTTTAGCTTGTCGCCTAAATATTCACAGATTTTGCGTGTGTGTCCATCCGTGGTGGAGTAAACAATCAGGGTATGCATGCCGGTATGCCAAAGTTGGATGATAATGCCTAGTGTGCTCGATTTAGTCGGATAGCCGTATGACGCATGTCAGAAGGGCTTACAGGGTTGATGTTACAAAATGTTTCGTTGTGTGAACGTCGTTCACAATTTGTTCAAAGCAGTATGGTAGTTTAGACAGTGAGAAATTCTAAGCAGGAGGGTGAATCATGTTCCCCTATAAGGAAAGATCAGCGGACAAAAACAACTTCAAACACCTAGTCAATGGCGCACTTTGTGTACTTATCACACTTGGTCTTACAGGATGTGCCAATCTGTTCAGCCCGAGTGGCGCGTCCCAGAGTGAAGTCACTTCAAATGGCAGGGTGCAAGTTGAAACAGAAAGTGCTGGTGTCGCCGTCGTTTACAATCAGGGAGCTGCTAAAACAACGGGTCAAGCAGAGCAGAAACAGGAGGTTGTTTCAGCAGATCAAGCTGTTCCTGTAGACGCCAAGGAGGCGACGCAAACTTCGGCAAGTCCGCTTTCGACTACTGAATCGGAGGCGTTATTGGCGAAGCAGGACAAAGCCTCAGAATTAAAACGTCAAACTGCCAATCAACAACTGGCGGTTGCCGTTTCCATGTTTCAACAACAAACTGAGAAAGCTGCCAATCCGAGGCGGGAAGATCGTGAATCCAATAAAACAAAGCCGGTCACTGAAACTACCAACCTAACCGGCCCCGAACAGATCAATGCGCTGACAAAAAGCCAACCAACCGCTGCCGGGATTCAATCAACAGTGACTACTGCTGACCGGCAGTTAAAACAACCGGCCACCGGATTGGCGAACCAAGCTGATGCGAAAAACGAAGCAAGTAAACAAATTTCCATCGCCCTGAAAGATACGGCTGCAACAGCAAAGAAAGCTACCGTTACGCAGAAGAGGGCGGTAAATAAGACTACCCCTGTCGTGAAAAAACGGGTCAAAAAAGCTGAAAACGGGCCTGTTGTAACCCGACGATTCGGCTTGTGGCAGTTAGCGAATTCATGGGACGACAACCCGAACGATCGTTGTCAACTAGCCAGTTATACACAGCAAGTGGACAATGACCAATATTCTTCACAGGTATGGCTCTCTCTTGAGTCTGATAGATTGGTGCTGAATGCTTCTACCAATATGAACCTTGAACGCCAAGGCACCGGAATCCGCATTGATGGGGGCAAGTTGTTACCCTTCACTGCCTTGGTGTTTCCGCAACAAGCGGTATTGGTGGCCGACTTGTCCGAACAGTTGCGGAATGCGACAAAACTCGATGTTTATCTGGCCCCAGGATATCCCAAGGCCCAGCTTCAGCATGTTGAATTTGATTTGGATGCCATGGGAAGTGCAATATCGGCGTTCCGAAGCTGTAACGGCTTTTAATAGTAACCGGAAACCTGGTTAGGCGATTATAATTTCCCAACAAGTAGCTGATCGACAAAATCAGCCAGATCATTAAAAACGGGAGTCGCCGCCAGTTCGGACTGAGGCAGCTCCTTTTCGGTTTTAGTTCCTTTACCTGTTCTCACCAGAGCAGGCTGTAAACCCTCTATATAAGCGGCCTGCAGGTCCCGCAATGAGTCCCCTACCGACCAACAACCGGTAAGAGTCGTTTCCATTTTCTGCGCAAGCTGTTGTAGCAATCCCGGCTTGGGTTTTCTGCAGGCACATTGGTCTCCCGGGCCGTGGGGGCAATAGACGATTGCCGTAATCATGCCACCGGCTGCCTCCACGGCATTCGTCAGTTTTTGATGAATTTGAGATAGATCCTGTTCAGAAAGCAGGCGGCGGGTGATTCCACTCTGATTGGTCGCAATGACGACCCGATAACCGGCGTCATGAAGCCTGGCAATGGCATCCAGGCTTCCGGGAATCGGCTGCCATTCATCTGCTGATTTGATGAAGGCATCCGAATCCTCATTGATCACACCGTCGCGATCCAGAACAACGATTTTGTTCATTGCGGCAGGTTAGGTTTTACTCTGTAGTAGCGAGATATCGGCGATTTGCAGGAATGTACTGCGCAACTTAGCGAGCAGCGCTATGCGATTCTGCCGCACAGCCATGTCATCCACCATCACCATCACATCGTCGAAAAAACGGTCAATGGGTTCTTTTAAATCCGCCAGTTCGGTCAATGCGGTAGAAAAATCCCGCGCTGCAATATGAGGTTCTATCTGTGCTGATTTGGTTTCAAGGGTTTGGTACAAATCCTGTTCCGCCGGCTCGCTGAGTTGATCAGGATTTAGGGCGAACGATTCCGCGCCGTCTTCCTTGGCCAGAATATTGGAAACGCGCTTATTGGCGGCGGCTAAGGTATGGGCCGCTTCCAACTTGATAAACTGGCCGACGGCTTCCACCCGCTGATGAAACTCCAAGGGTTTTGTCGGACGTCTGGCGAACACGCTCTGGAAAACTTCCACCGGCAAACCTTCATCTTCATACCAGGCCCGGAACCGTTCCAACACATATTCAAGGGCGGTTTCGTTGAGGTTATCAGCGGGCAAATCACCATGCAGTTCGGCGGCCCATTCAATGCAGGTTGCCAGATCGAGATCGAGTTGCTTTTCGACAATGATCCGCAGAATACCCAAGGCAGCACGTCTCAACGCAAACGGATCTTTGGTTCCGGTAGGCGGTTGGTTGATGCCGAAAATTCCCACCAGGGTATCGAGTTTGTCGGCGATGGAAACCGCTGCACCAGTATTGGTAGAAGGTAACAGATCCCCGGCAAATCTTGGGAAATACTGCTCTTCAAGGGCCACAGCAACTTCTGCCGGCTCGCCGTCCAGCTGCGCATAGTAGCGACCCATAATGCCCTGGAGTTCAGGAAACTCCATGACCATTTCCGTCATCAAATCGGTTTTGGATAGGTCCCCCGCGCGTTGCGCCCAACCGGTGTCCGCGCCGATCGCACCGGCAATACGCGCAGCTAAATGACCGACTCGGCTCGCCTTATCGTAGAGGCTGCCCAGTTGCTTTTGGAATACTACCGGTTTCAGACTTTCCATCCGCGCGGCCAGCGGCTGTTTCTTGTCGGTGTTGTAGAAGAAGGCGGCATCGTCCAAACGCGGCCGGATAACCCGTTCGTTGCCGTCGATGACTTGCTGGGGATCGTTACTTTCCAGATTGGCGATGGTAATAAAATACGGCAGCATCCGGTTATTGCTATCGACAACATGGAAGTATTTTTGATTGCCCTTCATGGTTGAAATCAAGGCTTCGGAAGGCACGTCCAGGAAACGCTCTTCAAAACGCCCGACCAGGGCAACCGGCCATTCGTTTAAGCTGCAGACTTCATCCAGCAAGTCTTCATCAATCACGACTTGACCACCGGTAGAGGTAGCCGCCTCTTGAATTTGTGCTCTTATGCGGTCGCGCCGGGAGGTAAAATCCGCCAACACATAACCAGGGTTTTCCAGTTTCTTGGCATATTCCTTGGGAGATTCAATGGTGATGCTTTCAGGATGGTGAAAGCGGTGCCCCAGAGTTGTGTTGCCTGCCTGCAACCCCAGGATTTCAGCATTGACGACTTGATCGTCCAGCAACATCAGAACCCAGTGTACCGGGCGAACGAATTCGACCCGGCTGGCGCCCCAGCGCATGCGTTTCGGGATGGGTAATGCCGCCAGGGATTCTTCGACAAATCCGGGAATCAACTGGGACGCTGTCTGTCCCGGTTTAGTGGAGCGGTAGACCAGCCATACGCCCTTGTCAGTTTCCATTTTTTGCAGTTGATCCGGGGTAGTGCCGCAAGAACGGGCAAAACCTTCACAAGCCTTGGTGGGATTGCCTGCGGGATCATAGGCCGCCTGCAAGGCCGGACCGCGTTTTTCAATTTGTTGGTCCGGCTGGGCGCTGGCTAGGCCGGTAATCAGCACTGCCAGCCGTCTCGGTGCCGCATAGCTCTGTACCTCGCCATGGCCAAGATTGGCTTTGGCCAAACGTTCGACAATGCCTTGGGTAAAGGCTTCGGACAACTGTTTAAGGGCTTTCGGCGGTAGCTCTTCCGTACCCAGTTCAACAATAAAATCGTGTGTGCTCATGCCTGAGTCTCCGCTTCGTTAGCCAATACTTCTTCCCGGATACCTGCTTCGGCCAAGGGGAAACCGAGTTCTTTACGTCGAGTGAAATAGGCCTGGGCGACATTACGCGCCAAGGTCCTTACCCGTAAAATATAACGTTGCCTTTCAGTGACCGAGATGGCATGCCGGGCATCCAGCAAATTGAAGGTATGAGACGCCTTCAAGACCATTTCATAAGCCGGCAAGGGCAAACCCTTGTCAATTAGGCGCTGGCTTTCGCTTTCATAGTTATCAAAATTACGGAACAGCGCTTCGGTGTCCGCTTCTTCAAAGTTGTATGCCGACATTTCGACTTCATTTTGATGGAAAACGTCGCCATAGGTGACCGGACCCTGGGGACCTTTGGTCCAGACAAGATCAAAGATGCTGTCCACACCCTGCAAGTACATGGCAATGCGTTCCAAGCCGTAGGTGATTTCGCCGGTAACCGGATAACACTCCAAGCCGCCTACCTGTTGGAAATAGGTAAACTGGGTGACTTCCATCCCGTTTAGCCAGACTTCCCAGCCCAGGCCCCAAGCGCCCAATGTCGGAGATTCCCAGTTGTCTTCGACAAACCGAATATCATGGACTTTAGGATCAATACCCAGTTCTTGCAGAGACTCTAAATAGAGTTCCTGAATATTACCGGGCGAGGGTTTAAGGACGACCTGGTATTGATAATAGTGCTGCAGGCGATTCGGATTCTCGCCATAGCGGCCGTCCGTCGGACGCCGACAGGGTTGTACGTAGGCAGAGTTCCAGTTTTCCGGGCCGATGGCGCGTAAAAAAGTGGCAGGATGAAAGGTCCCTGCCCCAACTTCCATATCCAACGGTTGCAGAATTACACAACCTTGGCGGGCCCAAAAATTTTGCAAGAGATTAATCAATCCCTGGAATGTCTTTACGTCTGCTCTGCTTTGATCAGTCACGGTTACACCATTAGTTCTACGAATATCGCACACCATTAATCCGGGGTGCGGAAAGAGGCGGCAAATTATACTACTTGAAGAAGCTTATAACAGGCTCTACCGGGAAAAATGCGGGGAATAAATGTGCGCTTGACAACAAAATATCCAGATTTGATGAGCCAATGCTGGAATAATGGTGCAAATTGCGCTTATAACGGCTGTTCATCCACCCAGTCACAGGTTAATTCGGTTGAAGTCTTCCAAACTTAAAACCACGCTGATCATCGGCGTACTAAAAAGCTTATCGTTATTGCCGTTAAGTTGGGCTCGCGCTGTTGGACGGTTGTTCGGCCATTTGTTTTGGTGGATTCAGGTCAAACCCGCAAGAGTCGCCCAGATCAATTTGCAACATTGCTTCCCCGACTTAGCTGCTGAGGACCGCCAAAAATTGGCAAAACAGAGTTTTGTTCAGACCTCGGTCACCAGTGCCGAAATGGCGGCCGCCTGGTGTTGGCCTGCGGACCGGGTTTACCGGCTGATCAGTTCGATCGAAGGTGAAGAATTGTTGGCGAAGGCGAAACAAGACGGTACCGGTATATTGTTTCTTTCCCCGCATTTGGGCAATTGGGAAGTCATCTGCGCTTATCTCGGTAAAAACTACGATATCTCTATTTTGTACCAGCCGCCGAAAGTAGCGGAATTCGAAAGCTTTATTGTCGCCGCCCGGGAACGCTTCGGTATCCAGCTGGTGCCAACCGATAAAAGAGGGGTCATTCGGTTGTTTCAGATTTTGCGGGAAAAAGGCGTGGTAGGCATTTTGCCGGATCAGGAACCGGAAACCAGCGGCGGTATCTTTGCGCCGTTTTTCGGCTTGCCCGCCAATACCATTAAGCTGGTGTCAAAGCTGGTGGAGAAAACCGGGGCCAGAGTGCTTTGCTTGTCGGCTCTTCGGCTGCCGGGTAATCGGGGATTCAAGCTGGTCATCCAGGAAGCCGACCCTGATATCTATAGCGCTGATTTACTGACATCGGTGACGGCGTTGAACAGAACCGTGGAGACCGCGGTAAAGCTGGCTCCGGAGCAGTACCAATGGGTCTACAAAAGGTTTAAACGCACCCCGGATGGCCGGAGGCATTTTTACGATTAATGCCCATGTTCCGGAATTAACTTGCTTATTGGCGAGTGAATATGGCTAATTGAGACACCCCGCTATAGATCAGCAATAGGAACGCTGAGTTGATAAAGCTGACATTTGCATTCATCCGTTGGAGTTTATGGTTTTTTCTGTTGTGCTGTCTGCTCATGTTAGGGTTGGCAGTACTGGTCATCGAAAACGAACCGCTGGTCGGCAAACAACAGGTGTCGCCGGTTTCCCCGCAAAGCATTGCCCGGGTTAAGTATCAGATTAAGCGGACCTTCGTAAGAAGAGCCAATCCGAAGATTAAAGTCCGCTACCGACCCACTGATCTGGTCAATATATCCCAAGTCGCGAATCATGCGTTTAAGCCGATACGCGTATCCGTGGAATTACTGGCGGATTCGTTGCAAATACTTGGAACCTTGCCGCTTCCCGGAGAGTTTGCTTACCTCAACATAGATTGCCGGCTAATTGCAGTTTCACCGGAACGAAAAGCCAAGTTGGACCATTGTAAAATAGGACGTTTGCCACTACCTGAAGGGCCTTCCCATTGGCTGGTGAATATCGCGGGCATGCTCATGTTCGGCAAAGATGTGAGCGAAGCGAAAATGCATCTGTTGTCCCAAACCAGGCTTTATCCGGAAGTCATGACCGTCGCCCAAATGTCCCGCCATGAGATAAAAATGTTACTGATCAATGGCGAGGAATCGCCGTTGAGTTTTCTCAGTGACAACAAACAGTTGCAAACGGCCGAATTGATACCCTACTTTGAGCAAATTGAGCTTGTCAGATCACTTTCGAAAGGCGTGTTGGTTTCCCTTGACCGCTACACCAATGCGGTGTTCAGGCTTGCCGAGAAACGTTCGCTCAATGGCGATCCACAGCGGGAAAACCGCGCGGCATTTTGGGCATTGGTATTGGGGGTGGCGGAGTACCGTTTCTCGACCCTGGTGGGGATTCCGGTGATGCCGATTAAGACCTATCAAAACGTGACATTGGCGGGACGCCGGGACCTTGCCCTGCACTTCCTATACTCGGCCGCTATTCAAGCACTCACTCAGGATCAGGTGAGCTTTGGCGTCGGCGAAATGAAAGAATTACTGGATAGCCGCCACGGCGGTTCCGGTTTCAGTTTCCAGGACCTGGCGGCAGACCGTGCGGGAATTCAGTTTGCCAAGTTCGTACTTTCTCCCGACACGGCAGAGGTAGCGCAAAAACGCTTGAGTGCGCAACATAGAGAAATCGCCTATTTCCAATCGGATGCCTCACTGCAGGAGGGGCTTGACGAAAAGACCTTTGCGCAACAATACGATGACGTTGAATCGGAAATCTATAGCGCTTTAATTAGTGCGATGGACAGCCAAATCGACTCTTTTCCACTCTACTTGAGTTGGCAATAAGGGCTTGAAAAACAGGCTGCCGGCTTTCAAACTCAGCGTTTTAACCAATACGCTCACATGGATGCTTGTGATCAAAATCCCCTCTCCTTTGCGCCAACATGCATTTCTTATCGGTTTTATTGCCTTCTGGCTAATGGCTCTCTGTATTGAGGTCATGCGCCTTCCGGAAAGGCAACTAGTCGAGCCGGATCAACTACCGGATTTTGCGTCGATTGAAGATGTAACGGAAAAGAAGCAAGCCTTTTTCGCCTATCTCGCTCTAATGGCGGAAGCGGAAAACAGACGTATTCTAGGCGCACGTCAACGCATTGAAACATTGCGCTCGGTGCCGACACTCAAACAAGAAGACACACAATGGCTGACTGAAGTCGCCGGTAAGCTTGGCGTAACAGTCAATGAACCGATGCGGGAAGACGATTTTGTCAGCTTACTGCGGCATGTCGATGTGGTGCCAAACTCGCTGATTCTCGCCCAGGCCGCCATTGAATCGGCTTGGGGAACATCGCGATTTGCCATACAGGGCAATAATCTCTTCGGGCAATGGTGTTTTGAAAAAGGCTGCGGAATCGTACCTGAGCACCGACCGGCAGGAGCCACGCATGAGGTTAGGCATTTCTATTCCCCACGAGATGCGGTCGCCGGTTACCTGCAGAATATCAACTCCCACCCGGCCTACCGACAGTTACGCCAAATTCGTGAAAAGGCCCGGACACAGGGTCGGTCAATACAGGGATGCGCCTTGGCAAGAGGCTTGGAAGCTTATTCCGAACGCGGCAAACATTACATCAACGAAGTGTTGCAGATGATTCGCATCAATGACTTGACGCCCAATGAAAGCAATTGCCAGGATATTCGGATCGCCAAACCTGACCCTGTTGCTTCAGATGCCACCATTTCTATGGCTCCGGATACCACTCTCCCGACGGCAGAGGACGCATCCAAAACTGAGAGTACCAATGAAAGCGACCCGACAGTTCCGGAAGACTCGACGGTACCGTACAGTTCAACCGGGAGCGTCCCGTCGGCAGTTCCGGAAGCTCAGGAATCCGCACCCTAACCCCTTTGGGATCATTCGATACCAACTGGCTGACGACCTTTCCCTTACCGGAAAAATAACAGGCCAGTTGCTGCCACTGCGCCTGCTGGGGATGAAAAAATAAGGTCAAACCCTCTTCAAAGGCCGCATGATTTCCGAAAATACGGAAATCCGGTTCAGCTTTTTTTATCGGCAGCGGCAAGCTTCGCAATTTATCCCGAAAAACATTTAAGGCGCCGTAGTTGTTGTTCATCGGGAATCTTGGTAAGGAAGCTAAAGGTGATTGCAAGCCAACCGCACCCGATTGTTGACCAAATCCCACATACCCCATTTCTTTGACGATGGTTTCTATTTCTGCCGTGAACTCTCCATAGGGATAAGCGAGGTATTTTGGCCGTTCTCCCAGTTCAGCAGATAGACGTTTTTCTGCATGGCTAATTTCCCACCTGGTCCTATCTCTCCAGGCATCTAATGTTTCATCAATCCGCTGCCTAACCAGATGGACGTGGGAATGAGTGTGGTTGGCAATAGTCCCGCCATGGGAAGTCATTTCCCTAAGTTGGTCCCAGGACATGTACGAGCGGTTTTTTTCATCGATAGGTTGGGTTGAGACAAACAGCGTAAATGGCCAGTTTCGGGCCTGCAATTTTGGAAAGGCGTTGTCGTAGATATTTAAGAAAGCGTCGTCAAAGGTTATCGCTACGACGTTGTTGGGAAGGTCTTTTTGTCGCTTAAGAAACTGGACAATTTTGGGTAAGGACCAGACTTGAAAGTTATTTTTTTCAATGATGTTCAGGTGTTTCTCAAAAAGCGTGGGGGAAATGCTGGTGATGGTCGGAGTGGAATCGCTAACGTGGTGGTATTGGAGGATGACTGCACAGTAGCTCCAAGTAGGTAAGGAGGTTAGAAGCAAACCTGATAAGAGCAAGCAGAACTTTTTTCTATTCATGGGAAGTACAGTACTCAGATACAAAAGTATACAGTTACGTTTTTAGCAATGGCCTAAGCCAAATTCTATATTAATAACTTGGCCATATAGCGAAAGCATTGCGTGTCCATAAGGCATAATCCAGCTTTAATTGATCGGGTAACTTATCGTTGATCAGACGGCAAATACGTTTCTCTTGTGATAGCTCCAGATGCCGACCTTCACCGATCTTACGCCCACCGTGGTTCACTCCGAGTTTTTTGGAAGGCAATTTCATCTCGGGTCTTCCCACATTTCTCAATTGATGCGCTTGTTGGCGGTTTTCCTCGATCACATCTCAGGGTAACTTACTAGCATTGATTTTCTTTTCCATGACTATGAAAGCAAATATAGAAGATGTTCTTTATTGCCGGGTTAATGACAGACAGACTCTGGCAGGATTTTATAGTGGACGACAACAACGGCTTGGCGTCGGCTCCGGGTGAAAAAGGCATCTGTCCACCCCCGGGAGATGAGGCGTTCACCGAAGGACTCACCGAAGGTCACTGGTGTGTGCAGTTAACCATTGAAGATGGAGGACCGAATGATGCGGATGGCAATATCAATCAATCCATCGATGATACAGGTGGGTTAGCGACATTGGTTGCCGTATCACCAGAGCCAAAATTAACGCTGGTCCCCTTAAGTCAAACCCAGTACGCATTTGGCACGGGAGTCCAGACGGTATTCGCGTTCATGGTCAGAACCGAAGCACCGGGTGCGGAGCTGCGAGAACTGATCTTTAGCGTGAGCGGTGAGGTCGATCCGATGACAGATATTGGTATTATCGGACTCTACCTGGATAGCAATGGAGATGGCTTGGCCACGGATGAAACGCTGTTGGCGGTGGGTGTTCCGGATGTGGATATAGGCCTTGTGACCTTCACCCTGGAAACGCCGTTCACCCTACCTGCTGGCGACAGTCGCCTGCTGGTCACCTACGAGTTTTAAGGAGAAAAGAACATGAAAATGATCATTAAAGGTGGCCTGTTGGCGATGGCAATCTCCTTACTCACGGCTTGTGGAGGAGGAGGCGGTAGCTCTGATGATCCTGAGCCACCTGCTGAAAAAACTTTCAACCTGCAGTTGCAATCGACGGACATTCGTCTGAGTAGCAGTGGTGATCTGTTGCCGGTGGAAACCGATGGCATCAAGAGGGAGAATTTGACGGTAAATTAGTGGCTGACGTTCTATCGCTGACGTGGTGATATTGGAGGGTTACAGCGGCTTGGTTAACAGATGCGAAGCAAAACAGAGTAACTGAGCAGTATTTAAGCCTTGTTTTATTCCAGACATCTATATGAACCTAATCCGGAAGATACAAAAAGATACATTGTTAGTTTTAGCAATATAAGTAATTACTTACTAGATTTTTATTTCTAGCAATAAATGTATGCAATTGCTTTTATGCAGGGTTGCAAATGTCGTATCGACTAAATGAAACTGCGGACCCACTAGATATGATAATTTCATTTGCTTTCTTCGATTCCTAATATTCCTTTTGTTTGTAGCTGGTTGGGTGGCTAAGGACAACTCTGAGATGCTTGGGTGGAAGTGATCGAGGGAGAGTTCGAAGAAGACTTTGCGATAAACCTAAATCTATTAATTACAAAAACTTTTTGCATCGGAACCCGGTCTCGAAGATTCTGAGAATTGAAAGTTACCTTTGCAAAATACTTTGCAGCCGAGATACGGAGTTGGATTGTATTGATGAAAATCCTGATCGAAAAAATTGCTAATCCGTTACTCCTTCCTATGAAAAATCGCCTATGGCTTGCATTATTGTTAGCCATATTTAGTAGCCATCTCGCTGCGGTGACAGCAAATTTTGGGGGATTGGGGATAAATGATACAGGAGGGACTGGATTTAAAAGCCTCACTGATGCCAATATTGTGGTGAGCAATAAATTTACGCAAGATGGCACAACACTTTATTTTAATGATAGCACCACTACCACCACAGAAACGTTCGTATTTAAAACCGATGGTGTGGATGCTGCAACAGTTGATGTAAGTGCTTTCACCGTTTTTGCCTTTAACGTCAATGGCATCACCATTGATTCCTCTTCATCCATAGTGTTTAAAGACACTGGTGGATCTGCTCTTCAAACTATGACGCTTAATGCCAACAAGGCCATGGCTCAGAATGATGATCGGGATATATTCTCCCTGTTTGATAATAACACCACCTCTCCCGTGACCGGGGTTGCAGAGATAGAATTTAATATCAGGATAAACAGTTGTTGCGCTAATGGAAATAACTTTTCAAATTTAGTATTCAAAGACATCACCTATAGTAATGTTATTGCTCCGGTATCTAATAACGCCCCTAATGTCGATCTAAACGGTGGTACCGCTGGAGAGGATAATACCGCTTCTTTCAGCGAAGGCGGAGGTGCTGTCAATATAGCTCCTTCAGCCACGGTAACCGATGCAGATGCTGACACCATTACCACTATAACGGTTACTCTCACCAACGATCAGGATGGTGCCAGCGAAGGATTAAACGTTACGGGTGCCGCGCAAAATGCCCTCACCGGGATTTCAGGCGCAACTGATATTACCCTACAAGATACGATCAGCATTGTTGGCGCTACCGCCTCTGTCGCAGAGGTCCAAACCTTCCTGCAAAACATTACTTATAACCATTCCAGTTCGACACCCAATACCACAGGACGAACCGTGACTGTCGTAATTAATGATGGGACGGACAATAGCACTAGCCGTACCTCCACCGTTTCTGTTTCGGATGTGACAGCCGCAAGCACCTCCGGTTCAGGTTTTAATACGACCAATGGTACTAATCTGACCCCTGGCATTATCTTTAGTAACGGTGACGAAACCCTGACCATCGGTAATGCGAGTCATACCACCGGGACAGCCAATGGCGGTAATGGTACTGACGTCTTAGTTACCATTGATACATGGGATATGTCGAGTGTGACGGTTTCAAATTTTGAGACTCTCAACATTCCTGCGAGTTCGAGTGCCACTATGTCTGGTGCGCAACATAATGCCTTTACAACCTTTATCGATAATGCAAGTCAGACAATCGTGATTGGTAGTGGAGGGGTTTCAGACTCCGTCACCGGGGAAAGTGTTATAGAGTCTTACACGTTGGGCTCTGGTTTTACCGGTATCTTTACTATGGGAGCAGCAGGACAAAATGTCACAGGTAGCGATTCTGCATCTGATATCGTGCAATCGGGTGCATTAACCTTGACAGGGACCATAAATGGCGGAGCGCATGTTAGTGACGGGCTTATACTCAATAACGGCGCGAATATTGCCGGTGCGACCGTGTCAAACTTTGAAATTCTGCAGATAGACGCGAATGGCAGCGTCACGATGACGGAGGCTCAGCACGATGTATTTACTCCTGCAAATGTCACTGCGGCTGGCACAGAACAGGTCACGATTAGTGCCGCTACGGATGGATTTAATGCGAATGCAACTATTGAAACATATGTTTTAGGTGCGGCTAATAGCATTACTCTGGGCACTGATGCAGGCCATCTGGCCCAAAATGTGACGGGTAGTTCTGGGAACGATAATGTTACATTGGGCAATGGGACCTACACAGGAACCATTAATGCTGCAGGGGGAACCGGTGATACTTTAAGTCTGGTAAACGGCTCAGTGGTGACCGGTGCGACGTTATCCAATTTTGAGAACCTGACCCTCGCCGATGGTGCCTCGGTGACCATCACTGCGGCACAGCTCGGCCAGTTTTCCGGCACGGTCACGGCCATCGGTACCCAAACGATCAATGTGACTGGCGATGGAAACTTTACAACCCTGTCTGGTATTGAAACGTTTTCTGTAGGCGACGATTCCACCAATACCCGAACCATTTCCTTGGCGGCGGATACCAGCAGTATCACTGCCAACTCCGCCACCGATGCGGTGACCTTTAATCTAGGCACAGTGACCTATACCGGAACCCTGACGGGTAATGGCAGTGACGATATCGTTCAGATGGGAAATGGCTCGAGTATTTCTGGGGCAACGCTCAGCAGTGTCAGCAATTTGAGCGTTGATAGCAGCGCTAGTGTTACTATGACAGAAGCCCAGCATGATAGCTTCAGTTCCATCACCGCCACTGGCACCAACCAAATCAGCATCTCGGCGGCCACTGACGGGTTTACCGCCGATGTCAGTGTCGAAACCTACGTATTAGGCGCGGCCAATGCGGTCACCCTCGGCACGGCGGGTGGTTCCTTATCGCAGAATATTACAGGTAGCAATGGTAATGATACCCTGTTGCTGGGTGCGGCGACCTACACGGGCTCGTTGAACGGCAGCGGTGGTACCGGTGATACCCTGTCGCTTGCCAATGGCTCGAATATAGCCGGTGCGACCATTTCTAATATCGAGAATCTGACTCTCGCCTCCGGCGCGACGGCCAGGATGACCATTGGCCAACTCAATAACTTCAGTGGTACCGTTACCGCGCCAGGCAGCGAGACCATCGAACTAACGGCGACTGGTACCATATCGAACACCGGACTTTCTGCCATTGAGGGTTTTTCTACCTTATCTGGTGGAGCGGAAACTGTTACAACGACTGCTGCAATAGCGAATGGTAAGACCCTGACGGCAGCCGATACCGGGACCGATGGTTTCATCGTCACCGGCTCTGCAGGGGCTCAAACCATTAACGGCAGTGCCGGGGCGGATAATCTCTCCGGCGGCGACGGCGCAGATACGCTGAGTCCTGGTGCGGGCGCGGATTCCATGACCGGCGGTGCGGATGCCGATACCTTCCAGGGTAGTGCCAGCGATCTAAACGGCGATACGATTACTGATTTGAGCGTCAATGACCGCGTGCTCCTGACAGGTGTGACCGGCCTGACCACCGCCAATGTCCGGTTCAATGGTCCGGGTACTTTGGAAATCGATACCGATGCCACAGACTTTGCCAGTCCGGAAGTCACGCTCAGCTTATCCAATAACCCCGGGGCTTCATTGGGCTTCAGTTCCGTGGGTGATTCAGGTGGTAATACGCTTATCATTATTTCCGCTGAAACTACTCCGCCCAGTTTTGATCAAGGTAGCTCAACGCCCACCGACAACGCCGTCGGTATCACCGTGGGTGACAATGTTGTGCTGGATTTCTCCGAAAACGTGCAGTTGGTCGCCGGCCAGACTATCACCATAAACGATGTCACCAACAGTGCTACGCGAGAAACTTTTACCGCCACAAATGCCTCAACCGGGACAGGCTCTTCAGGCGGCACAATGTCGGTCTCGTCAGACAAAATCACCCTGAATCCGGGGGCGGATTTACAGGCCGGCACCCGATATGCCGTGCAGATTACCGGCACGACAGTTACCGATAGTGTCGGTAATGCCTTTGCCGGTATTGCAGATAACACCACATTTAACTTTACCACCGCGCCGGATGTGGCGATAACCGTCTCGCCCTCCAGCATCAATGAGGTCGCTGCGGAAACAGCAACCTATCGCGTCTCGTTGCAGGATGGCAGCGGTAATCCGTTTACTGCCTTGGAAGCAATTCAGGTGTCTATGACAGCAGGCGGGTCCGCCACAGGTGGCGGCACTGACTACACGGTTTCTGGATTGGGTGGTTCCAGTGATGTCACCATTGGGATCGGTCTGACAAATGCCTCGTTTAGTGTTCAGGCGGTCAATGATGGAGCTGGAGACGATGGGGAAACGGTGAGTTATACGCTGAATAGCGTGCTGTCGGGCTCGGCGACTTTTAGCGGAACGAACGTAGCCACGGTCACGATTGTGGAAAATGTCTCCCCTACCGCCAACGCTGATACCGGCTCAACTGCCGAAGATACTCCGGTTGCCATCGATGTGCTGGGTAACGATACCGACTCGGATGGTACGATTGATGCCAC
This sequence comes from Hahella sp., assembly GCA_028280065.1. GTDB lineage: Bacteria > Pseudomonadota > Gammaproteobacteria > Pseudomonadales > Oleiphilaceae > Hahella. The sequence continues at coordinate 24,947 of JANQMN010000099.1, forward strand.
AACAGTCAACGTAGCCAGCGGGCCAACAAATGGTAGTACGTCGGTTAACCCGACCAATGGCGAGATTACCTATACGCCCACTGCTAACTTCAACGGCAACGACAGCTTCACCTACACCGTGGACGATAATGCAGGTGGCACGTCAAATGCGGCCACTGTTTCGATCACCATCAGCCCGGTCAATGATCCACCCACGGCGGTCAGCGATACCAAGACCATTGACGAAGACAGTGGCATTACCATCATCGATGTGCTAGATAACGATGTTGACCTGGACAGCACGATCGATACCGGAAGCTTGGCTTTGGCGACCCCTGCCAGTAACGGAACGGCCTTGCTTAATGGTACAACGATTCGCTATCAACCCAATGCCAATTTTAGTGGAACCGATAGCTTTACCTACACGATAAAAGATAATGAAGGCGCAGTTTCCGACCCGGGAACCGTCACCATAACGGTGACTGCCGTCGATGACGGCCCGGTTGCCCGGGATGATTCGGCCTCCCTACCGGAAGGAACAAGCAAGGATATCCCGATCCTGGACAACGATTCGGATGTGGATGGCACGATAGATGTGGCGACGGTGGAAATTGTCACACAGCCGGCATCGGGTGCTGTCGTGGTCAGTGCTGCGGGGGTTGCGACTTATACGCCTAACGCCGAATTCTTCGGTCTCGACAGCTTCACCTATACGGTGAAAAACACCGATGGGGTGACGACCAACGTGGCGACCGTCAGCCTGGTCATCGATTCCACCAATGTCCCCCCGCAGGCCGCGGACGATAGTGCCAGCGTGGACGAAGATTCATCCGTCACTATTGCCCTGTTGGAAAATGACGCCGATTCGGACGGCACCTTGGATACCGCCAGTCTGGCGATTACCAGTCAGCCGGGATCCGGTTCCGTGACCGTTGACGCCGGGCAAGTCACCTATACGCCGACGGCGGATTTCAACGGCAGCGATCAGTTCCGTTACACCATCGCGGATAATGACGGGGCCACCTCTGAATTCACGACAGTCAGTATCACAGTCAATCCGATCAACGATCCCCCGGTACCCAATAATCCGGTGACAACCGCGCGCCTGGGAGAAGATTACAGTTTTACCTACAGCGCGACCGATGTAGACGGTGATACGCTGATGTTGTCTTCGAAAACGCTACCTTCTTGGCTGAACTTTACAGTGGAAACGGGTGTACTGTCAGGCACTCCCGGCACGGAAAACCTCGGTGACAATAGCGTCATCCTCTCGGTGACGGATGGCACCGAGACCATCGATACTGAATTCACTCTGGTGGTCACCGATCCCAATGGTATTTCGGATAACAATGCACCTGTCCCCAATAGCCCGACAACACTGACCGCGAATGTTGGTGAAGAATATCGCTTTACCTATAGCGCAACCGATGAGGATGCTGAAGATACTTTAACTCTATCCGCCTCGACTCTGCCCAGCTGGCTTAGTTTTGACGCAGTAACAGGGGTTTTATCCGGCATACCGGCCGAGTCGGATATTGGCAGCCATTCAGTTGTGTTAGCGGTATCGGATGGCACAGAAACAGTGACGACCTCCTTTACTCTGGAAGTCGTTGATCCCCCGGTTAATAACGCACCGACGGGCGACCTCCTGATTATCGGTAACCCGGAGCAAAATCAAACCTTAACAGCCGATACGGACAGTATCGCGGACGAGGATGGTCTTGGTGATTTTAACTTCACCTGGCAACGCAATGGTACGGAAGTAAGCGAGGCTACCGGAAACAGCTATTTGCTGACCCAGGCGGATGTCGATTCGGTAATGACGGTTTCGGTCAGCTACGTGGATGGAGCGGGCACCACAGAAACCCTGACCAGTGCAGCCACCGGGACAATTGCCAATGTCAATGACGCGCCGACCGGATCTGTGTTGATTAATGGCGATCCCGTGGAGAATAGCACCTTGACGCTGAGCGAAGTGCTCAATGATCCTGACGGACTGGGAGAGATTCTGTATCAATGGCAACGCAACGGCGCTTCTATTAGTGGTGCGACCGCTGACTCTTACAGTTTATCGAACGACGATCTGGGAGCCATTATCACGGTCATTTTGAGTTATACCGACCAACAAGGCACGAATGAATCCATTTCCAGTAGTAACAGCATTGGCCCGATCAGCGCCGCAGAACCGCAGACGACTCCGCCGACAATAACGCCCCCGGACGAGGTAACCGTGGATGCAACGGGGCTGTTTACCAAAGTGGATTTGGGACCGGCGACAGCTGTCGATGCCGAAGGTAATCCCTTACCGGTCTCCCTGGTTGATGCGAATACCCTGTTCAGTCCCGGAAAGCACATCGTATTCTGGCAAGCAGAAGACTCCTTCGGCACAACGGCGACGGCGCCGCAAACCGTCAATGTAAATCCAAGGATAAATTTCAGTAAAGACCAGACCACCTCAGAAGGGAAAACTGTATCCTTCCGCGCCATCCTGAATGGGCCGGCAGCGACCTATCCCGTCACTGTTCCCTATAGCGTAAGCGGTACAGCCAACGCTGCTGACGGCGACCACAATTTAGGCGATGGATCCGTAACCATTGCGGAAGGCAAAGAGGTGACTCTATCGTTCAATGTTGCCGATGACGATATATCGGAGGGAATAGAGACTATCGTCATCACCATGGGGTCGCCCACCAATGCGGTAGCAGGCGCAAAACGCCGGATTGAGATTTCCATTGTCGAAGAAAACGTTGCACCTTATGCCGCCTTAGCAGTCAGCCAAGACGGAGAGAAACGCCTGACCGTTTCACAAGACGGCGGTTCAGTGCTCATCAGCGCTGAAGTGGAAGATCCTAACATTGATGACCTGGTATCCCGGGAATGGATTGCCATTGGCTTAACCGATACCGATAGCAGCGAGGACACCTTCAGCTTTGATCCCGCCTCAGTCGCCACGGGTATCTACCAAGTGAGTTTATTTGTCTTCGATGACGGCCTTCCCATACTCTCCAGTATCAGCGATGTGTTTATTGAAGTCACCGATACCTTTGAAGTCTTAAGCGCCACCTTGGATACGGATGGCGACTTGATACCTGACGACCAGGAAGGTTATGCAGATGCCGACGGGGATGGCATCCCCGATTTTCAGGATTCGATCAGCGACTGTAATGTGGTGCCCGAACAGGCGGCGACGCAGGACGAGTTCCTGGTGGAATCCGAGCCAGGCGTGTGCCTGCGTCGTGGATCGGTATCCGCGATAAATGTATCCGGCGGTCTGGCCGTACTCCCGGATGACGATCCTGTAAGTGCGGCGTTTTCAGCAGCTACTGCCGGGTTAAAGGCGCTCCCCCAACAGCACGCCACTTCATTTAACCAACAGACGATTGGCGAGTACATCTTCACCAGTAGCATCATCGATTTCCGTGCGACCCTATCGACCTTCGGTCAGTCGATGGACATTGTCATTCCCCAGCGAGCGCAGATTCCCGAAAATGCGGTGTATCGAAAGCTCATTGACGGACTCTGGCAGGATTTTATAGTGGACGACAACAACGGCCTGGCGTCAGCACCGGGTGAAAAAGGCATCTGTCCACCTCCTGGAGATGAGGCGTTCACCGAAGGACTGAACGAAGGCCATTGGTGTGTGCAATTGACCATCGAAGATGGCGGGCCAAATGACGGAGACGGCAAAGTCAACCGCTCGGTCGATGATCCTGGCGGTGTGGCCACCCTTTTTGTTGCGCCTGAACCTCAATTGACGCTGATTCCATTGAGTCAAACCGATTACGAGTTTGGCAGTGGCGAACAGACCGTGTTGGCACTGGCGGTGGTCACCCAGGCAGAGGGCGCTGAGTTGCGGGAACTGGTGTTTGCGGTGAGTGGCGAGGTTGACCCCGCGGCGGACATAGGCCATATCGGCCTGTATCTGGACAGTAACCAGGACGGCTTGCCGGAGGGAGAGATCTTGCTCGCCGCAGGTGTAGCGGACACCGACACGGGGCAGGTCCTGTTCCGCTTAGATACGCCCCTGGCGCTGCCTGCCGGAGAGACCCGTCTACTGGTCACTTACGAGTTTTAAGGAGGAACAGACATGAAAACAATCATCCATGGTGGCCTGCTTATCATCGGCATCCTGTTCCTCTCCGCCTGTGGTGGCGGAGGCGGTTCCGGCACTGACAGCGAGCCTGACACGCCTGAGGTCAAAAGTTTCAGCCTGCAACTGCATTCGGCGGATATTCGGCTAAGTAGTAGTGACGAAAGCCTGGGTGTGGACACCGATCAGATCAGGCGCGAGAACCTGACTGTGCAGTAACCGATCCGGAGATTTAGACCCGACAAAGTCGCTTGGTGTTAAAAGAAAGCAAAGAAAGTGGGAAAGCAGGATAGCCATCCATTTCGACCGATTACCCAGTGCTTTCTGCGGGATTTCCAGCCTGGGTAATCTTGGTTTTTCACTCCTTGGTATCCATGACTCTTAGATCGCTCCATCACCACTGCCACTTGGCTTCATTTAGTCATTACCAGCTTATAAAGGCCTTAGTTTACTGTTGGCGAAATTGCTATGAGCTAAAGCAACAAGATACAAAAAGACACATTGTTAGTATTAGCAAAAACCGAAATTTGTAACTAGCCTATTTTAGGCGGATGGGCCTGGACTTATCTGTATCAGTTACGTGCTTACTTTATTATTGCTGGGTGTATTAATTTTTAGTTCCTTACTGATCAGACAACGTATGTTCAACAGCTACCTTATGTGGAACGACTGGCGCAATTTGTAGCGTATCTAATGGTGATTAGTATGTATCAGCAATGACTTGTAGTATGGATAACCCTCTTAATTTTTATGCAGATTAATTTTCTTTGCTGGACCGTAACAACTTTTTGTTCAGCACAATTCTGATAAGAGATATGAGTGAGAACTGTTTTAAAAGAATGGGATATGTGCGTATGTCGCTAGCGCACTTACTGAGGCTTTTAAATTATAAATCTCTTTTAAAGAGCGAATGATCACCTCATACCGGATAGACTTATCGCAGCCTAATGCGTGTCTATAAGCAAGCAAGGAGGTTACATGTCTTCGCAAATGCTCGAAGAACAGGAACAAACCATCGGTAAATTTACCACCCAATATTCAGCAAACTTATCCGAAGTGCTAAACGGGCTGGGCGGCAGCATCATGCTCACTACGTATCAGGCTGGAAAAGTTATTACTGTCGGGCTTGATGGCAAAAAGATCGTTCAACTAGCACGTAGTTTTGACCCTCCAATGGGTCTTAGCTTCCCCGAGGACTACACATGTTAGTTTTTTTCAAAATCGAACGGCAGCAAATTCTATGAATGAAGGTGCGCATTTTTCCATTCAAGTAGAACTGATAATGACGGCCTTTCCAGCATCAGGTTTTAATTATGCCAAAACAAAAAATACTGCGTCGAAAATCAAGAAGTTAACAAATGTATGTTTTCATTAAGATAATTGAGTTTGGTTTTTTCCTCGAAGCATCGGCAGAATGTCATGAATTCAAGAACAATCAAGATTTATGGGTGACAGCATGAATAGATTAAAAATAGCTCGATTTAAAACGGCTCTGATACGGCTCTGATACCAATTATTACAGTGCTTGTTTCCCCGAGATTAATGTGGCTATTTTAATTTTGGAGTTTTATTTCGAATGAAACTTGACCTACCTCCATTTGCCTCTGAGTTTACTCCTTCATTTGGAGAATTTCTAAAAGCAATAAACGGGTCTTTACTTTTATCCTCATATCAGACTGGCAAAGTGATATGTCTGAGCCCAACCGGCAACGCTGGAGTGAAAACACTTACCAGAACATTTGATTGGCCAACGGGTATCGCTTCAGAAAGTGATTCGCTAGCAATTGCCACAAAATATCAGGTTATAAAGTTTAAAAACTCTAGAGAGTTGGCAGCAAACTACCCACCTAAAAAAGATTGTTACGATGCCCTGTTCGTTCCAAGAACCACTTATCATGTAGGTCGCCTAGCGCTGCATGATATGACTTTTACTCAACATGGGTTAGTTGCTGTCAATACAAGCTTTTCATGTTTGTGTACATTTGATGAACAGTTCAGTTTCACGCCTATCTGGCAGCCACCTTGGATCTCGGAATTGGCACATGAAGATCGCTGTCACCTTAATGGTATGGCTACCTCCTTGGACGGACAGATTAAATTCGTTACTTCGCTGTCAATGGATGACTCCATGGAAGGGTGGAGAAACGATAGATTAAAATCCGGTATTTTGTGGGATGTTCTAAACAATACAACAGTGCTCGAAAATTTATGTGTACCTCATTCCCCTAGAATCTTTGAAAATAGGTGCTACTTTTTAAACTCAGGGAAAGGAGAATTGGTATCAGTTGATTTTAACGGCCACAACAAGAAGGTTATTTGTCGTTTCAATGGGTTTCCCAGAGGCATGCAAATTATCAAAGGCTATGCTGTTATCGCTACTTCTAAACAACGAGATCACGCTATGATTGATATGAGGTCAATCAGCGGTAATGAATCAACATGCGCAATTAATATTGTCCACCTTGATTCAGGGGCAATAGTTGGAGCATTGAACTTTCTTAACAGTTGTACTGAAATCTATGATCTCGTTATTATTCCTGATTCAGTCAGACCAAATATTCTAAGAACTGACCAAGAATTACTCCTTAAATGCGTAACTATGCCTGGTTCTACTTTTTGGGCGAATTTGTAATTTCTTAATTTTCGTATTCATTACAAGTGCTACTGTCAAAATAGCAGTTGAAAGGACGATGCCAAATGCATAAAGTTAATTTTCGGTGTAATCAGAAATCTAAATTACCTGTATTCAAAAAAACCATTATTAGTGCTGCAATAAGCACAATTCTTATAGGTACAGCTTCTGCCAATGGCACCTTTGTCAACCGCATCGGAAGTAACAATCCCTTTAATGGCATTACAGGACCGATGGGGACGGGCACCACGCTTGGTGATGTAGATAATGATGGCGACCTCGATTTATTAGTGGGTTTTTTTGGTAACCCGCGTTTACTTCAATATCACGAAAATACTGGGAGCGCTTCGTCCCCAACGTTTTCATCCACACCAAGTACGATCCTGACGGGCTTGTCATCTTCCTCAGCAAAACCAAGTGGTTCAAGTGATACGGGTTTTATCGTTCCTAACTTTGCGGATTTGGATAATGATGGTGATTTAGATTTGATATTTACCGATTCAAGCGGTTCTGGTACCAGTCCTATTACATATTATCGAAATGATTTAATTGACGGAGGTACCACTAACAGCGCTCCAAGTTTCTCTTCATTCACTCCATCAGGATTGCCGACAACAACAGGTCAATCTTGGGGCGTTGTGAGATCTACAGATATTGATTTGGATGGTGATGATGATGTTATCGTGGTAGATGGAAAACCAGGAAACGCAACGCTGTTTCTCAATAATGGCAGTGGATCATTTTCTAGCTCTACATTTCCTGATTTTAAAAAGAGTGACGGGACTACAGATGCCACATTTGAATATCCTGTGTATGCGTTTTCAGATATCGATGGCGATTCTGACCTTGACGCTATAGTTGGTGAGTTTATTCTTGATAGAAGTGGCTGCTCAACACTTTGCTACTTTGAAAACAATGGGACAAATTTTATAGAACGGGCGGTTGGTGAGACAGCATTAGAAGCTTTTTTTAACTCTCCGAGTTCGTCGGATTTTCCCAACGATTTAGAGTGGCCATTTGTTAGTATTGTCGATTTAGATGACGATGGTGATCTTGATTTAGTCGTAGGTGATTATCAGAGTTCGGGCAATGAAACTATTAGATACCTACGCAACGAATCGGTATCTGTATCTTCTTTGAGTCCGGTTGATGATGCTACTGGTGTATCTACTTCGGCGTCTTTTTCAATCACTTTTACCAGCGCGGTTACACCTCAGACTGGCAAAAGTCTCACCATAAAACAAGTTAATGACAACTCTACAGTAGCCACACTTAGCTCTTCAGATTTGTCTGGTGGAGGTACAACGACTATTAGTTTTACTCCGTCAGGTTTAAGCGCTGGGGTGGCGTACTATATTCAGTGGGATTTGGGGTTATTTCAGGACAGTTCAACCGCTGATGTAATAGGAATATCAGACCTGGATTTCTGGAATTTTACAACATTAGTAGGCGACATTACGCCGCCTGCTTTCGATAGCGCTCCCGCGGCATCCAGTGTTGCGGCGACCTCATTTAACATAGATTTCAGCTTGGATGAACAGGGAACGGTATTTGCTGTTGCGGTGCCAGATGGTGAAAGCCAACCTTCTGTAGCTCAGGTGTTTGCAGGGCAAAAAAATGATGGATCAGCGGCTGCGTCAAACAGTGGTGCAAGTAACAGTGCCGTTTCCGGCACGTCCCCATTTACTTCGTCCGTTTCGCTCACTGGGCTGAGTGCGGGGTTAACCTATGATGTTTATGTTGTTGCGCAAGATGACGAAGATACGCCTAATCAACAGGCCACTGTGACAGCTGTAGCGAACGTCACTACTACCACAGATACCGACTCTACCATCTCTGCAGGCCCGGGCTCTGAGGCTTCTGCTTTAGCCACAATAATCGATACTGTAGGTGAAGAGACGCAATTATTTGATTTTAGTTTAAACGATGCTGGTACTTCAGACGGCATTGCCACAACGGTGACAGCATTATCTATACCGGTATCAGGTACCAGCACCGATTCTGAGCGAGCGCTGGTTGTATGGACACTCGATGGTCCTGATGCAAGCAGTGTGGCAGGCTCATACGATGCGGGCAGCGATGTAATTAACTTTGCATCACTAAGTATTTCTGTAGCCGATAATACCAGTGAAACGTATTCAATCAGCGGTTACTTTAATGATAATTTCAGTAGCGCCGATCTGGTGGATGGCAGCACATACATATTGTCAATTGGGGATACCGGTATTACCGAGGGTCCTGGCTCCACTTTCACTACCAGCTCGACTAACAGCGGTTCAGGTTTTGCCACTAACGTAACAGCAACAGCCCTAAGCTTTACCACTGAACCAGATAGTACAATTGCTAGTGGCAGTAATTTTTCTATGCAGCCCAAGGTAAGTGCCATAGACGCCAGAGGAAACGTCGATGTAGACTACAACCAAACGGTAACGCTGTCGGGGGGGGACGGAACCCTAACAGGTATACTCAGCGTGGGAACCTCAGGCGACGGGGTTGCAGATTACAGTGGTATAGGCTATAGCTCTGCCAGCGATGCAGATGCCAATTTCGCAATTACTGCGACGGGCTCAGGTTTGACGGCTGGCACGTCCAATACCATCAACCCCGATGTAGTGGCGACTAAATTTATTTACGATACGGAGCCTGCGCCTACATCTATTTCCTCAGGTGTACCCACGGCGTTCACCCAAGTACCCGTCGTACATGCACTAGACGCTGATAATATCCTGGATACCGGATTTACTGGCGATATTACCCTGTCAATAGTTGATACTGGTGGAACCTCCTTGACAGGGGGGCATACTGTAAACAGCTTCTCCTCAACTGCCGACCCTGATGGTGGTGGTCAAACTGAAGTGACTCAGGCTGCATCTGGTGGTATCGCTACTTTTGACGGGCTTACGCTGCAATACACTGTGAGCGGTGCCAACGACGTCTTTGATATTCGTGCCACCGGCAGTGTAACGGCGGTTAACAGTACAGCAATAACCGCTATTATCAATAACGCGCCTGCTTTCGCAGGCTTAAATGGCAATCCATCTCACACAGAAGGCGGTTCAGCCGTTGTATTGGATGCCGATGTTACGATCTCTGATGTGGAACTGGATGCACTGAATGCTACTGCGGGAAATTACTCTGGCGCGACACTCGCCATAAGTCGTAATGGTGGAGCAAATACCAATGATGTTTTCGCGGGAAGCGGCCTGCTTTCCAACCTAACCCAGGCTGGGGCGCTCACTTATAACAGTTTAAATGTTGGCACGGTGACGACAAACAGCGGTGGTACCCTGTTACTCACTTTAAGTGATGGCAGTAATACTCCCACTACGTCAATCGTAAATAGCATAATGCAGGCCATTACCTACAGTTTTGCCGGTGATGATCCACCTGCGAGCGTCACTTTAGATTGGGTATTTAATGACGGGACTTCTAACAGTTCTGGCACCAATCAAACGGTGGTAGATATTACTGCGGTTAACGATCCGCCAACAGATATTTCAGTCTCCAGCACCACGATCAATGAGAGTTCGACGGGCACCACCACTAACATTGCGACACTCTCGGCGACGGACGCGGATGATACGCCGACAGCATTTAGTTTGGTAACGGCTGATACGGCGGGCAATGGTGATTGCGGAACAACCAGCGTAAACGATGCCGATAACGCAGATTTTGCGATTAGTGGTACCGATCTGCAAAGCGCTACAGCTTTATCTGCTGGTGCTTATGAAATTTGTATTCAGGTCTCCGATGAAGATGCTGGTGGCGCTGAGACTTTCGAGAAGACCTTCACCATTACTATTGCGGACGATGTTGCGCCTGTACTTGCAGAAGTCACAGCGGTTCCCGATCCAACTACGGACTCCACCCCAAGTGTGACCTTTAGTTCAACTGAAGCGGGCACAATTATCGTGGGGGGGGATTGTAACTCCGCAGCTACATCCGCTGTGGTTGGTAATAATACAATTACGCTGGACTCCGATGGCGCTGGTGGAGCATTATTGGATGGAAATAGCCCATTCAACTGTACGATTACGGTTGAAGATACCGATACGAATCAAAGTACACCGCTATCATTAACCGCCTTCTCGGTTGATACAACAGCGCCAACCCTTGACACAGGCAATTCGTTGCCTGCAGATAATACGACAAATGTTGCGGTAACTGACACCATTCTGTTGAGTTACGACGAAAATGTCTTATTAGGGAACGGCGAAACGATCACCCTATTTAATGTATCTAATAATGCCACACTGGAAATCTTCACGGCTTCCTCAACCACAGCGGCCACAGGGTCTGATGGCGGTAATATTTCCGTAAATGCGGTAGAAATCACCATTACCCCAGGTTCAAACTTGCCAGCGGGCACTAATCTGGCTGTACAGTATGGCGCGTCGAGTGTGACGGATACAGCGGGTAACACGGCAAACGCTGTCAGTTCAAACACCGCCTATGACATCACGACATTACCGCAGCTGAGTATTGCAGTGTCACCCACTACCATTACGGAAACTGCCGTTGTGGCGACATATACCGTCACGCTGGAAGATGACGACGGTGACCCATTCCCGGCTGACGGTAACGTGACCATGACTACCACCATTGATGGTGGCTCAAGTGCCACTGGTGGCGGTGTCGATTACAACCTGGCGGGCACAACAAGCGGTGGCAGCTTCCAGATTGACAGTGGTCAAAGTACCAATACCTTTACTGTTACTTCTGTGGACGATGGTCAGACCGGCGAATCTCCTGAAACGGTTATTGTGAACATATCTGGGCCAGGTGGTAATGCCTTTATATCCAGCACCTCTAGTGCGACGTTGACCATATCTGAGAACCAATTACCGGATCTGGCTGGTAGTGTTCCTGCAGCGGATACCATCAACGAAGATGAAACCACCAGTATTGATCTGTCTGCGGTGACGCTAACTGATGGCGACGATACGTCGGGTACGCTAACCTTCGCCGTTGACTCGGGTACCGTATCTTCGGGTGTTGGGAACTCTGGCGGTGTCACGGTTACTGGCTCAGGTTCTGCATCAATGGAACTGGCTGGTGACTTTACCGACATTGTGACTTATCTGGATAATGCCAATGCTGTACAAGTCACGTCGGCTAAAGACTCCACCGCAGCGATTACCCTTACGGTGACCCCTAACGATGGTACTTCAGATGGTGCTGCTGAAAACATGACCATCACCGTGACACCGGTTAACGATAATCCGACCTTAGTTTCCACCTTTGATGCCGAATTTGATTTTGACAACACCACAGGCACATTAAGTAATACAGATACTCGCTACTCTCAAACGGTTAGTGGCGTCACCATGACGGTAGATATTGACAGTGGCACCTGGACGAACGACAACAGCGGTGGTGGTGGCTCAACTGATGACTCCATTTACACTGGAGCCGCTGGGCCTACGTCTGTGACATTCGGTTTTGATTCATCCATAACAGTGAACTCATTCTATCAATTCGTTGTTGGTGCCGCCGATGGTGGAACTTTCACCTATGCGGCGGGCGGTAGCACGACGGACGCAACTGAAACGGGTGCTAACATCGCCAGCGGGGTGACTATATCACCCTCCGATTGGACAAATGTGACAGGCTTTACGGTGACGAATAATGGCGGCGCGTTCAATCCTGCATTTGATACCTTGTCTTACTCTGCCGCACTCAACTTGCCCACATTCTTGACGTTCGTTGAAGAAACTCAGGGCAATGTGGATTTGTCCGCATTCATTTTCGAAGATGTGGATAACGCTACAATTACCGTCACCCTGAATGTGACTGGCGGCACTTTTGGTGCTCCTGCTAGCGGCGCAGGCCAGACTGTGACCGAGACGCAGGTGTCTCCAACCAGTATTACATTGCAAGGTTCACCTGCTAACATTGGTACCTATCTGGATACCGCGTCCAACATCACCTTTACGGGCGATACGGATGTGCAGGGCACTGGTGCTGGCTCATTGACGATATTGGCGAATGATGGCACCAGTGGGGATGTGACGTTAACAACGCTGAGTCTCAACATCACTAACGTGAATGAAACGCCAATAGCCAATGACGATACCGGTGTCACGACCGATGAAGATGTCCCTCTTGCCATTGGTGTGTTGGATAACGATTCCGATTCCGATGGAACGATTGATGCGACCACCGTCGCCGTGGCCAGTGGGCCGACCAATGGTAGTACCTCAGTGAACCCAACCAATGGTCAGATTACCTATACACCTGACGCGAATTTTAACGGCAATGACAGTTTTACCTATACTGTCGAGGATAATGAAGGCAGTACATCAAATGCGGCGACGGTTTCAGTCACCATCAACCCGGTGAATGACCCACCGACCGCGGTTAGTGACAGCCAGACCATCGTTGAAGACAGTGGACTTAATATTATTAACGTCTTGGACAACGATGTTGATATAGACAGCACCATAAATACCGGAAGCCTGGCCATTGCAACACAGGCGAGTAATGGAACAGCGGCGCTAAACGGAACAACCCTTCGCTATCAGCCCAATTCGAACTTTACAGGGAGCGATACTTTCACCTATACCGTGGCAGATAATGAAGGTGCTGTGTCCGATCCGGGCTCCGTCACCATCACAGTCACAGCGTTGAATGATAACCCGGTGGCTCGAGATGACTCAGACGCATTGCCAGAAGGAACCAGCAAGGACCTCATCATTTTGGCCAATGATTCGGATGTGGATGGCACGATTGACCCCGCGACTGTAGAAATTGTTACTCAGCCTGAATCAGGTAGCGTGGTTGTCAGTGATTCTGGCTTAGCGACCTATACGCCAAATGCAGGATACACCGGACTCGATAGCTTCACTTACACCGTTAAAAATACGGAAGGTGTGACGACGAACGTTGCTACGGTTAATTTAGCCATTGATTCAACCAACGTTGCACCAGAGGTCGCTGACGATACGGCTACGGTAGACGAAGATAGCGCCATCACCATCTCCGTGTTAGATAATGATACTGATACTGATGGCACGTTGGATGTCGCCAGTCTGACGATTATCAGTCAACCGGCCTCCGGTGATGTGACCATCGATGAAGATAAAGTGACCTATACACCGGCAGAGAATTTCAACGGTTTCGATGAGTTCAGTTATCGCATTGCGGATAATGACAGCGCCACGTCTATCGCGACGGTTAGTATGACCATCACACCTGTGAATGATCCCCCTGTAGCGAATGACCCACTGACACTGGCTAGCGTTGGTGAACTATACAGCTTTACCTATAACCCCTCGGATATAGATGGGGATACATTGACTTTGTCTTCGAAAACACTGCCGGCATGGCTGACCTTTGCGGCGGAAACGGGCTTACTGTCAGGCACGCCCAGTGCGGAAAACCTGGGTGATAACAGTGTCATTCTTTCAGTAACGGATGGTACCGAGAGCATTGATACTGAGTTTATCCTCGTGGTGTCAGAGGCTGATGGTAATGGGGATAACACGGCCCCGGAAATCAGCGGTGTGCCCCAGACCACAGTGGAAGAGGGCAGCACTTACAGTTTTGTGCCAACCGCGACGGATGCAGACGGTGATACGCTGACGTTCTCAATCGAGAATCAACCGAGTTGGGCAGGCTTTAATACGGCGACTGGCGCCTTAACGGGTACGCCGACCAGTGCTGATGTGGGTTTAACCACGGGCATAGTGATCAGCGTCAGTGACGCCGAGGCAACCAGCAGTCTGGCTGCTTTCAGCATTGAAGTACTGGCCCCTAATGCAATACCGGTGGCGAACAGTCCATTAACGCTGACGGCCAGTGTCGGTGCCATCTATAGCTTTACCTATGTGGCAACGGATGCCGATGCGGACGATATACTGACCCTGTCTGCCCCGACACTACCAGACTGGCTGGAGTTTAATGATCAAACCGGTGAACTTTTTGGAACACCCGAACAGTCAGACGTTGGCACTCATCCAGTGGTATTGGAAGTCACAGATGGAGAGGCAACCGTATCAACCACCTTCACTCTCCAGGTGGTCGATCCCAATGTGGATCCGAATAACAATGCCCCAGTGCCTAACCGACCGGAAACACTGACCGTCAATGTGGGTGAAGTCTATAGTTTTACCTATAGTGCGACTGATGTTGATGTTGAGGATACGCTGACCTACTCAGCCCTTGTGCTCCCTGACTGGCTGGATTTTAATACGCAAACCGGAGTGCTTTCCGGCACGCCAGCGGAGTCCGATATCGCCAGCCATCAGGTGAGTCTACAGGTAACTGATGACACGGAAACGGTCACCACATCATTCACCATACAAGTATTCCCAAGTGTAGATCCGGGCAATAATGCACCAACAGGTCAGGTCCAGATTAACGGCACTGCGGAGCAAAACCAAACGCTCACTGTCAATACCGACAGCATCGCTGACCCGGATGGTCTGGGTGACTTCAGCATCTCCTGGATGCGCAACGGTGTAATCACTGGAGCCACGGGTACCTCTTACGTGCTCACTCAGGCAGATGTTGGCTCGACGATAAGCGTGGTAGTGAGCTATGTTGATGGTGCAGGAACCACCGAGAGCTTGACCAGTGCAGCGACGTTGACAGTCACCAATGTCAATGACGCTCCTAGTGGATCGGTCACCATTAGTGGAGACAATGTAGAAGGCAGTATATTGACCTTGAATGCCGTGCTCAGTGATCTGGATGGATTGGGCAATTTCCTTTATCAGTGGCAACGTAATGGCAAGTCGATTCCTGGTGCGACAGGTGACACCTACACCTTGTCCAGCGAGGATGTTGGCAAAAGTATCAAGGTTGTATTGAGTTATACGGATCAGCAGGGAACGATTGAGTCAATCACCAGCAACCAAACAGAGCAAATTATTCCTGCTGAGTCTCAAAATGAACCGCCGACGATCACGCCTCCGGAAGAAGTGACGGTGAATGCGACGGGTTTGTTTACGCCCGTGGATTTGGGCGTGGCCAACGCTGTTGATGCCAACGGAGATCCATTACCGGTCTCCCTGTCGGATTCGTCGAGTAACCGTTTACCTCCAGGAAAGCACATTGTTTACTGGGAAGCAGAAGATGCCAATGGTGAAACCGCGACGGTATCGCAAATCGTTAATGTGAATCCCATCGTCAGTTTCAGCAAAGACCAGTCAGCAGTAGAAGGTACCACGGTATCCTTTAGAGTGATCCTGAATGGTGAGGCAGCGACCTATCCGGTGACCGTCCCCTATAGCGTTGAAAGTGCTGCTAGCACTGCCAGCTCTGGCTCGGATCATAACCTTGTTTCTGGTGTCGCCACTATTCAGTCTGGCACAGAAGCAACCATTTCGTTCGATGTTCTGACTGACGATGAATTCGAGCAAACCGAAACCATCGTTGCCAGGCTGGATTCAGCGACCAATGCGGTTGTGAGTAGCAGTAGCAAACGTCAGATAGTGTTTTCTATCGTCCAAGGGAATGTTGCACCGGAGATCGTGCTCGAAGTGAGTCAGAGAGGTGAGTCCCGTCTTACAGTGGCGCAGGATGAGGGGGCTGTGATCGTCAATGCTCAAGTCTCCGATCTGAATACCAATGATGTTGTTTCGGTGGAATGGACAGCTGATGGACTGGTCGATACGTCCAGTAGCGACCAAACCTTCGTTTTTGATCCCGCTTCGGTCACAACAGGTATTTATCAGGTGACGTTGTTCGCTGCTGATGATGCCAATCCTATCGCCACTAATATCAGTGATGTGTTTATTGAGGTTATCGATACCTTTGCTGTGTTGAGCGATGTGATTGACACGGACGGTGACCTGATTCCGGATGACCAGGAAGGTTATGCCGATGCGGATGGGGATGGAATTCCCGATTATCTGGATGCCATTAACGAATGTAATGTGATGCCATATCAGGCGCAAACTCAGGATGAATTCCTGGTGGAAGCGGACCCTGGGGTATGCATGCGAAGAGGGTCGATTTCGGCGCTAAACTCATCGGATGGACTAGAAGTGTTGCCAGTGACCGACGCTGCAGCCAGCTCTCTAGAAGCACAAAGTGGGCTTAAACATCTGCCATTTGAATATGCAAGTGCCTTGGAGCAGGTGACTACGGATGAATACAAATTTAGCAGTAATCTTGTGGATTTCAGAGGGACAGTCTCCACCTTTGGCCAGTCCATGAGTGTGGTATTACCGCAACGCGTTCAAATTCCTCAAGAGGCGGTGTACCGGAAGCGCATTGACGGACTTTGGCAGAACTTTGTGGTTGACGACAACAATGCACTGGCGTCAGCCCCTGGTGAAAAAGGCATCTGTCCACCTCCAGGAGATGAGGCATTCACCGAGGGGCTCACTGAAGGCCACTGGTGTGTGCAGTTAACCATTGAAGACGGTGGCGTGAATGATGCTGATGGCAATATCAATCAGTCCATCGATGATACGGGCGGGGTAGCAACACTTGTTGTCGCACCAGAGCCTAAGTTAACACCTATTCCCTTAAGTCAAACCGAGTACGAATTTGGCACTGGAGAACAGACGGTGTTGGCGTTCTTGGTCACTACCCAGGCAGCAGGCGCGGAGCTGCGAGAACTGGTCTTCAGAGTTAGTGGTGACGTCGATCCGATGGCAGATATTGGCATCATCGGATTGTATTCAGATAGCAATGGAGATGGCATAGCCACCGATGAAACGCTGCTGGCAGTGGGCGTTCCGGATGTCGATACCGGCCAGGTAACCTTTACCCTGGAAACGCCATTAACCTTGCCTGCTGGCGAAACTCGCTTGTTAGTTACCTATGAATTCTGAGGAGAGAAAAATGAAAATTTTGTTCAAAGGAATCCTGCTCAGTTTTGGTTTTTTGCTTCTGGTATCCTGTGGTGGCGGTAGTAGTTCTAATAACGATGATGAACCGGAACCACCAATCGAAAAAACCTTTAGTCTGCAATTAAAGTCCGCTGATATTCGGCTTAGTAGTAATGGCGAGGCGCTATCAGTGGATACCGACGAGGTGAAAAGCGGACAGTTAACTGTACGCTAATCGAAGAAGAAGTGGCGACCTATCCATTTGGTGCCCTAACAGGGCACCGTACTTCATTTCCACCTACCTATTCCCGACTATAATTAAATGATTCTCTATCCAGGATAACACCCCAGTTCTGTGAAAAGGGAGGAATACTATGGCCAATATCCTCACCAGAACACTATTAATCTTTTTACTCGTGAGTAACTTCAGCACCAACGCTGCCGAGCTATCTACTTCCAAGCAAATCCAGCAACTATATATCGCGTATCTTGGCCGTGCCGCCGATCCCGCAGGTCTGGAATATTGGACCGGCGAGGTCGATGCCGGGCTAATCACCTTAGACCAGATCCGCGTTAACCTGGTGAATGAACAGCCGGAATATTTGGAGAACTACGGCCAGCTCTCCAATTTTGATTTGACCAATAAGGTCTATGAAAATCTTTTCAACCGCGAAGCGGATGTCGCGGGTCGGGATTATTGGGTCGGTCAGTTAGATGCCGGGTTGGTATTGCCCGACCAACTGATCATTGCCTTTATCAATGGTGCTTCGGAAGCAGATAAGGTCGTCGTCGCCAATAAACTTTTTGTTGCCGAATGCTATACCAATAATACTTCTGCCTATTCTGATGAATGGGTGGAGCAACTGTTAACCCAACAAGGCCCGGATGCTGCACTCGATACCTGTCCGGCTGGAGATTCCGGGGCTGCCGCCAAACGATTTGGCATGGAAGTCGATTCAGAGGAAGTCGCGCTCGATCCCGACGCTTTCTTCAGCAATGCCGCTGCCAATGGTATCAACTGGGTGAGCTTGGAAATTTTTACCTTAGACGGCTTAACCCTGCTCGATACGCCTTTACTGACAGACGCCGGGTTTAGCCTCGATACGGATTATGGCAATGTTTTCCCGGTAATGCTGAACGCGGCTAAAGCCCACGATATTGAAATTGTGGTGATGCTGGAGGGCATTGGCCATATCGTCGATAACCAAAAACCTTATGACCCGGTTATTGAACCGGACAAGCTGACGCCAGAAATGGTTAGCGACTTGATTGTTGAAATTGCTTTCCAGGCGCAGCAGGTTGGCGCATCGGTAGGTGTATCCGAAGAAGCCTTTTCCGAAACCTATATCGACGCGATTGACCAGGCAACAGCCGCGAATATGGTGGAGTATACGCATTT
Source organism: Hahella sp. (assembly GCA_028280065.1). Lineage (GTDB taxonomy): Bacteria > Pseudomonadota > Gammaproteobacteria > Pseudomonadales > Oleiphilaceae > Hahella. The sequence continues at coordinate 43,831 of JANQMN010000099.1, forward strand.
TTTCGATGATCCTGCCTGTCGCCCCGACGTACAGTTGTCGGAGGATTACGCCTACTATCCGCGAGATGCGACAAATAACCAGGAGGATAAAGATTATCTTCGGGAGATTAATGAACTCGCCAGTTATCTGGGCCAACTAGGACATCTTGATATCATGTTTGGTACGGCTGAATCCTGTGGCGCTGAAAGCGGCGTGGCGACAGCGGGTGGTTGGGGCTTTGGGGCAAAGACCCACCAAAACATCGCCTTGCTCCGCGCTATTCAATTTGATCCGAAGCTTTATGTATACATCCTGGCGGAAGGTGATGAAGGGGCAATTTTCCCGGAAGAGATTGATTACATAGACAATTATGATTTCGGCCAATCACTAGTCCCGCTTATTGATGAATTTGGGCAAAAACCCGGTGACATCGATAAACCGCTTGCCAATCTGGTTTTGGAAACTCCTTCGGCGGATGCGCCTGAAGATGTGCAGGACTTTTTCAATATTGCCCGACTATCCGGTTCGGTAATCACCTCTTCCATGCTGGCGGCTGGATTCGATCTCGTGGTGACGGATACTCCCGTTGAAAGTGCGGATCTTTACTATGTGTTGACGGCAGGCGACGTATTTGGCGAGAGTGTCGATATGGGCATTGTAGCAGCGAATCTTGTCGATGGTGACACACCGGTCTTTTATCAGATTGTTGGCGCTGCACCTGAAACGGCTAATTTTGCCAAAGTTTTTACTGCCCTTGGCTTCGATTCCATTCCTTTCGCAATTGGCAATGAAAATGACTTGTCGACGTTTGAACCGATCCCGGAGTTCGTTAGCGTTGATTTTGCCAATGGCACAGAACTGATCCGATATGCGGGCTATAGTTTGGAACTCTGGGACATTAACCAGTCGGGTGAATTCACCTTGGGTCATTATGTGCACTTGATATCCCCGAACGATGTTGCCGAGGGAACGGAAGTTCTGTATTCCGCTAACACTTCTGCAGATGATGATGGCCTGTTTGATGATGAAATCGCTTTGCTGCTCCGCAATGGCCAGGTGCATTTAATCAATGGCGGCTATATTCATCACGCCATGACGGGTCCGCTTGCCAATCTTATGGCTTCACAACCGATTTATAACAGCGAGAGTTTTGGCTATCTGACTTCCGGACCTGACCGAACCGCATTTTTTACCCCCTATGAAACCGCAATTGATATCAATCTGTTGGGAGGTAGTCAGGTAACGCAGTTTGATGCGGACGGTAGTCGGCTGACGACGCCGACGGTAGCCATTCAGGGTAATCGGCTAATCGGCACGGTGGGTAAGTTCCACTTGGTGGTCGTGAATTAAGAAATGGTTTTTATTGCCTTTGAGTTAGTGGTCTATCGGAAATACTCTGCGTTAGGCAAATATTGGGTTCCTCTTGAAAGGGAAATCAGTCGCGCCCCTGCTTTGCTGCAGGAGCGCAAAAGTTTTCAACCCTCCAGTTTTAGTTTTTTGTACTGGCGAATATGCCGGCTGATATCCTTGCCCCATTTTTCCCTGGCCTTTTTCCGCTCAAACTTCGTTTGACTGGCTTGATCGGCTTCCGCTTGCAGTTTTCGATAGCTCTGCCAACGGCGCAGTTCCAGATTCCCGGATTCAATAGCGGCCTCGACGGCACAGCCTCTATCTCCGGAGTGCCGGCAGTTGTTGAATTTACAGCCCGTCATCAGTTCCTCGATATCGCTGAATAGCGCTGAGACACCTGCCGCATCGTCGTTTAGCCGGAGTTCCCGCATGCCTGGGGTATCCAGTACCCAGCCGCCGTCGGGAATACGAAACATACAGCGGTCGGTGGTGGTATGGCGTCCCTTGGCATCATCTTCGCGAATTCCCTGTGTTGCCTGGCGCTGCTGTCCGAGCAGTGCATTGGTCAATGTGGACTTCCCGACGCCGGATGAACCCAGGAATGCAATAGTTTGCCCAGTCCCTGTCCAAGGTGATAACAGTTTTGGAATATCCCCCTGTAACGCATCCACTTTTAGGACCGGAACATCTCTATGCAGGCGTTGCGCCTGCTCGATGTATTGATCCGCATTGTCGGTTAAATCGGCTTTGGTCAGTAAGATGACGGAGGTTATGTCGGCGGCCATGACAAGGCTTAAATAGCGTTCCAACCGTGAAAGATTAAAGTCCTTGTTACAGGAAGAAACGATAAATAGCGTATCAATATTGGCCGCGATTAACTGGGTATAGGCATTGGTGCCGGCGGCAGTTCTCTGCAGCAGATTAATGCGGTCCAATAGCCGTAAAGGCCTGTCAGTACCCTGCTCCATCCATAGCCAGTCGCCTGTGGTCGGCCGGAATTCCGTGTCCTTTGCGGCCATCGTGCCGGAAAGACCAATCTGTCTTCCACCCGTTGTAGTGGAGATATGCAGCTGGTCGCGGTAGACAGCATCGACTCGTGCGGCAAAGCCTGTTTCCAGCTCTTCCAGCGTAACTTGCTGTTGTAAAAATGGGCGCCATCCCAGTTCGGGCAGCGTAAATTTTTGATTACTCAATGGTTTAACCCTTCAGTAAAGTAGTACTTCGGGTTATGTAAGGCATAACCCAGTGAATTAGACTGATCTAATTACCGGGGAAAGAAAGGAGAGAATTGGTTGAGGTTAGGAAGTAATTTAGTGAATCGACCTATGAATTCTTACCGTTCTTTCACCGGTGTGAACACATCATCTACAAACGTCATAGTTGGTCTCCTCTGAGATATGATAGAGCCCTAAGTCTGCGCCTAGTGCGTTTAAAATTCAAGCCCCTGGATTCTGTCCAATAACAATCGGCTATTCTTCTATAAGAATGTGAAGTAGTCTTTTACGCGAAATGTTTTGTCTTGGGAACCGATGAATACCGTTAGAGAATTTTTCAGCGTCATTCTTTTTGCCGCTGGCGTTTTTTTACTCTTGCAAATTCTGACCGATGGATTTAGCTGGGTTTATGTTTCGGGCAGCGCTGTCTGTTTTGTCTTGGCATACCTTATATGGCCAAGTAAAAAACGTGGTCAACGTCAGGAGTCTAACTGGTTTCTGGATATACTGGAGTTTGTTATTGAGTTACCGATTGAAATTATCGTGAACTCCTTTCGATTGTTGGCAAGACTGGTTAAGAGTAAAGACGGTTTTGACATTGATCTCTAAGCCCAATTGATCCACCAACGGCGGTAAGGATTATTCCTTCCTACTAAAACTCGTCTGCCCCTGGATTGGCGTTATCATAATCGTCTGCTTGAAATGTTTTCTGAGTATTCTTTCGGAACCAGAACCTGATAATTCAGCTCTAGCTGTAATAGCTTCCCCCATTTATTGTTTTCCTCTTCTAGAAACTGAGAAGGTTTTGCAGCGGAAAGACACCATTTAGCATAAACAGTATGGTTCCCGCGATCAGCACTCTGGAAGAAATATACGCACATAACTCAATAAACTTTATCGTAACTTTTTTCATAACTGGCTCCGGAAAAATATCTTATATGCCAACTCTTGCAAGGGTTAATCCGGAATTTCGTGTCGAGTGAACGGTGTCACTCAATTTACGAGAGCGGGTTCACTAAAATTCTAGCTCAAGACTCGTGGGGAGAAGCTTATCTTATTGAAAAATATGAAATATTTACGAATGTAAAATGTTTGTTAAATGCAGGTTTTGCCTGGTTAAGAAATTATCTGGCGTTGTGATCTAGTTAAAAAACTACCACTTTTTGTCTCTCAGGTGACCCAGATGGTCCATTGCCATGGCGTAGCGCCATGTTAATCAAAGAATGTTACAGCAGCGCCAGATGCCGTTTACTCGTCGCTCGATTGGGAATCTTGCTCGCGTTTATCCAGTTGGAGTCGCGATGCCAATATAACTGCCTGGGTGCGATTGGTAACATTGAGGCGGCGAAAAATATTGGTCATGTGGGCTTTCACCGTAGCTTCCGTTATTCCAAGCTCATAGGCAATTTGCTTATTTAACCAGCCTTCGGCCACATGGCATAAGACTTTGTATTGCTGAGGCGTTAATGAAGCAACCCGGTTGGCAAGTTCCAATTCTTCGGCATCCAGCCGGCGCAGCCGATTGCGAAATGAATCCGGCAGCCACTGATCGCCCTCCAGAACTGCATTAATTGCCGTTGTGAGTTGTTCTGAGGTTGCTGATTTGGGGATGAAGGCTGCTGCTCCATAACCCATTGCTTTACTCACCACTTCCAGTTCTTCCGTGGCGGAAACGATGGCAATCGGTAGACTGGGAAACTGCTGGCGCAGAGATGCCAAGCCATATAACTCATAGCTTCCCGGCATATTGAGATCCAACAGTAAGATATCGGTATCCGAATGATTACCTAGTGCTTCGAGTGTTTCCTCAAAGTTTCCGCTCTCGATGATAACCGCTTGATGAAAGGACTTTTTCAAGCGACCTACCAGAGCTTCGCGAAAGAGCGGATGGTCGTCGGCAATGATGAATTTAGTCATAACGGCCTGAGTTGTTATTTTCCTGAAAGCATATATCAGAGACTGGGTATCGTCCATGACACCCGGGCAAATAAATGCTTAACACGACCAGCGGGACTTTAAATACTTTTGGTTGTGCCGCCTTCTCTATACGGCCATGCGCTGCTCTATCAGGTCATCAACGACGGATGGATCGGCAAGCGTTGAGGTATCGCCAAGTTGATCGGATTCGTTACAGGCAATCTTGCGCAAGATCCTGCGCATGATTTTACCGGAGCGGGTTTTCGGTAAACCGCGGGTCCATTGAATTTGATCCGGGGTGGCAATTGGACTCAGCTCCGTGCGGACTTTCTTAATCAGCTCTTTGGTTAGTTCGTCGTTAACCGGAATGTTCTCCCGAGGGGTGACGTACACATAAATGCCTTGCCCTTTGAGATCATGAGGGAAACCAACGACGGCCGCTTCGGCGATACTCGGATGCGCGACCAAACAACTTTCTATTTCAGCAGTGCCCAGACGATGACCGGCGACATTCAGTACATCGTCCATACGGCCGGTGATCCAGAAATAGCCGTCTTCATCCATCCGTGCGCCATCGCCACTGAAGTACATTTCTTCGAAGGTACTGAAGTAGGTTTGTTCAAAACGCGGATGATCGCCATACACCGTGCGCATTTGGCCCGGCCAGGAATCGAGAATAACAAGAGCGCCCTCTGCCTGACCCGCCAGGAGTTTACCTTCGGTATCCACAAGAGCAGGACGGATACCGAAAAACGGACGGGTAGCAGATCCTGGTTTAAGCGGTGTTGCGCCAGGCAGGGGCGTAATCATGACACCGCCGGTTTCCGTTTGCCACCAGGTATCAATTACCCGGCAGCGATTATTACCGAACTTGTCATTAAACCAATTCCAAGCCTCCGGATTAATCGGTTCTCCGGCAGTTGCCAATATCTTTAAGCTAATTCTTTCGCTGCTGGCGATGGCTTCGTCGCCACTGGCCATCAGAGCGCGAATTGCGGTCGGAGCAGTATAGAAAGCGTTGACTTGATACTTGTCGACTATCTCACCGAAACGACCGATGGTCGGATGGCTGGGAACGCCCTCGAACATCACGTTGGTCGCGCCGTTTAGAAGCGGCGCATAGACCACATAGGTGTGGCCGGTAATCCAGCCGACATCGGCTCCGCACCAGTACACTTCGCCTGGTTGATAATCGAAAATGTATTGATGGGTGATTGCCGCATATACCAGGTAACCACCGGTAGTGTGCAGGACACCTTTGGGTTTTCCCGTGGAACCGGAGGTATAAAGAATAAAAAGCGGATCTTCGGCATTCATTACTTCCGGTTCGCAATCTGTACTTTGGGTACTGACCAACTCGGAGTAACTCAGGTCGCGATCCGAAGTGGCTACCTCAGCGCCGGTATGCTCTACCACCAGTACTTTTCTGACGGTATCTGTTCCGCGCATGTCGAGAGCAAGGTCGACATTGCGTTTCAGAGGTACGGTACGGCCGCCGCGCAACCCTTCATCGGCGGTGATCACCATCGACGCCTCGCTGTCTTTGATCCGATCGGCGATGGCATTGGGCGAAAATCCGGCAAAAATCACCGAATGAATTGCGCCGATGCGAGCGCAGGCCAACATGCTGAATACCGCTTCCGGAATCATTGGTAGATAGATAATTACCCGACCGCCTTTTGAGACGCCTAATGACTTAAGTGCATTGGCCAGCTTGCAGGTTTGCTCGTACAGTTGCCGATAGGTGATGGTTCTGCCTTCGCCCGGAGAATCCGGTTCCCAATGAAACGCTACCTGGTCGGCTTTCGCTGGGAGGTGCCGGTCAATACAGTTGTAACAGGCGTTGAGCGCGCCGTCTTCGAACCATTTGATACTCACCTTACCTCTGGTGAAGGAAGTATTTTTTACTTTGGCGAAAGGTTCATACCAGGATATTCGCTGAGCTTCGCGGCGCCAGAAAGCATCAGGATCGTTGACGGATTCCTGATATAAGCGCATGTAGGTTTCTTGGTCGAGAGTGGACTTCTCTGCGGCATTGTCTGTTGTTGTATTGAGCGCGACGGACATGGTTACTCTCCAATGGTCAAGTTAAACTCACTTTTATTGTTGGAGAGTTACGGGCTTTGCAGTTAGTAGACTATGGTCGATCCGAGCCTGAATCCATGAGTAAAATCGACTAAAGTTGTACCAAAACTAAGCTGTTGGAAGCACTTTTCATTGCCTTAGCTGCCATAATGAAATCTACTATGGCTGGTCTGAAATTGTGTTAAATCACAAGTTAATCCAAAGGTTGGCAATACAGAAATAAAGCCAAGTCCAGATGTGTGAAGAAGACAAGTTGTAACCTTATGGTTTGAAAGGGCAAATGGTTGACATGCCAGGCTAGAGAAGCTAAGTAATTTAGACGGCAACCAATTCGCCATTTCCCAGCTAAATCTTTGGAGTAGGTTCTCATGTTTCGATTAATGGCACCGGCCATTTTTCTTCTAGTGATTTCAAGTCTTTCTCATGCAGAGCTGACATTGAATGGCTTATCGACATATCAGCAACTGAGTAGAGAATACTATTTGATAGCTTTTGAAACAGAAAAACCTGTTAGTGATGAGCAACAGATTTTTCACTCTACAATGGCTAAACGATTGGAGTTACGAATCTCCAGGGAAAGATGGACCCCGAATAGTTTCTCAGCACTATGGATTCGGGATTTCTCGATAGGCAACGACCTTAAGTCTGATCCAGCATTGGCAGAAAAACTGCTGAAATTTGCATACTATCCTGCAAGAAGTTTAAGGAAGGGCGACACATTTTCAATCGAATACACACCAGGAACCGGGACATCCATTAAGTTAAACAATGCTGAGATTATCAGTACCAAGGATGATGAAGTCTTTAATGCCTTTGCAAATATTTGGCTGGGTAAATTACCACCGTCCCGAAAACTTAAAGAGGAACTACTCGCTGCAGGTGGTGTCAGTACAGACCTGGTTTATCGCTTTTATGATTTGGTGATTAGCCCCGAGAGAATAGAAATCGTGAAAAACTGGGAAGCCGAAGAACAGCAGAAGCTACTCGCCCAGAAACGGCAACGAGAGATTGCTAAAAAGAAAGCTATAGAAGCTGCAGCTTTGGCAAAGCGACAGGAAGAAGAGAAAAAACGCCTAGTAGCTTTAGAGTCGGCGAAAAAGAAGGAAGAAGAGCTAGCCAAAATGCGTGCAAAGGAGGAAGCCGCAGCCTTGGCTATCGCACAACAGATAGAGACCAACAAAGCATCACAGAATTTGGAAACTGCCCAGGAAACGAAACCTGCTAATACCCAAATCAGTGATAGTCAAAAGCTAGAAGAGCAAAAGGAAATCGTGCTGGCAATGCCAGAGGCAGATGCCTCTGATTTGATTAGTGTTCAAGATGCAGAGGCAATTTACAGAGTAGAGCCAGATTATCCTTACAAAGCCGCCCGTGAAGGCAAAGAAGGATATGTGCAGCTCGCCTATACTGTGACTGAAACAGGTACTGTGGAAAACATTTTTGTGGTTGATTCCAAGCCAAAACGTGTCTTTGAAAAAGAGGCAATCAAGGCTTTAAGTCAGTGGAAATATAAACCAAGAATGGAGGATGGTATTGGTGTAAAACAGTCGGACATGCAGGTTAAACTGGTGTTTAGCCTGAACTGATACAACAGACAAATAGAGCACAGTATGGATTGTAAGAACAAAGCCTACAAAGGAACTGGAATAAATCACGACAAAGAAGACTTTGTCGGCGAGCGATTTAAGTATCTACATCGATGGCAATGGGTGCTGAGGTTAGTGATAAGTCTTGGTGTTTGTTGATTCCACAGTAATCGATTCTGGCAATCAATAGCTCACCAGAGCGAGGAAAAATCCCAGTAAGCGCCCTGATGTTGACCTGGTTGGTAGCAAAATTCATCAATTCATTAAGGGTGACGCCAAAGCGGTTTTGTTGTACGGTTATATGCTGTACAGTTTAAAGTTACTTGATACTCTAAAACGAACCACTAACAATTGTGAAAGAGGGGTGACAATGGCAGCATCACGAATAGATATGCGGATTGATGAAGAAATCAAATCAGCCGCAGAAAAGGCCGCAGCTCTTAAAGGCATGAGTAGCCTGACTGAATATGTGGTGCGTTTGATCGAGCAAGATGCACGGAAAGTTATTAAAGAGCACGAATCCATTAGGGTAAAAGACGATATCTTTGACCGCTTTATGAGCGCGTGTGCTGCCGCCGAAGCTCCTAATCAGAAACTTCGTGATGCAGCGGAGTTTGCCAAAGGAAAAGGCTTTTAGGTGAAACCCGGTGAAAACTTCGAAGAACTTGATAAGTCCCGTCATTTGCGCAAGAGGTTTGATTGTGGTCGGAAGGAACTAAATGACTTCATTCGGCAATCTGCTGCCAGACATCGAGACGCTGGCATTAGCAAAACACTGGTATTGCCAACACTTGCAGGCGAAGACGAAAAAGCAGATATTTGCTGCTTCTATACCCTGTCCCATACCGAGATAGAACGCGAGACGCTTCCCAAACCATTAGCCAAGAAACTGCCCCGTTATCCTATTCCCGTCATGTTGATTGCGCAGCTCGCCGTTCATACAGAGGCGCAAAGTCAGGGGCTTGGCAAAATCACACTGATACAAGCTTTAAAACACTGCCTGGAAATCAATAAGCATTTGCCTTCTCATGCGGTTGTAGTGGATGCACTTGATAAAGGAGTCCAGGCATTTTATGAGCAATATGGCTTTAAAGCTCTCGATCATCATGGTCAGGGGCGTGTGAGACTATATTTACCCATGAGCACAATAGCAGAACTTTTTTCTTAATCTCGGTAGTGAAGACCCTAAATATAATGACCTACAGTACTCTGAAGTGGAGAAAAGCAGGTCAAAGATCTACAGCTAATCATTTCAAGGACTATTAAATGAGGCTAACTTTTTTAATATTGCTTCCTCTGTTTTCTGGCTGCGAAACTATCAGTTCGCCAAGTAATTCTAGTTATCGTTTTGCGAGAAAAGCTTGATATAGATGTAAAGGCTGAAAAATTCATAGATGACTATTTCAACCATGAAGAATAATGGCATAACAAGTGCATCAACTAGGACGCTCCTTACGTCGTGCATGTTACGCAAGCGTTAAGCACTCAGAGATTTATGAGAACAACCATAATAATATTTACTGCTGTGTTCATTGCTTATTTAATGAAGCAATTGTCCATACCTGGTGGAATAGTTTTAGTCTTCGGTGTGTTTATAGTTTTTTACGGCATCCCGACTTCAATGTCAGTTCATGGGCAAAAACGATTTTGCGATAGAATTAAATTATGGATGGAGCAAAATGGAATTGCGTCAGAATATGCATCTTTGCAGACGCACATGCTTACTAAAGGTAAATTGGGGTGGAAAGCATCAGATATTCAGTTGATTTTCAGTCTAAGACATGAAGGTTTAGAGTATTGGTTTGCTTGCGGTAGTTGGTGGTTCGGTGTTTACAACAAGGAAATTTCTATTTACCAGTATGCCGATAATAAGCTCAATTTTGTGCAGAAAATCAGTGCTTAACCAGAATTGGCTGAGCGAAGCTCGTTCCTCGCTCTCCAGCAATTGGCGTTATGCTACCGAATGTTGCTCAATTTTCTTGTAATAGATTTTTAACTTTTAAAAGGGAGTTCTGAAAGTGCACCGAATTCACAAAGAAAGAATGTATTCTGCTTTACAGAGATTTTTCTTAGCGATGGCGCTTTTTTTTAATTTTCTACTGATAAAGGCAATAATCAATTTTGACAATTCTCCCGATGACAAAACGCTTACATACACAGTTCTGGCAGTATTAGTTTTGTTAGGTACATCATTTAGTTACGGGTATTGGCGGATGAGAAGAAGAAGGAAGCATGCCGTTAACGAAAACGATATACCATGGCACCAAATGCACAACGATTAACCGATTTAATTTGGACTTCCAGCTATTCAATTTGCACCGTAACGTGTTTAATTGGGGTCGGAGTAATTTTATACTTTTCCTGACGATAATCAGCGGGGCTTTTGCTATTCGTTATTTGGAGCATATTAGGGGACAGACCACGTTTTTTGCCATAGACTCACGGAGACTGCGGATTACAAATTTAAATTTACACTGACCCGAATGGCACTTACTTAAGCTTTTTGGGGTGGCCATTTTTACGGATTTCCTCTCGTGCTTCAGCCCTGGATTTGGTTAATAAGGGATACGCCTTTGGCCTTCTTTTTATGGACCGAGGTTCTAGTCTTCCAGGCCGATGACCGACAGTTTTCCCTGACATTAATAGCAAGATCTGAGTTAACAATTCATCGTTCATTTCCACCATCAATTGCAGTGAGTGCTGCCAAAGCTGAAGGCAATGTTTGAAGCTGAGTTGACGAGGTTGAATATCTGCTAACTGGGCCGAATGAGCCATTACGTGGCGCAACAGGTTATATGCAAGCAGATAGACCCAGATTTCTTTCAACATCATCCCGGGAGTTTTACAACTCAACACATTCATCCCCAGGGTGTCTTTAATATTTCGGATATCCAGCTCGACGTGCCAACGGCTCCTGTAGAGTATTTTTAACTCATCTTTGGGATAAGCTTTCGGACACAGCAAGGTCGTGATGAGTACTTTCCCAGCCGCCTTAAACTCTCTTATAGTCAAGGATTCCGGCAACTCTTCAAACTGTTCCCGGCTCATCCAGTCAGGCTGAATTTTAGGTTTGTTGATAATGATGAGGTGGTCCTTCTCTCCTAATTTCCTGCCTTTTCTGAAATCGGTGACTCGTTTCCTGGCTCCCTGTTGCTCCATGAGAACATCGACTTGTTTTGCCTGCATGTCAGCCAGGAATGTATAGGTGGCAAAAAATGCATCTCCCATGACAATATCACCAGACTGAAAGCGTCCCTGAAGGGTTCGTAACAGTGTTTGCTCATCGCCTCCCTTGCCCTGGAAGCGGCCAATGGCGGCATCGTATAAAGCACCGCTTGAGAGGTTGGTTATACCGACGATTCGACAAATAGGAAAACCCAGACCTGGCTTTTGACTACCCTGTTGAGGATAGGCAGCCTGATTCTCCGGGGTATCCGGCATCGTGATCGACGTGCCATCCACCAGAAAAACACGGCGATCACGCCAGAATCTGTTTTGCGGCTTACCCACCCGGGTTCTTTGGTTCACCCAAGAAGCGGGTCAGGTTTTGTACCATCTCCAGAGGCAACCGTTGTCGTGCCCGACAATACGCTCCTGTTAATGTACTACCCACCGTCAGGCCCTCTCTTAGCCGTTGCACAGCAATTTGATGACAACGTTTTGACAGGACCGGTCCTCACTCATAGCCTGGGCAAGAAACATCGAGAGTGTTTCCGTGGGAGGGTAAAGGCGCTCTCTGTGTTCTGGCAGGCACTTTTCAACTTCATTTAATAGTAGATCATCCGTCAACCAGTTGAAGAGTTGATAACTAGAACATTGTCGGCTAATAGAACTGAGACGCTGCTGTTGATGGCGAGCAATGGAAGGGGTAGGATTCATGAAGGTCAGGCTCTTTTAGTAGTTGTTATGTTTGGCGATATATATTCTACCAAGTGCCTGGCCTTTTTTGTCTTTATTTCAAATGCTTAGCCTTAAGTAAGTGCCATTCTACACTGACCCCATTTATTTCCTGATGGAAGAAAGTTCGAGTTGACAGAGGTGCAGCCATAACAAGGTGCGACATTGGTCCTGGGGCCACTGCGCAAAGCGTTATATGCCGCTAATGGCGAAGTCCAGCGCATCAATAATGTCTTGTATAAGGTGCGCTACAGAGCCAACTGGCTTTTTAAGTTGTTTTCTAGAAATGGATGAAATTTGTGGGGTCATTAAAAGTAAGTTTTCGTTGTCAAAACTTAAGCTAATTTGTAGTCTGGTCATAGCCTCGTTGTTAAATAATTCAGCCTTTCCCAAAGGAATCACTATCCTTGTCTCAAGTTCGGAAATATAGTTGTTTTGAATATCGACTAAATATGGGTAGTAAGCGCTGCTTTTTTTGCTAGGGTTTTTGTAAACATCAAATTGAGGCATTAAAAGCTCCTAAACTCATCGCCAAAGCATCCATGCTCTTCTATAAATTCGTTGTATGCTTTAATGGCCTTTTTATTGTCCTTTGCCCACCTTTCTGCCTCAGCTTTTGATAGTTCATTAATTAATGCTTTTTCTAAAGTCGCTGACAGGTTTATATTCATGTTTCGCGTTCGTTGCAATAAATCACTATTAACGCTAAGGTTGGTTGGTTTTTTAGGTGCGGTGGTGTCGTATAATTGCTGCATAATTATTCACCAATATATATGAGTATATACGCATTAGTATACGCATAAAAAAGCATATAACAAGGCGCTGCATAGGACAAAAAACACTTGGCACCTTTCTTGTTTCGCTTCGCTCCCAACAAAGTCGCCAAGTTTTTTTGCCCATGAGCGCAACGTCATGTACAGGTAGCAATATATGGCGAAAGCTGGTTTTATACCGCAGAAATTGAAACCTTGGATTGAAGCGAGAAAGAGGTATCGACTGTCGCATGCCCAGATACAGATGGCTAGAGAGCTAGGGTTGAATCCAAAGAAATTTGGAAGCTTGGCCAATCACATGCAGGAGCCATGGAAGCTGTCTTTGCCTACTTACATTGAAAAGTTATATTTTAAGCGATTTAATAAAGATCGGCCCGATGTTATTCGATCCATCGAGCAGATGGTAAAAGACAAGGCAGCGAGAAAGGCGGAACGAAAAGAAGAACAGGTGGCAGAGACGTCGGTGCCACATTCAACCGAACAAATATAGGCAAGCGGCACCCAAAGGCACACCTGCTAAAAGCGTTACAGCCACTTTCAGGAAGATTGAGTAGAACCTGCTAACTGCCCTAACCATATGCCGAAACTACTTCCCGCCAATCTCAGCAATAGCGACAAAGCCCGTACTTATCCCAACTCAATTTTTTTGCATTGAAGTCAATATTCCGTTTCCACCCTGCCGACAACAGTGAGTCCATCATTATCGATTCTGGCAATCAATAGCTCACCGGAGCGAGGAAAAATCCCTGTAAGCGCCGTGATGTTGACCTGGTGCGTAACAAGTATCGCAGGCTTCTTAAGATCTTTTTGTATTAACCAGTTCAAAGTAGCGTTAATTTGTGGTTCCCGATTCTGATAGTTTTGAAAGAAAGAGTTTATGAATGGCTGCTCAATAACTTCCCCAAATCCTAGTAATTTGGCAGTCTCTAAACATCGGCACCATTGGCTGGAGTACACATCCAGCTCAATGATTCCATTCTGTCGTAGTTTATCGCCAATACTGCGTGCTTGTTCTCGTCCTGCTTCAGATAAATTGCGTTGTGTGTTGCAGTCGCGAAGTGAAAAATTTGCAGGGTCTCCTGTTCCAGGAGCTAATGCATGGCGCAATAAAGCAACGTGTCCAGGCGTATTCAATGTTTGCCAGAGGTTAGTTTCTGCTTGCACCCCTAAGGAGCATAAAAGCAATATAAGCAGAACAAGCAGCAAACCTTTCATAAAAGCACCTTCAATGGTCTTTAACCTTTGCCTATTGTCTACGCGGCATTGGATCAGCTAGATTCTTGATTTATCCCAAAGACCAATATTGGCCTTAGTAGTTGACGCGAGACAGGATAGTTAGCTGATAAATGGATTTTCGGTGAGAAAATTTACAAGGACTAGTGATGAGCAGGTGAACTAGATTCACCAGGTTGATGCCAAAGGAATTCTTAAGTTAGTTCTTCAGCCATTGATGCAGGAGTGCAGTCGCTTCCAAGTGGGATGGATCAAGTGAAACTATCTCTTCCAGCAAATTACGTGCTTCATAATAGTTTCCTGAGGCAAAAGCTTGTTTTGCAGCCCCTAGTAATTTAGTCACGCAGTTATCCAAGAGGCTGAGAGCTTCAGAGTTTTCAGGTTGAACCGAAAGTAACAGGCGAAGATAGAATACTGCACTATCTTGAAACGGTTCGATAATTTTGTTTTGTTCGATGCGTTGTTTCGCTTTCTGCAAACGCCAATCCGGCTTATCTGGCGCCAAATCCTGGTTGGGGGATTCCATTACCGTGGAAAGCTGTCCTATTGGCCGTGACGATTCAATACTGCGTGATTCAATGAAAACCTCAGGCTCCGGTTCTCGTTTTGACGCATGTTGGTCGGGACTAGCGATAGTTTTAGCCTGTGCAGTCAAATCCGACTGTTGCACGCTGGTAGGATTGATTGTTTTACGTTCCATTGTCTTATAGGTCAATGCCCCAATTGCTATCAACCCGCAGAAATACGCAAAGGTGGCAGTTCGACTCAAGCCCACCCCAATGCTTGGTTGCTTTTTTGGGACATTGGCGCTGATCGGTATTTCAGCTTCCTGGGCTGCAGCGGTTATCTCTGGTTCATGGTTGTCTAGGATTGCATCGGCTTTTATCTCAGCCGTTAGTTTGTCAACAAACGAACCCTTGTTGCCATTCGAATCGGAAAGAAGCGGCACTGGTTCTTCGACCGGCCTGCCCTTATCAGAAGGGCAGTTCTTAACAACGACAACAGAACGCGAACTTGGTTGCCAAGTCAGAGGGTGGTCGCTTAACAACAAATCATTGTTGGGTAGTTTTAGTTGGCAACCGGAAAAGAGACGCCGATGTAACAGATTATTTTGGTTATCCGTTTGTAGTCTGATTTGAGGATCTAACGTTGATACCCAAAGTTCCCCATTAGCATTGATATAAAATCTTATCCACTGATGTTTCACTTCGTCCAAAGCAAGTAAACCGTTGTCCATTTCACCAAGGCGCATACCACTTTGAATACGTAGCGAGAAATCCCCGAGGTTGTCGTAAAGGTACCAATTACAAAACGAATGGGACCGTTTTTCAGGAGGTTTGTTTTGCGTACAACTTGCTACCGGCAACATAGAATGCGTTTTTCGGAAAACCTGACATTTTTGGCCGGCTTTCTTAAACAAGGATTAAAATTCGTCACATATTATTACATTCTATCCATATCTGGGCGTATCCACACCCCTGATGATTATTTATTTTCACGAATTATGAATTAGGTATCGTTGTTTTTACCTTACGTTCGCAGAAAAATTACCAATGCCCAGCGACTGGTAACCATATATTTAACCGAAATCCAATGAAGAACAGTGCAATAAAATTGCACGTAGGGGAAAGGTGGGGACGGTATTGATCCGTTTTGGATTGGTTGCAACGCACTCGCTACTATTCTTGCGTAACTTCAGAGCCCGAAATGATCCTGTTTCTTCCCTGGGTTTTTGCCTTGTAAAGTGCATCATCTGCGCGTTTGATCAATGTTTCCACGGATGATTCGGAGTCAGGGACTTGAGTTGCGATACCTATGCTAAGGGTAACCCTGTCTGCGACATCTGACCCTTCATGTGGGATATTGGCATCTGTCAGACTGGATTTGATAGAACCAGCAATTTCCGCAGCGAAGTCAGGATGACAATCACCTAGTACAATAATAAATTCTTCTCCTCCATAGCGCGCGACGAAATCAGAGGAGCGTTTCACAGAAGCGCTAAGGATGTTAGCGACTTGTACTAGGCAGTTATCTCCTGCCTGGTGCCCATAGGTGTCGTTGTAAACTTTGAAGTAGTCGATATCAATCATGATGACGGATAGTGGGACTTGGAGGTCTAAAGAACGCTTCCACTCCAGACGCAGAAAGTATTCAAGATGATTTCTATTGTTTACCCCGGTGAGACCATCCGTTTTGACCATTTCATGCAGCGAAATTTGCTGCTTATCGCTCACTTTGGTCACACGTTCTAACTTCCTTAACAAAGCCTGATAGTTACTTAACAAGGATTCCAATTCTGGAAGTAAAGGATTGTTCTGATACTGATCTGAACGAAGGAGCTTGGAAAAGTGACGAACTGTTTGGTCTTCTTTGTGAAACAGCGAGGGGTTTGTCATAACGAGTTCAATTAAGAGTTAGTTCACTTTACTGGTTCCAATACAAATAAGGCTTTTTCCAGATCTTCGCCAAATTCTTCTCCTATTTCCTGCATATATTCATCATCCTCTGGAAAAACCCACTTAACACAAACATGATTCCCGGCAATCGCACTCGCTTCCATCAATTCAAATAGTTCCAATAATACTCTGGCTGTACTGCTGTTGAAATAAACAAACTCGAAGCACATTTCAATGGTGGCACCACTCAGTCCCGCTAAGTGTTTCCTCAACTGGCCGATTGGCTGCTCATAAAATTCACTGATATTTTCTGGGTAGGATTCACCAGCGACTCGAAACTTGTTAAGGGCAAAGTCGAAATCAATTTCCGGCGTGCGTTCAGCGCTGCGAATTTTAATGTTTTCCATTGGTTTTAACCTTTTTTACTACCAGAGCCAAACTTATTTTCCTTTCAAATCCATACTTTCATTTCAAAAAACTGATGCTCTGCGTCAATAGTACTAAAGCCAAAGTCAAAACCCTTTTTTGCCCTAAGCGCTATTTCTATCAAACCAACACCTGCACCGACACTATTTTCGGGGGAAGGTTCATGGAGTTTGGTTTTAAATAGGCTTTTCAATTCTAGACGGTTAAGGGATTTAATGTGGCACAACATGGCATTGATGGAGTTTGCATCTGCATTATTTATTTTGTTCCCGCAGCATATGAAAAAGTCCTGGTTTTCCCGGCCCATCAAAATGGTTCCATAACTCAAGGGATTGCCATCCTCCAAGGATTTGCGTTCCGCAGAGTAGCGAATAATATTCTGAATTTGCTCCACAAAGGTGGAGAAGGCTGACATTTTGCGGTCTTTTGACACTGAAAATATTAGCGATTGACGCAACGCGCTGCCGATGCTCAAAAGCATATCTTCGGTCAAGGCGCCACTGTAGTAAAAATCGATTGCTTTATCCTGCATTTGACAATACATCGGATACAGCATGTTAGCCGACATTTAAGCGGCTCCCTGATATCTAGGTTGACAATTTGGAAGACAAATAGCCAAATTTAAGCACCCCATGGCAAATTACGAACAGGTTTGTTCAGGCAATAGTATATCGGTATAGATTGATCTACCTTTATTGCTGCTAGCGACATGCTATTTGGATAGTCTAACTTCAAAAGTATAGTACGTTGACAACACTACAAATTTTAAACGCTTGGCCTACCTAATGTAGCACAGCCAATAGAGGGAGACGATTTGGAAAGACTACTGGTTTCAAAACATGCTGTTGTCCTATTAGCTGCGTTGTCTTTATTGCAAATTTACTCAGTTCATGCATATAGCCAGGTACCTGCACGTTTCAAGCACCTTACGACAGCTGACGGCCTATCAAACAATCAGGTCACAGACATTTTACAGGACCATCACGGATTTCTTTGGATAGCCACCAATAACGGACTTAGTCGCTATGATGGTTATGCGTTTCAAGTCTATCGGCACAGTTTCGGAGATCCACAGGGTCTCAAAAGTAGCGCGATCAATAGCTTATTCCTGGATAGCAAGGATCGGCTTTGGGTGGGTACTGCCAATGGGCTTCACCAATTCAATTTCCACCGACTTTCATTTCGACATCATGACAGCCCCCAAAACCAAAGTGATTGGAACGTTAGGAGCATCGCCGAAACGGCGGATGGGAATCTTATTATTGGTAGTGAGAGCGGTTTGCTCCAACTCGATCCTGAATCAGGTGATTTCAGTGCCTATTTTGCCCCAGAACACCCGAATCAGTGGCTCAATGACGCATCTATTAACGCAGTTTTAATGGATCGGAGTAATTCCCTGTGGATAGGCACGGAAACTGGCCTGTACCGGCATAGTAAAAGCAACGGTAGAGTCATTGCATATGTGCATGTGGAAGGCAATCCCAATAGCTTGGTTGAAGGCAGTGTACTTTCACTTTTTGAAGACAAGAGTGGCCATATTTGGATTGGTATCGATGGAGGATTGAGTCAGCTCGATCCTGTCAATAACCGGGTTTGGAACTACTACCATGAAGATGATGGTGGTGCGGCTGACCAGTTGGTGGGTGATGAAGTATTAGATGTCACTCAAGATGACCAGGGGATTATTTGGATTGCAACGACGGAAGGCTTAAACCGTTATGACGCAGTTAAAAAGGTGTTTACCCCCTATTTTCATCATCCCGACTTTGCGGACTCGTTAGCGCATAGTCAGACAACGAGTTTATACATAGATCGCTCCGGTATCCTGTGGACAGGTACAGCAGGTGGCGGATTAAGTCGGCTGAATTTGAAGCGTAAACCATTTCACCATGCTCAACATCAACCGGGTAAGAGTGACTCGCTTGGATACGATTCCGTGCTTTCTTTTAAGGAAGATGGTCAGGGTCGTCTCTGGGTCGGTTTAGATGATGAAGGATTCAATCGCTTTGATCCGGAAACAGGGGATTTTGAGCGGTTTGAGTATGAAGCCGAGGATTATCCAACCACTGAAAATCAGGAAGGTATTTTCTATATCGACTCCGGCGGCATCCATAAAGACCGCATTCGATCCATAGAGGTTGATTCCACAGGTAACCTGTGGATGGGAACCAGTGAAGGTTTGGAGTATTTTAATCTAGAGTCCATCCAATTCCGCCATTTCAGTCCAAAGGAAGACCGACCTCACAGTCTAAGCGCAGAAGATATTCTTGTCGTTCGTCTAACGGCGCCGGAAGTTCTCTGGTTGGGTACGGACGGTGGCGGCTTAATTCGTTTTAATCCGAAAACTTATGAGACGAAGATTTATCGTCACCAGCCTGGTGACCCGACCAGTCTAAGTGGCGATACCGTGACTGCAATCCTACCCAATGGTGATGGCAAACTTTGGATTGCCACCAAAGGAGCGGGTTTAAATCTCTTCGATTCCAATTCGGAGCAGTTTAAGTCATGGCGGAGTACGAAAACTTCTGATCACTCACTGAGCCATGACAATGTCTGGAGTCTTCATTTAAGTGGGCAGGGCAACTTATGGATTGGGACAGATAACGGCTTAAACAGACTAAATCCCGCAACAGAGAAAATAGAACATTTTGGCGAAAATGAAGGTATTACTGCACCTATTATATTGGGCATCCTGGAGGATAATTCTGGAAATCTATGGTTAAGCAAAGAAAGGGGCGTTTCAAAGTTTAATCCAGCATTGCTTACGGTAAGAAACTATTCATCGCGAAATGGCTTGCCGACGGATCAGTTTCTTCATGGCGCTTATTACAAAAGCAGTACCGGCCAATTCTATCTGGGAAGTAACCAAGGCATGGTGTTTTTCGATCCGGAAATGATTGAGGACAACTCCCACCAGCCTAAGTTGTTGCTTACGGGACTGCAGATATTTAACAAATCAATCATCCCAGGTGACGATTCTCCTCTAGACAGTGCTGTTTCTGAGGCAAAAAAACTGCATCTAACCTGGCGTGATAAGGTGGTTTCTTTTACTTTTTCAGCGTTGGATTTTACCAACCCTGAAAACAATCTGTATCAATATAAGCTTGAGGGATTTGATCTCGACTGGAGCGAGAGCAACCGGCGACGAGTAGTCAGCTATACCAACTTACCCGCCGGGACCTACTTGTTTAGAGTTAGGGGCTCCAACAATGATGGTATTTGGAGCGATAATGAAATAGCGCTTGCGGTAGAGGTGGCCCCACCACCATGGCAAACCTGGTGGGCTTATTCGATTTACCTAATATTAACGGCGGCAACTCTCATTGCAGTCATTTGGTACCGAACGCTGAAACTCAGAAAAGCGCTGGCGGCACGAGAGAAGGCCAATCTATTGCTGGAACAGAAAGTCGCAGATCGAACAAACGAACTCAACCTTAAGAATCTGGAACTGGAAAAGTCCAATCGGAATATTATCAGCAGCATTCAATATGCACAGAAGATTCAACATGCTCTGTTACCGAGTGATAGCTTGGTAAAACAGTTGTTTGATGATTGTTTTATAGTCTGGCAGCCTCGGGATATTGTTGGTGGTGATGTTTACTATATTGATCAACTTAATGGCTTCACGGTTGTGGCGGTAATCGACTGCACGGGGCATGGTGTTCCAGGCGCTTTCATGACGATGCTGGCCTCTTCCGGACTACGCCGCATCACAGTAGATGAAAACTGTTTGAATCCCTCAGAAATTCTTACACGCCTCAATATGATTGTGAAGAAATCGCTTCAGCAGGACTCAGATCATGTCCGTTCGGATGATGGGATGGATGCTGCAGTTTGTGTGGTGAGTCCGGAGCAAAAGGAACTTACTTTTGCCGGCGCTAATTTGCCATTGACCTATGCCTACCAGGATCAAATACATGCCATTAAAGGTGATCGACATAGTATCGGCTATAAAAAATCAGACATGGATTATCAATTCACCAACCATACCGTTGCCGTCGAAAAAGATATGGTTTTCTATCTTTACACTGATGGCATTACTGACCAGCTAGGCGGCCAAAAACGTCGCATGTTCGGAAACCGCAGGCTTAGAGAAGCGTTGTTAAAACGTCACCAACTTCCTTTTGACAAGCAAAAGGAAGAAGTGGTTGTCGAGTTCGATAACTATCGATCAGATCACACTGCCCAGGATGACTTTACCCTTATCGGATTTAGGATTAGGTAACCTGCTACTTATAGGATACAGTTTTAACAACAATGGATTGCCCTTAAAGTATCAATGGTGTTTTCTCTGAGTTTGGCTGAAAAAATCAGCAAGCAATTCACCAACCTGCCGAGGATCATCCTCCTGTAAAAAATGCCCACAGTTGTCCAATTTTGTTAACTCGGCGGATGGAAAATCCTCTTGAAGACGTTGCATGGTTTTCGCTATGTCGGGCAATATTCTATCGTTTACTCCGTAGATTAGACGCAAGGGAATGTCGAGAGATTTTAGTTGCTTCTCCATTTGCTTAAAGGCTTTAGGACTTAAGCCCTGAGCGGCTTTCAGAAGAGCCCGCCGTGCTTCATCGGAAGCGAAGGGCCTTTGATAGGGTAAGATCTCCTCCGGACCTAAAGATGTCTTGTTCTTCATACCGAAATGCATGGCAGATTTGAGACCATGCGCGCTGGAAATCCACTGCTTGACTATTGGCAGATGGGTAGCCGCGATAAAGGCCTTCACCGCCCATGACATTTGGGGATAAACCACGGTGTTGAGAATACCCAGTGCCGTTGCTCTTTCGGGGTTGTCAACTACCCACTTGATGCCAATCGGGCCACCTAAATCGTGTACAACAATCGCTGTATTTTCAATTGCAAGTGCATCCAGAAAGGCGTTGAGAATGGTGTTATAAAACCGAAAGCTATAGTTCACGTCTAAAGGCTTATCCGACAGGCCAAACCCCGGCAGGTCCAGGGCAATGACACGATTATTTTCGGCAAGCGCAGGCATGACATTACGCCACAGGTATGACGACGTTGGCCATCCATGCAATAACAATATTGGCGCTCCCTGACCCTGTTCCAGAAAGTGTAGTTTTAGTGATCTATCATCCTTAGTAGCGACCGTCACATAGTTACTTGTAATACCCGGGGCGAGCTTCATAGCTTAAACCTCTTAACAGAATGGCCTTTTATTGACGTAACGTCACCATTATAATGACGATGCGTCATAAATAAATCAAGCAGAATTTTTATGCCGAAGATTATTACTTCAGAAGAATTGCAAGCTCGAGAAATCCGAATTATTGAAACGGCATGTGAGCTGATACAGCAACAGGGTTTTGCGGCGATCACAATGGACAAAATCGTCGCCAAAGTGCCCTATTCGAAAGGCAGCGTTTATAAACACTTCAATTCTATTGAAGAACTGATGTTGGCGATTACCAATAGCGGTGCTTATCACCTGTTGGCTTTTATGGAAAGAGCAAAGCTATTTTCCGGATCAACCCGGGAAAGATACTTAGCGAGGGCTTTGGCCTATTTTGTTTATGGCCAGCTTTATCCGATTCAGTTTTTCTGTGAACTCGAAGCGATGACACCTTTGGTTCGGGAAAAAGCCAGCGCCAGGCATACTGAGGAGGGTAAAAGGTTACTACAATCTTTCTACTCCCTCGCCGCAGAATTTGTTGCGGACGGCGTAAAAGAAGGTGATTTAGTTCTTAGCGCCGATGCTACTCCGCAACGTATCGCTAATATTTCGTGGACATCGGAATTTGGTTTAGCCAGCTATACTCTTGCGGTAAGTTTTGGAAATGCCGCACACAAAAAGCAACAGGCTAAAAGACTCGAAGAGGAACTGTTCTGGATGGTAAATGTATTCATGGACGGGCTTGCCTGGCGGCCATTGACAAGCGAGCACAATTACCGGGATACCTGGGCTCGGATCAAAGAGGAAGTTTTTGCGGAAGAAGTTGGCAAATTATTAGAAGAGGAAGAGAGGCTTTGAGTTCAACTCAGCCAGCTTCGCGGATAGTTCAGATTATTTTTCAAAACGCGGACAAAGTTCTTCTGGGATATCGGCAAAATGTGCCGGTAGAAAACAATTTATGGGCTTTCCCGGGCGGAAGAATTGAGCCAGGCGAAACGCCAACTGAAGCGGCTTCTCGAGAAGCGCTGGAAGAAGTTGGCGTACAACCTTTGCAGTTATCTGAACTGTTTGACTTAGCTGATGCATACGGAAATGCTCATTATTTTTTCCTCTGTACCAAATGGTCTGGAGATCTTTGCAATATGGAACCAGAATTGTATAGAGAAATAGGCTGGTTTCGGTTAAGTAAACTGCCAGCCGATTGTTCAGCAGTGACCTATGCGGCTCGAAAGCAACTCCAAAGTGTACTAGAGCAGCACCAAATCGTTTTTGACAGGTCGCTGAGGATTCAGGATTAAATCAGATTGCAGTTTAACTCACCAATAACAGAGGCGTTATTTGGAGGAAGATAATATGAGGCAAATTGTTATAAAGAATATAAAGGACCGTTTTGCTGTGCTTTCTGAGCTTGCCGAATCGTTGAATGACTTCCAATATTCAAAAAGCTTGGATCTCCCGAGATATAAATCGGCTGAAGACCATTTTTGGTGCTTAATCGGCGCCAGGGAAAGCTATTTCAGAGCAATAGTTGCCGGGGAGTGGCAAGGATTTAGTTGTTCGCTCCCTGATAATAGCAAGAGATCTGATTACATAAGTGCATTGAAGAAAACTGAGGAAGAGTTTGAGAATGTTTTGCGGGGAGTTGAGTGGTCTGAACCTTCGGAAAGTCTACTGGCTAGCCTGTATGAACATGAAGTCATGCATGAAGGCCAATTGATTAGGCTGGTGTATGGCTTGGGGTTGGAAATGCCTAAAAGCAGCAGATGGGCTTAGCTTGAATAACTATGCTATTACCCGTTTCGAATAGAAGTGCAGAAATTGAATTGAAACCTCTTCCACGAATCCAAGAAGAACACAATTTGGTCCTGATTATTGACGAAGGAAAAGAGTTCTTGCTGCATCCCGATGCGGCCGAAGCCTGGAAGCAATTGAAAGAATCGGCAGAAAAAGAAGGAATACACTTAGCCCTTGTATCTGCATTTCGCAGTATTAAACGCCAGAGTGAAATCATTGAAAACAAACGAAGGAAGGGCATTCCAGAATCTGAAATCTTCAAAACCAACGTCCCAGCAGGGTTCAGTGAACACCATTCTGGACGAGCCATCGATGTTAGCACCGAAGGTTATGCGCCGCTGGAAGAAGAGTTTGAGCAATCACCTGCATTTCGTTGGCTGCAAAAACATAGTGAAGAGTTTGGTTTTTCATTGAGTTATCCACGAGACAACAGCTATGGAATCGCTAATGAACCTTGGCATTGGTTTTACAAAGCTTAGAAGTTGATACTTGGCCTATGGCAGCAGGTTAGATATTCGCAGTGGAGAAAAGTAAACACTTTTCACAGAGGCAACAAAATTGACGCTTGAGTTTAAAAACATAAACATCGAATCAG
Source organism: Hahella sp. (assembly GCA_028280065.1). Classification (GTDB taxonomy): domain Bacteria; phylum Pseudomonadota; class Gammaproteobacteria; order Pseudomonadales; family Oleiphilaceae; genus Hahella. Next base: position 68,208 of record JANQMN010000099.1, read on the forward strand.
ATTATGATTTATGCGTTCAATCGCGGCGCGATGCCTATTATTGTAGCTTCAATACATATGATGGTTTTTCTGATTTTATCTCTGGTTATCGAGAGAAACTCTCTCACCGCTTAGGGATGCAAGAGTGGTTTTGCAAACATGTCTGGTTTAATGACTGTATCGCAGGTCAATTAGGGTTTAGATCTACTTCCCCGGAGAAAATACTGGGTATGTGCATTTGATTTATCTTCTTCCCGAGTATAGAGGAAAAGGGTTAGCTGCCAACTTGCAAAAGTACATATTCGAAAAGCTAACCCAAGCTGGTTGCGCCCGAGCGGTACTTGTAGCAAGCAGAAAGAATAGACGTGCGTTAAATCATTATCAAAGATGCGGGTGGAAGTACGTTGAACCCTATCCAAAGCTCGAATTCATGGACTATTACGAGCTCCTACTTTATGAACCCAGTCATGCTTAGATTGATTTTGGGTATGCTCGCTTGGGAATAAAGAATTAGCACTTTAAAGCGACAATTTTAAAAAATGGCCGTTTAACAGCTGTCCTGAAGGCGCGTTTCTGCAAGAAAGCGATGGCCAAGGCGAGAATCATTTACTAGTTTTTACATTGACCCTAATTAATTAATTGCAGACAAGACCCGACAAGTTGCAATAGCGGTGCTGAAAAATCATGACCTTACTGCTGCAGCGGGGCACATTGCTGATGAAACGCTGACATGATGACCAGCTATTTCCCCGAAGGGGAAACGTTTTATAGCCGGTGGTTTTAACCACCGGAACAGGTACCCTCAATCCAAGCCCTGAAAGGGCGACGCAATTCTGCTATAAAGTTTAGATCCAGGTATATCGTTCATCATATTCCACTTGGTGGCGCCTAAGAAACTGAGTGAACTCTTCCTTAAAAGACAAATTTCGGTGGTGGTTTTCCTGGTTATTAATATACCGAGCCACTGATGCAATTTGAGATTCACTAACTGTGAAAGCGCCGTATCCTTCCTGCCATGAAAACCGATTCCTTAGGCGCCCTTGCTCATTTATCCATTTTGATGAGTTTCCTTTTATTTTTTGAACAATCTCTGACAGAGAGTGCACTGGCCTCAGCTTTAACAGTATATGGACATGGTCAGGCATGCCACCTATTTGCAGTATTTTTGCGTTTTCACCTCTGGCTATTCCGGTAATATAGCCATAAAGCTCTTCGCATATTTCCTGATTGATAATGGCCTCACGATTTTTCGTACTGAAGATTAGGTGATATACCAAATTGGTTAACGTGCTTCCCATATATTTTATCCTCCTTAAACGCCGTCCCTTCAGGACTACTCATTAGATCTTTCCTACCGGTGGTTAAAACCACCGGCTATATATAGACAACCCCTTTGGGGTTAAATCTTAAATCCCCCCTATATTCAGTTTCATTTTAAGGACCGCTGTAGGCCCACTATACCAGTTGTAAGGTTTGGTCAAACCTGGATTTCAAAATTGTTAGATAACGTTCCGACATCTACAGTTTAGTTTTCCATCAATAGCAACTAGCAAGTCGCCGACAATGTAGAACCTCACCGCTCATACACCGAGCAAGGGGCAAAACTCTTTATCGTTGATTGAAACACGTGCCTAACCCGTCGTTCGAGTAGACCGCCTAAAAGCTGCGCATTTGAATTCCCTCCAGAATCCCGTGACCCCACACTACCTCCGACGTTACAGCCGGTTTCAGGAAGATTGAGCAGAGCTTGCTATTAGCCACTAACCAGATGCCGAAACTACTTCCCGCCAATCTCTATAAAGCAGCCCTTCACAGGCCTCGCTTACACTGCAGTTTTTATGAGATTTGACTCAAACTTCCGAAGATTAGCCATTAACTGGAAACTTCAGAACGAACAGGCTCTGATCTTGCGAGAATCAGTTTGCAGATTGAGTGCAGCAGGCAGATTTTCCCACTCTCGCCGGTTCCAAGCGTACCCTTTCGAAGGCCATGGCCGGATGGCCCAAGAACATTTTATCGAGATATACGGGTTCGGTTCTGCTACCGGCGAATTCGCGCGAGTTAGATCTGCAAAATAGGGATTAAATGCTCTGCCAACAAGCTAAAGCCGAGAGCCTAATTTCAGGTTAGAACCGGCTGTTCAAAATCCTGAACTACTGCTTTCGTTCATCCTCACTAAACAGGAACGCCGGTAAACTCAATCCCAGAAAAATCCCGGTTAATCGCAGAACCAAAATGAGCGCCATTCCCGAGATGCTTGCCAGTGTGTCGTCGATATGGAAGTGGATTAGTAAAAGATAGAGAGATCCGCCGGCGATAGCGGCGGTAGCGTAAATTTCCTTGTGAAAAATCAACGGGATTTCATTGCAAATCACATCGCGTATGATGCCACCCGCAACGCCGGTCATTAACCCCATTAATAGAGCAATTTCTGGGCTGTGGCCTAGTCCAAGTGCCTTTTGCATACCGGCGAGAGTAAAGAATGCCAATCCGATAGCGTCACAGATTTCCAACATCCTAAGTGGCATCCATTGCAGCCTCACCAGGATAAAGGTTGCCAGCGCCGCCAATATACCGACGGCAAGATAATAAGTGTTGGCGATCCAAACTACAGGGTGAGCATTCAAGATAAGGTCGCGTAGGGTGCCTCCGCCCAGGCAGGTAATCAGGGCGACAACCAGTACGCCGAAGATATCCAGTTTCTTGTGACCGGCAGTAAGCGCACCGGAGATTGCAAATACCGCGATCCCGAAAAAGTCTAGAAAGATTATCAGAGTTGGATTCATTAGACTGATCGTTTGCAAAAATTTTGGCAAGGATAGTGAGGTTCCAGCGAAAAACAAGTGTTTGCGAGCAGGAGATAGTATCTAAGGGAAAAGTTCGTTTACCGCTTGATCGTGCACGTCTTATACTGCGCTTTCGTTAGAATTGATCAATGCCTATGTTTGGAAATCTCCTACAAGGGGCAAAAATCGCCCTTTTTTTGAAACTCGATGTATCGAAGTTTCGCTATAGCCCGGCGCTTTTCTGGCTAATCGCATTGCTTACTGCCTCCGTTGCCTTTGCTTTCGATTATTTCCAAACAGACGAGCCGCGTATGTTTTATTGGGAAGGCTTTACCAGCGAGGCTTTCCATTTATTAATTGTCGTGCTGCTGGGATATTTACTGTCTCTAGTAGTTAAGCAACCGCTGCTGCAGTTTCGTTTTCCGACGCTCTTCTTAAACGCTGGATTCTGGCCGTGGCTGTTCTATAAGCTGATACAGCCAGTGTTGTTGGAAGCCTATGCTGAGGGTCTCGATCACTATTTCTGGATCGGCTATGGGGTTCTTGTTGGCTGGACTCTAGCCATAACTTGGCGAATTCTGAGTAGCTTCGGCACTGCGATGCTCTGGCTTCGAAATGGCATCGGTGCAGTATTGACTTGCCTATTGATCTTTATGCCAGGATTTTGGATTTACTTTTATCCTTATTGGTCGACGGATTACCAAGCAGCCGAGGATTTTGAGCCCCAAGCACCGGAATTGGATGCCGAGAAAATTTTAAGTGAGCAAACGCTGATGTTGGACGGTTCCCTGGCGGATATCCAGGCATCTAAACCTGGCAAGGTTGATCTATTTTGGCTTGGCTACGCCGGATGGGGCGAACAGAACGTTTTTGCCAATGAAGTAAAGCGTTTTCAAGAGCTGTTTGATCGTCAGTTCGGCACCTCGCGGCAAAGTATAAAACTCATCAACAATCCCGAAACAGTAGCAGAGACGCCCCTGGCGACGGGGACCAATTTACGTCGTGCGCTAAGCCTTCTGGCGGGAAAGATGCAGCCAGAGGAAGATATTCTGTTTTTATTTCTGACCAGCCATGGAACGGAAGATCATTATCTTGCCACCACGCTATACAATTTGCCGCTGAACGATCTCGGTGCTGACACTCTTGCTGAAATTCTTCATGAACTGCCGGTGCGGCATAAGGTGATTGTCGTTTCGGCGTGCTATTCCGGTGGCTTCATACCCGTCTTAAAAGATCCAAATCACCTGGTAATTACGGCGGCGCATGCTAAACGAACATCTTTTGGTTGCAGTGACGATGCAGAGTTTACTTACTTCGGACGTGCCTATTTCCTGGAAGCCTTGCGACAAACTAAAAACTTTGTTGAAGCTTTTGATTTAGCGAAGTCCACTGTCCAAGTTTGGGAAGAACAACAGGAGTTTGTCCATTCCGATCCGCAAATTGCTATCGGCAGTGAAATAGAGTTGAAACTATTGGAATGGCAAAATAGTCTATCGAACCATATTAGAATGGCTCAAGATGCAACGGATATTGAACTACAACAAGGCGGTAGTTGCACGACTTGTTAAGATGCTTAAAACAATAATGAGTAAAAAGGGCGACCTATGGACAAGTTTATGCTTGCTGCATATGAAGAAGCACGAAAAGGGGCGGAAGAAGGTGGTGTTCCGATTGGCTCGGTGATTGTTCACAAGGGCAAAATCATCGGAAGAGGTCATAACCGCCGGGTGCAGAAAAACAGCGCCATTCTGCATGGTGAAATGGATGCGCTTGAAAATGCCGGTCGCCAGCCTGCCCACGTGTACCAAGAGGCGACTTTGTACACCACGCTTTCACCCTGTGCCATGTGCTCCGGGGCCATACTTCTCTATTGCATTCCCCGGGTAATTATTGGCGAAAACGAGACATTCATGGGGGAGGAGGAGCTTCTACGCTCAAAAGGTGTTGAAATTTCGGTATTACAAGATCCTGAATGCATGGCGTTGATGCAGCAGTTCATCGCAGAATCTCCCGAACTATGGTATGAAGATATTGGAGTTGAAGCAGCGTTGACGCCCGAGATTTAGCGGACAAGGAGTCTGCCGGTAAGGACAGACTTGTCGCCGTTTACCTACCGGGTGAGAATATTGCCATATAATCCGAGCCGGATTTCAGAAGGAATTGAAGTTCTGGCGGCAGGTTTTCCTGTTCCAGAGAGTCTAATAGATTCTTTACCTGCAATCCTAGTTCGGTGTCGCCTTCAATAATCAGATCTCTTTGAAAGAACAAGGTATCCGGGTCTTCCTCACGGGCAGCCAAAAACAGAAAACTCTTTAGTGAGCCGCGGATGGTCACATCCGCTTGAGGCGATTTAGCGACGCGGATATTGAGATTCGCGTCTAAGGTGTAATTCCAGGATAAATCGATATCTTCAATGTTTATCCGTAACCAACGGTTTTGCAGAAAGTCGCAATCCCCATCCGTTAATGCCTCCTTAAGAACCCGTTGCAACAATGCTTGCAAAGCGAGCTTCTGCATGAAAAAAGGACTCTTTGCAACGGGTTTAGCCAGTAGAAAGGGAAGATTTGCCAATAGTTGGCGTGGTGGAGGTAAGAAATTCTGCATACAAGTTCCTTGATTCTAATCGGGCCAGTATGGTGAGCGCGCCAAGGTTTACATTGATGCGTATCAAGCAGTGTCCTGTTTCCCTGTGATAGCGTCCCGGCCACACAATTTATTGGCTGGCTGACAGGATAGGAGTCTTTGTGGAACTTGTATGCCCAGCGGGTAGCTATCCTGCCTTGAAGGCAGCGGTGGATCAGGGTGCCGATGCGGTATATATCGGTTTTCGTAACGATACCAATGCCCGGCATTTTGCCGGGTTGAATTTCAATGATGCGAAAGCAGAAAAGGCAATGGCTTATGCTAAAAGCCATGGGACCAAACTGTTTGTTGCTATCAATACCAATCCTCAGCCCCAGGGATGGTCGCGCTGGCAAGCGGCGATCGATCATGCCGCGGCGTTAAGTGCCGATGCATTGATTGCGGCGGACTTCAGCGTACTGGCCTATGCCGCCGAAAAGTACCCCGATTTACCCTTGCATTTATCCGTCCAGGGTTCCGCCACCAACTATGAGGCTCTGCGCTTTTATCACCGGCACTTCGGTATTCGTCGTGCTGTTTTACCCCGCGTTTTAGACCTTAAACAGGTTGCTCAGGTAGCGGCGCACGCCCCGGTGGACTTAGAGGTGTTTGCCTTTGGTTCGTTGTGTATCATGGCGGAGGGACGTTGCTATTTATCTTCCTATCTTACCAGCGAAAGCCCTAATACCTGTGGTGCCTGTTCCCCCGCCGCCTATGTGCGATGGCAGGAAACGGAGGAAGGACTTGAATCCAGGTTGAACAACGTCCTGATTGACCGTTATCAGGATGGCGAAAAAGCCGGTTATCCAACTCTATGCAAGGGGCGTTATCTGGTAAACGGGCAGAAGTATCATGCCTTGGAAGAGCCGACCAGCCTCAACACTATTGCCATGCTGCCCGAGCTGGATCGGATCGGGATCAAGGCGGTGAAAATTGAAGGTCGGCAACGCAGCCCGGCCTATGTCGAACAGGTAGTGGGTGTCTGGCGCAAGGCAATTGACCAGTATCTTGCCAATAAGTCGGACTATCAGGTGCCGGAGCGTTGGCTGTCCGTGTTGGGGAAAGTTTCCGAAGGCGCTCAAACCACTCTTGGTCCCTATTCCCGCCCTTGGCAATAGCAGGAACTCGCGATGCAAACCGAAGATTTACAACTCACCTTAGGCCCTAACCTATATTTCTGGTCTCGTCAGGAGACCTTCGATTTCTACCGGAAAATTGCTGAAACGCCTGTGGATAGCGTCTACCTTGGCGAGACGGTTTGTTCTAAACGGCGTGAGCTGCGGTTGGAAGACTGGATCGAAATTGGCCGGCTTTTGGAGAGCCAGGGTAAGCGCATCATTTTGTCGACCCTGACCATGTTATCCGCTGAATCCGACCTGAAACTGATACGCCGGATTTGCGCCGAATCGCCCTGGCAGATTGAGGCAAACGATGTGGCGGCGGTCCATTTGTTGGAAAGCCTGGATAAGCCATTTGTCGCCGGACCTGCGCTAAATATTTACAACGGCCGGTCATTGGCGCTGATGCAACGTAGCGGCTGCCAACGATGGGTAATGCCGGTAGAGCTGTCTCGCGCAAGTTTGCAGAACATCCTTGAAGAATGTCGGCAATATGCCGACGCTGTTCCGGAAACCGAGATCTTCTCATACGGCCTGTTGCCGTTGGCCTATTCTGCGCGTTGCTTCACCGCAAGACACCATAAGTTGCCGAAGGATGACTGCCGGTCCAAGTGTCAACTATACCCGAAGGGATTACCGGTCCTGTCCCAGGAACAAACGCCGGTGTTTACCTTAAACGGTATTCAGACCCAGTCCGGAGTACCCTACGACCTCAGCGAACATTTAGGTGACTTGGCTGAAATCGGCGTGCGGCATGTTCGACTCAGCCCGGAACCGCAAGGGATGCCGGAGATAATCATTCGCTTTGATGCCGCCCGCCGCGGCGAAACCGTCCAGGCCCATGCGGAAAGCTGCAATGGCTATTGGTTAGGTAAAGCCGGTATGGAGCATATTCCAGCGACTGAGATTTCATGAGCTAACTATCGCATCGCAGGGAAGCGACATCCTAAATAGGAGAGTTCTGCAATGTTTCCATAGCAACATATCCGGGAAGATTCTTTATCCGTCCGAGCCAATCCCTAATCGCCGGATAGCGGCTCAGATCAAAGCCGCCTTCCGGAGCCACATGGGTGTAACCATACAGGGAAATATCGGCAATAGTGAATTTGTCACCTATCAGATATGGCGTTTTTTCCAGTTGTTGTTCCATTACTTTTAGGGCTTTGTGACCTCCGGCCTGTTTTTGTTGAAACTCCACTTGCCTGCTTTTCGGCATGCCCAAATATTTCGCGATAAACCTGGCAACGGCAATATAGGGTTCATGGGAGTACTGTTCGAAAAACTGCCACTCGAGTACTTTGGCGAGTTGATATGCATCGGTCGGCAGGTAAGCGCGTCCCGCCGCCAGATAATGCAAAATCGCATTGGATTCCGCCAAACAGCGGCCATCGTCCAATACCAGGACAGGAATCTTCCCATTCGGATTCAGCGCTAAAAAAGTGTCTTGTTTGGTATCGCCGGCAAGTATGTCAACGGGTTGCCATTGATAGTCGAGTTTTAACATGGCGGCAAGAAGTAGAATCTTATAGCAGTTACCGGACCGGGCGTCTCCATAGATTTGCATGATAAATATTCTCTCGGCAGTTTGAGAGATATTGAAAAGCATGTTGGGCATTTTAGCTATCGTAAAATTGGATAAGGTCGATCAGAATACCGGATGCAGCGTTAAGTGCAGCTACCGGCGATGTTTTCGCAAGTCATTTAAGCAATAAGGCTTTTGCCATTTCGTTATCATTTTCAGCACATAATTAATGTCCATTTACAGACCACCAGTTTGGCTACGCAATGCTCATGTGCAAACGCTTTGGCCACCATTAGGCCGGCGGCATCCCCGGTTGGCGACCAGGCGTGAGCGAATCCGCTTACCGGATTTGGATTTCCTCGATCTAGATTGGTATTTGGAGAAAACGGATCCTACCCTGCCCCTAGTCGTGCTGTTTCATGGCCTCACGGGCTCCAGTACGAGCCAGTACATTGTCGGAATGCAAAGTGCGTTAGCTAACAGGCGCTGGCAATCTGTCGCCGTGAATTTTCGAGGTTGTTCGGGAGTTCCTAACCGGCTCCCCAGGGCCTATCATTCCGGGGAAACGGGGGATATCGATTTTGTTTTAACTCGTATCCGCAAGCAATTTCCACAGCGGGTGATTATGGCGATCGGTTACTCTTTGGGTGGCAATGCGCTTTGCAAATGGTTGGGAGAAAAAGGGGACGAATCGGGTATCGACGCGGCGGTAATCGTTTCGGCGCCATATGAATTAGCCCGCTGTGCGACACGCCTCGATCAAGGATTTTCCCGAGTCTATCGTCAACACTTGATTCAGCAACTGGTCAATTATATACAGCAGAAGAAGCAGCTGTTTCGACGGTTAAATCTGACTCAGGATCTGCTGGCCTTGGAACGGCTTGGAAATCTCGAAAGGATTCGCAGTTTTTGGGAATATGACGAAGCAGTGGTGGCGCCGCTTCACGGCTTTGCCTCGGCACTCGATTATTATCAGCAGTCCAGTGCCCGGCAATTCGTGCCGAAGATTAGAACGCCGACCTTGCTCGTGCATGCCAAAGACGATCCCTTCATGCCTGACGATGTCGCCCCCACCAAGGAAGAATGTCCCGAGTCGGTGGAACTGATAGTGACCCAGCACGGAGGGCATGTAGGATTTGTTTTACCTGGAAACAAACCCTGGCAGTTGGATTATTGGCTTGAACATAAGATTCCCGAGTGGTTTGAGGCGATTGTCGGGAAGCTTTCAGGTCGCCAAAAACCGAGCCAGGTCGGCACAAGGTGTGGGCTTTGACCAGGTTGGCGAGGCGCTGCTCGTCATCTAGTTGGTATTTTCCGGTTTTTACGAGGCAGGCATCGAAACCTGCATTAATGGCATTGATGTTGACTCCCTTAACGCTAACCTTTGACAGTATCCTATTGCGTTTCTAGTATGCAGGTAATCAGGTTCCCGGTGATTTACAACAATACCATCACACCAGTCTGGCAGGAGTTAACTTATGACGAGCTATGCGGCACTCTACGTTGAACAAGTGGCTGATAAACAGTTCCAACAGAATATTATTGAACGTAACATCGATGATTTGCCGAAAGGTGAAGTTCTTATTCGTGTTGAGTATTCGTCACTCAATTTCAAGGATGCGCTTTCTGCTCATGGCAACAAAGCGGTTACCCGTTCTTATCCGCATCAACCGGGAATCGATGCAGCCGGGAAAGTTGTTGAATCTCAAGTAGAAGATTTTAGGGAGGGGGATCAGGTAATCGTGACCGGGTATGATCTGGGGATGAATACTGCCGGTGGACTAGGTCAGTTTATCCGGGTTCCGGCATCCTGGGTAGTTAAAGCGCCACCGACAATTACCGCCAAACAGGCTATGCAGTTCGGCACCGCCGGTCTTACCGCCCAGCTTTGTATCTCGAAGCTCGAACACATGGGAGTGCGGAAGGAGCAGGGGCCTGTGCTGGTCACCGGGGCGACCGGGGGTGTAGGATCTATTGCGGTTGCGTTGTTGGCGAATGACGGCTATGAAGTCGTCGCCAGTTCCGGTAAACCGGAGCAAGCTGATTACTTGAAGAGTATCGGCGCATCAAAGGTCATCGACCGCAAGGAATTGCAGGAAGAAAACCCCCGACCTTTGTTAAGAGAGGAATATGCGGGCGCGATTGATGTGGTAGGCGGCAATACCTTGGGTAATGTCTTAAAACGAATTCGGCACAGCGGCAGCGTAGCCTGTTGTGGACTCGTGGAAAGCACTAATTATGCCGGGAATGTCTTGCCGCACATTCTAAGGAACGTCAATCTCCTCGGTGTGGACTCCGTTGAAATCCCCTTGGCGGCGAAACGTGCTGCTTGGGAAATCTTGGCTACCGCCGCCTCCATTCCGGCGATGCAGACTATAAACGAAGAGATTGCTCTTGCGGATGTCATGCAGGCACTGGCGGGTATTTTAAACGGCAGGGCTAAGCGGCATATTGTGGTAAATTTGGGTTGATTGCGACGCTTAAGTCCAGCCTTTCTCCTCTAAACGCCTTCGCATCGGTTATACCGATTTGGCTAAGCTTTTCCTGACTTTTTGGACCGATGCCAGGCAAGTAAGACAGGTCATCCGGCATTTCCCAGACCTCCTAACTCTTGGATTAAACGTCCATAGAACTGAATCATTCGTAGAAAGTCGTCGATTTTGATGCGCTCATTGGGACCGTGCAGGCGCGCCAAATCGTCGCCGTGCAAAAGGATGGGAAGAAATCGATAAGTATTACGTGCGACCTTGGTAAAGTGTCGGGCATCGGTTGCGCCGATGGTAAGATATGGGGCAATAATGGCCTGCTGATTCTGAAACAGGGTTTGCGCCGTGCCTGCCAGCTTGCGGAAAAGCAGTGTATCTGTCGCGGAGACTTTGGTGGCCTCACTGGCAAAGGGATAGGCATTGACAGTTACCCGGTCGTCGTCAATGGTTGAGGTGATGTGGGTCAGCAGTTCATCTACGCTGTCGTTCGGTAGTAAACGATAATTGATCACGGCGCTAGCGCTTGCCGGTAACGCATTGTCCTTGTGTCCGGCGTTCAACATGGTGATGGCCTGGGTCGTTCGAACCGTGGCATTGGTGGCCGGTTTCTTGGTGAGTTGATTGAGCAACAAGGGTTCGGTCAACCATTGATTGGCAAATGCCAAACGTTGGGCAAAACCCATATGCGGTGCAAGCACTTCAAACAGTTGTACTGTAGCGCCATCCAACCGGGCTTCGGGTGGTGCGGTATCCAGTTTCGCCACGGCGGATGCAATGATAGCCGCCGCCGTTTGCCGGGGCGGTCTGGAGGAATGGCCGACTTCTCCTGTCGCTGACAGTTCGACACTCAAATACCCTTTTTCTGCGATGCCGATTAATCCGATCGGATGCTGAATGCCCGGAATAATGTCCTGCATAACGAAGCCGCCTTCATCCAGCAGCAAAGCAGGCGTAATTCCCGCCTGCCGGAAATAGTCTGCAATGGCTGCCGCGCCGGTCCCGCCAACTTCCTCGTCATGGCCGAAAGCCAGATATACTGACCGGGCCGGCTGCCAGCCGCTTGCAACTAGATTTTCCACGGCCTCCATTATGGCAATGAGCGAACCCTTGTCATCCAGCGTACCCCTGCCCCAAACATAGCCCTCCGCGACCTCGCCTGAGAAGGGTGGGTAATGCCATAAATGCCGATTCTGTAGTGAATAGGGCACGACATCCTGGTGGGCTAACAGGACGATGGGTTCTAATTTAGAATCGGTTCCAGGCCAATGAAACAACAGGCTGTGTTCCGCGATGATGCGTAAAGGCAATCGCGTATGAATAGTGGGATAAGTTTGCTGCAGGAAATCCCTGAACCCGGTAAAAACGTCATTATCGACCAGCGTTTTGGGAAGCTGGTTTTGGCTGCCTGGGATTACCTGGGCAATGGTTTTAAAACGTAACGCCTGGCTTAGATTCGCTATGGCGGATTCGGCATCCGCCGCTAGTTGAGCGGCGGTATTGTCTGGGTAGGTGATAGGCCGGAGCGATTGCGTGTTGGTAACTAACATGGCCACCAATGCGGCCAGCGACAGAATCGAACCCATCAGCAACTTTTTCAATGCACAGCCCTATTTTACTTAGTCGTACTCTGTACCGATTATTAGCCTTTACCGAACCCGAAGTAAACATATTACGCTAACCCAACAGCATCACCAGAAACTGGCTGGCGACTACCACTGCTGTCAAATGCATTCGCATTCTAAGGTAGGTGGTGGTCCAGCGGTCTTCGAGAACATATCGGTCAATGCCGTAAAGGATGATAAAAGCGACGACAAACGACGCTGCCCGCAGCATTTCCGGAAACATCAATGCAAACCAGCCCCACAGCGCCAGACTGACGCAGGCAGAGAGAATTCTCACTGGACTTGCCGGTCCTTCTTCCCGCAGGGCAATTGGCCAATAAATCCCAGCCATGAATGAGAGGATGATAGCGCTGTAGGCATCGAATAAAACCCGCGCAGGCTCGGTCAGTCCCGCACCGCTGACAATCACCAAGGCGAGTAGAATAAAGGGCATCAAACCGGCATATCCATACCATTGCGCAAGCGTTTCAATTTTTGTCGTTGCTTTAACCATAGAAAGCCGTGGGTTGCCTTTGGGGTTGTGATGACTTGTGTGTTTGCAACATTTGTTGAAAATACGCCGTAAGTTTTTGTTAGGATTACCCCGCAACTAGGCATTTTGAAAATAGATCCGGTCTCTTTGTGGCAGCCGGCTCTTGTATGGTTAGTATTATCTATGCGGTTTCTTATCATAATTTGCTGTAGTTTTTCTTTGCTTAATGCCCATGCGGAAGCGCTGGTTTTGGCGGTCGCGTCAAACTTCAACAGCACGATGAAGAAGCTTGTCGAGGATTTTGAACGGCGCCATGACCAGCAGGTCGTCGTGAGCTATGGGTCCACCGGCAAACTTTTTGCACAAATTGTGCAAGGGGCACCATATGACCTGTTTCTGGCGGCTGATACGATACGCCCCCAGCGGCTAATTGACATGGGTAAGGTCGTTTCTGAGACGCCCTATGTCTATGCTATCGGCCGGCTGGTATTGTGGAGTCCGAGTGTCGGCTTGGTGGATCAACAGGGTCGGGTATTAAGCGGTGATCATTTTCGGCGCTTGGCGATTGCCAACCCTAAAATTGCGCCTTATGGCAGTGCAGCCATTGCTGTCTTGGAAGAGTTGAATTTAGCCGACAAGTTGGCCGATAAGCTCGTGCGGGGAGAAAACATCGCTCAGACTTTTCATTTTGTAGCAACCGGCAATGTCGAGCTGGGTTTTGTCGCCTTAAGCCAGACCCTGGTAATGAACTCACCCGGCTCCAGCTGGCAGGTTCCGGAACATTATTACCCTCCGTTGGAGCAGGGTGCGGTGTTGATAAAAAGCAATGCAATGCATCCAGCAGCAAAGCTTTTTATGGCCTATTTGCAGTCGCGTCCGGCGAAGGCGATCATTCGCAACAGCGGTTATCGAGTTAGCGAAGTACCCATGGAATTAGATTCAAGCCGTCGTGATTTGGCAAATATACAAGAGGGTCCATGACTGAAGTTGATTGGCAAACCATTTGGGTATCGCTAAAGCTCGCCAGCGTGACGACCCTCATTCTCCTCGTCGTCGGGACCGCCTTCGCCTGGTGGCTGACGAATACCCAGTCGCGAAGCCGCAGTATCGTCAGTACTATTGTTACGTTGCCGCTAATTCTGCCGCCCACGGTATTGGGCTTCTACCTTCTCCTGTTCCTGGGTCCGCAAGGTCCCGTCGGCAAACTGACGATTTGGCTGGGTTTGGGCACCTTGCCGTTTACGTTTACCGGGCTGGTCGTCGCCAGCGTCATCTACTCGTTGCCATTCGCCGTGCAACCTATGCAAGCGGCATTTGAAGCCCTTGGCCGGCAACCTCTGGAAGCGGCAGCGACTCTTCGGGCAGGCGGCTGGGACCGGTTTTTTAGCATTGCATTGCCTATCTGCCGGCCCAGTTTAATTACCTCCGGAATTCTGGTTTTTACCCATACCATCGGCGAGTTTGGCGTGGTGCTGATGATAGGCGGCAATATTCCCGGTCAAACTAAAGTACTTTCGGTGGCCATATATGATCATGTCGAAGCACTGGAGTATGCCCAGGCCAATCTGCTGGCCGGTGGCTTGATTGTTTTTTCGGTGATCATGTTGCTGCTGATTCAGGTATTGCGCCAACCGGTCGGTGTCGGTCGCATATGAATCTCAATCTGCAAATAACCAAGGCCGGGTTTCGGCTTGAGGCCGATACGCAATTACCGGATACCGGGGTAACGGTCATATTAGGTCCCTCCGGCTCCGGTAAAACTACCCTGTTACGGGTGATTGCCGGATTGGAAAAGCAGATAACCGGGTTGATAGAAGTGGCGGGCCAGATTTGGCATAAGGACGATGCTGTGCATCTGCCGCCAGAACAGCGGGATATCGGTTATGTGTTCCAGGATGCCGCGTTGTTTCCACACCTCACAGTCAATGAAAATCTATTTTATGGATTCAGCCGCATTCCTGCCGCCAAGCGTATTATCAAGCCGGATGAAGTTATCCAGCGGCTTGAATTGGAGGCGCTTTTAGCGCGCTATCCCCAACAATTATCCGGCGGACAGAAGCAGCGCGTCGCACTTGGGCGCGCACTTCTAACCAGTCCTGCCATCCTGTTAATGGATGAGCCACTGGCAAGTTTGGATATTTCCGGGCGCCAGCAGATTTTGAACTACCTCGAAAGCCTGTTCGCAGACCTAGCTCTTCCTGTTCTCTATGTCACCCATTCCCATGCGGAAGCCTTACGGCTGGCATCCACGCTGGTGTACATGGAACAGGGGCGGGTAATCGCTACCGGACCCTTGAATAAGCTGGCCACCGATCCGGATTTACCGCTGGCGCATCTTGAAGAAGCCAGTGCTGTGCTGGTAGGCAACATTTCCGGCCAGGATAACGAATATCACCTGACGCGGCTGGAAGTGGATGCCGGATGCCTTTTTGTCTCGCAAAACGAACGGACATTGGGCAAAACGGCGCGGATCAGTATCCGGGCGAGAGATGTGAGTTTGTGTCATCAACCGGCAAGCGATTCGAGCATTATGAACGTGTTACCGGTAGTTGTGCGGGATATTCACGCCGATAAAGATCCCGCGCATCAATTGGTCAGAGTTGAAGCAGGCAGAGATGTGCTATTGGCGCGCCTGACACGGAAATCGGCGGACCGGTTGGCCGTGCATTCCGGCCGCAGGATGTATGCGCAGGTCAAAAGCGTGGCGATTGTGGATTAAGATACTCTTGGTGAGACTCACACGATCAGCCCTCGGTTTTATTGTCTGCGATGGATCAATATTCAACCTCTTTCCAGTGCCCTGTCATTTTTAAATCAGATTAGCTGAGCTAGGCTAGAATAAACAATAAGATCATGGGCCTGGATAACAATGACTGCCAAATTCACTCAAGAAGATATTGCCGAATTTGTGTACGCCAGAAACCTGGAAGCCACCAGTTTGCAGGATGTTATCGGCAAGGTCATCAAAGATGACCGGATTCTTCGCTATGTTCCGGAAGCCTTATGCCAGATCGACCCCAGAGACGGCGACTTGGTGGTGTACAACTCCTCACGGTCACACCGCACCCATATGAGCGCAGGCGCAATGCCTGAACCGGAGGACGATTCGGATCGATGCCCTATTTGCAAAAAGCAAATGACACCCATCATCGATATCGCCGATCTGAGTGAAGGCTTTACCTTTATCAATAAGAACCTTTATCCGATTTTTCACCCGCTAAACAGGTTGATCGACGAAATTCTGGAACAACCGTTGCCACCCGATCCTTTGCACCATGGCCGAAAATCGACAGGTATCCATCTATTGCAGTGGACTTCATCACTCCACGACCGGGATTGGCACAATATGCCGCAGGCGGATTGCGAGATTGTCATGGGGCGGTTAGCGGCACTGGAAAGCAAGTTACTGCATGAAGCCCGGGAGTTTATGCCCGCATCGCAACCGCCAATGGGAGACAAAAAAACCTTTGGCTACGTCTCGATCATTAAAAACTACGGGCATGCCGCAGGCGCATCGCTGACCCATGGCCATCAACAAATTGGCTTTAACAACATCATGCCCAGCAAGTTCTTCAATAACTTGTGTTTTTATAATCGAAATCGGCGGGTTTTCTCCCAGTACATGCTCGATGAAAACCCGAAAGACCTGTTGGTCAAAGACTTTGGAAAGGCGGTGCTAATCGTCCCCTATTTTATGCGTCGCGCCTTCGACATGTTGCTTATCCTTAAGGACACAACCAAGCAATTCATCCATGAATTGGACGAAGAAGAACTCAACCAGGTCACAGGAGGCATGCGCAAAGCCATTGGCGCTATTCTGCGCTTGATGCACCAGCAAGGAAAAGTTCCTTCGTATAACATGACGGTTAACAATGGTCCGGGAGCCGGGCTCTATTTTGAGTTTCTGGCCCATACCCAGGAACTGGGGGGGTTTGAACATCTCGGACTTTGGGTGTGCCAAGCCAATCAATACGAAGTCGCGCAACAGCTCCGTGAAACGATTGTGCTGTAATGCAGGCAATCCCGGATTAAAACACGATTAACTGAGACCTATCGTTTCCTGTTGTTGCAATCATACGATTTTACTCCAAAAATTTGCTCAATAATTATGCTGCATGGCCGATAGCGAATAAATACCGTTTGCTTCGCGGGAGCGTGCAGATGCAAATTGTCTCCTCAAATATAGCCATGCAGTCAGTCTCCAGCCGCACCGAAAGCCGGCAGGACATCCGCTCCGGGCCAGAGCCTCCGGCGGGAGGGAACGCTTCGGCCCAAGAGACTGCGCAGGAGGCTTCTCGTCAAGTCATTGAAGGGCAAAAGATTGATGTGGCGTTGGTTGCCGGTTACCAAACCAACAGCAACCAATCCGTTCAGGCTCAGGACCCTATTCTCGATAATTTGTTAAATGAAGGTACGGAAGTTCGCTTCATTCGTCTGCTGCTGGAAAAAATGACGGGTATGCGTTTGGCCGACGAGGCCTATCAGCCGCTGAAGTTATCTCCTGAACAACTCAATTTTGAGTTCAGGGCCATATCGGAAAGTGAGTTGATGGTAAATCTGGATATGGCACCCGTTGCGCCTGATCAAACAGTGACACGTCTGCTGGATGTTTCCGAGTCTTACGAATTTGAGGTGTCCGGGAATATCTCCCTGGCCGATGGCTCAACGCTTTCCGTGGATCTTTCCAGCTATCGTCAAAGTGAATATACGTTGGATATCACCCAGAATTTTCAAGATCCACTGGTCATCCAGCTCACACCAGGGGAAATAGAACTGACCTCCGAGCGTATCGGGTTTGATCTTGATAGCGATGGCGAGACCCAAGAGAGTATTTTCTTTGTCACTGGCAACTCGCGATTTCTCGCATTGGACCGTGATCAAAACGGTCAAATCGATAGTGGCGCGGAATTGTTCGGTGCGGTTTCCGGCAATGGTTACCAGGAACTGGCGGTATTTGATGAGGATGGAAACGGTTTTATCGATGCGGGGGACAGCGTTTTCAGCCAACTCCAGCTAATCGCCAAGGACAGTCAAGGCAATGACCTGATCACTTCCCTGAAAGATGCGGGAATCGGCGCCATCTATCTTTCGTCGGCCGCAACACCGTTGGGAATAGAGAAGTCGGGCGTATTGGCGGCGCAGGTGCGGGCATCCAGTTTTTATCTCACGGAAAGCGGCAGGCTTGGTGCCACGCATCAGGTTGATTTATTGGTCTGAGAAGGCACCGGTACAAAAAAGGCAGGGAAGTCCCTGCCTTATTTATGTACGAAAAACTGCCGATTAGCTGCGAGGGTACTTCTTCAAGTTCCAGATACGCTCTACATAGTCTTCCATGGAGCGGTCGGAATTGAATTTACCCATGGTTGCCGTGTTGATGATCGCGCTCTTCGCCCAAGCTTTCTTGTCCCGGTACTTAGCATCCACCTTCAATTGCGCGTCGCTGTAAGCGCGGAAGTCGGCCAATACTTTGTAGCGGTCGCCATCATCCAAAATGCTGCGCTTGATGGAGGATAGTTCTCCCGGATGTCCAGGGGTAAAGAAGTCTGTGTCAAACCAGTCCAGGACTTCTTTGATTTCTGAATCATTGTGATAGACGGCTCTGGGGTCATAGCCTTTCTCATTCAGGGCTTTGACTTCATCGACCGTCAAACCGAAGATGAAGCAGTTTTCTTCACCCGCTTCTTCGGCAATCTCTATGTTTGCACCATCAAGCGTGCCTAAAGTCAGCGCACCGTTAAGGGCTAGCTTCATATTGCCGGTACCGGAAGCTTCTTTACCAGCGGTAGAAATCTGCTCAGAAACATCAGCGGCAGGAATCAGTTTTTCCGCCAAAGATACTCGATAGTTAGGCAGCATGATAACTTTAATCTTACCGCCAATGCTTGGGTCATTGTTGATCTTGTCGGCTACCTTGTTGATGGCGTAAATAATATCTTTCGCCAAAGCGTAACCGGGAGCGGCTTTTGCTCCGAAAATAAACACTCTTGGCGCCATGTCATAGTCGGGATTCGCCAGGAGACGGCGATACAGCGCCATGATGTGGATCAGGTTAAGATGCTGCCGCTTGTACTCATGCAAACGTTTGATTTGAATATCGAAAATCGCATTCGGATCAACATCGACATCCACCAGCTTTTTGATTACCTTGGCCAGATCAACCTTATTTTGGTACTTGATTTCCATGTAAGCTTTTTGGAATTTGGCATTGGTCGCTAACTTGGCCAACTTCTTCAGCTTGTACAGGTCCCTAGGCCATTCCTTATCAACATGCTCATCAATAAGCGCCGATAGTCTTGGGTTACAGGCCTTCAACCACCGACGTGGGGTTATGCCGTTAGTAACATTGATAAGCTTCTCTGGCCAGAGTTCGTTATATTCCGGGAATAGATCGCTCTTAACCAAATCCGAGTGGATCTGCGCTACACCGTTGACTTTATGCGAGCCGATGACAGACAGATTACCCATGCGAACCCGGCGTCCATGGCCTTCCTGAATGATAGAAAGCTTAGCTTTAATCTCGTCATTTCCAGGCCACTTTTTCTCAACTTCTTCGGTCAGGAAGCGATGGTTGATCTCGTATATGATTTCCAGATGACGTGGCAATACTTTTTCGAATAACCCGACACTCCAGGTTTCTAGTGCTTCAGGCAGAAGAGTGTGGTTGGTGTAGGCAAAGGTATTGGTACAAACGTCCCAAGCGTCATCCCAGTTGAGGTCATGCAGATCCATCAGCACCCGCATGAGTTCAGGCACTGCCACCGCGGGGTGGGTGTCATTCAACTGAATGGCGATTAACTTGGTAAATTGACTGAAGTCTTTACCATGGGCGCGCGTGTAACGACGCATAATGTCAGCGATAGACGCTGCGGTGAAGAAATACTGCTGAATCAAGCGTAATTCTTTACCTGCTTCTGTTTCATCGTTTGGATAAAGAACCTTGGAAATGGTTTCTGCTTGGGCTTGTTCCAGTTGGGCGTCTACGTAACCGCCAGCGTTAAAAACATCCCAATCAAAGAAGTCGTTGGCGCGGCTTTCCCAGAGACGCAGTATGTTCACGTTAGAGCCAGCATAACCGACGATGGGAATATCCCAGGGAATTGCCTTAATAGTGCGGCCTGGGTGCCAGATTTTCTTGTGTTTACCGTCTTCGTATTTAGTTTCTACATAACCGTAAAGCATGACGGTCTGGTTGGATTCCGGTCTGACAACTTCCCAAGGGTTGCCATAATCCCGCCAGGAGTCCGGGCGCTCAATCTGGCGTCCGTCTCGGAAGGTTTGCTCGAACAGGCCATGTTCGTAGTGAATGCCATAGCCGACAGCCGGGTAGTTCAGGGTCGCCAGGGAATCCAGGAAGCAGGCTGCCAGACGGCCCAGACCGCCATTACCGAGCGCCATGTCGGGTTCTTCTTCCAATAAATCCGTTAAGTCTTGTCCGCATTCCGCCAACGCTTCTTTGGTGACATCGAACAACTCTAGATTATGCAGGTTGTTTGATAGCAAGCGGCCCATTAAAAATTCTAAAGATAGGTAATTCACCGCGCGGGTGTCGTGTTTTGAGTGGGTTTTCTGGGTTTCCGTCAATCCCGCCATGACGTATTCATTGACTGCGGCGGCGGTTGCTGTCCACCAGGCTTTGGGGGATGCTTTCTCTTCATACGTGCCCAAACTGCCGCGTAGGTGTTGCAGGATCTTGTCTTTCAGTATCTTAGCAGTTACCTGTCCCATCGATACATTACCTTCTAGTGCGTGTTAATTAGTAGTGTTTCTGATTAAAGATCGACACTTTCCAACATTGTTATCCGCTGGTCAACCGTTTAACTAGAAACGCGTATTGTAAAAACTACTACATGGGGGTGGTTGAATTCTTGCGCAACATCAAGTCAAGAAAGCATAAAAATTAGTGTTTTTATTCTAATTATTTACATTTAGTTGGCTTGTTAATTGCCTCAAGGCGTTGATTTACTTATCGTAGCCGGGATAAATCCTTGGCCAATAATAGTAGACTAAATATGTATAATTACGTAATTTTTAATCCGAATGCATTCAGTAAAAAACAGCTAGTCTACTACTTCGATTGAGGTGAGTTCCACATCCCTCCCGGAAATGATTTGCAGATCAAATTCATTACATAAAGGACAGGGAGCATACAGTTCCTCCATTACCGTTTCGTGACCACACCGGCGGCAGCGGCCAATGCTGTCCACCGGCACGATAGTCAAGTCGGCTTGTTCCGCGCAAGTATTTTTCACTACTGAGTTAAAGCAAAAGCTTAGGGCTTCCGGTTCGACATGGGATAAACGTCCGATGGACACCGTGACTGTTTTGACTTTGGCGAATGGAGCTTTGTCCCTTTGCGCCAGAATGATATCGAGAAGGTTTTGCGCAAGACTCAATTCGTGCATCGGGTTTTCTGTCGGTTGTCCTGTGCGTCTCGGGGTGGCGCCGTCCTGCCGCGACCACTATCGATATACCCCCAGTGTGACAACTGCTGCAGAAGAAAATCGCAGCTTGTCTTGAATCCCTCCCTGGCCTGTGCTGAAAGCCGCTCCTCGAACCGGTCGAATTCATAACCGCGAATGGCAAAAACATAGGCTTCTACATGTACGTCAAATATGCTTTCGGCTAAATAGAGCAGCGCGCCCGGAGAGAGAGTGTGGGTACCGAAACTCGCCTGAGGTGCTGCCCTTACGGGAGACAATTGATAAGGTCCGGGTAACTCCAATGCCGCATCAACAAACAGGACTCTGCCGGCTTGTTGCATTAACAGGGCATCTTCGACGGCAAGCTGATAACCGATATGGACATCAACATTTTTCAGTTCCAATGCCTCTATATAGTTTGCACAAGCCGGACCCAACCCGTCGTCCTGGCGGCCGGGATTGCCGTAGCCCAAGACCAGAAGTGAACCGTCCTCAGACATCAGTCGGCGTGGAAGCTTGGCCATGGAGGTGCTGGCTGGCTTTGTCCAGCAAACCTCCGTCGGCGTTGTACAACTCTATCTGTAAAGGCATTTGGCCTAAGGCATGAGTCGCGCAAGAAAGGCACGGGTCGTAGGCCCTTACCGCAACTTCGACATGGTTCAGCAGGCCATCGGTAATCTTTTTCCGGCCGCTTAAAAATTTCTGCGCGACCTGGGTAATGGCTCTATTCATGCCGGTATTATTATGGGTTGTGGAAACGATTAAATTGCAGTAGGTCACCTGATCATTTTCATTGACTCGGTAGTGGTGGAATAAAGATCCCCTAGGAGCTTCGATTACGCCGATGCCTTCTTCCCTGCGCTCTCCCTGTAATCTGAGTTCGTGACCTTGCAGATCCGGGTCCTCTAGAAGTTCATGAATTTTTTCGACACAGTGCAGAACCTCGATCATCCGGGCCCAATGATAAGCGAGTGTCATATGATTGGGGTGGCCGCGATTGAAGGCGCGAAATTCGGTCAGTTCGTCATTTGCCAACGGCGTATCGATAAAGGCGACATTGTTCAGCCGGGACAGAGGACCCACCCGGTACCAACCGTCCAAGGCCCCGCGTTGCTTGATGAAGGGAAACTTCATGTACGACCAGGAGCGCACTTCTTCCATGATGTGCTGGTTGAATTGCTGAGTATCCACCTGATCAAAAATGATCTGTCCGTTCGCATCCGTGGCACGCAGGTGACCGTGGTACAGGTCCATAGCGCCATCTTCGCGAACCAGCGACAGATGATTGGAACGGAAGTTGGCAAAACCTTCCACATCGTCCTGGTGGGCCTGTGTGTAGTTGCGGGCGATTTCTACTGCGCCATGCGCCCATTTGGTCATTTGATCAATATCCTTTAACAGGATATCGCGTTCTTCTATGCTAAGATTTTTATTTATTCCCCCCGGTATTGCACCGGTACCGTGAATTTTCTTGCCTGCAGTGTAACGAATCACTTCCTGGCCGAATTTACGCATTAACACGCCTTGCCGCGCCAATTCCGGAAAGGCTTTGATCACACTGAAAATGTTACGTTTCCGAGCGTCCGCGCCAAAACCAAAGAGCAGATCGGGGGAGGAAAGGTGGAAAAAATGCAACACATTGCTCTGCATGATTTGCCCGTAGTGCATCAATCGGCGCATCTTCTCCGCTGTCGGCGTTAATTGATCGACGCCCATGATGATGTCCATTGCTTTTGCCGCCGCCAAATGATGACTCACCGGGCAAATGCCACAGAGCCGTTGCACGATAACCGGCACTTCCCAGAGCAGGCGGCCCTGAATGAAACGCTCGAAGCCGCGAAACTCGACAATGTGTAAACGCGCCTCGCTGACCTGGTCATTGCTATCCAGATGGATGGTGACTTTGCCATGGCCTTCCACGCGGGTTATCGGCTCGATTTCAACAATGCGGGTTTTTTGCGATTGCTCAGTCATCTCCCCTCACCTCAGTCATAGTTGATGGTTTCGTAATTAAGTTCGGGCACTTTCCCTTGCAGCAGGGAAGAAAGCACGGTCCAGAGAATTTCCCCGGAAGGCGGGCATCCGGGAATCTGATAATCGATTTTTACCACATCGACACAGGTATAAACCTTGTCCAGAAGCAGTGGCAACGAGGGATCGTTGGGGATCTCCTGTCTCGGGTTATACACCTTGTCGCTGCTGTTATAAGCGGTTTCCAGGCATTCTCTGAGGGGGTCGTCGGAATGCATGATGGCATTGCGCATCACCGGTAAGCCGCCCATGATGGCGCATTGTCCGATGGCCACCAGTACGTCGCAGTATTTGCGGAAATCCTGGAGCACATGGACATTATCCTCGTTACAGCATCCGCCTTCGATCAGGCCGATATCACAACGCCGGGTAAATTTCTTGAAATCTGTGAGCGGCGAGCGGTCGAACTCGACATGCTTCAATAGCTCGATAACCCTTTCGTCCATATCCAACAGCGACATATGGCAGCCGAAGCAGCCTGCAAGAGAGACAGTCGCAACCCGTTTTTTTCTCATGGCTTAACCTCCTGATCCGAACCGGCAGGTCCGCTTATATCGGTCGTCGGAATGCGTTTCGATTCGATCTCCCAGCCGATGGGATGCCGGTCGAACTGGCGATCTCCCACAGGATTAAAGAAACCTTCTTTTTTTCGAATAATGCAGCCGACCGGGCATACGTCCAGAGACATCGCATAATCGTCGATATCGGCGTCTGTCGCCGCTAAATTAGCGCCATTCACGCCAATGTGTTTATCAATTCCGCGACCGATGTATTCGAAAACATTTTTGCCGTCAACATCTCTGGATGCGCGTATGCAGCGTCCACAGAGAATGCAGCGATTGTTATCCAGTGCGATGTCGGGGTGGGAGGCATCAACCGGCCGCACCGGCTGTAAATAGGGGTATTTGGTGGCTTGGGATATGCCCAACCGATAAGCCATGGCTTGAAGTTCGCAGCGTCCGCTGGCTTCGCAGATCGGACACAGATGGTTACCCTCATGAAACAGCATACGCACAAGATCTTTCCGGTAGCTGTGAATCTCCCGGGTTTCGTGTTCCACCTGTAGATCCGGTTCCGCCGGCTGGGTACAGGCGGCAACGGTACGGCCGTTGACTTTCACCGTGCAGATCCGGCAACTTCCTTGCGGGACCAGTCCCTCAACATCACACAAACGCGGAATGTAACCCCCCGCTTCGTCGCAGGCATCCATAATCGTTTGACCCGGAACAGCCTGGACAGCTTCGCCGTCTACGTAGATCGTAAAGGTTTTGGCTTTGGTCGTCATTTTGTTAACTCCGCCATTGTTGGCTGAATATTGTTGTGGGTCGGGCCGGTTATTTACCCCCGGTTTCATAGGCTGGGTCGTAAATCAACGACCGCCGCTTCGCGATAATACGGGCTTCATCCAAAGCATCCTGAATATTGAATCCGGCCTGCAAACCAACGCCGTTCGCTTTCACCATCGCGGCGTACACCAAGGGAAAGTTTGCCATGGTGGATAACACCGGATTTGGTGAGGTATGTCCGAGACCGCAACGGCTGGTGGCAATGATGGTTTTGCCGAGTTCCTTCAGGTAATCGAGGTCCGACGGCTCGCCCAAACCATTGCGAATTTTGTCCAGCGCCTGTTGCATAAACACATTCCCGACACGGCAAGGGGTGCAATATCCGCAGCTTTCTTCGATAAAGAAATCCATGTAGTAAGAGGTGATATCAAGAATGTTGCGATGGCTGGCGAAGGTGATAACAGCCCCGGCCGTGGGGAGGTCTTCGAAACAGATGCGTCGCTTAAACTCGTCCCGATTGATCATCTGGCCGCTAGCGCCCCCGATGTTCACGGCCGAAGCCTGTTTACTTCCCGCGTTCTGCAGTACATCAACTAACGGTGTGCCGAACTCAACTTCATAGGTACCCGGCTGGGTGCAATCGCCGCAGACGCTGAGGAGTTTGGTGCCGGTGCTTTGCTGGGTGCCGAATCCGCAAAACCAGCGGCTGCCTTCCGCCAGGATACGAGGCACGCAACACAGGGTTTCGACATTATTGACCACCGTCGGAAAGCCGAAGTAGCCGGCCTGCACCGGGAACGGCGGGCGGTTTTTCGGCTCGCCGCGACGGCCCTCGCAAGAACTGATCAGCGAACTTTCCTCACCGCAGATGTATGCCCCGGCGCCCAGTTGAATCCGAATATCGAAATGGAAATCCTTGCCGAGAATATTGCTTCCCAAAAGACCGCGTTTTCGGCGCCGTTTCAGAATATCTTCCAGGTATCGATGTAAGTAACGGTATTCGGCACGGAGATACAGGATGCCGTGTTCGGCGCCGACGGCATGCGCGGCAATGGTCATTCCTTCGAATAGCAAATGAGCCCGTTCCGTCAATAACACCCGATCTTTAAAAGTGCCCGGCTCGCCTTCGTCCGCATTGCAAATGATATAACGCCGGGTGGCGGCTGTTTGGGCGGCAAACTCCCACTTTTTACCGGTCGGGAAGCCTGCGCCGCCCCGACCGCGTAAACCGGCGTCCCGCAGTATGGCCCGGACGGCAGCCGGGGCCAGGGATAGGGCATTTTCCAATCCCGCTTCTTTCGGAATCTTGCCCAGCAAAACTTTATCTGTCTGGCGGATATAGTTGTTCACCATACTGCGAATCAGATGATGACTGTTGTTGCCGTCACCATAGCGTGTTACTAGTTTGGTAGCGTCTGATTCGGTGCGTAGTTTACGCAGCAATGTTCGAAATTTGCTCGGCGTCAGGCGGGTAAAAACCTGATAGTTGATCAGAGCCGCCGGCGCTTGGTCACACATACCGATGCAGGGTGTGGAATCCAGGGAGAAACGGCCGTCTTCGGTGGTTTGGCCAAGTTGGATTCCCAAAAATTCCTCGGCTGTTTCCACCAGGTCCTTAAATCCCTCGTGGCGGTCGATGATATCGTCACACAAACGAATGGTAATTGCGCCCTTGGGCTCCTGGGAAAAGAACGCGTAAAATGTGACAACGCCTTCGACCTCCACGCGATAGCTGCCAATCAACTCTGCGATCAGCTCCATTGCTTCGCTGTCGATGCACTGCAACTGGTCCTGTACTTCATGCAGAATATCCAGCATGCGCGCCTTGTCATTATTGGCTCGAAGACAGGCTTTGCGGATAATTTTTTCATTGGCCGGTTGCATAGGATGTACCCTCGCGTATTCGTTTTCCACCCTGAAACGCCATTCATGGCGTTTCGCGGAGTCGAGACTAAAAACCGTGATTTTTAGTTACTCGCACAATCTATGGCGTAAGCGATCAATGGCGTAGGCGATCGATTTAGATGGCGCTCGCTTGTGCCAAGCTAGAGCAATACAGAATCATCCGTTTCTGAACTGACACTAGGCATTCATTCTACATAAAGCTTTTCCCGTCCGTAGCGAAGTTCAAGTGCTTGGCGCTCCGCTATGGGCAATCCGTTGACGACTAGGCCGTAGGAATGATCGATCATTCGGGCAACTTCTCCGGAAGGAATGCTGTCATCCAGAATCACCGTATTCCAATGCCGCTTGTTCATGTGATAACCGGGTATTACCGCCGGAAAAATGTCCCGCAAGGCCAGCGCCTGGTCAGGATCGCATTTGAGGTTCATGGTGGCCGTACCGGCCTTTACGCCTAGCGCTTTCAAGGCGTTTTCGTCCGAACCCGCCACCCCCAAGGTGGCGAACATTTTGTGTCTTACCTTGAAGACCGCGACATCAGGTCCGAAAGGATAGTCTTTTATTGCTTCCGGTTTTTCCAACAAGTGCTTTTCCGCTGCCTGGTAATCCATCGTCAACTCTTTTTCTCCGCCTTATCGTTGTCCGTTAAGATAGACCACACCACCCGGTTTCTACCAGCTTGCTTGGCGGCGTAAAGCGCATTGTCCACTTGCTCCAAAAGACGTTTTGGATCGCGGACCCTGTCGGGTTGCGCGGTCGCTCCGCCGATACTGATGGTGAGGTTGATCGGAGTTTGCAGGCTCCAGGTAACCGTTTTCGCTACCTCTGAACGTAACTGTTCCGCCAATACCTCCGCTTCGTTCTGCTCTACTCCGGGAAGAACGATACCGAACTCTTCGCCGCCATAGCGGGCGATAATATCGGTGGAGCGTTGCAGATGCTTTTGCATGGCCTTGGCTGTGTTTACCAGGCAATGATCGCCGATCAGGTGACCGTAAGTATCGTTGATCTGTTTGAAATGATCGATATCCACCAAGAGCAGGCTCAAGGGATACTTAACACGGTTGGCCCGGGACAGTTCCATTGG
>JANQMN010000119.1 GCA_028280065.1 Hahella sp.
AGGAAGACGAAGAAATCGAAGAACAGGAAGAACTCGATGAAGATGAGGAAGAATTAGAGGAAGACGAAGAAATCGAAGAACAGGAAGAACTCGATGAGGATGAAGAAGAGCTAGAGGAAGACGAAGAAATCGAAGAACAGGAAGAACTCGATGAGGATGAAGAAGACTTAGAGGAAGTCGAAGAAATCGAAGAACAGGAAGAACTCGATGAGGATGAAGAAGAATTAGAGGAAGACGAAGAAATCGAAGAACAGGAAGAAATCGATGAGGATGAGGAAGAATTAGAGGAAGACGAAGAAATCGAAGAACAGGAAGAACTCGATGAGGATGAGGAAGAACTAGAGGAAGACGAAGAAATCGAAGAACAGGAAGAACTCGATGAGGATGAGGAAGAATTAGAGGAAGACGAAGAAATCGAAGAAGAACAAGAGGAAAATGAGGAGCACTAAGGCCGGTAAGCGCAACCGAACTTGGTCTATTTGTTAGTGGAAAAACACCTAATGACTGATTTAAGAAAATACATTTTGATCGTAGAAGACGATGACGAACTGGCAGGTTTGGTTAAAGAATACCTGGAATCCACAGAACTACGCGTCGAAATTGAAGAAACCGGATTACATGCGGCTAACCGAATCCTGAACGACAAGCCCGACCTAGTCATTCTGGATCTTATGCTACCAGGCAAAGACGGCATTAGTATCTGCCGGGAAGTTCGGCCTTTTTACACTGGCCCAATTCTTATGCTAACCGCTTCCAACGAGTCAGTAGACCAAATCATCTCTCTTGAGGTCGGGGCCGACGATTATGTACAAAAACCGGTAGAACCAAGGATTCTGTTAGCGAGAATTCGCTCACTTCTGCGCCGGACAGAATCGTCGACTGGACATTCCCCGGCTGTTCTTCAGTCAACCCAATCGTTGCAAATCGGCGAAATAGAAATCATGCCTAACACCCGCCAGGTAAAGGTTGCAGGCAACGATATCAAGTTAACCAATCCTGAATACGATATTTTGCTACTCCTGGCCGAGAACTTAGGGCAGATCCTCAGCCGGGACGATATTTTCAAAGCGATCAGAGGAATTGAATACGACGGTCACAACAGGCTTGTCGATATCACGGTTTCACAACTCAGGGGAAAATTAGGCTGTGATGGCATTAGCGATAAGCACATCAAGACTATTCGGAATAAGGGGTATTTATTTGTTGAGGCGTTTGACTAACTCATTGACATTTCAATAATCCTTGGATTCTTTGCAGTAAACAAGGACATCCAAAGAATGTATAGCGCAGCAATAGCGGTCCGAATTGGGTTTGCCCACGAGCGATCTTACGGGCAAACGCCACCTTCCCGGAGAATCAAAGCTCGCTAAGAATTTCCGTTCGTTTTTGTTGATATTCCTGTTCAGTGATTAACTGTTTTTCATACTGTGCCTTTAGTGATACCAAGCGGGCCTCAACAGTTTCTTGAGACAGTGTTGAGCCCGTTTCTTCGTCAATTGGAAGTGCCGGTACAGTTGCGAGATAGTTCTCCATATCCTTTTCAATGTTCCCTATCCAGCCTCTTGGATAGTAGGGGCTCCACAGCATGATCTTATTTGCCAGGTTGGCAGGATCATCACCTATTGCACCTCGTTTAGAGTCTGACAGTATTTTGACCAAGGCGTCACTTACTTCAATACGAATCTTCGCGTCGACACTATTTTTTTTGAGCATAGCGATATAGCTGTTTTTCGTTCGGGAAACAATACTCCAGCCTCTTTTATCGAGGGAATACTCGGCCGCCGCCATGGCATCAGGAATCTGCCGATCATATTGTTGAATGTTGAATGTGTGGTCGTGGGGCCAGTTTTCAGCATTTGCTGACAGGATTACCGTGAAGGATATAAGTAGGAATAGAAGATTGGAAGCAATTTTCATCGGGCCATCCTTTGCGTTGGTTAGGGTTGTTTTAGGATGCTTATTATCCATACTGTTGGTAGCTATGCCAAAACTATTTGCCTATAACAAGTTAAATTGTTGATTATTGAGTAAAGTCAGATTGTTCAAGGTGGGTAGGGTATCCAAATTTCAACTTTTTCGGTTTAGGGGATATTTTTATCTAAACTAATAAAGCCCTTACGGGGTCAATCTTTTCGACCGCAGTTGGCTTGTTAGCGAATAGCTGGACGCAGGTACTTTCGAGAGTGTAGTCTTTCACTGAATGTCTGTTCGGGAAAGTCATGAGACTCGACATCAGCAACCTGTAGGTGTATTTGGTTTCGGACACCCGATTTTTCGGCATTCTCAAAAGAGCGTGGATTGAGACGATAGATAAGTTTTCACTCCCCATGTAGCCCCACCCTACATTTCACTAACTTTCCACTGACATACATAACATATCCTCTGTGAAAAACTTAGTAGCAGCTGCAATCAAGTTTTTTCAGGAATAGTTGGCGATGTCTACATTTGGATTTGATTCTCGTTGGTTGTCTAAATTCGCCTTTTTGGTCAGGCTCGACCTAGTGTTGGTGGTGGTTTTTGGGGTTTTGTTCTATCTGCAAATGCTGCAGAAGCCCGATCTGTTGAAAGCGCTTCTGCCCGAACAGGTCTATTCGTTTTCGTTCAGCGCTTTCTTTGAACCGGATGACGGTGAAATCAACATTCATACCTACATTCCCGTCAACAACGCGCATCAACTTCGGCTCCACGAGGAAACCTCTAACCAATTGGCGTGGGAAATCAATAAAGATAGTACCGGTAGGAAAGTGCATTGGAGCGGCGACAATCAGGCGACCAATGTTCAATACACTGTGTATGTCGCGACCCAAACCGATCAATATAATATCGACGAACAACTGATGATACCTGATAGATATGACGAATCTCTCGAATCCTATCTTCAGGAGAGTCCCGTCATTCAGGTAAATCATCCGGAAATAGTTA
The DNA here is from genome assembly GCA_028280065.1 of Hahella sp. Classification (GTDB taxonomy): domain Bacteria; phylum Pseudomonadota; class Gammaproteobacteria; order Pseudomonadales; family Oleiphilaceae; genus Hahella. Next base: position 2,923 of record JANQMN010000119.1, read on the forward strand.
CCCTATGGAATAGCATCAAACCGGCAAATACCCACAATACCGTCGCGGTACTCAAAACCATTTATGACTATACCTACCGGCAGCTCGAATCGGCACCATTTAAAGGGACGACCGATGCATTAACCGCCCTGCGGCTCGGCATTGCCAGCTGTAACGGTAAAAGCAGGCTTTTTGTGGCGTTGGCGCGTCTTAATAACCTACCGGCTAGGCTGGTTGGCGGCGTCATTCTTGATGAGAATACCAAGCGTACCTCGCATCAGTGGGTGGAGGTATTTATCGAAGATCATTGGGTACCCTTTGGGCCCACGAATGGCTATTTCGCCAGCTTACCGGCACACTATCTTCGCCTTTATCAAGGCGACCAAGCCCTTATTCGTCACACCAGCAACATCAATTTCGACTTCCAATTTGATATCAAAGCCGACATTGTTCCGCCTGCCTATTACCAGGATCTCACGAACATCGCTGTCTCCGAAACCAATCTCTCTGTTCTCCTAAGTGACCTGGGACTGTCTGCGAAGACCATTAGTATTATTCTATTACTCCCGGCTTGTGCATTGCTGATCACATTTCTCAGGAACGTTATCGGTTGCAAAACCTTCGGGATTTTTATGCCCATGCTGATTGCGGCTGCCTGTTTATTCAGCGGCTTATCAAAGGGTCTCTTGAGTTTCCTAGTACTCCTGTCATTAGCCTGGCTCGTGCACTTAATCCTGGACAAAATGCGACTGCTTAAAACCGCAAGATTGGCGATTGTCGTCACCTGCATAACGGTTTTCTTTTTACTTGGTCTTTGGTTATTCGATGGTAAATTAAAAAGTGAGTTCGGTATGTTGTCCGTATTCCCTGTTGTCATCATTGCCTTCATTGCCGAGCGCATCCATCAGATAACCAGCGAGCAAAATTGGAAAGAGTGCATCCTTACCGGTATCGGAACGTTGGTGACGGTTTGCCTCTGTTATTTGACGATGAACTCAGTGCTTCTCCAAGGTGTCTTCTCGCTAATTCCGGAGACTTATCTGCTGGTATTTGCAGCGCAGATATATATCGGCCGCTGGTCCGGTCTGAGAATCAGTGAACTTTTCCGCTTTAAAAGCCTTCTGCAGGGAAACTCCAATCAGGTACTAGGCATTAATGGCAGGAACCGTGACTATGTCTACCTACAGAATGAAAAGAAATGGTTGTTACTGGCCACAGATAAATTGGCAACCAAACAATCTCTGGCACGCCATCAGGTTCCTGTTCCAAAGACTATTGCCATCTTTAAAAACTATTCGGACCTTAGTCGGGCTGGAGACATTCTGTCCCGGCAAAATTCCATGGTTCTTAAACCAAATGCAGGTTCACAGGGTAAAGGCATCCTGGTCATCCGGCAGCGTCTGGACAGCATTTTTCTCAACGCTGGCGGCAAACGATGGAGTACTGATCAACTCACCCAACATATCAAAGAAATCATCAACGGAACTTTTTCTCAAAACGGTGAAGCGGATACCGCCTATTTGGAACCGGTGATACAACAGCATGCGCAGCTGCAAGATATCGCAGACTTCGGCCTTAGCGACATTAGGATTATCGTGAGCAAGGGCCAACCGCTTTGCGCAATGCTGAGAATTCCGACCAAGGAGTCTTCCGGTAAGGCTAACCTTCATCAGGGTGCGATAGGCGTTGCCATCGACATCAGCACCGGCATAACCTCCGGGGCACAATATAAATCCCGATCTGTACAGGTTCATCCGGACACCAATGCCCCTCTGCTGGATATTCAGATCCCTTATTGGCCTCAAATTGTAGCTATGGCCAGTCGATGCTACGACGCCATTCCACTGGGGTATTTAGGTGTGGATATCTGCCTTGATCGAACTAGCGGACCACTAGTCTTGGAAGTCAATGGGCGGCCAGGGCTCGAAATTCAAAACGTACGGCAACGTGGATTTCACGAAGAATTTTTAACGCTGCGTACATCACGGCATGAAACAGCAACCAAAGCACCTGCCATTGTGGAAGGAGTCGCCTCGTATGCATAAGCCAAAACAAGTACCTCAAGCCTGGCAATCAATTGCACTATTGGTTACCGGGCTGATGTTGGCAATCAGCATATTTCTAGCCGAATCCAAATTGCAGCAAATTAGCAAACACGCAACAACGATCGATGTGACGGAAAGCCAAGACGAGGTACCTGAAGCGATTGATCTGACTGCAACGAACTCAACCTCTGAATCACAATTGGCTGCAATGGAGGGCAACAGCAGTCTGCCTGCACAAATCTCGTTATACGGCGCATTTGGCAGCAGGGCCGACGCCATCGACAAAGCCTGGATATCGTCGCTGTTCCAACAGGCGATGACGGCTTCGCAACAGGGCTACAGGCATACGGCCATCGCCATTTATCAGCAGATCACCGCGCTTAAACCCAATCACCAAATGGCTGCTATCAACCTCGGCCTGCTATTAAAAAAGGACAACCGTTGTAAAGAAGCGGTTTCAGTTCTGGATCATGCATTTTCCATTAGCGGCGTTGCCAGGAAAGGCAAAATCCTTGCCTTGCTAGGCGCTTGCTATATGGAACATAAACAGTACGCTGAAGCAGCGGAATATTTTCGGCGCTCAATCGAATATCGACCTTCTCATGCACTTACCTGGCGCCGTTATGCTGAATCCTTATGGCGCAACGGCAAGGACTACGGAACGGTCCTGAGCCACTTTGACAAGGCTATCGCGTTAAGTCCTTCTAATCCCAAACCGATACTGCTAAAAGCCCGGTATCAACTATGCGTGTTGGATTTTGCAGGCATGTTGGCAACCTTGACAGATGCAGACAATGCACTCAATGCTACAAAAAAAGCCCAAAGGGAATACTTGGAACTATTGGTCTGGTCTTATCTGGAACAAGGTAAGAGAAACGCCGCCACTAAAACGTTACAAAAGCTTTTTTCTGCAACGAAAAATGAGACTCAAAGCCGATCAAAAACCGTTTTTTGGCAGGCAATGAAGCACTATCTCGACAACAAATATCAACGCAGTATACGAGAGCTGCAAAAGCTAGAACCCTCATTAAAAAATTCACCCCTAATGGCAGCGGAAAAGGCCTACCTGTTGGCAAAAAATTACTTTCAGACGCGAAAATACACAAAAGTACTTCACGTCCTATCGGCCATTCAATCCAACACCATTCTTGATCATAGAATGGAACTCCTGACCGCGAAAACCTATGCATCAATGACTGAACATCAACAGGCGCTGGCTGAACTTCAGGAGCTTTTCAGGCAACCTATTTACACGGCCGATGTCGCCTATCAAGCCGCCCTAACCGCTGCGGAGTTAGAACTCGACAAACAGGCAGGCGGATATTTGCAACATGCCTTGGCTAGCCAACCAGAAAATACAGACTACCAGTTGGCCGGGACCAAATTTGAACAACGCTTCGGGAGCTTGAGCAAAGCCCTGCTTTCCTATCAAACATTGGCGAAACAATATCCCAATAACCGCAAGATTCTGCGACACTGGGCGAAAGCATTATCTGATGCGCACTTGGCGGACGACGCAATGGAACTCTATCAACAGTTGGTGGAAGTTAATCCTGAAGAACAGGATCTCTATGAGCTTGCCGGCATCCAGTATTTACAAGGCAACTACACATCCGCTATTCAAACCCTGACATCGTTGTTGGAGCAGAACAGCGGTCATATTAGCGCTCGATTCCTATTGGCCAGGAGCTGGTGTGGTCTGAGAAATCAAAACCGATGTCAGCAGGAAGCACAACGGGTGTTGAAACTGGATCAGCAGCATAGCGGCGCCCGTCAACTGTTATCAGTTGAACAATCAAATCCTGAACAATTTACCATGTAACCTATAATTGCAGTAAAGGTCACAAATGCTAAAAAACCCAGAGAAAAGCACCAAGCTTAAACGCTCCATAAAATTTAATAACAGCACAAGTATTCACGGGCTTCTTTATGGTGTGCTGATCACTCTCGCCGGAATGGGCTCAATCCCAGCCACATTCGCAGCTCCGAAAATCGATGCCGCTGTCGGCCATGATGACAACCCATTTCGATTAGCGGATTCGTTTAACCCAGAATCGGGCACCTATCTCGACCTTGGGCTGCGCTGGAAGGACAAACTGGATACTGGGCTTTACTACGATCTGAATGCGTCGGGCCGGATGTTTGTCGATGAACAGAAAAACGGGGATCTGGATAATGCAAATAACGTCAGAGCCAAATTTCATCTGGGCTACGAACACAAATTCAAGATCTTTGATCGTTCTACCAAAGCCTACGTGGAAGCAGGGTACGGTATAAGCGACAAAACTTATGTCAGTCGGCTTTCCGGGCTAATCGGCAAAACCGGTTCCACTGAAATTCCGGACCGCTATGACTATCAATTCGGCGAAGCGGTAACCGGATTTACTATGCGACTCAACAAAAAGCTACGTCTCGGCATGTACCTTGAAGCGCATACCCGAGGCTATGAAGACTATACATCCGTGGGCTTGAGCAACCTTGATTACACCCAATACGGCATAGGTACCGAGCTTAGGTATCGGTTCGGCAAAGCAAACCGGCTCTACGCCGGCCTTGAACAATTTCGCCGCGACTTTGATGACAAGCGCCAACGCACTACGACCGGAAGCAGCATCACCGGCACCGATCTGCGCTACGATATCTCCCGTTTGAAGTTTAACTATTATTTTCGGCCAACGGACGATTTCAGAGTGACCTTTTCATCAAGTTATGAACTACGGGATGATAATGGTTCGGGCTACTACGATTATGAACAGTACCGGGGTACGTTGTTGTTTCGCTATGCTATTAGCGAAGCAACGGCAATTAGAGCCTCGGTGTCCTATAAGGAACTGGATTATACCGCCCGTAACCAGCTGACCGATCTAGAGGATGAAGACTACAGCCAGGAGGACGGTTTCACTTACCGATTGACCTATCAGTACGACTTGCCCACCTCGGAAGACATTTCGCTTTATGCCAGTTACCGATTAGACAAGATCGATTCCAATACAGCGGAATATGTCTATGACCGCCAACAAGTTGAACTGGGCGTCAAGTGGCTGCTGTTTTCTAAGTCAATTGCGAACTAATAAGAGCAAAGCCATTTCCACTGAGTTTTAACATACCCTGATCGAGAGTTGCTGCATAGGCTACCTCAATACTTCCTCCGTTGAGAGGGATTTCACAATAGTTCGTCGAAAGATTAAAAACGCAAGTGAGGTCTTTCCCTCGGGTAAAAGCCAACAGGGGTGGCGACACTTCTAAAAATGTCGTTTCAGCGGTTCTCAAGCTTGCCTGTTCTTGACGAAAGCGCAGCATCTGCCGGTAGAAAGCGAGTACCGATTCGGTATCCTGCTGCTGTCCGTCTACGCTGTTAGCCAACTGTGGAGCTTTTACCGGCAGCCAAGGAGCTGTTTCGGAAAAACCTCCATTAGTTGACTGCCTTTCCCAAGTCATGGGAGTTCGGCAACCGTCTCGACCTTTGTTTTCCGGCCAAAAAGTCAGGCCTTGCGGGTCGGTCAACTCATGATATTCCAGCTCGGTTTCGGTTTGCCCCAGCTCTTCACCCTGGTAAATACAAACGGAACCCTGCAATGACAGTAGCAATGCGCAGGCTTGCTTGGCCAGTGCTTCCTGGCTTACTGCATTTTCCTGCCAGCGGCTGACATGTCGCGGTGTATCATGATTTGAAAATGCCCAGCAGGGCCAACCTTGTGGCGACTTTTCAAAAAACTCTTCGAGCTGCTGCCGAAAATGCCCGGCCGTATAGTTCGGCCCCAGCATTTCAAAGGAATAGGCCATATGCAGTCGCCGACCGCTGGTATATTGTCCCATCATCTCGATAGCATGATGCGCATCACCAACTTCGCCGACCAATGCGCGGTTATCGTATTCGTCTAACAAACTGCGCATTTTCTCCAGAAACAGCAGATTCTCAGGCTGGTTTTTCGAGTGAATATGGTACTGCATGCTATAGGGTTGCCATTCCCGCTGGTCTTTTTTCCGGTGATCGGGAGGATCGCTTCGCAATGCAGCATCATGGAAATAGTAGTTGACCACATCCAGGCGAAAGCCATCGACTCCCAAATCCAGCCAAAAACGCATCGAGTTTAATAACCATTCCTGTACGTCCGGGTTATGAAAATTGAAGTCGGGCTGTTCCTTCAAGAAGTTATGCAAATAGTATTGCTGGCGGCGAGGCTCCCATTGCCATCCGGGACCACCAAAAACAGATTGCCAATTATTGGGCGGGGTACCGTCTTCGTTCGGGTCCGCCCAAACATACCAATCCGCCTTGGAGTTTTCCCGGCTCAAGCGGCTTTCCCGGAAAAACGGATGTTGATCACTGGAATGAGACAGCACCTGGTCGATGATGACTTTGAGGCCCAGGTCATGGGCCGTTCTTAGCAACGTCTTAAAATCCTCCAGGGTGCCGAAAAGCGGATCGACATCTGTATAGTTTGCGACGTCATAACCCATATCCATCATCGGCGAGGTGAAGAAAGGAGACAACCAAATGGCATCCACCCCGAGTTCTGCCACATGAGGCAACCGCCGGGTAATCCCGTTCAAGTCGCCGATACCGTCGCCATTGCTGTCTTGAAACGAACGTGGATAGATCTGGTAAGTGACGGATCCTTTCCACCACATTGAAGGATCACTCATAATTGCCCTCTCGACTCATCTTTCAGGGGTAAATTTCATTGTTTCGTATAGGCTATCAATCTGCTAGCCAGCAGTTCCTGTGCCCAGTATCCTGGGAAATGCCTTGCCTTCGGAATCAAATAAATGACTATTCTTTGCCGGGACATGCAAATTCACCTGATCGTTCGCTAAATGCGGCGTATCTCCATCATTTCGTACCGTAACCAAATCCTGGTGTCCTTCTACTGAGAGATAGGTATAGGAAACTTCTCCTAAACGTTCAACGTAGGAAACCTTTCCTGGCAAGGCATCGCTCTCCAGGGTCTGCGAGGAAAAGTGTTCCGGCCGGATTCCCAGCTCAATTTTCTCGCCTTTTTTTGCTCGACGCGCATCGACAGCCGCATGCACCACTGCCCCATTACACAAGCGAACAGTCGCTTGATTGGCGCTCGCAGATTCCAGATGACCAGGGATAAAATTCATTTTCGGCGAGCCGATAAAGCCCGCTACAAAACGCGTGGCCGGGCGATGATAGAGTTCTAAAGGCGGACCGACCTGAGCAATGCTGCCTTCCTTTTGCACCGCTTCACCCGCATTGAGGAGGACAATTTTGCTGGCAAGGGTCATCGCTTCCACTTGATCATGGGTCACATAGATCATGCTCGCCTCAAGACTATCGTGCAGATTGGCGATTTCCAATCGGGTTTGCACCCGCAGAGCAGCATCTAAGTTGGATAACGGTTCGTCAAACAAAAACACCGACGGGTTGCGAACAATCGCGCGACCGATTGCCACTCGCTGCCGCTGACCGCCGGAAAGTTCCTTGGGCAGTCTTTCCAGCAAGTGGCTTAATTGAAGAATGTCCGCTGCGTGGCGAATAGCTTTGTCGATTTCAGTGGACGATTTTTTCGCAATCTTCAGTGCAAACGCCATGTTTTCCGCCACCGTCATATGCGGATATAGCGCATAAGACTGAAATACCATGGCAATGCCGCGTTGCGCCGGCGGCACGTCATTCATGACCATGCCATTGATTTCCAGCGTGCCGCTGGTAATAGATTCCAGCCCCGCTATCAACCTCAACAAGGTGGATTTGCCACAGCCGGAGGGTCCGACAAATACCGTAAATTCCCCGCTGTCCAGTTCCAAATTGATATTGCGCAATACTTCTACGTCTAGGTAAGATTTTTGTACATTCGTTAATTTTATCTGAGCCATGCTGGTGTTCTCTCGTTCTGTCTGGCTTGACTCGACAGCAAGCCAAACGAAATTATTTTACTTAACCGCCTTTGACCGATCCCGCCAACAGCCCCCGAACGAGGAAACGTTGCAGCGAAAAGAACACGATCAATGGGACGAAAATTGAAACAAAGGCGGAAGCCGCAAGGATTTCCCAATCTCCACCACGGGAACCCAACAACTCACGCAAGCGACCTGTCATTACTAACTGTTCTTCGTTATTGCCAAGAAAAACCGTGGCGACAAGTAGATCATTCCAAACCCAGAGGAACTGGAAAATTGCGAAACTGGCGAGCGCCGGAAACGACAGCGGCAGGATAATTCGTCGAAAAATATCGAAATCCGTAGCGCCATCGACTTTAGCGCTTTCAATAATCTCCCGTGGCAGACCAGCAATATAGTTACGCAATAAATAGATCGCCAATGGCAGACCGAAGCCGGTATGGGCCAGCCAAATACCCAAGTAGTCTTTGCCGATACCGATATCATTGTGCAGTTTAAGCAAAGGAATCAGCGCCATTTGCAGTGGTACAACGAGTAACCCTACTACCGCGGCAATCAATAATGCCCTACCGGGGAATTGCATCCAGGCCAACGCATAAGCAGCGAAAGCGGCGATCAATATCGGAATGATTGTTGCCGGAATGGTCACGGTAAAGGTATTCAAAAACGACCTTCCCACCCCTTCGGAAAACAATACCTTTTGATAATTCTCCCAGGTGAATTTTGGCGGCGATTGTACCGTTGCAAAGATGCGGACTCCTCGGGAACTTCTAAAAGGTTTGGGTGAAGCGAGCACATAATCACCATTGGCCTGTAGTGTTAACAGTCTGTCCCGACTCATTTTCCCGGTTTCCCCAGGGTAATAAGCAGTCGGTTTCAAGGATGACACACCAAAAGCAATGATTGCCCCTTGCCCCCCTTCAAACAGATTTCCCTTTATCTGATAGACATCGCCAACTAAATTCTGTGCGTCAGCGCCTTTAGCACGGAAAATTTCATTGCGTTCTGTTGGAAAAAGCGCCTCCCACCAGCCTGTCGAGGCGATTTGATCCGCATCCCGGAATGAAGACACCAGCAAACCAAAGGTCGGAATGGTCCAAAGCAGTACTAAAACAATAACGGAAATATTAATCGCCCAGGTTAGACGGGCTTTTTGTCCAGCAATATCTGCCATGATTTAACCCTCCTTGCGGGCGTTTCTGATATTCCACACCATGATGGGTGTAACCAATACCATGATGACCAATGCAACCGTGGAAGCACGCCCGGAATCCGCGCCACGGAACATCCAGTCGAACATCAAGTTTGCCAGTACCTGACTTCCCCACTGCCCGTTGGTCATAGCCAAAACAATATCGAATACTTTGAGAACGGTAATGGTGATCGTGGTCCACACGACTGCAATCGTCCCCCAGATTTGCGGAACTTTGATTTTCAGAAACACCTGTAAAGGCGAGGCACCGTCGAGGATGGCAGCCTCAATGGTTTCTTCGGGAATGCCACGCAAGGCAGCAGAAAGAATCACCATGGCAAATCCGGTTTGAATCCAAATCAACACCACCATCAGGAAGAAATTATTCCAGAAGCCGAGGGTAATCCATGCTTCCGGCGAACCGCCGAAACTGGTGACTATCGAATTGAGCAACCCGATTTCAGCATTACCTTCACCGCGATAATCGTAGATAAACTTCCAGATAACCGACGCACCGATAAAGGAGACCGCCATCGGCATGAATATCAGCGACTTGGCGATATTGCCCCAGCGAATGCTATCCGTGAGCTGTGCTGCGACTAATCCCAGTAAGGTGGATGCACCGGGAACAACGATCAACCAAAGCAGATTATTCAACATGGATTCCTGAAATTTGGAATCGTTGACCAGCCAGACATAATTGTCGAAACCGACAAAGTTGGCAGCAGATGCATCGTGAAACGACAACCAAATCGAATTAATCACCGGATAAACCAGGTACAAACTTAATATCACAATCGCCGGGCCCAGAAATAACCAGGGGCGAATAGCGTTTGCCCGGTTGATATTGAGACCGGCATTGGGCCCCTTGGCAGGTAATGCTCTATCCAGTAACAAGTTCGAAAAATAGAAGTAGGCGACGCAACCGAATACGCCGACAATAATGGTAGAAAAAGCAAATAGAATCTGGCCCATATTGCACCGTCAAAAGAACTCCCGTCCCCACATGAAGCCAGGAGAATTACTGTTGTTTTTAAATGGGTAATTTATCGTCAGCGGGTAGCTGATTTAGCAGGTTCTACTTCTAATAGACAGCTACCCTAGTAAGCAAAAGCTACTGGATGGAATCCCAGATTCGTTGAATATCCTTTGCAACATCTTCTGCGCTCGTACCATCAAGATACTCGACCATGCCGGTCCAGAATGCTCCGGCACCAATGGCGCCAGGCATAAGATCGGATGCGTCGAAGCGGAAGGTATCTGCGTTCAAAAGGATTTGGTTCATCTTAGCGACAGTAGGATCGGTAAAGACTTCTGTATTGACTCCCTTATGTGGTGTTAGGAATCCTTTCTGTGCCATCCAGATTTCATGGGCAATTGGCGTCTGCAAGAACTCCATAAAGGCACGGGCACCTTTGGAATCATTAGTAATGGCAAACATAGTACCGGCGCCAAGCACAGGCTTGCCTAACTTCTTATCCGCAAATGCCGGGAAGTAGAAGAAGTCTGCGTCATATCCAACTTCAGTTCCTTTCGGGAAATAGGCAGGGATAAAGGAAGCCTGGCGGTGCAGATAACATTGTGGCGGTGAAGTAAACAATCCTTTCGGGCTATCGCGAAAGTCTACGGAAGATACCTTGTCGCCGACAGTGTATTTTGTGTTCAGGGCAAACTTTCCGAACAGATCAATAGCTTCGAGAACTTTCGGATCATCAAACTTGATTGTATTGGTTACCCAGCGATCGTAATCTTCGGGTGTTTGGGTACGTAACATCAAGTCTTCGACCCAGTCCGTTGCGGGCCAGCCAGTCGCACCACCGGAACCGATACCGATGCACCAAGGTGTGCCGCCGTCAGCAACGATTTGGTCGCTAAGGGCAAATAATTCTTCCATGGTCTGGGGCACTTCATAACCGGCATCTTCGAAGTTTTCCGGGGAATACCAAACCAATGATTTAACGTCCACTTTGTAGAAAAAGCCGTAAAGCGCTTCTTTACCATCCTTGCCTTTGAAAGTTCCCAGATCCACCCAGGACTGTCCTGCGGCGTAGTTCTCCCGCAGCCAGTCTGCGGTTTTCGAATCCAAGGCAGCCAAGTGCCCCTTGGATGCCAGATTTGCCGCCAAGCCGGGCTGCGGAAATACCGAGATGTTAGGCGTCGCCCCGGCTTCAGCATCGATCACGATTTGAGTTTCGAAACTATCGGAACCAGAATAATTAACGGTCGCCCCGGTCGCCTTTTCAAAATAATCGATCACGCTTTCGATCAAATCCTTGTCGGGTCCCAACCATGGGCCAAAGATGGAAATCGTCTCCCCGCTTAAATCTTTTGTTTTAAGCTGGTTGTAACTGTCCCAACTAAATCGTGCATCATCACCAGGGGTAAATTTCAGATCGTTGCCCAATGCGGAGCCGGATACCAATAAACTTGCCATTATTGCGTGGGGTATTAACTTGATCATAGGTGATGCTCCTAACTATTTCTGTTGTTGTTAAGCTGAAAGTTTGTGACATTTTCCCAGACTCAAAGAGTCACTGGATTGCCTAGTTCAATTATTGGTGCAATGAGCCTTGCCCGTCTGTACATCTACAAATCAACTAGGTACTTTCACATATGAAAATGTTAACTTAATTATTTTAGTTATACAATATATTTTACTAAATTACTGGTTATGAGATGTAAACAAGGGTTTGAAGAGTTTAGAAAGAGACAAACTAAATATATTTAGTTTTTTGTTAGGCATGCATGAAAAGCTCCACCAGAATCCATTCAATAAGCGCCAAAGTGAGGCGCGCGATCATTCCTGAAACTGCCCTGGCCTTTCAAAAAAGGCCAGGGCAGTTTCAGGAATGAAGATTTAACAGAAGCCGGCCACAAATATTACGACCGTGTCGGCCGCATAATCGGCGAAATTGAAGAAACGAAGCTAGCCCTATCTGAGCTGCAAAGTCCGTCTGGAATTCTTAGAGTCACGGTTCCTACCGGAATCGATAGAGAACTTATTAGCTCAGCTCTACCTCCCTTTTTGGAAAAGTATCCGGGCATTCAATTGGCTATTTACATGACAGGTGGGCAGATTGATATCGTTGAGTCCGGCTACGATGTGGGCATTCGCGTATTTATAGACTTTTTAGTGGACATTTTTGCGCACAACACTGCTATTTAAGCTCCATGAATAAATCGGATTTCTCTTCGGGATTTGGCAAATTAGCGATTGACTAATCTGGGATTTCCCGAATACAACCGAGTATTCAGTAGACTCCCCCTTCCAGTAGCCGTCCAATTATCCCCTTTCGTTGGTGCTCTAATATCACTAAATTAAACTGCTTAAGTATGCTGAGTCCATTTACCGCAGATTTTGGCACTATCAAGTGATGTGTTATTTCAATAAAGGGTTTTTCCAACACATTAAAGTCATCTTGATTTTCAAATAGTTCTCGAATAAATCTCCAGCCAGTTTCCGGATTTGTCATCACCATATTTACCCGCTGTCTCTCTAGCATGCTAAAACAGCTTTTCATTTTTCTTGGTGATTCTACATAGAGCATACCTTGTTCAACTAGTTGCGCCAGGCGAAACTTATTGTAACCCTGCGGTTTACAGATTATTTTTCCAATGAGGTCGTTATCACTTCTGTAGCGAACGCCACTTCCTTTCAGTACAAAGAAGACTTCTTTAAGATGATATAGCGGTACTGAAAAATGCCAGTCTTTCTTGCGCTGCTCATTCATACTGTAGGCAAAAGTACCAAAATAATCTCCTTCCAGAGTTTTGACGAATCCTCTCCTCCAAGGTAAAAAATGTGTTTCAACTTGGTGCCCCATTTCCCTGAAAGCATCGGAAACAATCTTCGAAGTCACTCCTCCGTCAGGTAAGGACTCTCCTGTAAAAGGGGGGAACTCTCCTGAAGCTAGAATTAAGGTGTCAGCAAACGCAGTTCTGCTGAGTACTAATAAAACGAGAAGACCTACCTTTTTCATTATCCATTTTCCCGTAGATAGCCTGCCAGATCAGTTCTATATCAAACGTACATTGTTCAAGCTTGCAAAAGCCAGGACAGTCGAATTCTCGCAACATTTTGATTAAAAAGGCAGTTTTAAAAGATTGCCGAGTACTTTTTTCTAGAATTGTGGAGCAAAACAGGAAGGAACCGCAAAGGCTTGAATGTAAGATATCTCTGAAAAACGTGTGAGATTTATCCTACAGTCTGATATTGCCCGACTGCACTTTGCAGGATAATTTTATGCCTGCATTTTGAAGTTAAAAACGCACTATTGGACATTTACCCAATGTTATGAATTGAAGGGTAGTTTCTCGCACATTTCGACAGCTTGTGCAGATGTCGGGGACCACTTATATCAATCAACCACGGCAAGCAGCAGGTAAAAAAACCTTATCCAGATCTGTTTTATTTTCCCCTACTGCCTGCATGCCTTCTACCGGCTCATCAAAACCGCAGAGCCAGGAAATCGGGCTTTTCGGGCTGCCGGTTACGACAGCCGGACGGAAAGTCAGCACTTTTCCCTGGAGAGGGTTTGATGCTTTATTTCCCAGGGAGACATGGATAGCGCCGGAATCGACCATGAGCTCTATAAGCGTAAAACCATAATTATAGAAGAGCATGGGATACAAATGATGAAATTTGCCCTATACCGCCTTATCCTCTTCCGCTAACCGTTCCGCATAGCCCTTAGGCGGCGGCGTCCAGCCACGTTCCACACGGCTATGCCGATCACTGCGATCGGTATCCATGGCTTTCCCGAGTTGCTCTTCGAGGGCCATGAAAAGATCCCGGTAGTGCGTGCCGTATTTGCTGTCCTCCGTGCTGGTCTTCCAACTTTGATAAAGCACCTCTTTATTGGCCGCTTCGGTTTCCAGAAAAGCCTGCTTCTGCTGTTCCGACCAGAACGGATGGTAACCAGCGGTTTTCAAGGCTTCCCCACCCAACTCCAAGGCGGAATGATAGGTTTCTGAAATGACAAAATCCGCTCCTGCATTTTGCAGTTCATAACCGTGCCCACGGTCATAGGCGCGAGCCAGCACACGCACCTGGGGATATCTCTGTTTGACATAGGAAACCAAGTCTACGGCACGCTCTTTGTCGTCGATGGCAATCACCAGTTGCTGAGCATGATCAATACCGGCGGTATGCAACAGATCCGGTTGGGTGGCATCGCCATAAAAGCTCTTAATCTTAATTTTTCGCATGTTGTCGACTTGCCCTATCTCATGGTCAAGGACTACCGTTTTTATGCCGTTGGCGATCAGCAGCCGATTCACAATCTGACCGAAGCGACCGCTGCCGGCAATGATGACCGGACCCTGTTCGTCAACGGTATCGGCCTCCTGGGCATTTTTCGATTCTTGATACCTTGGCAGGATAAACTTGTCGAAAAGGATAAATAATCCCGGCGTCAGGAACATGGAAAGTGCGACGACCAGTGAAAGGGTTTGGGCGAGTTCCGGGGAGATGACATGGTTTTGTAAGCTGTAACTGGCCAGGACAAAGCCGAACTCGCCGGCCTGGGCGAGACTCAGGGTAAACAGCCAGCGATCGCTGTTGATCACCCTGAATCCGAAAGTCAAGACGAGTAAAACCACGGCTTTAATCAGCATCAGGCCAAGGGTTAAACCTATCACGATTCCCAACTGATCCAGCAACACGGCAAAATCGATGCTCGCGCCAACCGTAATAAAAAACAAACCCAACAGCAGCCCTTTAAAGGGTTCGATATTCGATTCGAGTTCATGCCGAAATTCGCTGTTGGCCAGCACCACGCCTGCGAGGAAGGTGCCCAACGCGGGGGATAGATCCACTAGGCTCATTAGCGCCGCGATACCGATGACCAGCATTAACGCGGCCGCCGTGAAGACTTCTCGCAATCCCGACTTGGCGACAAAGGAAAATAGCGGGCGGCTGAGAAAGTGGCCGCCAACGACCAGGACCACGATTGTCGCGATCACCACCAATCCATAGACCCAGCCGGGCAACCCTGCGACCAAGCTCAGCTTTTCATGATGTTTCGCCGCCTCGTGCGCCATCGATTGTGCCTGGGCAGCAAGCTCCGGCAAGGCCAAAAGCGGAATCAATGCCAGCATCGGAATAACAGCGATATCCTGAAACAACAGGACGGAAAACGCACTTCTCGCGCCTTCTTTCTTGGACAGCCCCTTTTCATTGAAGGTTTGCAAGACTATCGCCGTGGAGGACAACGAAAAGATTAATCCGATCGTCAGGGCGACTTTCCAAGGTTGGCCCAGCTCCATGGCAATCAACATGATTGCCGCGGTGGTTAAGCCCACCTGCAGTCCACCCAATCCCAGCAGTTTGGTTCGCATTTCCCAGAGCATCTTCGGCTCCAGTTCGAGGCCGACCAGGAACAGCATCATCACCACGCCAAATTCCGCAAAATGCTGAATTGTCGTGGTTTCCTGTCCCACCAATCCTATGATTGGTCCGATAACCAAACCGGCGATCAAATAGCCCAAAACCGAGCCGAGACCAAGGCGTTTGGCAATGGGAACGGCGATGACAGCGGCGCAAAGATAGATAAAGCTTTGAATAAATATCTCTGTCATTCCGCCACCTGTTTTATGAAACCTAGGCCATCATTGAGCTTTGCGAGGGATTCCAGTTTTGCAATATCAATACGCTTGTCGCGAATGGCTTCGAGCATTGCCGTCCAATCTTCCACGTGCCTCGCCAAGCGCTGTTCCTCAATAGCGCTTCTCGCCCCAAATAAGGCGAATGGCGGTAAGTAATGCATCCCGGTAAGCAATGCGGTTTGCTCCAAAGGTTGAAGTAATTCCCGGATCGTAAAATGGTTATAGCCTTCATGCTGGTACGCTGATTCCGATCCGCCTGCGGTAATCGCGCAGAAGAATGATTTGCCCTGCAGTGCATTACCATGCTCTCCGTAGGCAAACCCATATTCCAAAACCAAATCTTGCCATTCTTTCAGGATGGCGGGAGTGGAATACCAGTACAAGGGGAACATAAAAACGATAATATCGTGGGCCAGGAGCCTTTGCTGTTCCCGTTCGATATTGATTCGGAATGTGGGATACTCTCCATACAGATCCACCGTCGTAACCTGCGCAATCTCTTGCGAAGCACGATACAGCGGAAGGTTGACTTCCGAGCGTCTTTGCGAAGGGTGGGCAAAGAGAATCAGTACTTTGTTAATGTCCGGGTCCATAGTGATTCCAGTCCTAACGAATCCGCTTAAATGTGAGTGCATTTTTTGCCTGGATCGTCAGCTTGAGATTGCTTTAAAAAAGGATAGGAGTTCGAGTAACTTTTTTGGCAGGCGCAAGCCATCGGTTAGGCATCTTAACCCTAGCTCCAACGGTATCTCAACCCCTGCTCCAACGGCAAATTAGCCGATGAACAATATCTTTGTTGATCGGTTTCGATTGAAAGTCATTCATGCCGACTTCCAAGCATTTGCTTTTTTCAGATTCCAGAAAATTTGCGGTGATGGCGATGATGGGCACGGTCCGGTCGCATTCCCGGATGGCTTCGGTGGCTGCAAAGCCGTCCATGACAGGCATTTGGCAATCCATGAAAATCAAATCTATAGGATTTTCTTTAAATACTGTCAGCGCTTCCTTGCCGTGTCTTGCTTTAAAAGCATTGTGGCCCAACGCCATGACGAGTTTTTGCAATACCATCTGATTCACGATGTTGTCTTCCACAATCAGAATGTTGTGTGACTCCATCGATGTTTCTTTTATCCGCTCCTGGCGCTCGGCGGCAGATTTTTCGAGCGTCAACAGGAGGCTGAACCGGCTCCCCTTAGCGCCGGAATCGAAAGTAAGCTGTCCTTTGAGAACCCTCGACAAGGCATAACAGATGGGCAGGCCGATACCCATGCCGCCGTATACGCGACTAAAAGTACTATCACCTTGCTGGAAAACCTGCTTCACTTTACCGAATTTTTCTTTCGGAATACCGGGACCGCTATCGCTCACCTGTATTTCCACGTCGGCATTGGTTGTGTCGGCTTTCGCTTGGGTAATATGGTTAATTGCAAGCTCAACCCAACCTTCTTCGGTAAATTTCACAGCGTTATCGAGCAGATGAGAAATAATTTTTTCCAGCTTTTTGGTATCGGTGAAATACGAGCCGGTCAGAGCAGGATCAATTTCCAAACGAAACTCCAGCCCTTTTTGCAAGCTCATATCCCGAAAATGTTCGATCACTCCATCCAGATCCGCCGGGATGGTGAACGACGTTTTATCGAATCGATAGTTACCCGATTCCGCATCGGAAAAACAGATGATATCGTCGATCAGGGAAGTGAGCCGGTTTGCCGAGTTTTCCGCCGCTTTAAGTGTCTCCAGGCTTGAAGCCGGCAATTCATGTTGTATTTTCAAAAGCTCTATGGTTCCTACAATCCCATTAATCGGTGTCTTCAGCTCGTGACTGATCGTCGCCATGAAGGTACGCTTGACCTGCTCGGATTTTTCCAGTTTGGCAATGGTTTCGGCGTGTTTTTTCACCAGGTCCTTTAAGTTTCTATTAGTCTCCTTAAGTTCATCGATCAACTCCAGGTTTTGCGACTTTAGCCGAAACGCATGAATTTCCGAGCTGAGCTGATGACTGATGGCATGAAGAAGGTTCAAGTCATCTTTACTGAAAGAGCGAAGAAGGCTATAGGAGCTTAGCTGGATCAATCCGATAACATCCTCCTCGTTAAACAGAGGAACAGCCATTATCGATTTAATGCCTTGGGTAAAAATACTGTCGTCCCGGCCAGACTGCAGATCGTCTTTTATGTTAGACATGAGAATCGAATCTTTGTCTTCGAAAATCCGTTTGCGGATAGTCTTGCTCAAACTTGGCACGATGCGCTGCTCAATACCGGCATCACGAAACTTTAGGGCTTTGGGTATCAGTTCTCGCTGATCATCTTCCAAGACGATCATTCCGAAATCGGCTGCGGTGATTTCAAACAGCAACTCCAACACCTGTTTGAAAAGCGATTGAAAATCTTCACTGGCCTGAATTTGCTGAGTGATTCGATACAGGGCATAAAGAACCTTATTGTTCTTTTCAAGATTGTCGGTGGCGCTTGTAGGCCGCCTGGCGGTGTTCACCAATAGATCATCGACAATCAGGGTGTTTTCGGTGATAGAGGCATTTTCATGTAAGTCGTCGTCTCTATCGAACGCCAGTTTGGCCGGTTGATACTCCCAAATAATATTGTAAGGCCCGATACTGATGACATCGCCGGTTTTTAACAGCTGCCTAGATACTGGTTTGTCGTTTAGCACAATACCGTTACGGCTCTGGGCATCTTCGAGCGTCCATCCGCGCGGATATCTAACGATTTTTGCGTGCACACGGGATGTAGTCGTATCGGGCAATTGAATATGGTTTTCCGGTGCCCGCCCGATAGTAATAATCCCATCTTCCGGATCGAGATGGTACTTAGTATCTTCCAGCTCAGACTTTACATAGAGAACAGGCACAGTCATCAAACCAAATGCGGCGAGATTTATTTCATTCTAGTCGCTAGATCGAAATAGGATGAAATCACATGAAAATTTTCGGGAATTTTTTAACCCGCCCGGTGGTTGCAAGAAGGATGCACATTGGTAGACAACGGACGGGTTGAAATTTTCAACACCAAGCCGTTAATCCAAGCGGCTTGTCAAATAACGAAAAAAGGGAGAATGAGCTTCTCCCTTGGTCAATATATTGTAAAACAGCGGCCAACCTAATCAAACAGGCGATTGCTGATTATCGCAACAATCCCTGCAGAGCCGGTCCTTCAAACGCGTCATACATCGCCATGACTTCGGTACCGTGAAACTTAAGCCCCATATTGTGGGCCGCAAAAACCTCAGCAACGACTTCTTTCTTGTTACTGGAAGCGTAAGGGCTCACTTTCATATATGCGGTTTCAGTGTGCGGTGTAGGTGGCTCATCGCCATGATCGTAAAAGTAATCTTTACTTTGAATTGCGTGAAGAATATGACCCAGTTCGTGAACAACCACGCATGTCGTATAATCGCCAAGGGAGTTTTCCGAAATCACATGCGCAATTCCGCGGGGGCCACCGCCTTTCCCCGGCATGGCATTCAAACCGAGCATCATTTCCGGCCCTTCGGATCCATCTTCTTTATGGGTCCAAGCAGCGGTTGTTGCTTGCTTGCCGAAACCTTCGTTACGGTGAGACAGGTGAAAGGTGACGGCGGTAGGCAAGGTATAGCCTTTGTCAGCCAACAGATTGAGCGCGGCATCGACCGCATCCTTCTTGGTATCATAGTGTGGATCGCCGTAGTCTTTGAAGCTGCACTGCACGCCTCGAATAGTGCTGTTGGAGGTAGTGGACTTACCCCCTGCAGCAGTTTTACTCGACAATAGGTTACGAGCCATGGCTTTGTAGATTACATCTCTTTCGGGCATCTTACCCCTCCTGATTTTTACGTGGACAAAAGTTTTTCACACGCATTTCGCGCTGAAGTGTTATAAGAGTAGCGGTAAATACGGGTATTAACCCTTAATTTATTTTACAAAAACCCTTCCGGCTGCAAAAAGTTCCTGCTTACAACGACTTACCAAACCACCCGAAATAAACCGGTCCGGGCTCCTTCGTTCGCATGGTTTTAAGCGGCTGCATTGTTCAAAGACTTAGCGCTACTGCAAAACAGTTCACAAAAATCGATGCAGCTATTTACATACAGTCATGAATGTTTGTAATATTTGCAAAGGCTGGTTCACACCAAAGATATCCGCGAAAATGTTGAAGCCGAAATTTTTGCCAACGGCATTTTCGCCTTCCTCATGAGACATGGACAACATTGACTTTCTCATGCGGAATAACTCTCGTTGAAAACGCGGGAGCCGGAACTGGTGTGTCTTTTCTCGCGAGGTTTTCAGGCCTGATGTTGCCAACTCGGAGGGCGGCAATTTTTTGGAGGGGTAATTATGCGGTCGGGCGGCAAATCTAAATATCACTTTTGGCCAGTTGGGCGTGGTTTAATGTTGCTATTCGGATTATTGGCAAGCCACCCTGTAGTGGCCTTTTCGGATTCTGTTTGGACGACCGAAATACTGGGAAAACCAACGGAGATTGCCGTCAAGAAAGAACCCGCAATGGAGTTTTTCTACCGCACCTATACACTTTCTTCTGAAGAGTTGGAAAAACGCTCTCGGGCTATCGCCGTGAAAACCGCTTCCGATGCCATTCGACGCGCCCATGTCAGGATAAACGGGCCGCTTACCTTTATCTTTCAGGATCTGGAACGCATGTCTGACGACGCCATCACAGCTAATATCGGATTTCCGATTTCCGGATCCGGGAACCATGTGGACAAATATCAACAGCAAAGACAGCCCGAGTTTAAGTGTCTGTCTTTGGAGCTTGAAGAACAGGTCGAGGACGAGGAAGCGGTTTGGACGGCTCTTTATCTCACTGCCATCGAAAACGGTCTAACGGTTTCCGGCCAAAGCCGCACTCTAATCAAAATGCGGTTCGGCGGATACAACATTGAATACCAACTGGGAATTCAATAAGTTGATTAGTTATGGTCTTTTCTCATTAGTCAGTTTGGAAGGTCGCTCGTTTTCCTAGATGGCAATTCAGCAGTCAACTCCCTCAGAGTGATCTTCGCCTGTGCATATTGTTGAATCAATTCGTCACAAACCTGCTCGGTCGTTTGTATGGATTTGACCAGGCCGACACCCTGCCCCGATGACCAGATCGTCCTAAAGCAGGCTTTGGCAACTACCATCCGTTTTTCAGGATCTAACCGCAAAGAGGCAAGCTCTTCCAGTTTTAGCCCGGCGTTTTGCAAACTGGGTATTAAAACATTGGTTGGATATCCGTCAAGTTCAGTGGAGAAAAGTACATCTTTTGCGAAACTGTCCACCAGCATCAGCGCATAAGCGGTCTCTGCAAGGGATTCCGGACAGGCAATAAAGCGCGTGCCCATATATGCCATATCGGCCCCCATTGCCTGGGCCGTCAGTAAGTCCCGCCCGGTACTCAAGGCGCCTGCGAGAATAATCGGCTTTTCTGTTAGCTGTCTCAGTTCGTTGACCAATGCAAAGGGATTTAACTGCCCTGTGTGACCGCCTGCGCCGGCACAGACCGCAATAAGTCCATCAACCCCGGCTTGCAATGCTTTTTCCGCATGCCTGTGTGAGGCGACATCGTGAAATACAACACCACCATAGGCGTGAACCCGCTCTACCACATCGACTGGAGCGCCTTTTGAGGTCAGGATAACTTCTACTCCATGTTCGATACAAAGGTCCAAATCGCCCGGATAACGTTTGTTACTGTCATGCACAACCAGATTGACGGCATAGGGAGCAGGATTTTTTCCTTGCTTGCGGATTTCCTGCAACCCTTTGCCCATCTGTTCGAGCCATTCAACGAATTGTTCCCGATTTCGTGTCGAATGGGCGGGAAACGAACCCATTATCCCTCGCGAGCATGCAGCCAACGCCATTTCCGGTGACGAGACGAGGAACATGGGAGCGACAATTAGTGGAATTTGTAATCTGCCGGAAAAGGTCAGGTCCAATTGCATTGCCTCGATTCTCCTGATTGAGCTAGTCTATGGCGTTATATCTACCTTCACTACAAACCTTAAAGTTGAAAATGCCCGAGCACAATATTGACAGTCAATCTCCCAAGACATTTTCGTCACTAAGACAACGTTTACCGGATATTGCACTGGAATCGCTTTTTATCGTTTTCGCCCTGTTGGGTGCGTTGGCGATAGACGAATGGCGGGATGAACAAAACCGCTCCCAATTGGCATTTAGTGCAGAACTCGCCATTATTGACGAACTAAAAAACAATCGTCATCAACTTCAGGAAAACCTTACCAAGCATCAAGAAATGTTGAGAACGTTGGAGCGAAAGATTAGCAAGTTCCAAGCGGATAAAAGCGAAGCACCCAATTTTGACTTCAATTTTTCAATGGCGCTCCTCACTTCAGCAGCCTGGGATTCGGCTCGCATGACCAATGCCGTTCAAAATATGCCATTAGAACGTGTTAACCAATACTCCACGGTCTACAGCTATCAGGAATTGTCTATAACAACACAAAACAACCTTATCGATAAACTCTTCACTATCGGCGACCTGGAAGACAGCGAATTTGTAGGCTTTACCAGCGGATTCAATCATCGGTTATCGATACTTATCGAGGTCAATCAGGAACTCATGGGCCTTTATGCACGTACTATTTCGGATTTTGAAACGCTTACCGATGACTAACATCCGGTAACGGGCAATCTTAAGAAAGCGTTGGCTACTCATCCTTCAAACCGGTAATCGCAACCCTTTCGGTATTGTGGTGGAGCCATAAAATTTTTTCTTAGGTTTGCATAGAACTCAGGTTATTAAGAAATAATTCAGCTTGTATCCACTATATTCAATGCTTATTTTCTGGCTTTTTAACAATTGGAGTAATGTTCATGAAAAAACTACTGGCGCCTATACTCAGTTGCTGCGTACTTGCGGGTTGCACAACCTATGACGCCTATACCGGCGAGGAAAAAACCAGCAAAACCGCCATCGGCGCAGGTATCGGCGCAGGTATCGGCGCAGTAATTGCGTATATCGACAACAAAGATGAAAACAGCCGCAAACGCAATCAACGCATCCTCGCTGCCGCAGCGGGTGGCGCAGCTGCAGGCGGCGGCGTGGGCTACTATATGGACGCCCAGGAAGCCAAACTGCGCAAGCAACTAAGGGAAACCGGCGTGCGAATCGAAAGGTCAGGCGACAATATTAATCTGATTATGCCAGGCAATATCACCTTCGCGACGGCAAGCTCTGACATCAAGGCAGACTTTTATCCCGTATTGAATTCCGTGGCAATTGTCTTGGAAGAATATGACCGGACACTGGTTGTGGTTGGCGGACATACCGACAGCGATGGTTCCGACAGTTATAACCAAACCCTATCTCAACAACGGGCCACATCTGTCTCCTCCTATCTGGTCTCCCAAGGTATTAACAACGTCCGATTGGAAACGGTCGGTTTCGGCGAACGCCAACCCATTGCCTCGAATGCCACGCAAGAAGGCAAACAACTCAACCGACGGGTTGAAATCACCCTGCTTCCGGTAACGGAAGAGGGTTGATAAACCTAAACACCTGAACCTGAGCTATCACTGGATTAAGGATTTGGGCGTCAGCCACTTTACCGGAATGGCATTGCGCTACTTCTGGTATGGCTGGTGTCCTCTCTGCTGTTTCGTTCTCATTGGCTAGTTTATAACGGCTTATATACCCACGGTTACATAGTAACAGTCCCCAAGGTATGGAGGGTCTTTCGATGCATACGTGGCATTTCCGCTTACCGTATGAAAGTTGGTAGATCCTCTATTTTTAGAAATATTGCCGATAGGATCGAGAATAGTGTAATCACTTGCCTTGCCCCATCCTCTGGTTTTTCGACCGCTGACAACGACCCAATGACCACCTAAGTCCGGAGCGGGCCATTCGATACGGACAATCAAAGGTTTCTTGTCCTTTACCTTGCGCATGGTTTTCTTTAACTCCCCAAGTTTCGTTTCGTGAAACGCAACATTGGGTGCGGTGACATGGTTTATCGGGCAATATTCGTTTAACAGCGTGCGGAGTACGTGCTGAAGATGGCCGCCATAGGACCCTTCTCCGACACTGGCAATTGCACCCATTTGTACCGCAACCGTGGGAACTGCGCCGGACAAATCAGCACCACCTCTCCAATTGATATAACCAGGTTGGCTTCTGGCTTCACGAAGCACAGTTTCCGGAGACAGCTCTTGAGACGTAATTAGTCGAACTACCATTGCCACGCAACAGTAGCCACAACAGTTAGTTTCGTTAAGTTGCCGAAGAACTCGGCCTTCAGGAACATCTATCCACGTAGCAGCCACAATTCATACCTCCCGCATGTTGTTCGCAGAAATTAGAACAGTAACATTGCTCTCCAAGATAGCATGAGAGAAGACAGTCCTCTAGGAGCTAACGACGTCCTATAGCGGTAAAATTTAGTACAAGTGACTCTGATCAAAGCTCGTTTGAGATTAAGCCAACTGGCGAATTCCAAGTACATTTGTTGCTTGGCTGGGATGTGCCCGAAATCACATAGGATATTCGGTTACTCATATTGGGAACTTGCTAAATACTGTTAATCAAGTCTTTAAGAATCAAAGATCGGTGACTGTGTTTTACAAACTCATGTTTCGGTGTTCATTTTTACAAAAGTTTCGCTACCACTCCGCATGATCTTTTGCTTCCAAGCTCAGTATACGGTCATCAAGTTGTAGGGCTT
>JANQMN010000018.1 GCA_028280065.1 Hahella sp.
GCCAGCCTTGAAGGAAGGAGATTTGGACGCCGCAATCCCCAGACTGGTCAGACAATACAGATCGCGGCGTCCAAATCTCCTTCCTTCAAGGCTGGCAAAGCGCTGAAGGACGCGATACAATAGCCGTTTTCGCCTCTTGGGTGCTTAGCTCAGCTGGGAGAGCATCGCCCTTACAAGGCGAGGGTCGCAGGTTCGATCCCTGCTTCACCCACCAAATCCTGTCACCAAGATCGCTAATGAGTAGAATTACATCTTAGTGAAAAACGGAGCGGTAGTTCAGTTGGTTAGAATACCGGCCTGTCACGCCGGGGGTCGCGGGTTCGAGTCCCGTCCGCTCCGCCAACTTTCGCAGTTCGACTAATTCTTAGCGCTGAATCTTCTTTGCTGCACCTATCTTCAACGGATTGTTCTAACTTCGTCATTTTTCTGACATATTTATCCCTTCCTTAAGTAATTTCCACGTTAATGGCCTGTTTTGTCATTTTCCTGTCACTTTTTTAGACTAGCTTGAGAATAAGGAGCGTCTAGGAGAGAGTCGATGCAAGACTATATTGAAGAGCTAATTGAAGAAAGCCAACAGGAATACGATGATTTGGTGTTTGGCTTCGATGACGATGAAGGTTTTGACGGTGGCGAGGAAATGTAATACTGACATTTCCCGGATCAGCCGCGCTTTTCACTCCCTTCCCATCGTCCTTTCGATTGCTTTTATACATCCGTTTGCGTTTTTGCCAAATGCTTCTTTCTGAATGCGTTAGGATTTTCCCGATGCCAGCGGTTGAATGCCCGATGAAAAGCCGCACTATTGGTGAAACCCAGGATGAAACCGATTTCGCTTATCGATAACTCGGTGCGCAACAAATACTGTTTTGCCAGGGCTTCCCTTACCTCATCGAGCACTTTAGAAAAACTGGTGTTCTCCTTTTTTAAACGGCGCTGCAATGTCCAAGCGGACAATCCCAGTTGCTGGGCAACTCTTTCCAATTTTGTGTCCTTTTCCTGTAGCCGGGTTGCTACAAGCTGCCGGACCCGCTCGGCGTAGGGTTTTGCCCCTAACAGAGCGGAAAGTTCCCGATTGCAAAGCGCGACTGCTTCCAGGTGAGAAGCCCGGTGGGCGTAAACGGAAGGTAAGGAAAGGCTTTCCGGTTTGAAAATCAACGCATTGCGGGGTTGATTAAAACGAATGGGACAGCGAAAGGCTTTCTCGTATTCCCTGTTATAACTTGGCGCAGCAAACTCGATTTGTACCTCTTCCAGTAGATCCTGTCTGCCGGTGATCCATGTCGCTAAGTGATACCAACTGGAAAGAATGCAATCCACTACGAAATAGTTGTATTCGTTATAGGGGCTGATCGAGTAAAACTGAGCAATGCCAAAGCGGTGTTCATGGCCAAACTGGCTGACGCCGCGTTTATTCTCGCTACTCAAACGCTCATAGTGTATCCAAAGCTGAATTGCGTTTTGCAATGTTGCGGCGGTCATAATGGCGTGGCCGACAAGTCCCATGTGCGAAATTTTACACTGGCGACCCATCAGCAGTCCCAGCCAGGGCAGACGAAACTCCTGAATAAGAGCATGGCCCAGACGCATGAACCTTGGGATGCTGATTCTTGCTTTGTTGACCAACAGGGATTCCGGCGTAATGCCGTAACGGAGCAAAATGGGTTGCGGATTCGCTCCTTCGTGATTGACCGCCCTTTCCATCAGCTCTACGTAGTTTACGGAGACGTCACCAAGCTGCATAAATTGACTGTTATCAAATGATAAAAAAATGTAGTGAAAAGCTATTGTTGCTGCCAGTGTACACGACTAAGGTATGCGTTAGCTCAATAATTCTAAATTCTGATGATTGTTAACAAAAAAGGTGACGAGTATGAGTGCACAGGCTCCTGGTCAAAGTAAATATCCCCATTTATTGGAACCCTTGGATCTCGGATTTACCACATTGCGAAATCGCTCTCTGATGGGATCCATGCATACCGGGTTGGAAGAAACGCCGAACGGCTTTGAACGGATGGCGGCATACTTCGCAGAGCGCGCCAGAGGCGGTGTTGGCCTAATCGTCACCGGTGGCATAGGCCCCAATGTCGAGGGTTCGGTCGGACCAGGGGCGGCAAAACTGACCACGCAGGAAGAAGTGGATCATCACAAAATCGTCACGCAAGCGGTGCATGAAGCCGGCGGAAAGATTTGTATGCAAATCCTCCATGCCGGTCGATACGCCTATCAACCTAAGCTGGTTGCACCTTCGGCCATTAAAGCGCCGATCAATATGTTTACTCCGAAAGAGCTGTCCACCGAAGAAGTTGATCAACAGATTGACTCCTATGCCGAGTGTTCGGCCCTTGCCCAACAGGCGGGCTACGATGGCGTGGAGATTATGGGATCGGAAGGATATTTCATTAACCAGTTCATCGTCAGCCGTACCAATAAGCGTACCGATAAGTGGGGCGGAGATTATGCCACCCGTATTCAGATGCCTGCGGAAGTGGTGCGCCGGGTTCGGGCCAGGGTCGGGCCGAATTTCATTATTATTTTCCGTTTGTCGATGCTGGATTTGGTGGAAGAAGGGTCTACCTGGGATGAGGTCATTCAATTGGCCAAGGTTATTGAAGAGGCGGGCGCCACGATAATCAACACCGGGATCGGGTGGCACGAAGCGCGCATTCCGACGATAGCGACGATGGTACCGCGTGCTGCCTTTACCAAAGTAACGGCCAAACTGAAAAGCGAAGTCAGTATCCCGCTGGTCACAACCAACCGCATCAACACGCCGGAAATAGCCGAGAAAGTCCTTGCCGAAGGCGATGCCGACATGGTGTCGATGGCACGGCCGTTCCTGGCGGATGCCGACTTTGTCAACAAGGCGGCAGAGGACCGGGCGGACGAAATCAATACCTGCATTGCCTGTAACCAAGCCTGTCTCGATCACACTTTCCAGTTGAAACTCACTTCTTGCCTGGTCAATCCCCGCGCCTGCCATGAAACGGAACTGGTGTATGTGAAGACCAATACGCCGAAGCGTGTTGCCGTCGTCGGCGCCGGGCCGGCAGGTCTGGCAGCGGCCACCGTAGCTGCCGAGCGTGGGCATCAGGTTACGCTGTTTGACAGCGCGGATAAAATCGGCGGCCAGTTCAACATTGCCAAGTTGATTCCGGGCAAAGAGGAATTCTACGAGACCCTGCGGTATTTTGACGTGCACTTGAAAAAATACGGTGTGGAGGTCAAGTTAAATACCCGGGTTGATGCCGAAACTCTCCAGGATCAAGGATTTGACGAAGTTTTCCTGGCGACTGGCGTCACTCCCAGAACGCCGGACATTCCCGGCATCGATCATCCGAAAGTCATTTCCTATCTGGATGCCTTATTGCAACGCAAGCCCGTCGGTAAGAAAGTGGCCGTCGTCGGCGCCGGAGGAATCGGCTTCGATGTGTCGGAATTCATTACCCATGAAGGTGAGTCGCCCAGCCTGAATGTGGATACATTCATGCGTGAGTGGGGCGTCGATCTGGGTGTAACTCATCGGGGTGGAGTCGAAGGCGTTAAGGCGGAAGTAGAGCCGTCGCCCCGTGAAGTTTTCCTATTGCAGCGTAAAACCTCCAAAGTGGGTAAAAATTTGGGCAAAACTACCGGCTGGATTCACCGCAGCTCGTTGATAAACAAGCAGGTCAAAATGATTCCAGGCTGTGAATATCAATCGATTGATGACGCCGGGCTACATTTAACGGTCAATGGCGAGCCCCAGGTGCTGGACGTGGATACGGTGATTATCTGTGCCGGCCAGGATCCCTTGCGGGATCTGCAGGCGCCGTTGGAAGCCGCAGGTCTGAAGGTCCATCTGATTGGCGGTGCGGATGTCGCCGCAGAATTGGATGCTAAACGGGCAATAAATCAAGGAAGCCGTTTAGCCGCGGAAATCTAGTCTTACGACGTCTTTGGTTCTCCGGCAGACCCTGATGTTTAAATAATAATCAGGGTCTGTGATCTCCTTTTGAATTTTCCGATTCTTTACTCTCCTTTCACTGACAACCAGCAACTTCCGTGCTAGTTTTTATAGTGCATTCAGGCGGCTATAAGTAGCCGTCTAATAAAATATTTGGAGTTGCCTAATTCCGATCACCTGCAAGCCAGCAAAGCTAACCTTTAGAGAAGAATATCCAGGGACACGATTCAATGGCGAAATCAGCGCGTGACGATGCTTTTGAAGCGGTGATGTTTCTTGATCAACAGTATGTTTCAAGGCAGATGCGTTATGCAGAGTTTGAGGCATTGCTCGACGGTGTGATTCCCGCCGGAGACATCGTTGACCGGGACGTCACGGCGGTGTTCCTGGAAACCAACACCGCATTGGAACCGGTGGCTTTGGTGTTTTTCAAAATCTATTTCGATGAAAACGGTCTCGCCGATCCCGACTGGAACGTGCCACTTAAGCGGTTGGCCAAGATTTCCGGTCAAGGGCCTGATTTGGGCGCCGGTCCCATTCGCTTGGCTTGTCGCAGCCAATGCGCCATTTCCTGGCACCAAAAAGACTTGTGGGACCCTGACATGTCTCCCGCCGGAAACGATTTTCAAATAATAAGGCGGGCCATTGCCGAAAATAAGCTGGGATTCGAAGCCGAACTGCCCATGGAACCCTTGGGCGGCCTTGAAGACGACGAAGACGACATACCGCTGCTGACCACGGCGGTCCGCACCAGTGCGCCGGAAGACCTTGATGATTTGGGGGAAGCGGATTTTCTTGAAGAACAGGAAAAGCAGCATCGTACCAAGCTCGCCCGGGTGCTTAAGGCGCAGCGGCTGCGGATCAAAACCCTAAACAGCCAGCATGAAGCGGAAGTGGAAGAATTGGTGCGGCAGCATCGCATCGAACTGCAGGGTTATAAAAGCAAACTGCGGGATCAGGAACAGACCGTGCAGCACAATAAAGTCATGTATGACCAGATGAAAGGAAAATTGCAGAAACGCAATGACCAGTTTCTGGGCCTCCAGGACGACTTGGGCCGCTATAAGAAGAAGCTGTCGCTGTTACAACGGGAGCTGCAGAAGGCGCTGCCGAACGATGAAGTCGACAGGCTGAAAAAGCGCATGGAAGATGAATTGACCATCGTCAAGGATGAGTTGGATCGGCGTACCGCTGAGCTCTATTATCGTGACGAGCGTGAGGAGCAACTGAAGGCCGAGATAGCATCGCTGAAGGAACGCATGGCGTCTTCGGAAAGCCAGGACGTGTTGAACCGGTTGGCGGAGTTGGATGTGGTGTTCGTGGTTTATCACCCCGGCGCGGGCCACATCAGTCTTTCTCTCAAAGACGTGCGCCGCTATATGGAAGCGCCGAGCCGGTTTATTGCGGAGAAATGCGGGGTTTCCGAAGAAGCCTACGGCAATTGGCTTAAGCACTATGAAGATCCAAAATGCAAGATTTGCAGTAAGCCTGTTACCAGGGTCAGCGTACCCTCCCATTACAGTGAAAACCGCAGCAATCGCTGTGCGGATCATCAAATCGATTAACTAGTGCCCGCTGTTCCTACCAATCCCGCACCTGTTATTCAACCTTTACCACTTGGTTTGGCGGAGCATGGCCGTTACCGGTTTTGGGTAGTGCGAGGTGATTTGGTTCACCCGCTGGTCTCCGGGAACAAGTGGTACAAACTCAAGTACAACCTGTTGCATGTACAACGGCAAAATTCCCCGTTGGTTGTGAGTTTTGGCGGGCCATGGTCAAATCATATTCACGCGCTGGCAGCTGCTTCCAGGATGGTAAAAATACCAGCCCTGGGCGTGATTCGCGGCACTTGGTACAAAGAGTTGAGCGCCACTCTGGAGGACGCGCGGGCGTTCGGCATGCGTCTGCAGTTTATCGACAAGCAGCAATACAGGCAGCGCGATGATCCGGATTGGATAGCGGAGCGACTAGCCGATTGGATCGGGCAAACCTTTCCGGAGCATTCCAGTTGGCTCGAACCAGCGGTCCTGAGGAAGGTTTTCATCGTCCCGGAAGGGGGGTCGAACTTGCTGGGAGTGCAAGGAGTTCGCGAATGGGCGGCGCAGATTTATAGGCAATTTCCCGCTCCAACGAGCTTTGTGCTTCCCGTGGGCAGCGGCGGGACCTTGGCCGGATTCAGCCTGGCAAACAGTCCGCACCGGTTGTTTGGCATTCCCGTGTTAAAGGCGATGCCAGGACTGGTTACCAGCGTCGAAGCGCTTCGCGATAAGGTTGCCATGAAATCCGGCACCACCCCATGGCAACTCAAAGAGGGTTTCGAATTTGGTGGCTACGGCCACTACACCGATGCGTTGGTTGCGTTATTGAAAGACTATTCAGCCACGGCCAATCTCCCGCTGGAGCCTGTCTATAGCGGGAAAGCGTTTGTGGCGATGGTGGAACTGGCCAAACAGAAGGTTTTTCCAACGGAGGATGTGGTATTTATTCATACCGGCGGCCTACAGGGAGCGAGGGGGCTACTACAGTAACATTTCACCTGTAGAGATCCGGTGTGATCTGCCGGACTGGTTTGTTGGCTAGCGCTCGCACAGCAGCCTCCGGCCACTGGTCAGGCAGAACCAAAAATCTGTTGGTTTCTTTATAGGTACCGTCGTTCTGAAGTTGCATACCCGCGATCATTTCCGCCCGGCCTTCCGCAATCGGCTGCCGAATAGCTTGGATGAGCTGTTGGGGGGCGAGTAGTTCGGTGGATTTTGCAACGGCGGGCGATAGCCAACGGAGTTTCCGGAGGCGCCTCCAAGCCGTATTTTCCCCCAGGTAGTCGGGCAACTGCCGAAAAATGAGCCACTGCCTCTGCAGACAGTTGGCGTTGACATAGTCCGGCAACGGTAAGGCGTTGCCAATTGGATGAAACAGGTAACCCTTCACAACGATTTGTTTGGTCAGCCGATTAACGCCCAGTTCGCGTAGTCGTTGTGCTGCCTGGGGCATCTCGCTGAGATGAATTTGCTCCCGGAGGAGTTTGTTGATTTTTAAATCCAGGCGGTCTATGAGATTGGGGCCAAACCAAAGCGATGGGGCGCCGCATCGCTCGGCTTGTTCAGAGGGCAGCGGTATTCCGCAGTAGAATTTGACCGCGATTTCCTGGTGTAGAACTGCTTGGCTGGCGCTGTCGCGCACCAGAAAATCAAATTCACCGAGAGTCCTACCTTCGTGGTGAATTTGCAAGCCGTGGGCAATCAAGGCAAGATGCGGCGAACTTTCCAGTAGTAAATGCCACAGATTTTCAAAATAGGGGCCTAAGAATCTACTGCTAAGCTTAGGGAAAGGGGCCGCTGGAGCAGCCGGTGGTGGCAGGGGATCGCTGTCGTAGCCTGGTAGCCGGACCATTAACGGACTGGCCGCGGTCCAGGATAGGTCGCGCATCCACTGTTGTTCGGATAAGGTATCCAAGGGAGCGGTGGCTTTTGTCATAGAAGGTTAAAGCCCAACTTTGAGGGCGAAGTTGTGTTAGATGCGCAATGAGTTTAACCCATTGCGCAGACAAGTGTTTCGACGGCGGAATAAATAGTATGGAGCAGTTTCGCAACATCGGTGTTGTCGGTCGAATGGGGAGTCCACAGGTTGTGGAAACCATTCGACGGCTGAAAGCATTTCTTTACGAAGGCGGCTTTGGCGTTATTTTGGAGGAAGCGACGGCAACCCTATTGCCTGGTCATCAGGCGCAGGTCGCCAGCAAGAAGATGCTGGCGGAAATTTGCGATCTCGTGGTTGTTGTCGGCGGCGACGGCAGCCTGTTGGGCGCTGCCAGAGCTCTTGCCGGATCCAATGTCCCTGTACTGGGGGTGAATCGGGGGAGGCTTGGCTTTTTAACCGATATTCTACCCAGTGAGCTGGAACAGCAGGTGGGCGAAGTGTTGGCCGGTAAGTACATGGAGGAATCCCGGTTTTTGCTTGAGGTCTATGTTAAGCGCGAAGGCGAACCCATCGGCTATGGCTGTGCGTTGAATGATGTGGTGTTGCATCCTGGAAAATCCACCCGCATGATCGCCTTTGATTTGTTTGTCGAAGGCCAGTTTGTGCACCGGCAGCGGGCTGACGGCCTGATTGTCGCCACGCCGACCGGCTCGACCGCCTATGCGTTGTCCGCCGGCGGACCGATAATGCATCCGCGCCTCGATGCCGTGGTGATGGTGCCTATGTTTCCCCACACTTTGAGCAGTCGCCCGATCGTGGTTGACGGCAACAGCGAGATTAAGGCGGTCATCGATGCGCAAAACGAGATTTATCCTCAAGTGAGTTGTGACGGCCAAACCCACCTGACCTGCAAGCCGGGGGATTCGGTGAATATAGGCAAGAAACCTCAAAAGCTACGCCTGATCCATCCGATGAATCACAACTTCTATCAAATATGTCGCGACAAACTTGGCTGGTCCGGAAGCCGGGGCGAGGGGACGCCTGATTTATGAGGACGCGCGTCAAACATAAATCGAAATCCGTCAAGGAGCAAGGATTCGATATAATCGGCGACACCCACGGATGTGCCAAATCGTTGCAAACGCTTTTAGAGAAGCTCGATTACCATAAAGTCAATGGTGTTTATCGGCACAAGAATCGCTCGGTCATTTTCCTCGGCGATCTGATTGATCGAGGACCGCGCATCAGAGAAACCCTGCATATCGCCCGTGACATGCATGAACACGGCTCGGCAAGAATTGTCATGGGTAATCATGAATACAATGCGATCAGCTACTGTACGCGCGCCCATCCCGGCAGTAGCAAAAAATACCTGCGTGAACACAATCACCGCAACAATCGTATTATTCAGGAAACGTTGGAACAGTTTTCTCACTACGGGCATGAATGGAATAACTTTCTCGAGTGGTTTATGTCACTGCCCATCTTTATTGAAGAGAGGGACTTTCGTGTGGTTCATGCCTGCTGGGATGCAGCGTTGATTGCCCGATTCCGCGAGACCCATCCGGAGGGAGTGATCGATGAAGATTTCCTGCATGCCTCTGCCGTGCGCCGGAGCTTTGCCGGCCGGGTAATGGACCGCCTGTTGCGAGGGACTGATTTGCCGCTTCCAAATGGCATGTCGATGACCAGCAGGGACGGCTATGTCCGGAGCTTTTTCCGGACCAAATTCTGGGCGGACAATCCGGAAACCTACGACGATATCGTGTTTCAGCCGGATCAGCTTCCGGAACAGCTGCGACACAGGACTATTTCAGATGAAGAACGCAAATATCTGTTGTCCTACGGTGCGGATCAGCCCCCGGTGTTTATCGGGCACTATTGGTTGTCCGGAACTCCGGCGCCGGTCAAGCATAACGTCGGTTGCCTGGACTACAGCGCGGTAAAGGCAGGGAAGCTGGTTGCCTATCGGATGGATGGAGAACAGCGATTGAAACCGGAAAAGTTTGTTTGGGTGTCGGTGGAACAAGACGGTTTTGGCTGAATTGATAATACTTGCCTTTTACTTTGAGTTCCTTTCGGGCTTTTTCGAAGTGATCCCGCTCCTATGATCAGAGTTTTGGAACTACCGCTCAGTGAGAACGTTGAGCCCCTTTATCGATTTCTACAGGCGCAAGGCTTGCGTATTTGGGTGATTGAAGAAAAGGGCCGGCAGGTAATTCTCGCCGATACGCCGGAACATGCCGCCCTGATTCGTGTTGCCTATGAAGACTATCGGCAGAGCCCGTTGCTGCGTGAAAGTACCAGTGAACTTGCCAAACGGCTAAGGCAGAGCAGGCAAAAAACCAGCCACTGGTGGGAAACTTTAGCTCTGTATCCGATGGTGAGCCTGCTCTTGCTGAGCTTGACTGTCGCCGCGCTCTGGACCGGCTTTGGGGAGTTCGACGGCGTGAAAGATTTTCTGGTGATGGATAGATTTCAATTTGCCATCAGTTTTCGCGGCAATACCTTGGCTGCCTTGTGGGCGGTCGTCACCACCCGCGATTGGCTACGCCTGCTGTTACCGGCTTGGCTGCACTGGAGTCTATTGCACTGGTTGTTCAATTCTCTCGGATTGTGGATTTTCGGCCGGTCCCTTGAGCAGTTCCTCGGTTCGCTCCATCTCTTGGGCTTGGTGCTGGTGAGTGCGGTATTGGCCAATATCGGACAGTTTCTTATGAGCGGCCCTGATTTCGGTGGTTTCTCCGGCGTGGTGTTTGCTCTGGTCGGCGCCCATGCCGCCGGCTTGATATTGCGGCCTAAATTGCCAATCTGGGCAAATACCGGACTGGTCAGCGTTTCAGTGGTTTGGATGTTGGCCGCCCTGACCGGCGTGACAGAATGGTTTGGCGTTTATGTTGCCAATACCGCGCATTTAGTCGGCTTCTTTTGCGGACTGGTTTGGGTGTGGACCTACGTTAAACTCAAGCCGAATCTGCAAAGGAGACCTGCGGAGGATTGATAGGACATCACCTCAATTGCAAGGCGAAAAAAAGCCGCCTGACGGCGGCAAATCAGAATTACACTCTGATGAGAGTCGTGTGGGATCAAACACACAACACGAATGATAATGGTTATCATTTGCATGTCAAATGTTTTTTACCCGGTCCACTCACTTTGCCGGTGTTGAGTGCTATGGTAGCATGCGCCGGCGGTCGTAAATTGAATTGGAGATCACTGTGTCCTTTGAGCAAGTCGCAAAACAATTAACCCCTGAAGTTTATGCTGCTCTCAAGCAATCGTTGCAACTGGGAAAATGGCCTGACGGCAGGATACTTACCGCTGAGCAGAAGGAAATTTGCATGGATGCGTTAATCACCTACGAGGCCAGCAACAACATCCCGGAAGAACAGCGGGTAGGGTACATCGCCCGTAATAAACCGACGCCTTGCAGCACGGAAGAATCATCGGCAGCGACTCAGTCCTGGACGCCGCCGATAAAACACTGAGTTCGCCGGCTGCCGCCAAGAGAGCTTTTAAATAATTCCCCCAATACTCCTTCCCGAGGTGAATCTTGCAACAAGCAGCCAACGGTACCCTGAAGAAAATGATTTCCCGGTTGGAAGCGCCCGTCCGATATGCGTTACCCGTTGGCGAGCAGGAGTTGCCGCTAAATGAGCAGCTGGGTAAAACCATCCGGTTGGAGTTTTCCGGCGCTATTTTTTGCACGCACTGTGGCCGCAAAACCAAGAAGAGCTTCAACCAAGGATATTGTTTTCCCTGCTTCAAGCGACTGGCGCAATGCGATAGCTGTATCATGAGCCCGGAAAAATGCCACTTCAGCCAGGGGACCTGCCGGGAACCGGCCTGGGGTGAAGCCAATTGCATGATTCCACATTACGTATACCTGGCAAACTCTTCCGGCTTGAAAGTAGGGATCACCCGGACCACCCAGGTGCCGACCCGTTGGATTGATCAGGGTGCCAGCCAGGCGCTGCCTATCTATGAAGTTTCTACCAGGCGGTTCTCCGGGCTTGCGGAGGATCTACTGCGTACCCTGATGACAGACCGGACCAATTGGCGGGTCATGTTGAAAGGCACACCGGAACCGTTGGATCTGGCGCAACACAGAGATCAATTGCAATCGCAGTTTGCCGCACAATTACAATCTGTCGCCGAAGCCGAAAACAACGAAATTCGCTTTGAGGCAGATGCCGAAACCGTCGAACTCCAGTATCCCGTATTGCAGTACCCGTTAAAGGTAACCAGCCTGAATCCTGAAAAAAATCCCGTGGTATCCGGGACACTGCTCGGGATCAAAGGCCAGTATCTCATTCTGGATACCGGCTGTATTAATATCCGAAAATTCACGGCCTATGAAGTATCCGTGAGTATGGAGTAATCCAGGGTACTGTTTTTACTAACCACCCGGAGTCAACCCCAAAACGGTCTCCGGAATTCTCCCGTTACCCATGGCGAGAACTGAAAAGCCAGAGATAAGAAGTATGAAAGAAAGTCAACCACAAGCTATCCGCCTAAAGGATTACCGGGCTCCGGATTTCCTGATCGATGAAACCCATCTGCGTTTCGAACTTTTTGAAGAAGGCGCCCGAGTGACGTCACGTTTGAAGATGCGGCGTAATCCCGAGTCTAAGCCGTTTCGCAATCTCCTTGAGCTGGACGGTCAGGATTTACAGCTCGAACATCTGGTGTTGGACGGTAAGGAACTCGAGGAATCCGAATACCGCCTTACTACCGAGAAACTGGTTTTAGAGCGCCTGCCGGCGAAGTTCGAACTGCAGGTGGTAACTTGGATTCTGCCCCAAGAAAATACTTGCCTGGAGGGTTTGTATCGCTCCCATAAAATGTTTTGTACCCAATGCGAGGCGGAAGGATTTCGGCGCATTACCTACTATCTTGATCGGCCGGATGTAATGTCCAAATTCACGACCACCATTGAGGCCGATAAAAAAGCGTTTCCGGTATTGTTGTCGAACGGTAATCCGACAGATTCGGGGGATCTCGGGCCGCGTCATTGGGCAACCTGGGAGGACCCGTTCAAGAAGCCCTGTTATCTGTTTGCCCTGGTTGCCGGCGACCTGGAGTTTGTGGAATCTCATTACCGGACAATGAGTGGCCGGAACGTGCAGTTGCGCATTTATCTGGAACCGCAGGACCTGGAAAAATGCGATCACGCGATGCAATCGCTGAAAAAGTCCATGGCCTGGGACGAGCAGGTTTATGGCCGGGAATATGATCTTGATATTTTCAATATCGTGGCCGTGAGCGACTTCAATATGGGGGCGATGGAAAACAAGGGGCTGAACATATTCAACTCCTCCTGCGTCCTGGCCAATAGCCTGACAGCGACGGATAACGCCTTTCAACGGGTTGAGGCGATTGTCGCCCATGAGTATTTTCACAACTGGTCGGGTAACCGGGTGACCTGCCGGGATTGGTTTCAACTGAGCCTCAAAGAGGGGTTTACGGTTTTTCGGGATGCCGAATTTTCCGCGGACATGCACTCCCGTGCTGTCAAGCGTATTGAAGATGCAACGGTGATGCGAACGGCGCAATTTGCCGAAGATGCAGGGCCGATGTCGCATCCGGTGCGTCCGGAAACTTACATTGAGATTTCCAATTTTTATACGCTCACGGTCTACGAAAAGGGCGCGGAAGTGGTTCGTATGCTGCATACTTTGTTAGGGGCCGATAAATTCCGCGAAGGTTCGGATCTTTACTTTGCCCGTCACGATGGCCAGGCAGTGACAACGGAGGATTTCGTAAAATGCATGGAAGACGTCAGCGGTCGTGACCTTAGTCAATTCAGGCGCTGGTATTCCCAAGCCGGGACACCGCGCCTGGAAATAACCGATACCTATGATGCAGAGCGCCAGGAATACCGGCTGGAATTCAAACAGTCCTGCCCGGAAACCCCAGGTCAGAGCACAAAGCTCCCGTTTGTTATTCCGATTCGCCTGGGACTGCTGGCGGCGGATGGCCGCAGTCTGGCGTTTCAAACGGATGAACATAGTTCGACGACGGAGAGCGTTCTGGAACTCACCGAAAAAACGCAGACATTCGCCTTTGGCGGTGTTACCGAAAAGCCCGTTCCCTCCTTGCTGCGGGGCTTTTCAGCGCCTGTAAAAGCGGACTTTCCCTATACGAGGGAACAGCTTTGCTTTCTCATGGCTCATGATAAGGATGGATTCAACCGCTGGGATGCCGGTCAGCAACTGGCGCTAAACGTCATAGATGACCTGGTGGAAGCGATGCGGGATGGCCGACAGGTAGCCGTGGATCCGCTTTATCTCAGTGCCTTTGCCAGCGTAGTGGAGGATACCGGCGACGATTATTCAATGTTGGCGAAAATGATGGTGGTGCCGAGTCTGTCGTTGCTGGCGGAACGTGCCGAACTCATCGACATTGACGCATTGGTGCAAGCCAGAGAACTGTTGATTAATCAGCTGGATGAAGCAACGGAGTCGCAGCTGTTGACCCGTTACCATCGCCTTGGCAAGCTTTTACAGGATAGCGGACTGGACTTGTCGAGCAGCAAGGCAATGGGTATTCGGGCGATGCGCAACGGTTGTTTGCAGCTCTTGGCGCAAGCGGGTAATAAGAAGGTTGTAGAGTTGGCGCAGTTGCAAGTACGGCAGGTTGCAAATATGACCGACGAGTTGGGTGCCACGCAGGCTTTGGTGCAATGCGGGGACGAGTCTGCGGCATCTCAGGCGGTTGAGGCTTTTCACGATAAGTGGCGGCAAGACAGCCTGGTAATGGATAACTGGTTCAGCATTCAAGCCGGTTGCGCTTCCTATGGTAACCTGGATAGGGTGAAACGTCTGACCCGTCACTCCTTGTTTTCAGAGCGTAACCCGAACAAGGTCAGAGCGGTGCTTGGCAGCTTCGCCGGGCAGAACTGGAAGCAATTCCATCAAGCGGACGGTAGCGGCTATTTGTTCCTGGAGGAATGGGTGGTTAAACTGGACAATATCAATCCCCAGGTGGCCGCGCGCCTGGTAATTCCGTTGACGCGCTGGAAAAAGTTCCTTGGCGATCGAAAAGAGTTGATGCGTCAAGCGTTGCAACGTATCCATAAACGGCCCAATCTTTCCAAGGATCTTTATGAAGTGGTAATGAAAAGCCTCTAGGTGCAGATCCCGTCCAATTCACATTTTGAGCCCCGCAAAGTTTGCGGGGCTGTCTCAATCAACCTCCCGATTCAGCACGGAACCCGTCAATCCTGATGAACCCCGTTATTCGATAATTATCTGTTAGACAAATAGATGA
Organism: Hahella sp.; assembly: GCA_028280065.1. GTDB lineage: Bacteria > Pseudomonadota > Gammaproteobacteria > Pseudomonadales > Oleiphilaceae > Hahella. The sequence continues at coordinate 14,633 of JANQMN010000018.1, forward strand.
GCTGAACTAAGCTATAACAACAGACACGAAAGAGTTCCGAGCTAAATGCTCCACTGATTTTTCATCGTGCAGCCAGCAAGGCTTATGCGCTTGGCTAAGTCGAATAACAATAATAACCCGTTAACCTGGCAGGAGAGTCCTGCCGTTGATGGGCTACTCCTCAGACAACAATTCTAAGAGTGGTTAATGTAAGGACCCAGGCTTTATGAAACGAACGGTAAAGATGCTCTGTGTCACCCTGGCAATGTCGCTCTCAGCAACTTCGGCCTGGACCGCAGTTTCCTCAGGCGAGGCAGCCCGGCTTAAAAAAGACTTAACGCCTTTTGGTGCGATAAGAAAAGGCAACGGAAAGGATATTCCCGACTGGACGGGTGGTCTAAGTAAAGCTCCGCCGGAATACCAGCGGGCCGGCCAGCACCATCCCGACCCATTTAAAGAAGATAAAGTCCTTGAAACCATTACTGCGCAGAACTTTGAAAACTACGACAGGTTTCTTACCGAAGGCTTAAAGGCGCTGTTCAGGACCTATCCGACTTCTTTTAAACTGCCGATCTATAAGACCCGCAGAAGTCATACCGCACCGGATTGGGTTCAAGAAAATACCTTTAAAAATGCAACACGTGCGAAGCTGAGTAAAGACGGCAATGGAATAAGTGGCGCATACGGCGGCGTACCCTTTCCGATATTACATGGCAGTAATTCCGAGCAGGCCCTGCAAGCGATCTGGAATCATACAACCCGGTGGCGGGGTATTTATGTCACTCGGCGTTCTTCGGAAGCGGCCATTCAGCGTAACGGCAGCTACACCCTGGTGAACTCCCAGCAAGAGGTTCTATGGAACCTTTATAATCCGAAAGTCAACGAGAAGAAACTGAAGAACATTCTGTTTTACTACCTGTCTTTCACGATTTCACCGCCACGGCTGGCCGGCGGGGCGATTCTGGTTCATGAAACGCTTGACCAGGTCAAGGAAGCGCGTCGGGCCTGGGGCTATAACGCCGGCCAACGGCGGGTGCGGAAATCGCCGAACCTTGCTTACGACGCGCCGATATCCGCTGCAGAAAATCTTCGGACCGCTGACGATACGGACATGTATAACGGCGCTCCTGACCGCTATAACTGGTCTTACTCCGGTGTCCGGGAAATGTACATCCCCTATAACAGCTATGTATCTGCCCAAGCCGGACTGAAATACAGCGAACTCTTGGGTGTTTCCCATGTGAATCCGGAGCATACCCGCTGGGAAAAGCATCGTGTGCATGTGGTGGAAGCGAATCTCAAAGAAGGCAGGCGGCACATCTATTCCAAGCGGGTTTTTTACATTGATGAAGATAGCTGGAATATCGCATTGATCGATCAATACGACGGCAGAGGCGATTTATGGCGGGTCAGTATGGCGTTGCTGAAGAATTACTATGAACTTCCCGGTGTCTGGACGGCATTGGATGTCTTTTACGATTTGCAGGCCCGTCGTTACCACGTGCAGGGCTTGGATACCGAAGAACGTTCAACCCTGGTGTTTTCAGAGGATGTGCCGGGACGACGGCACTTCAGCCCCCAGAGTTTGCGGCGTTTGGGTAAGCGTTAAAAAGCTGATCAAGCGCGGGGCGTTTTGATTGCTGGCTCAGTTGCTGGGACAGCGCTATCACGGAAATTAAAATGAAAAGGTAGGAAGAATGCTTAAATTGAAGTCTCTAAAAAGGTGGCTACTACCTCTGGCGGCTTGTTGTCTATGGCCTACCCAAGCCGCTTGGTCAGTCGGCGATGTCTTAACCACACCGTCCATGCCGACCGAGTTGGCTCCCACCACGCTGCTGATCGATGTCGTGGAGGTTGGTGAAAGGCTGGTCGCGGTTGGTCAGCGGGGACATATCATTTACTCGGACGATAAAGGCAAGTCCTGGAGTCAAGCCAATGTACCGGTGTCGACATTGCTGACTGCCGTCTATTTCCCTGACGAGAAACACGGTTGGGCAGTCGGTCATGGGGGGCTCGTTCTGCACAGTAGCGATGCCGGGGAAACCTGGGTCAAGCAACTCGACGGTAATCTGGCGAACGAGATGGTTATCGCCCAGGCACAGGAAAGGCTGGCAAATCTGGAGTTGGAACTGGAGAATGCCGAGCCGGATATGCAGGAAGACCTTGAGTACGCCGTGGAAGATGCGCAGTTTGCCTTGGAAGATGCCGAGATCGATGCTGAAGTCGGGCCGAGCAAACCGCTTTTGGACGTATGGTTCATGGATAAAAACACCGGCTTCGTGATCGGCGCTTATGGGTTTTTCTTTCGCACCACCGACGGTGGCAAGACCTGGGAAAACTGGGGCGGTTACGTCGACAATACCGAGCGCTTCCATCTAAACGCCATCGAAGAAATTACCGGCGGCATGCTGTTTATCGTCGGCGAGGCCGGGTATGTGTTTCGTTCGGTCGATTACGGAGAGTCCTGGGAAACCATGGAAAGCCCCTATGACGGTTCGCTTTTCGGGGTTAGCGGTAACGGTAATGTTAACGAAGTCTTCGTCTATGGCTTGCGGGGCAATATTTTCTATTCGGAAGATTCAGGGGAAGGCTGGAGCAGCGTTGATGTGGACGCCGGTGAGACCTTGATGGCCGCCGCTATTGGCAAGGATGGCAAAATGGTGGTGATAGGTAATTCCGGTGTGATGCTGTTGAGTCAAGACTTCGGAGAGAATTTTAGAGTGAAAGTGCGGGATGACCGCTTGGCGTTGCTAGGTGCCAAGTATCTATCCGATCAACGCCTGTTACTGGTCGGAGAAAGTGGTGTGAGCATTTTAAGCGGACTGCAGTACTAGCGGTCGCAACTCAAGAGCGGAAATATTTCATGAGCCGAACAATACAAAGAAGAAATTCTGGCAGAGGACAAGTGAATGTCTAACAAGTTACATGATCAGGGCGAGCACTTTATCGTTTCTCCCAACGCGGAACCGTTTCTCGAACGTATGATATTCAACAATCGATTTGTGATTCTTATCGGTTTCGTAATAATTACCGCGTTTTTGGTCTACAACGCCGTTCAGATCAAGCCGGATGCAAGTTTCGAGCGTTTGATTCCGCTCGAACACCCCTACATCCAAAACATGATGGAAAACCGGGACGACTTGGAAAACCTCGGTAACTCCATTCGTATCGCTGTTGCCGTCAAGGACGAAAAGTCCTCCATCTTTACTGAATCCTACATGGAAACACTGAAGCAGCTCACTGATGAGGTGTTTTATTTGCCGGGCGTGGATCGTTCCGGCGTAAAATCCATTTGGACACCCAATGTTCGTTGGGTTGAAGTCACAGAGGAGGGGTTTCAGGGTGGTACGGTTATTCCGGATGGATATGTAGGAGACAAAAACAGCCTTGATAAACTACGTCAGAATATCCTCCGGTCGGGAGAAGTCGGTCGTCTGGTTGCGGATAATTTTCGCTCGGCAATTATCCTTGCGCCGTTGCTCGAGATTAATCCGGAAACCAACGAGCCCCTGGATTACGCCGCCTTCTCGAGAGAATTGGAAGAAAAGATAAGGGATAAGTACCACGCACTGAATCCCGATATCAGTATCCATGTTATCGGGTTTGCCAAGAAAATTGGTGATCTGATTGAAGGTATCCAAGCGATTGCCTTGTTTGCGCTGGTGACGGTCACCTTGACGTTGGTGTTGTTATACGGATATTCCCGCTGCTGGTCTGGGACTCTTACTCCCATTCTGGCTTCGCTGGTGGCTGTTTTCTGGCAGCTTGGCATCCTGCGCTTATTGGGCTTCGGACTGGATCCCTATTCGGTATTGGTGCCGTTCTTGGTGTTCGCCATCGGCATCAGTCATGGCGTGCAGATTGTCAATGCCATGGCGATAGAATCGGCACGTGGATTCGATGCCAAAACCTCGTCGCGACTGGCTTTTCGAAGTTTGTATATTCCGGGGATGATTGCCTTGCTGTCCGACGGTCTAGGGTTTCTCACCCTCTTGTTCATCAAGATTGACGTCATCAAGGACCTGGCCGTCGCCGCAAGTATCGGCGTGGGTGTGATTATCATCACCAACCTGGTGCTGCATCCGATCATTCTTTCCTATGTGGGTATATCCAAGAGCGGCATCCGCCATGTGCAAAAAGGTGGTGAAGCGGCCAACAAGAAATGGCGCTTTATGTCGAATTTTTCCCATCCCCATGTCGCGCCGATTTCCGTTTTAATCGCCATCATCGGCACCGGACTCGGGATTTACTATAAACAGGATTTGAAAGTAGGGGACCTTGACCGCGGGGCACCCGAACTCCGGCCGGACAGCCGCTATAACCTGGATAACGACTTTATAATAGAGAATTACAGTACCAGTTCCGATATCCTGGTTGTCATGGTGAAAACAGCTACGGAGCAATGTTCCAGCTATCCTGTCATGCGCGCCATGGATCAACTTCAATGGGAGCTGGAAAACACGGCAGGTGTGGAGTCCACGGCTTCCTTGGTAACCGTCTCCAAGATAGTGACCAAGGCACTGAATGAAGGGAACTTCAAATGGATGGAGATATCCAGGAACCAGCAGATTGTCAATTCTTCAATTCAGCGGGCGCCCTCCGGATTGATCAATACCGATTGTAGTTTGACACCGCTGTTGGCCTTTTTGGAAGACCATAAGGCGGAAACCCTGCAGCGCGTGGTGGACAAGGTCGAAGCCTTTGTCAAAGAAAACCCCAGCGATGATTTTCAGTTCCTGCTCGGCGCAGGCAATGCCGGCGTCGATGCCGCGACTAACCAGGTTATCTCCAAGGCGAAGGACTTGATGCTGGTGTTCGTATATTCGGTAGTGAGCCTGCTGGTGTTTATAACATTCCGCTCCATACGGGCGGTATGCTGTATTGTGATACCGCTTGGATTGACATCCATTCTCTGCGAGGCATTGATGGCGCAATTAGATATCGGAATAAAGGTTGAGACATTGCCGGTTATTGCTTTAGGTGTCGGTATCGGTGTCGATTACGGTATCTATATCTACACCAAATTCGAGCACTACTTAATTGAAGGCAAGCCGCTGCAGGAAGCTTACTACGAGACGCTTCGTTCTACCGGAAAGGCGGTTATGTTTACCGGTATTACCCTGGCGATAGGCGTCGTGACATGGATTTTCTCCCCGATTAAATTCCAGGCAAATATGGGGCTCTTATTGTTCTTTATGTTCCTCTGGAATATGATCGGTGCTCTTTGGCTGCTGCCGGCGCTTGCAAGGTTCCTGCTTTCTCCCGAGAAAATGGTTGCCAAGGCAAGGGCCGCCGAAGCTGCATAGGCGCTGCTTGTTAAGAAACGGAAAATTTAATGGGATTCTGGAATGTGAAAAGAGGAATTTATCCTGGCAGTTTAGTGGCTCTGCCATTGTTTGTCGGGTGGATTCTTTTGGCGGCGTTCCCGATTTCTGCGCAAGAAACCCCGGCTAGAAGCCATATCAGTATTGCCACAGGCAACGAAACGGGGGTGTATTTTCCCGCCGGTGGCGCTATCTGCCGATTGGTTAACAAGACGCGGAAAGAGAACGGTTTTCGCTGCTTTGTCGAAAGCACGGAAGGCTCTGCCTACAATCTTCGTGCATTGCGGGGCGGTCTGGCAGATTTCGCCGTGGTACAGTCGGATTGGCAGTATCATGCCTACCACGGTAGTTCGATATTCGAGGAAGATGACGCGCATAAAGAACTGCGCTCCGTCTTCGCCTTGCACCCTGAAGCCTTCACCGTTGTCGCGAGACCGGATGCGAAAATTGCAAAATTTTCAGATTTGAAAGGCAAGCGCGTTAATGTCGGAAACCAGGGCAGTGGTCAGCGTGGCACGCTGGAAGTGTTGATGGCCGCTTACGGCTGGACCATGAATGACTTTTCCTTGGCCACTGAACTCCCAGCGATAGATCAGCCCAGGGCGCTGTGCGCCAATGAGATTGATGTGATGCTGTACGTCGTCGGCCATCCGAGCGGCGCCGTGAAGGAAGCCACGACCCTTTGTGACAGCAAGATCATTCCGGTTGAAGGCCCGACCGTGGCGGCGTTGATAGAAGCCAACAGCTATTACCGCGATGCGCTTGTTCCCCAAGGCCTCTATCGAAACAATCAGAAAGACGTTCAGACGTTCGGTGTTGGAGCTACCTTTGTTACCGTCGCCGAAATGCCGCAGGAGATTGTCTATACGCTGGTCAAATCCGTGTTCGAAAACCTGGATCTTTTCAAACGCCTGCACCCGGCGCTGGCGAATTTGCGGGAAGAACAGATGGTGTTCGATAGCCTTACAGCTCCCTTGCACCCCGGCGCCGAACGCTATTTTAAAGAGGTGGACCTGCTGGATTAACTCATTTTTTATCCAGCTTTTTCTCGATGTTTTCCCAAAGCAGTTGGTATGCCAGCGTAGCGACGGATCGGGGCGCAAACAATGGTACAGGCTGACGAAAATCTCCCATTTTTTCCACTGAAGCACAGTAAGGAATAAATCCCAACGGTTTTTTCTTAAGCAGGCGTTCGCTTTGATCGCTATATTCGCAATGCAGCTTTTTACGCCTGTCTATCATGCTTAGCACCGGTTTGACCTTCTTGGTCGGAATTTTCTTGTCACGCATTAAATCAATGATTTGTGCGTAAGTGTGATAGGACAAGTGGGTTGGCAGCAAGGGAATGAGAACCAGATCAGCCTGTTCGAGTAGCATTTCGCCAAGTAGGGAAAGAGACGGCGGGCAGTCCAGCACCGTTGTTCGATAGATTTCAGCCAATCCACCGAGCCATTCCCGTAGCGTGCCTTTGTCGGCCTTCGCCAAATGCATATCAATCTTTCGGTAGCTCATGTCGGCGGGTATGAGATCCAGGTGATCGTAGTCCGTATGCTGAATGAGATCGCCTATGGCCATTTTATCTTTAGCGAGCTTGCTGAATCTGAAGTTGTTCTTGGTTTGCCGGTCCAGGTACCAACTGGTCGCACCTTGAGGGTCGAGGTCCCAAAGACAGGTTTTTCGCTGGTGTTGTGCGGAAAGGTACGCCAAGTTGACTGCAGTAGCGGTTTTTCCGACCCCGCCTTTAAGGTTGTAGACTGCAATGGTTTTCATTCTTATTAAACTGCCCACTTCTTTGAAACTGTTTGTATTTCACCTGTACAAAGCATAGTAACTGAATCGCCAAGTTGTTAGAATTGCCCGCTTGATTTTGATACACGTGGTCCCTGGTATGGACCACCACTGTTTAGAGGATGAAAAGATGCCAGTTGTAACGCTCCCTGATGGAAGCAAACGCGAATTTGAAAAGCCGGTTTCAGTTTATGAAGTCGCGCAGGATATCGGCCCGGGATTAGCTAAAGCCGCATTGGCGGGTAAAGTCGATGGAACCTTGGTGGATACCTCTTATGTTATCGAGCAGGACAGTGAACTGGCGATTATCACAGACCGTGACCCGGATGGTTTGGAAATCATCCGCCATTCCTGTGCGCATCTCTTGGCCATGGCGGTTAAAGAGCAGTTTCCGTCCGCCCAGGTGACGATCGGTCCGGTGATCGAAGACGGCTTCTATTATGATTTTGCCTTCGAACGTACCTTTACCCCAGAAGATTTGCAAAAAATCGAAGCGAAAATGACCGAGTTGTCCAGGCAGAATTTGCCTGTCAGCCGGTCGCTGATGTCGCGGGATGAAGCGGTGAAGCTTTTCCAGGAAATGGGTGAGGAATACAAGGTTGAAATTATCCGGGATATTCCCTCCGAAGAAGGGCTGTCCTTTTATTCCCAAGGCGGCTTTATCGATCTCTGCCGAGGACCGCACGTCCCGCGCACTTCCTGCATCAAGGCATTCAAACTGATCAAGGTTGCAGGCGCTTATTGGCGTGGCGATTCCAACAATGCCATGCTGCAACGTATCTATGGCACGGCCTGGACCAACAAAAAGGATCTTAAGGCGTACATACACCGCCTCGAAGAAGCGGAAAAACGCGACCATCGGAAGATCGGTAAAAAGCTGAATCTTTTCCATCTGCAAGAAGAAGCCCCAGGCATGCCAAAACACCATGCCTGGTGCTTCTTCTTGCAGATGGAAAAG
>JANQMN010000039.1 GCA_028280065.1 Hahella sp.
GTATCTTGATTATAGAAGCCCAAATCAGTATGAGAAGGAAATGGCGACACTAAAGAAAGTTGCTTAACTGGGTTGGTCAATTTTTCTTGACCACGTCAGACTACTGTGCTCACACAAAAGACTCAACTAGTCGCATAACTTACCCGCTATTAAATGAACTTTTCAAAAACGGCCAAAAAATTGTGGAGTCTTTTTTTTACTCTGAGAGTTAATTAATACTTAGATGTACTACTCGAACTGATGAGTCTGCCACTGACGAAGATTTCTTAGCTAAGTATGGATTTGATTTAAACAGATTAGAAATAAAAAACATAGAAGAAGGCTAAATTGAAGACGTAGTGGCGTATGAAGGTGCGTAATAACTCGGTTTATCGCAAGCCAAGTATTGAGTTAAAGTGTAAGTAGTCCTCCAATCATAAAACGGATGATGTGCTGCAGAAACAAGTTAATAAAGCCAAGCCTTCTGTCACTTTAAGGTAATATGTGAAAGGAATATATCTATGGATACGACTAAAGTAAAATTAGCAGAGAGAAGGATAAGAGATGCGGCTCTAAATAATGCGACTTATTTAAACTTAAGCGAACTTGGTTTAACTGAAATACCTAGTAGTATTTTTACCTTAGAGCAACTTGAACATTTAGTTATAGATAATAATGATATACAGATATTGCCACCTCATATTGAGCGTTTGCAAAGTCTCCGAGTGCTTAGCATAAATAACAATAAATTAAAAAGAATAACTATATCATCGTTTAAAATGTTAAGCCTAAGAGAGTTGTACTTAAATGGAAATAAGATTGAGATAAGTGATGCAGATATTTTTTATCTATATTCTCTAGAAGTTTTAACTTTGGCAAATAATGGAATATCAAACATTTCTAATTTGACTGGTCGATTAAAAAATATAATAAGTTTGGATATTAGTGCTAACAGAATCTCTCGACTACCTGAATCCATTGGGGATTTAACTAAATTAGAAAAGATATATCTAAGCGATAATCGGTTTGATACTCTACCTGAGTCCTTTGGCAATCTGTCGAATATTTGTGCTCTTGATCTTTCGGGAAATAATATTAATAATCTTCCCAAGAAGATAGACAATATTAGAGCACTTCGAAAGCTTAACTTATCAGGAAACAATATTAATTTTATACCGACAATAGTAGGGCAGATTGTTTGGTTGGAAGAGCTTGATCTTTCTAATAATAGGATTAGTATATTTCCAGAGTTTATAAAAAATCTGTCAAATTTAAGGATACTGAATTTAGATAACAATAATATTTCTGAAGTTCCGTCCTTTATTTCAAAGATGGACGTACTTTCTATATGTACTCTATCGAATAATTCATTAAGCCCTGAGTATTTAGCTGCTTATAAAGGTGGTCTTAGTGACTTAAAAAGGTATTTAAGGTATTCAAATGATTCTAAACAACATTTACGTGAGTCTAAGCTAGTGCTCGTAGGTGAAGGTGGTGTTGGTAAGACTAGTTTACTTGGCGCCTTAAAGGGTGATCCTTGGATTGAAAAAAGACCTACTACACATGGAGTGGAAGTGGATTTAACTTCATTTTCAATTAAATGTTCTGGTGTAAAAGAGTTAACATTTAATGCATGGGATTTTGGCGGTCAGGCTATTTACAGGCACACGCACCAAATATTTTTTACTTCTCCAGCGGTCTATCTGGCTGTATGGGATCCTAGGCGTGGTCCTGAGCAATGCTGCGTTAATGAATGGATTGCTATGATAAAACATCGAGCTTATGAGGAGTCAAGACATTCGGATCGCCCTCGAGTTTTGATTGTGGCAACCCACGGCGGACCACACGAAAGGATTGCTCATATTGACGAGCAAGCGCTGCTGGATGAATTTGGTGATTTAATCACTGGCTTTTATCATGTGGATAGCAAAACTGGCTATGGAATTGAAGCATTAAAAAACGTAATTGCAGATGTAGCCCATAAGATTCCCTCATTTGATCGTGAAGTTCCTACTAAATGGAAAGCGGTTCTAGAGGGACTTCGCAGACTTAGCAATGACTCCGCATACATTTCATATAGAGATTATGAAGATTTCTGCAAAGAGTTGGAGATAGAAAAGGAGGAAGCAGAATTATATATCGGAATATTGAATGAACTTGGGCACTTAATTCATTACTGGCAGGACGGTCTATTAAAGGATGTTGTGATACTTAAGCCGGAATGGTTGAGTAAAGCAATAAGTTTTATTTTAGAAGATGAAAAGGTCAAAAAAAATAACGGCTTATTAACACACGATAGGCTTGAGGAAATCTGGAATAATTCTTGCCGAAATATTAATGAACGCTACCCTAGCAGGATGCATCCAGTATTCTTGAAATTGATGGAACGATTTGATCTATCCTACAGAGTATCCACTCCAGTTAATGAAATTGAAACTACTCTAATAGCCCAGCTTGTGCCTTCAGGCAGACCAGTTGATTGGAGAAATGATTGGCCCTTTAGGATCCCGATCAAACGTGACAGAGAAATGGTTCGAGTATGCAGAATTGTAGACGCCAGTACAGGTAGGTCAGTCTATGTTGAGGGACTATTGTATAGATTGATTGTAAGGTGGCACAGGTTCTCCCTAGGAAAAACTGACTATTCTAAAAGTGTACATTGGAAAACAGGAGTAATAATAGAAGATGCCCCATTTGGGAGGGCACTTATTGAAGTCGTCGGTGGTGATATACGAATCACTGTGAGAGCTGCATATCCTGGGGGTATGTTATTTAATCTTTGCAATGATATAAAATATTTAGTTGAGGATTTTTGGCTCGGATTAATGTGCCTGGTTTCTGTTCCCTGTGTTCCACCCTGTCAAGGTTTATTCGAGTTACAAGAGTTAATTGAATATAAGCGTGAGGGAATTGACAGGATACGATGCTCATTGGATAGAAAGTTTCATCATATAGATGTTCTCATAAGTAGCGTTAACGAAAAAATCCATCACCCTCAGGCATCATATGCTGAATTGGCTAATCAATTGAATGTAATACAAAAAGCTCAGGAAGATGGTTTTAACAGTTTAAAGTCTGATATTAGAAAAATAATTGCTTTATCAGATGAAAAATTCAGAAAAATGATGATAGCTCTTAATGATGCTGGAAAAGAAGGACCAAGGTTATTCAGTGTCGAATCCAGAGACGAATCTTTCTTCGAGAAGCCAAATTGGATATCTACAAAGCTAAAGATTATATTGTGGTGTGAACACTCCCGACTACCGCTTCCAGTTATATCAGGAGAGAATGATAAAGGTGTCTATAATATTGAAATATCTAGAAAGTGGCTAATCAAGGCTGCACCTCTTATGAAGGCGCTAGCAACAACTTTAAGACTAACCTTGCCTATGGCCTCATCTACCGCTCAAATGCTCACTGATGAAATTGAATATAAAAGGATAGAGTCGCAACTATCATTTGGCACAGATCTCGGCAGAGTAATTCCCTCTACAATATCGAACCTAATATCTTTTGGGCACGCTGGTAGAATAATAGATCCTACAAATGCTGATGAGGATGAAGACATTTGGGCCTTTTATGCAAAGGACTCAACATTGGCTGAGTTACACCACATTTTAAAACAAAAAGATCCATATGGAGAATATGGTGGATTAGTAAGAGTGCAAAATAAATTGGGCGAGTATTTATGGGTATATAAAAATTATGTGTCTGAGTATTAAGTATTAATCAAGGAATATAGCCTGTTCTAGTCGTGAAGCACTAAATAAATACAATCCGGGGTAAAATGGGACGTCTATCGGCCCTGATATCTTATGAAATTTTGCATTTAGGCTAATCCCATAACAAACCTCAGACCTGAGGCGTTAGCTGTTTGTCCTTGGCAAAATCCGGTACAAACTCAAAACAAACCTTTGTACCTCCTTGAGGGCGCTTAATAATTGAGAGTTCGCCATTTAGGTTGCGACTCCGCTCCCGCATGATAGCCATGCCATAGTGGTTGAGCTTCTCCGGGTCTTTGGGTATCCCGATACCGTCGTCCCGGATACATAATTTGACACGTTTGTCTTTCAACGGGGAAAAATTAACTTCAATGTGCTTGCCCTGGGAGTGCCGGGCGGCGTTTTGGATGGCTTCCCTGGTCAACTGTAGCAGGTGGATTTCTTCGTGTGGCGAAAAAGGAATGTCTCCTGTTTGGTAATCCAGTTCGATGCGGATGGAAGGGTTTTGCTCTTGCACCTGTTCCACGGTATAAGCGATTGCCGCATGCAGCCCTTTTTCCGAGACCGAAAGACGGAATGTGGTTAACAGTTCCCGCAGTTGGCGGTAGGCGGACGTGATGCCTTCTTTAATTTCGAGGGTGATTTCCTCTAATTTTTCGTCATGCACACCGGACTTGTTAAGTTGACGATTCAACCGGGTAACCTGAATCTTTAAATAGGAAAGGGCTTGTGCCAGGGAATCGTGCAGTTCGCGGGCGATCACGTTGCGTTCATTCATCAATGCCACGCGTCTGTCCTGGTCGGCCTGGGTACGCATACTTAATGAAACGGCGACTTGGTCGGCAAAGGATTGCAGTACCTGATGTTGCCAGTCCTGGAGACTTGTATCCGATTCGGTAGCGCAGACCATAACGCCGAAAGTTGTGTTTTCCTTTAAAAGTGGATATTTCAGGAGTATTTGTTTTTCCTCGATACATGAACCGTTTTCTTTATCCATACAGGTAACGCAAGCCTGCTCGTTACATCTTTCTGCTAGAGGTTTTAGATAGTCACTCCGAATATGCTCATATGGCACGCTTGCTTCGGCGGTTTTCAAACACAAGTCGATATCCGTAACGGTGGTAATACGCTCAAGTTTTTGCAGCCACGCTTGGAGTTGTTCGGTATTCAGCTCGGTTTCACTAACCTGGCGGGCCACTTGATAGAGAAAGCTCAGGCTTTCCGCCCGCTGTTGTAATTCCCGGGTCTTTTGCGCGACTTGGGTTTCCAGTGTGGCATACATATGCGCCAGATCCGCGCTCATTTGGTTGATAGTTCTGGCCAGTAAGCCCAGCTCATCCTGATTGCTGATTTCCACTTTGCTGCTGAAGTCTCCCTTGCCGATTCTTCTCGCAGTATGTGTAAGGAGACGCAAGGGTACCTCGACATTGTGGTGCAGAATGTACAGAGACAAAATGACAAGCCCAAGCGTAGCAAACAATGCCAGTATTTGGACAAAGCGGAGATTGGCAACCCGACCCTCGGCTTGAGACTGATAAAGCTGCACCATCTTATCAAGATCATCGACAAAACTGCCTAACAGTGCGGAAAGATCTTCGATCGTGAGGATGGATTCCCTTTCCAAGTGCATTTCCAGCTTCGGTCTAATCTCACGGTGCCATTGTTCGCGCATAGAGAAATAGTGGCTGCTAAGTATCGAATCGGATACCTCCACTGCTTCTGCTTGAAGAATCGGACTGGTTAACCGTTGTTCGAGTAGATCCAGTGATTGCCTGATACTGTCTGTTGAGTTTGGCAGGGAACTAAGAGCGGTCGGGTCCGCCTGATCGACAGCAATGATGCTTGCAAGAATACGATAGCTTTGCATCCGCAAAGATCCTGAAAGATTCACCGCCTCGGCATCGCGTTCCGCTTTGTCCGCAATAAAATACGAACTCAACATACTTGCCAGCGCCAATGTCACCAGCGCGACCATCAGCGCCCCCATGCGAAAGATAATGGATTTTTCGATGATGCGTAGCATGAGGGTACTCCGACGTTTTGCTCGCTACCAATCTCGTAGCCAGCATTCGTTTGTATAAAAACAGTCTAGCGCAAAGCCATTCTATTAGGAGTACTCCCAATGACCCGCGTGCAAACCGGCTTCCTGGCCAAAACCTGGTGAAATTCTTAATGTTTTGATTTTAATAGATATTTACCACTATCGGGGATACCCACAAAGGGGTATTTCGGGTAGTTTCTGCCATATTGGCACACAATCCGTATTGATACATATCAACCTGAATGAACCCTCGATTTCTAGAATGAAAATGTGATTGGCTGACTGTTGCTCCGAAGGAGATTGCCGGTCCAGCAGCCACTAGGTTTTTTCGAGGAGTCCAGAATGAGTCATTTTTTAGATCGCTTACAGTTCTTCAAGCGCAAAGGCGAAGACTTCGCCAATGGACATGGCACCACAACAAAAGAGAATCGAGACTGGGAAGATGGATATCGACGCCGCTGGCAACATGACAAGGTCGTCCGTTCCACTCATGGAGTTAACTGCACAGGATCCTGCAGTTGGAAAATCTATGTTAAAGATGGATTGGTGACCTGGGAAACCCAGCAGACCGACTATCCCCGCACCCGGCCGGATTTGCCGAATCACGAACCTAGAGGCTGCCCTCGTGGTGCCAGTTATTCATGGTATATCTACAGCGCCAATCGACTAAAGTATCCGAAGGTTAGAAAGTTACTGGTTAAACTCTGGCGCGAAGCAAAATCACAACATAGCGATCCGGTTAAGGCCTGGGAGAGCATTGTCAGTGATCCGGTTAAAGCGAAAAGCTACAAGCAGCGCCGTGGTTTAGGGGGCTTTGTTCGCAGTGATTGGGATGAAGTGAATGAAATCATCGCGGCGGCTAATGTGTATACCGCCAAGAATTATGGTCCTGATCGCATCACCGGCTTTTCGCCAATTCCAGCCATGTCCATGGTTTCCTACGCAGCCGGGGCGCGTTACTTGTCGTTGATTGGCGGTAACTGTCTGAGTTTTTATGACTGGTACTGTGACCTACCGCCTGCGTCACCGCAAATCTGGGGCGAGCAAACTGATGTACCGGAAGCCGCAGATTGGTATAACTCGAACTACATTATCGTTTGGGGTTCGAATGTCCCGCAAACCCGGACGCCGGATGCACACTTTCTTACTGAAGTCCGCTACAAGGGTACTAAGACCTGCGTCATTACTTCCGACTATTCCGAAGCGTCAAAGTTCGGCGATACCTGGCTAGCACCTAAACAGGGAACCGATGCCGCGTTGGCGATGGCGTTCGGTCACGTCATTCTCAAGAGATTCTATCTGGAAGAGCCCAGCCAGTACTTTACCGAATACGTCCGCCTCAATACCGACTTTCCGATGCTGATAATGCTGGATGAAAAGGATGGCCAACTGGTTCAAGGCCGCTTCCTGCGGGCATCGGATCTTTCCGATAATCTGGGACAGGAAAACAATCCCGAATGGAAAACCATTGCTGTCGACAGTGCGACCAATGAACTGGTTTCCCCCACCGGCGCCATTGGCTATCGTTGGGGAGAAAAGGGCAAATGGAATATTCGGCCGACCGATGGCAAGTCCGGCAACGAAGTTAAGCTTTCCCTAACTCTGAAAGACCAAAAAGACGAAATAGCCAATGTCTTGTTTCCCTATTTTGGCGGCCAGAAGCACGAACTGGATTATTTCCAGCACACGGACCACGACACACTGATTCCACGCAAAGTGCCTGTTAAAACCATCAAACTGGCCGACGGAACCACCGCCAAAGTGGCAACGGTCTATGATCTTACCCTGGCGAATTATGGCGTCGATAATGGTTACGATGATCCAAATTGCGCCGGAGATTTCAATGCAGACATTCCTTACACCCCTGCCTGGCAAGAGAAAGTCACAGGCGTTCCTGCCGAAGCAGTGATTCGGGTTGCCACGGAATTTGCCCGCAATGCCGATAAAACCCATGGCCGTTCCATGGTGATCGTCGGAGCCGCGCTGAATCACTGGTACCACATGGATATGAATTACCGTGGCCTGATCAACATGCTGATGATGTGTGGCTGTGTCGGGCAGAGCGGGGGCGGATGGGCGCATTATGTCGGTCAAGAAAAACTGCGACCGCAAACCGGTTGGTTGCCTTTGGCATTCGGTTTGGATTGGCAACGGCCGCCGCGGCAGATGAACGGCACTTCCTTCTTCTATAACCATTCCGATCAATGGCGCTACGAAAAGCTGGCCATGACCGAAGTCGTTTCACCCTTGGCGGACGCCAATAAATGGACCGGCTCGATACTGGATTACAACTCCCGCGCAGAACGAATGGGTTGGTTACCCTCCGCGCCGCAGCTGGGGATGAATCCATTGCAACTTACTAAAGATGCCGCAAAGGCTGGCATGGAACCCAAAGATTATGCCGTTCAACAACTCAAGAGTGGTGATCTGAAATTTGCCTGCGAGGACCCGGATAATCCGCAGAACTATCCCCGCAATATGTTTATCTGGCGTTCCAACTTGCTCGGATCTTCGGGCAAGGGCCATGAATACATGCTGCGCCACTTGCTGGGAACCAAGCATGGACTATTGGGTAAAGACCTTGGAGAAATGGGTGCCGAGAAGCCTGAAGATGTTGTTTGGCGGGACGAAGCACCGGAAGGAAAAGTGGATTTGTTTGTCACTCTGGATTTCCGGATGTCAACAACCTGTCTGTATTCGGACATCGTTCTCCCGACAGCGACCTGGTATGAAAAAGATGATTTGAACACCTCGGATATGCACCCCTTTATCCACCCCTTAAGCAAGGCGGTTGATCCGGTTTGGGAGGCCAGAAGCGACTGGGATATTTTCAAGGGAATTGCCGAACAGTTTGCCAAGCTAACCAATGGCCATCTGGGTGTAGAAAAGGACTTGGTAACCTTGCCTATTCTGCACGATACACCTGCCGAGCTAGCGCAACCTTTTGGCGTTAAACATTGGTGGAAGGACGAGTGCGATCTGATACCGGGTAAAACCGCACCCAATATGGTGGTTGTCGAAAGGGACTACCCGAACACGTACAACCGCTTTACCTCGTTGGGTCCGTTAATGGAAAAACTCGGTAACGGCGGTAAAGGAATTACCTGGGATACCAAGGAAGAGGTGAAGTTTTTAGGAGAATTGAATCTCACCCACGACGAAGATTCCGCCCGAGGTGACAGGCCGCGCATAGAAACTGCCATTGATGCCGCTGAAGTAATTTTGTCGCTGGCGCCTGAAACCAACGGCAAGGTAGCGGTCAAGGCCTGGGAGGCACTTGGTCAGGCAACAGGACTGGATCATACCCATCTGGCAAAACCCAAACAGGAAGAAAAAATCCGCTTTCGCGATGTTGTCGCCCAACCGCGCAAGATTATTTCTTCACCTACCTGGTCCGGCCTTGAAGACGAGCATGTCAGCTACAACGCAGGCTATACCAATGTTCATGAGAGTATCCCCTGGAGCACCATTACCGGCCGCCAGCAGTTTTATCAGGATCACGAATGGATGCGGGATTTCGGCGAAACCCTGTGTCTCTACAAGCCGCCGATTAACCTGAAGACGACTTCGCCGGTCCATAACAGTCAGCCGAATGGTAACAAAGAGATATTGCTGAACTGGATCACGCCCCACCAGAAATGGGGAATTCACAGTACCTACTCAGACAACCTGCTGATGCTGACTCTGTCGCGCGGCGGCCCGATCGTCTGGTTGAGCGAGTCGGACGCGAAAACTGCCGGCATCGTCGATAACGACTGGATTGAGATTTTTAATGTGAACGGCTCCATCTCTGCTCGGGCCGTCGTCTCCCAGCGGGTACCGGATGGCATGGCGATGATGTATCACGCCCAGGAACGCATCATCAATACGCCAGGATCGGAAATGACCAAAACCAGGGGCGGTATCCACAATTCGGTGACCCGGGCTGTGATGAAACCCACCCATATGATCGGGGGCTACGCCCAGCAGTCTTACGGCTTTAACTACTACGGCACGGTGGGATGCAACCGGGACGAATTTGTCGTGGTTCGGAAGATGAACATGGTCGACTGGCTCGATACAGAATAGGATTGAGGAGGGTAACTAAGTGAAAGTACGTGCTCAAATTGGAATGGTCCTGAACCTCGATAAGTGTATCGGTTGTCATACCTGTTCGGTGACCTGTAAGAATGTTTGGACATCCCGCGAAGGGATGGAATATGCCTGGTTTAACAATGTCGAAACCAAACCCGGTATCGGCTACCCGAAAGAATGGGAAAACCAGGACAAGTGGCGTGGCGGCTGGGAACGTGTCGGCAACGGCTCGGGCAAGCTGCGTCCCAAGATCGGCGGAAAACTGCGGGTGTTGGCAAATATCTTCGCCAATCCCGATTTGCCGCTGATTGACGATTATTATGAACCCTTCGATTACGACTATCAGTATTTGCATAATGCGCCGGATAAGAAGCACCAGCCGACTGCCAGGCCACGTTCGCTGATCTCCGGCCAGCGCATGGAAAAAATCGAATGGGGTCCCAACTGGGAAGAAATTCTCGGCACCGAGTTCGAAAAGCGCCGCAAGGATAAGAACTTCGATCAGGTACAGGCAGACATGTATGGCGAGTTTGAAAAGACCTTCATGATGTATGTGCCGCGGCTTTGCGAGCATTGCCTTAATCCGGCCTGTGTCGCTTCCTGCCCAAGCGGCGCGATTTATAAGCGGGAAGAGGACGGCATCGTCCTGATCGACCAGGATAAATGCCGTGGCTGGCGGATGTGCGTTTCCGGATGTCCCTACAAGAAGATCTATTACAACTGGAAAACCGGTAAATCAGAGAAGTGTATCTTCTGTTATCCGCGCATTGAATCCGGCCAGCCGACGATATGTTCGGAAACCTGTGTCGGCCGTATCCGCTATCTAGGTGTGTTGCTTTATGACGCAGACAAGATCGAAGATGCTGCCGCGAAATCGAATAAGCAGGATTTGTATCAGGCCCAATGCGATATTTTCCTCGATCCCAATGATCCGCAAGTGCGGGCGGCTGCGCGGAAAGAGGGAATTCCCGAAGCCTGGCTGGAGTCCGCTAAGCACTCACCGGTTTATAAAATGGCCATCGATTGGCAGGTCGCGTTGCCGTTGCATCCGGAATACCGCACCCTTCCGATGGTTTGGTATGTGCCACCGTTAAGCCCCATTCAAAATGCCGTCGAACAAGGACAGGTCGGCATGAACGGCGAAATTCCGGATCTGCAAAGCCTACGGATTCCGTTGCGTTATTTGGCCAATATGTTGACTGCTGGGGATGAAAAGCCTGTGGTTCGGGCATTGGAGCGTATGATTGCCATGCGCGCCTATCAGCGTGCCAAGCATGTGGATAATACGGAAGACTTGGCCGTTCTCGAACAGGTTGGCCTGAGCAAGCGCCGGGTGGAAGAGATGTATCGGATCATGGCCCTTGCCAACTATGAAGACCGGTTCGTCATCCCGACTTCCCACCGCGCTTACGCTGAAAATGCCTATGACATGAAGAGTGGTTGTGGCTTCAGCTTTGGTAACGGTTGCGCCACCGGTGATAGCGGAACCAACTTGTTCGGGGGCAAGCAACAGGTCGTCCGGCAGGTGATTCCCGTATCGCAGGAGGAGCAGTAATGGTTGAGTTAAAATTACTTTCTCGACTGTTGGATTATCCTACGGAAACGCTATTTGAGAGCCTGCCTGAAGTCATCGATTTGTTACAACAGAATGACCTACCGGAAACCGCTAAGGCTGCAATCATCCGGTTTGTTGAAACGCGGCGGCGAAGGCCGTTATTGGATTGGCAAAGTGACTATGATGGTTTGTTCGAAAGAGGCCGTGCGGTATCCCTGCACTTATTCGAACACATCCACGGAGAGTCCAGGGATCGTGGCCAGGCGATGATCAACCTGCTTGCTCAGTATCGTCAGGCAGGATTGGAATTGCATTCCCGTGAACTTCCGGATTACCTGCCCTTGTATTTGGAGTTTGTTGCCACCCAAGGAGCGAATATACAAGGCTGGCTGCAGGATATCAGTCATGTGCTGGCATTGCTGCAAACACGACTGGAAGAGCGTGGAAGTGACTATTCCATGCTCGCCGCCGCCTTGATCAGCATCGCCGGTATTCAGGTCGATTACGATCCATTGCGGGAACAAGTTGCCAAGGAAGCGCCGGACCATACGCCTGAAGCCTTGGACAAAATCTGGGAAGAAGAAGCGGTTCGATTTACCGGTCAGGATGCAATGCAAGGCTGCGAATCCGGCCAGTTTCGCCCGCAGCCCGGACAACGCCGCGATGACGTCACCCACGTAAATCTAATGGAGGCGTCTTCATACTCTTCAACCAGGGCAGACAGCACTGTCGCCGCAGGAGGACAATCATGAGCTATCTCAACACTCTCTTATTTGCCGTTTATCCTTATATGGCGATAGCGGTTTTCCTGGTCGGTAGCCTGATTCGCTATGACCGTGATCAATACACTTGGAAGACCTCTTCCAGCGAGATTTTTGAAAAAGAACAGCTCCGTATAGGCAGTATTCTTTTTCACATCGGCGTGATCGCAATATTGCTGGGTCATTTTGTCGGGTTGTTAACTCCCCATGAGGTATGGCATGCGTTAGGGGTAAGCGCCAGTTTCAAACAGAAAGTCGCCATGGGCATGGGAGGTTTGTTTGGAATCGTCTGTTTTGTCGGGCTGACTATCCTGATTAAACGCCGGTTGACGCATCCCAGAGTGCGAGCCAATTCCAGCAAGATGGATATTGCCATATTGCTGTTACTCTATGCGCAATTGATTCTTGGACTGATCAGTATCTTTGTCTCCATGGGTCACATGGATGGCGTGGAGATGTTGAAAATGATGACCTGGGCACAATCCATTGTCACCTTGAATGCCGGTCAGGCGGCAGCTTCCATTAGCGATGTCCATATC
Source organism: Hahella sp. (assembly GCA_028280065.1). Classification (GTDB taxonomy): domain Bacteria; phylum Pseudomonadota; class Gammaproteobacteria; order Pseudomonadales; family Oleiphilaceae; genus Hahella. Next base: position 12,672 of record JANQMN010000039.1, read on the forward strand.
ATTTTTAAGCTGCATATTTTCCTGGGAATGACCTTGTTCCTGTTGTTTCCATTTAGCCGGTTGGTACATATCTGGAGCGTTCCGGTGAAATACGTCACCCGAAACTACCAGGTTGTGCGTGCAGCCGTGAATAGATAACAAAGAAAAAAGTGAGAGAACCGGAGGTACGGAAGATGGAAGCGATTGTAGTTAACGGCGAGCGGATCGAGCCTGAAACCATTTACCGGGAAATGCAGTACTTTCCGGCCGACCAGGCAGAAGATGCGCTGCACCAAGCCACCCGTTCTCTCATTATCCAAAAGTTACTGGCGGGGGAAGTTAAAAAGCAGGATCTCGAAGATGATAATCACAGCGCCGAACAGCAGGTGGAAAATCTGCTCGAGCAGAAGGTCTACAAACAGCTCGCAGAGCCCTCAGAGGATGAATGTCTGCGCTTTTACAAGAGCCAAACGGATCGGTTTTCAAGTTCTTCTCTAGTGGAGGCGAGGCATATTTTACTGGCCGTTGCACCGGAAGATGCGAAGGGGCGCGTCGCAAAAGTTGCCGAAGCAAAGGCGCTGATATCCCGATTGGAAGAACAACCGGAGCAATTTGTCTATCTGGCGACGAAGTTTTCTGATTGCCCTTCAAAATCCACCGGCGGCGCATTAGGGCAAATACAGAAAGGCCAGACCGTCCCGGAGTTTGAACACATTTTGTTACAGTCGCCGGAAGGCTTGATTACCGCCCCAATCGAAAGCCGCTATGGGGTCCATGTTGTCGAGGTAATCAAATTGATTCCGGGCCGAACGCTACCATTCGAACAGGTCCACGACAAAATTAATACCTATTTGACGGAGCAGCAGGAAAGGCATGCAATTTCCGATTATTTGCATCGCCTGGTCGATGCCGCTGAAATCGAAGCCTTCGATATGGAGTTAGTACCGCTTGTCCAGTAACTAAAGCCCTTCACAAGCATCTGCGCCGGTGTCGTACTATTCCAAATTTAAAGATGCTATCGCAGCCATGAGATCGGAAGGGATTACTATTTAAAAAACAAACACCTCTAAAGAAGACTAAACCTGGTTTAACCTGTTAACTTCAATTGCAAACCGGATAATTGAAATCAACGTATATTGAGGATCTTCCGCTTCGTGCTGATTTAGTCGGTAAATCCTAATAATGTACACTCTTGCTTATATGAGTAAGACACTTTTTGACTTTACACCTGTGACATTGCAGCTGCTTCTCGATGTCAGCAAGCGAAACAATTCTGCGAGAGGGCTTACGGGGATACTCTTATACGATGGTGCCAATCGTTTTGTCCAGGTGCTGGAAGGACAACTTAATGTCATCCAAGACACTTTTCGGGCAATCTGCCGGGATGAACGCCATTTTGATGTGGAGCTATTGTTTGTTGATCCACTTAACGAACGGAGGTTCCCTGATTGGAGCATGGGATTGGCGAATGAAGCAGACCTAAGCTTTCAAGGTCCCGAAAAATTCAATCAATTTGTTAACATGCCAGATAAGCATGAATTTTTTCTCACAAACCAACAACATATCGGGCAGTTTATAACATATCTGCGTGTCACAAATGTTGTTTGCATCGATTAAGTGGTCAATAGGGTGATTGAAGCTTGATCATTGTTTGAAGGTATACAGTCCTTCGGTGTAAGTCGCTAGTCTTAAAACGCCATTTTATAATGACCACTTTGAAAACGATGCCAATACTTACTGGAATTATGTAAGTTAACCACTATGATCTAATTTTGATCAACATATTTCTACTTGTCTGTAGCCGGGGGCATCATGCGCAAGAACTTTCCCGTTACGCAACGTGAGAATAACTATCCGAGCAGTTATCGCTTAATTTCCACGACAACACCTAAGGGCGTGATTACGTATGCCAACGATCAGTTTTGCGAAGTTGCTGGTTTTTCTAAGGAAGAACTCCGAGGACAGGCGCATAACCTGGTTCGTCATCCGGATATGCCACCAGAGGCTTTTGCCGACATGTGGACCACTCTTCAACGTAATCAGTCCTGGATGGGTATCGTCAAAAACCGTTGTGCCAATGGAGACCACTATTGGGTCGACGCCTATGTGACACCGATTCTGGAGGCCGGCGAGATAAAGGAAATTCAATCAGTACGAATAAATGCTGACAAGGACACCAAGGAACATGCAGAAGCCTTCTACCAAAAAATCCAGCAAGGCAAATTGCCCTGGCTCTCTCGCTTTGCTTTCCCCTCGTTAGTAAAGCAAGCCACCATATTGGTAGTAGTGATGTTGATATTAATTTTGATTGGATGGGTGGATGTATTACCAGTTGCATGGTTTTTTCCATGCCTTTTCCTTGCCGCCAGTCTTCTTGGCTTTTGGACAATTTTTCAGGCGAATCGGATCACGCGGATCGCTGCCGTATCGCGTGATTCTGTCAATAGTCCTCTCGGTCAATACACGTACTTTGGCGTCGTAGACGATATCAGTCAGATCCAAACCACCCTCAAGATGAAAGAGGCTGAGATTGGTGCAGTATCGAGCCGGATGCTAGATACCAGTCAAACCATCTTCGAGAACTTGCAGCATTCCTTGAATATAGGTGAGGAGACTAGCGATCAACTCACCAAGCAGCAACAAGAAACTGATCTCTCGGCCACGGCAACAACAGAAATGTCCGCCACCATTCAAGAAGTTTCTCAGAATACTAATGGAGTTTCCGAATCCGCGCAGTCTGCTTTGTCCTGCACCCAAGATGGACAAGGTTGTCTGGATGTCTCCGTGAAATCAACTTCCCAGCTCGCAGAGGAACTACAGCAGACAATGAAGGATATGCGTGACTTAGATACAAAAAGCCGTGAAATTGCCAAGGTAATGGAAGTGATCGGCGATATAGCGGAACAAACCAACTTACTTGCTCTGAATGCCGCCATTGAGGCAGCGCGTGCTGGGCAGCAAGGACGCGGCTTTGCAGTGGTCGCCGATGAAGTGCGGAATCTTGCCAAGCGCACCCAAGATTCGACAACAGAAATTCAAACAATGATTAATGACATTCAGCAGGGTGTTGTAAAATCCGTGGGTAGTATCAAGGATGCAGAGTCCTTGTCAGTAAAATGTGTAGAGCAAAATGAAGATGTCCGTACTTCGTTCAATGAAATTCGTCGTCGAATAGAAGAAATATCAGGTTTAACTCTCCAGGTCGCCACAGCGATTGAAGAACAATCCTCCGTTTCTGAAAGTATTTCTGAAAACGTCAATCTTATTAGTCAAATTGCCAGCGACGCTGATGTTAAAGGCAAGCAATTAGTGGATAACAATCTAGCATTGAAAGCACAATTGGAGGATGCTTTGCGATTGATTAGTAAATTTGCTGCCGTTGATTCCTAACCTATTTCAGCCTATAGCATAGCAAGGATTGAGTTATGCATTATCTGCTCGACAGATAGGATATTGTTTTGAATGTAAGCTGGGGAGCATTGAGGATTATATTCGTGCTTTGTTTCAGGAAATATGTTTCCAGGGAGCAAAAAACAGAGCGTCTTGACCGACCTATGCACCAGAATGGACTATTCATAACTTACACCGCACTAATCCTGATCAAATCGGCATTCGATTCCAATTGCCGGTCAAACCAGGAAATCGAAACAGAAGCTCATTCTCATCCCATATTCTTTGGAAAGCGTACTATCTTTACTGAACAGGCGCACAATTTGCTGTGGAAGATACTGAAAGTTGTTAATGAGGCGAGGGTGTCATCAGGCCATGTACTCCGATAACGAAGACGAGAATCAACGGATAATCAAAGGACTTGTAAAGCTTTACGTTAATATCGCCGGTTTGGGAATTGTTCTCGCGACATTCTGTTTATCGGCGGCGTAAGCATCCGGTATCTTTTCCGTCTAGCCACCCAGCATGGCGAGGTTTTCGGCGGCTCCTGTATACCCTTGGTGCAGATAGTGGGTGGCGTGTTTCTTCTCCAGTAGCAAACGCGTTTTTCCGATTATACCGACTACGTCCCGTGAACGAGCGAGGGCTCTTATATCAAGGCCTTCTTCAGCGAACAGGCACAGATGCAGCTTCCCCTGGGAAGATATCCTCAGACGATTACAACTGGCGCAAAATTCGGGGCCGTAGGGCATGATCAAGCCGATACGGCCGAGATAGTCTCGGTGTCGGTACTCCAATGCCGGGCCTGCCAAATGGCCGCGATTAACGATTTCCCAAAGATTGTTTTGCAAATATTGTTGCAGGATAGATCCTGACAGACCATTGTCTTTGAAGAAAACCTGGTTGTTTCCGGTTTGCATCAGTTCAATGAATCTTGCGCTCATATTCCTGTTTCTGACAAATTCCAGAAACGATTCAAACTGATCCAGATTAAAACACCGCAGCAACACCGCATTGGTTTTTACTCTCATGCCGTTGATTGCCATTGCTTTTTCCAAACCCTCCATGATCCGGTCAAAATAAGGCATTCCGGTGATCGCTTTGAATTGGTCCCGATTCAGACTATCCAGACTTAGATTGAGGGCAGACAATCCGGCGTTGTGCCATTGGTGAACATTCTTTGTTAGGTTGTAACCGTTAGTGGTCAAGGCCACTTCTTCGATGCCGGGCGTATTGGCACAGATTTCGATAATTTGCAAAAGGTCTGAACGAATCGCCGGCTCGCCGCCGGTTAAACGAATCTTACGGGTTCCCATTGCCGCGAACGCCGTCACCAGAGTTTGAATCTCCGGTAGGGTTAGAGGCAGTTGCGTCGATGTTTTTCCGCCTTTTCCTTGGTAACCGTTGGGTAGGCAATAGTTGCAGCGAAAGTTGCATGCATCCGTCACCGATAACCTCAGATAGGTGAAACGCCTGCCAAAACCGTCGCGAAGATCAATAGACATAATGATTGGCTTACCCTGGTCTACTAAGTTCAATTTTGATTGTAGTTTGATGGCAGCACCAACCAAGATGACCTTCGTCAAACCCTGGGGAGTGGTAGTCGGTTCTTTGTGGGTACCTATTTGGGAGTAGTCTGCTGTGATTTGCCGGTATGATGCTTAGAGCTGTTTAAATGGGAAAATCCTTCTATATCTTTGTGCCCCGTTGTTTCTTTAGGAGATAGTTATCGCTAGACTCTGCTTTTTACATGCGAGTCTGCTCGGCGACCATGGCTCCCATTTATTCAATCATCTAATCGCAAATCCGGTGCAATCTCTGAAAGGAAACATGATGCGACTGTCTTACTTGAAAATAACCTTGCTGGCACTCATCCTCGCAGGTTTAACTGCCTGTTCTACACGAGGCAAAGTTGACCAATATGACGGCTCTACCGCTCAGCGATTGGTGACTTACAGTATTAACAATTTGATGGCCAAGTTAGAGGAAAACGATTTAAGGCCATTCGCAAATAAGAAGGTCTTTTTGGAAACCCATTTCATTCAGCCATCCCCGGTGTTGGATTATGCGAATGCCCGATTGCGAATGGAACTTGAACACCGTTTTTTTATTCAATTGGTAGACAGGGTCGAGCATGCCGAAATGCTTCTTCAATTCTTCTTTACCTCACTGGGTACCGACAAGGACACCTTCGGTTTGAGTATCCCCATATTTTGGGTAGCCACTGATGGCGAAGAGGCTTATTTGGATATTTTGGCGGTGAATATGTACCACGGGGTCAGTGAAGCGTACTTCTTCTCCAAGGATTTGAATACCGGGAAAGTGGACCAGCACAACCGCGTGTTGGATCGCTCCAGAGCGGATGTATTCTCGACACCTATAATCAGCTTTCCTCTGGATGACCTGGACGAAATGTCGCTATTGGAATGACAGGTTAACGAACGAAAACATAAGGGCCCACGATCGTTTCGCGCGGCAGCGGGAGTTTACGCGGTTCAACCTGTTAATGACCAAGTTCGTTGATATATTCGGCCATCACTACATGGGTTTTTATCTTCTTGACTGCCGGTAACGCAGATATTCTATCCCGAATGGAATGCACCTGGGACATGCTGCCGGCCTTAATAAAAAGTAACATGTCAGTGTCACCGGCAACGCCATGGCAAGTTACGACCTGCGGTATTGTGCGCAGCATCTTGGCCATTTCATCACACTGAATATCGTCGTATTTAATTTCCAGGTAGACTTTTACCTGGTCCTCCATGGCTTGGGTGAGAAGTACCTGGTAACCGCGAATTGTGCCGTTATCTTCCAGTTTCTTGATTCGGTCTGCCACTGCGGAGCGCGAGAGGTTTACCTTTTCGGCAATGCCGGATACAGGTATTCGGGCGTTTTCCTTCATAACCTGCAAAATTTGTTCGTCAAACTTATCCACACTTATTCTCTTCGATCACCGGTGATTTCACGGAGGAAAAACTATTTTGCTGGCGGATACCGGCAAATTGCAACCTGGCGTTTGGTTATTCTATGTGAAAAGCATAATTCATTTGGACGAGGGCGGGTATGGCGGACTTAAAGAAGTCTCTGGGCATGATGCAAGGAATGGGAATTCTGGTTTCAGCATTGCTTGGCACCGGAGTATTCATTGTTCCTGAACTAACGGTGACGAATTTCGGCTCGCATGCGCTTTGGGGCTGGGGACTTCTGCTGATTGCAGTTTTACCGATCGCAATCACCTTTGCTGAACTAGGTAAACGCTTTCCGAGTGCCGCGGGCGCTTCGAATTTTGTCAGGGTAGCTTTCGGCGTCCGCCAAGGCGGAATCGTCGGCTGGCTTTTCCTCGCCTTGTTGCCGGTCGGGTTGTCCGCAGCCATGGAGATGGCAATCTGGTTTTTAAGGTCATTGACTGAAATAGGCCAACATCAAGCACTCGTTGCTAAGCTGATCATTCTGGGACTAATTGGTTGGGCCAACCTGCGGGAAATAAAATTTTCCGGAAATCTGCAAACGGCGATTGCCTATTCCGTGGGAATCATTATTGTAGTTTTGACGGGCTTGGCTGGGATCGGTTGGTTTCCGGCGACAGAGAACCAGGCATCGTCGCCCGACTGGCCTAAGGTAGGAGCCGCGGCGGCATTGGCTTTTTGGAGTTTTATCGGCATCGAAGTCATGGCGCACCTTTCCAGTGAGTTTAAAAATCCTGATAGGGATTTGCCCATTGCTCTGATTGGCGGAACCTTGATTGTCGGCGGTATCTACTGGGCCGGCAGTTGGCTCATTTATTACTTTGTAGCTCCCGACGGCAATTCGACTATCGCCATTGTACAGCTGACCCAGCAGTTGCTTGGCAGTTACGGCAATGCGTTTATCTGCATTTTCGGACTCCTGTCCTGTATTGCCACGATGAACATCTATCTTGCAAGTGCGGCCCGCATGGTTTGGCAAATGGCGAATGACCGGAGGTTGCCCAATAGACTAAGAAGCCTCAACGATGCTGGGGCTCCGGACAATGCGATTTATAGCTGGATGATTATCAGTGCCGTCAGTATTTGCCTGACAAGCGGGTTTGGAATGAAGTTGGAAGGACTCATTACAGCGGCTAACGGCGTTATTGTGCTTATCTATCTGATGACAATGCTGGCCGCGATGAAACTGCTTCCGAGATTGCAAAAACGCATTGCAATAGCCGGGCTGTTAGTCTGCGTTGTTCTTGCCATTTCCTTGTACAAATCCATGATCTACGCGATCGTGATATATTTTTCATTATCGGTGGTTTATCTGATAACCAGGGTGCCGGCAATAAGAAGTCTTTCTTTATTGCAGTTCAAGAGAGAGGAATCAAGGGCAAAGCAGAAGTGTAAATCAGCCGCATAGTGCTTGTTTTAATTAATTGGAAGGTAAGAAAGCAGCGAACCTCCGGCCTGCTGCTTTCTATTTTCTACTATACGTAAGTATTAGCGATACTAGTTTTGAGGGTGTTTTTGCTTATCTTTGTGGATCATCCAGACGACACCGCCGAAAAATCCGATAGTCATCAGCACCACTAACACGCCCGCAATAACAACTTCATCAACGTACATACAACCCCCTAAGTTGGAAAAGTAATGTCAAAAAATTATGCAGAGGGGGTGCCACTGATGTATTGATGCGTATCAACAGATACTAATATTCGTCATATCGGCGCCGAAACTTCGATTCGCCGACAATCTTAGCCACTTCAACACCGAGGATACCGGCCTTGAAATCCTGACTCACGGGAAATTCACCTATCCAGATAGACAGAATCGCGTCAAACAACTCTTTACTTTTTATGATGCCGCGATCATTACCGGCCAGATTTACCGACATACCCACACCTGGACGATATTCGATAATCGCTTTGTCTCCTTTGCGAAGACGCTGGTCAAACATTGCCAGTAGCTGATTGATTTCTTCTTCCATGGCAACCGCTTGGTCCTGGGTCACGTTAAGCCGCATTCCTTCATAAAACGCATCAGCGATTTTTCGACCCCGAACATTTCGTAGCATGTTGAATTCCATAAGTTTGAAGCCGTCTTGGTGAATCAATTGATCCGCACTTTCGGAGGTGTTTTCAACATACAGCGATCCGACATAGACGTCGACAAACATCAGGAATTTACGCTTGGCCGCACCATTGAGAAATAGTGGTGGCCGATAGTCATTTCCCGGAAGCACTTCAGGAATATTGATTTCGTCCACGACGGCAGCCTGGCTGCCGGAAATCCAAAGGCATATCAAAATGGCAGTAAAACTTGCCAATACAGGCTTTTGATTGAGAGTATTCATTTTGAGTTTCCTGCTGTTTAGGATGAAGCGCAGCATGGAAAACTGCATCGCAGGCTGAGATTTCATCCGGAATTATTTTTGTTTGGATGGTTTCCGTTTCTTAGGGCCAACTGGTTACAATTGCTCACATAAGATAACAATTGTTGATTGTGCCTAAAAATTAGCCATCGAAAACGGAACAGAATCACAGTTTCCAAAATATACGGACGTTGATAGGTCCAAACAGCAACCAGCACCAAGTGACTGATCAACCGGAGCACTGCGCGTGAGCCATCTTGAAAACGCAAGTCAGGTAATACTGCGCCAACAACAACTGCTTTCTCCTAGGACCTTGTTCGTCGGGCCGCTCGGGGATGGTTTGCTACGCGGAGAAATACGCGAACGCCTGGATTCTCCGGTTAAGGGATTGGTTTGGGATTATGCAAAATATTTGGCCCATCAAAATGATGGGGAGTTATTGTTTTCGCTGTATCCCGATCCAAGCTGGCAGTTCGATCAGATAGTTCTTTTCATGCCCAAGAGCAAAGAGGTGGTGGATCTGGTTTTATCCTCCTTAGCGGATAGAATTACGGCAACGACCAAGTTGTGGTTAATCGGTGGCAAGCGCGAAGGCGTAGAAAGCAAAGCCAAGCGTATGTTGAAAGATGGCTGGGATGGGCAAAAAGTCGACTCTGCACGGCATTGCCAACTATGGGAGTTGTATCCCAGGATGCAGGAACTGCCAAACCTTGCTAGCTGCTGGAAAAAGATGACCGTCGAATTCCCCGGCCAGTCCATACAGTCCATGCGGTTTTTACCGGGGGTGTTTAGCGCAGGCAGATTAGACGAGGGCACCCGTCTTCTACTCGAAAACCTGCCGGAATTTAGAGAAATACAAAACGCCAGTTCGCCGAGAATACTGGATTTTGGCTGCGGCTCCGGGGTGGTGGGATTGTATCTGAAAAAACGATTTCCCCAGGCGAATGTCGAAATGGTGGATATTAGCTTACCGGCATTGGTCAGCGCTCGGGCAAATGCCGAAAAATTAGGCGTTGAGGCGGATATTTACCCATCCAATGGCCTGGATGATGTAAAGCCCGGATTGTCGGCTATTATCACAAATCCGCCGTTTCATCAGGGCGTGAAACAGGACACGCAAGTCACCTACCGGTTTTTGCAATCATGTAGCCGGCATCTCAGTAGGGGAGGCTCCCTGGTGTTGGTGGCGAATAGCTTCTTGCCCTATGCGGAGTGGATCGAGAAAGCTGTAGGTCCTTTTAAAATAATAAGCGATAACAATAAATTTCGGGTATACCATGCCATCAAAATTTGACTGGTCGACGAAACGTAGCGAGCCATCGGCGCAAAACACCGAGCAATCGACCACGCAGGCCAAACTGAAACACAGTCTCACTGTCCAGGATGCAGGAATTAGCGCCCTGGAACATCTCGCGGGCGCTACCTCTTTGTCCAAGCAGAAAGTTAAGGAAGTGATGAGCAAGGGTGGCGTATGGTTGAAACAAGGCACAAAACCGCAAAAGCGGCTCAGAAGAGTGAAGAGTCTGCTGAAACCCGGAGACCGGATAAAATTGTTTTTTGATCCGGCGGTTTTACGCTTGGAACCCAGGCAACCAAGTCTTATTCATGAAGAAAAGACCTTTTCGGTTTGGTACAAGCCCGCCGGATTACTGAGCCAAGGCACGGAATGGGGCGACCATTGCAGCTTGCTGCGTTGTGTCGAAGTAAAGGGCATTAAGGAAACTGCTTTTTATCAAAACCCCTTTCTGCTGCATCGTTTGGATAGAGATGCTTCAGGGATTGTGGTGATAGCCCATAATAAGCTGGCGGCGGCAAAGTTTAGTGAGTTGCTCCAACAAAGAAAGTTGCAGAAACACTATCTCGCTTTGGTGAGCGGCGAACTGCCGGAAGCAGGCGAAATTAACGCCAGTTTGGATGGTAAAGAGGCGCAGACCGAATACCGGCGGCTGGCCTGGAATTCCATCGATAAGGTTTCGCTGGTCGAGATTGATCTGATCACAGGACGCCAACACCAGATTCGCCGGCACTTTGCAGCGATCGACCACCCTTTGGTCGGCGATAGGCTGTATGGCGTAAAGGAAGCAAAACAGCTATGCCTGATAGCCCACCGGCTGGCGTTCCAATGCCCAATAAGCCATTCTGCAAGGGAGTTTAGCTTACCGGCTTCGTATATGCCCGGCTGGTCGGCGATGTAACGCGTTAATGCCGCCGATTATGCGGGTTGCTCCACCAGGGTATTGGCGCGTGCAATCGATTCTCTGTTTTCGCAATCCGCCGGTAAATCCTGCCTGTGCTGTTCCAGGTGCCGATCGCATTGATCCTGTTGAACACACCCACGGCAGCGTTTGATGGCATTGAAGACCTCCGTGGAACTATTGCTTCGAACATAATGATCTAAGCTTACACCCTGTTCTTTAAGCAGTTTGCCAAGCCTTTCCTGTTCAAGGCTGTGATACAAGCCCTGATAGTAAAGGTCCGCGGCCCGGTGATTACGAAATATGACATATAGGACTAGAGCGGTTGGCAGAGTGAACACGGCAGCAACCGAGAGCCAGATGAGGCCTTGTGACATAGTGCATGATCCTAGTATTTTTTATTGTTAACCATTGCGTCTTGGCGAAATGGTGAAGAAACCATAGCAAAGAAACTGTCAGGACTCTATTAAAAAATGATCAATTCTCAAGGGATGATAGCGGACGATATCCCGGCAGCCAAAGCGCTGGTTATTCTGGGTCCGACGGCCACAGGCAAAACCCGCTTGGCGGTCGAGCTGGCTAGGCAAGTCGCCGGTGAAGTGATTTCCGTTGACAGTCGGCAGGTTTATGTCGGGCTGGATATCGGCAGTGGTAAAGACTTGGAGGAGTATGGCGAGGTTGCCTGCCATTTGATTGATGTAGTCGGATTGGACCGGGAGTTCGGTCTTTTCGATTTTTTATCCCTTGTGGAAAAAACTCTGGCAGATCCCCACTCGCGTAATATATTTCCAATTTTTGCCGGAGGGACAGGACTCTACCTGGATGCGCTGTTAAAAGGATATCGCCTGGTAAACGCCCCTGTGGCTCCCGAACTAAGAAATAAACTGGTGCAATATTCGGATCAGCAGCTTGTGGACTATTTATTATCCATCAAAGAGGTGCACAACTCGACTGATACCCAGGATAGGGAAAGAACCCTGCGTGCAATTGAGATTGCAATCGCCGAACGCGACCGGCAAGCCGATATCGTCCAAGTCCGGCTGGATGCATTAGTGCTGGGCTTTCGTTGTGATGCCCAAGCATTAAGAGAACGGATAAAGAAACGGCTGAAAACGCGTCTTAATCTCGGCTTGATTGAGGAAGTGGAATCTCTGGTGCAACAGGGAATCCATTGGGAAAGACTGGATGCGTTGGGGCTTGAATATCGGTTTGTCGGCCGATATCTGCAAGGCCGGCTGAATCGCAACGACATGGAACAGAAACTCGCTGCCGCAATTTACCAGTTTGCCCGACAACAAAATAAGTGGTTTCGCCGGATGGAACGCCAAGGTATCGGTATCCATTGGCTGGAGGCTGGTAAACCTATACCCGAGCCGCTGCATAAAAAGGTGATGAATCTGGTGACATCGGGTTAGATCTTAGTTGTTTGGCCCGACAAGAGAGTCATTAGCGCCTGGCCTTCCTATCTAAACGATCTAACATACAAAGGAACCTGCCGTAGATCTTCGTCGAATCGATCGGGCCATAATACATCGCTCTGTGTTTTTTCAGCTTTTTTTTCGCCTGCCTGCAAAAAATTGATCTAGGCGGGGATTTATCTAGGCTATATCTACAAAATAAGGATTAAACGGAGGATATCCGTCATAGGGTGTACAATTAACTGCTAGTCTTTATAAGCAATCTTCTTAATCTAAAAACAAATTTTCGATCTAATAATGCCAATTATTAAAAGATTTTTTCTGCTGGCAGCCTTCTGGCTATTGCTTTCGGGGCACTACGATCCTCTCATGCTCGGATTCGGAGCATTCTCATTAGGGCTCGTGTTCTACATTTCAATACGAATGGATAGATTGGATGGCGAAGTTGAATACATCACCTTTGGGCAGCGGGTGGTCCGCTATTGGTTTTGGCTGGTCGGCCAGATTTTTGTCTCAAGTATTGGGGTCACAAAACTCGTCTGGGGTAAAACGAGCGACTTGTCACCTTCGTTAGAAAAAGTTCCAGCCACGACAGTGCCTGATTCGACGCAGGTTCTATACGCTAACTCAATCACCTTAACCCCAGGCACGTTAAGTGTTGATATCGAAGATGGTGATATAACCGTTCATGCTCTGCAAAAGAAATCGTTGCAGGAGCTCAAAGAAGGCGCCATGGCTAAAAAGATATCCGAAATTTGGAAAAAAGAACGATGACGGGAGTTCTCACGGCTACTTGTATTGCCATACTGGTGGTTATGGCCATGGCCTTAGCTCGGGCGTTAAAGGCGCCCACTGTTTATGACCGCATACTCGGCGTAAACATGTTCGGAACCAAAACCGTTCTTTTTATTGCTGTGGTTGGCTACATGACCGGCCGCCCGGATTTTCTGGATATTGCAATTGTATACGCACTTATAAGTTTTATTGGAATGGTGGCTGTATTGCGGTTCTTCGAGTACACCGCTCCGATCGAATAATCGGTCTAAAAAAGAAAAACAAGAATCAAATGTGGGATGAAAATGGTATGAGTATCCTAGATTACTTCAGCGCAATATTACTCGCTGGCGGTGTTTTTTTTAGTTTCACAGGGGCGATTGGGCTTTTCCGTTTTCCCGATTTTTTTACCAGAGTCCACGCGGCAAGTGTGACGGATACTATCGGCGTGATTTTGATAATTGCCGGACTGCTACTCCAAACCAGTTTTGATTTGAACATTATCAAACTGCTGCTGATACTTGCCATTTTGCTGTTAACCAGTCCGACGGCTTCCCATGCGTTAGCAAAGTCGGCTCGGCATGGTGGCCTATTAACACTGGCGGAAAGCAATAGAAGCAATGATAGGTAAGAGGACAAATGACTGAAGTTCTGATCGATTTGGTTTTATTGGGTATGCTGGCCATGACTGCTCTGCGGGTCATTTTTTTGAAGGACCTGTTTGCAGTTGTCATGCTGTTTAGTATTTTCAGTTTTGTTTCCGCGCTGATATTTATCAATCTGGATGCCGTTGATGTAGCTTTCACCGAAGCAGCCGTAGGTGCAGGTATTTCGACGGTACTTATGCTGGGTACGATTGCTCTTACCGGTCGTACAGAGAAAAAAAACTCCCATTCATCCATCTTACATCTTGTTGTCGTGTGCGTAACGGGAGCAGCATTAATCTATGGCACCATGGATATGCCGCCTTTTGGGAATGCCGATAATCCTATTCACCAACATGTCGCACCGCGTTACATAGAAGACTCGCCAAAAGAAGTCGGGCTTCCGAACATAGTAACTTCGGTGCTGGCCAGCTACCGTGGCTTCGATACGCTAGGAGAAACTGTGGTGGTCTTTGCCGCCATGATTGGCGTGTTGTCTCTGCTGGGAACTGCTCGACCTACAAATAAAAGAGCGACACCGGAGTCCGGCTTGGCCAAGCATAGGGTACTGCATGTCGTTGCCAAAATTATCATCCCTTTTATTATTCTCTTCGCCCTGTATGTTCAGTTTCATGGGGACTATGGTCCGGGAGGCGGGTTTCAGGCCGGCGTTATTGCCGCTGCTGCATTAATTCTGTATGCACTCGTGTTCGGCGCTTCATTCGCGCATCGTATCGTCAGCCCTAGGCAATTGGAAGTATTCGCGCCGTTAGGAGTATTGCTATACGCTTCTGTCGGTCTGGTCGGGATGATAAAAGGAGCAAACTTCCTCGACTACAACGTCTTGGCATCAACCGCGGCCGCTGGCCAGCATTATGGAATTATCATCATCGAATTAGGAGTAGGGCTGACGGTGTTCGCCGCAATGCTCGGTCTGTTTTACGCCTTCTCCAATCAAGTGGAGAGGTCAAACGTGCAATGAGTGTCATTGTTGATTATTACAATTATTGGATCGTTGTCTTTCTGATGATGGCCGGATTTTATGTAGTGATATCGGCGAACAATCTGGTGAAAAAAGTTGTTGGTCTGAATATCTTTCAAACGTCGGTGTTTATGTTGTATATCTCGATGGGTAAGGTCAGCGGAGGTACTGCTCCCATCATAATTGAAGGGGTCACCCAATATTCAAATCCACTTCCTCATGTGCTCATTCTCACTGCGATCGTGGTCGGTGTTGCCACCACCGCTGTAGGTTTGTCCTTGGTCATTCGTATCAAACATGCTTATGGCACTGTTGAAGAAAATGAATTTCAAAACGAGGATGACGCAATCTAATGCTGGAACAGCATCTACCAGCACTCGCCATACTGCTACCACTCATCGCCGCACCCATTGTTTTCATATTAGGCCGGTCAACAGTAGTCTGGTTGTTGGCAACCTTTACGGGCGCCTGGGCCAGTATCGTCGCATTTCAATTGCTGCTGACGACCTTAGCAGAAGGAGCAATTCACTATAGTCTTGGCGGTTGGTCCGCACCTTGGGGAATTGAACTTACCGTCGATGCGTTGAACGCTTTTGTGCTACTGGCTGTTACCGGTGTATCAACGATGGTGCTGGTGTATTCCAAAGAGAGTATCGCGAAGGAAATTGACAAGGCTAAACACGGGTTTTACTACACTGCCTACTTGCTGGCCATGGCCGGTTTATCCGGAATTCTTATTACCGGCGATGCATTTAACCTATTTGTGTTTTTGGAGATCTCTTCTCTCGCTACCTATACCTTGGTCAGTTTGGCTTCCGATCGGCGCTGCCTGACGGCGGCGTTCCGCTACCTTATCATGGGTACTATCGGTGCCACTTTCATTCTAATCGGCGTCGGCCTGCTTTATATGAAAACCGGTACGCTTAACATGCTGGACTTAGCTGAACGTATCGCGGCATTTGATCGCAGTCGAACAATAAATACCGGCCTAGCTTTTATCGTTGTCGGTGTGAGTATTAAGCTCGCATTATTTCCGCTACACCGTTGGCTGCCTCCCGCATATACCTATGCGCCTTCCGCGGTTTCGTCGTTTCTGGCCAGTACAGCGACGAAGGTTGCGGTCTATGTGCTGATTCGATTTATCTTCACTATCTTCGGACCTGATTATGTGTTTTACGACATGGGCATGGACATGGTGTTCATGTTTTTGGCTATCGTCGCCATCTTCAAATGTTCCTACATGGCCGCAGTACAAAACAATGTGAAAACGATTCTTGCCTTCAGCTCCGTTGCGCAAGTCGGTTACATGGTTTTAGGCATTAGCTTGGTTACGACAACCGGGCTTATGGCCGGCCTTATTCATATTTTTAACCATGCGCTTATGAAAAGTGCCCTGTTCATGGCTGTAGGCGCGGTGTTTTACCGTGTCGGGTCGGTTGAAGTACACGCATTTAAAGGTATGGGCAAGCAGATGCCTTTTACCATGGCCGCTTTCACCATTGCCGGTTTAAGCATTATCGGTGTACCTCTTACGGCAGGGTTCGTTAGTAAATGGTATTTAGTTTCAGCAGCACTGCAGCAAAATTTGTGGGTTATTGCTGTTTTAATCTTATTGGGTTCATTACTGGCGATTGTCTACATTGGCCGCATAGTCGAGGCAGCTTATTTCCACGATGTTCCTGAAGGTAGGGATGCCTCCAAGTTAAAAGAAGCTCCGCTGCTAATGTTGATACCGATGTGGGTGATGGTTCTGGCTAATCTCTACTTTGGTATCGATACATCACTGACTACCGAGGCCGTCGGCCATGCTTCAGAGTGGTTGTTTCAATCGACGGAACTGTTAGAGGTGGCGCAATGAACCTCTGGCAGTTTGTAGAACCTTCCATGCTCGTCAACTTGGCAATAGTAGTGCCCGTGATCGGTGCATTGTTATTAATTGCCGCGGGTAACTACCCGAATCTGCGTGAGTCGGTCACTTTAGCAACCGCTGCTTTGCTATTTACCATCGTATTGGTTATCACGGATAACACCTTTAACGCTGTGGCGATGGAAACCACCTGGGTAGCCTTATTTCCCGGACTATCGTTGACTTTTGTGGTTGAGCCCCTAGGTGTTTTGTTTGCACTGGTCGCCAGCTTTTTATGGATCATTACCACCCTTTATGCCATCGGTTATATGCGTGGCCACAAAGAAGATAATCAAACCCGGTTTTTCTTCTGCTTCGCTATTGCAATCAGCTCGGTCATGGCTATTTGCTTCTCCGGTAATTTGCTGACATTGTTCGTGTTTTACGAATTGCTGACATTGTCGACTTACCCGCTTGTTACGCATGCTGGAACCGAAGCAGCAAAAAAAGGTGGCAGAACCTACCTCGGAATTCTACTTAGTACCTCGATTGCCTTCTTATTACTCGCAGTCATGGGGACATGGGCGGTGACAGGTACGTTGGATTTTCAGCCAGGCGGTATTGTCGCTGACACTGAGAACAAAAGTCTATTAGCGGTGCTGCTTGTCCTGTTCTGCTATGGCATCGGCAAAGCAGCTATCATGCCTTTCCATCGTTGGTTACCGGCTGCCATGGTAGCGCCTACGCCGGTTTCAGCATTGCTGCATGCCGTCGCAGTCGTGAAGGCGGGTGTATTCAGTATTCTTAAAGTTGCGATCTACATTTTTGGAATCGACAGGTTAAAGGAGATACCGACCGCCGACGTCATGTTGTACATCGGCGCGGCGACCGTATTGATTTCTTCCAGCATTGCCATGACTAAAGATAACCTCAAGGCACGCCTGGCCTACTCAACTGTAAGCCAGTTAAGTTATATCGTCGTCGGTGCGCTGTTAGCGACACCGATAGCCGCTGCCGGCGCGGCTTTGCACATTGCAACACATGCCGTTGGTAAAATCACACTATTCTTCTGTGCTGGCGCCATCATGGTTGCAAAACACAAAAAAAACGTCAGCGAGATGGCCGGTTTAGGTAGAGTGATGCCTATCACTATGACTGCTTTTGCTATAGGAGCAATCAGCATCATCGGACTTCCGCCGATGGCGGGCACGTGGAGCAAATGGTTTTTGACCATCGGTGCGTTGGAGGCCGACAAACTGATCATAGTGGTTACGCTTATGATCAGCTCGTTACTCAATATCGCTTATTTGTTGCCGATTCCGATTAAAGCCTTTTTTGCTAAACAAGCCCCTAGCGCCGAACCCTGGAGCTGGGCAGAGGTGCAGGAAGCGCCTCTGCCGTCGGTGATAGCTTTAACGGTAACCTCAGCCGGTTGTTTAGCGCTGTTCTTCTTCCCTCAACCTCTGGTTGATTTGATCAACTTAATTCCAGGCATCAACGGTGCCATAAATGGAGTTGGCTAATGAAAAAGAATGATGAGCCGCAAGACTTCTTCGATAAGCCGGAAAACATTAAAAAGATACTGAAAGTCTTCTACGTTATCTGTGGATTGCTGGTGGCGATAGACTTTGTCGTTCACCGCCATGTCTATCACGATTGGGAAAACATACCTGCATTTTACGCCATCTATGGCTTTATTGGTTGTGTCGTTTTGGTGTTAATTGCAAAGGAAATGAGAAAGGTACTAATGCGCGGGGAAGACTACTACGATGACTAGTTTAGCCATCCTTCCTCCATTTTTACCTTTATTGCTCGGCGCCTTCGCAGCAATTTTTTTGCGTGGCTACCTGCGCAGTATTTTGATGCTTGCCGCACCTGTCTTAGGTGCTGTTAATCTGATGACACTCGATATGGGCATTTTATGGTCGTTCGAGTTTATGGGATATGAGATCGAACCGGTTCGCGTCGATAAATTGAGCCTTATGTTTGGCTATTTGTTCCATTTGGCTTCGTTCATCGCAATAACCTATGCACTGCACGTTAAAGATACGCTGCAACATGTGTCCGGGTTAGCCTATGCCGCCAGCGCTGTTGGTGCTGTGTTTGCCGGTGATTTACTGACATTGTTCGTGTTCTGGGAGCTGCTGGCGTTAACGTCTGTCTTCCTTATCTGGGCTCGCCGTACCAACAAATCTTATAGCTCTGGTTTGCGTTACCTGATCATTCAAGTGCTATCCGGTGTGATGCTTTTAGCCGGTTTACTTATTTTTGCTCAGCACTACCAAAGCTTGAAATTTGGTGACATCGGGTTAGACCACAGCGGTATGGCTGCTATTGGTGCATGGGCGGTATTCCTGGCTTTTGGTATCAAGAGTGCGTTTCCGTTTGTCCACAATTGGCTGACCGATGCCTACCCGGAAGCCACGCCTACGGGAACTATTTTCTTGGCATCCTTTACAACAAAGGTGGCTGTCTATGCTTTTGCCCGTGCGTTCGCCGGAGAAGAAGTTCTGATCTGGATCGGCGTCACCATGGCATGTTTCCCGATTTTCTTTGCCGTTATTGAAAACGATCTGCGCCGGGTATTGGCTTACAGCATGATCAACCAGATTGGCTTCATGATTGTCGGTGTTGGTTTAGGGACCGCTGTTGCGCTCAACGGTGCCGTTGCCCACGCCTTTAACGATGTGATCTTCAAGGGTTTGTTGATGATGACCATGGGAGCAGTTTTGCATATGACAGGCCGCATTAATGGTTCGGAATTGGGAGGGCTGTATAAGAGCATGCCGAAGACGGCCATTCTCTGTATTGCCGGTGCCGCGTCAATATCAGCCTTCCCGTTGTTCAGTGGTTTCGTTTCGAAATCAATGATCATGAGCGCTGCCATTGCCGAAGGTTATGACATCGTGTGGCTGGCCCTGTTGTTCGCGGCCGCAGGGGTATTTCACCACGCCGGTATCAAGATTCCATTCTTTGCCTTCTTCGCCCACGATTCGGGTATTCGCACTACCGAACCGCCTCGCAATATGCTTATCGCCATGACGATTTCCGCCATGCTATGCGTATTGATCGGTACCTTCCCGGCACAAACGGTATATGCGCTGTTGCCATTTGACTCTGAGTATCAGCCATACGACCTCACGCACGTGTTGACCCAATTGCAGCTTTTGTTCTTCTCTGCTCTTGCTTTCGTATGGTTGAATTTGCAGAAGCTGTACCCACCGGAGTTGCCTTCAACCAACATCGACGCAGAGTGGTTTTATCGTAAACTTGCCCCGGCATTTATCATGCGGATAGCTTCTGCTTCTTATCGAGCTTATGCGGCATTAGAAAAGGCAATTACCGGCTCGATAAAACTTTTTATACGAAATTCTTATGATTCAGCTAATCAGAGACCCAAGGGCTATTTTGCCAAGTTATGGCCTGCCGAGACTATGGTGGTTTGGGTGGCGACGCTGTTGACGGTCTGTTTGCTGCTGTATTACTTCTAATTTTCTGCATTTGCGGTCTTAGCGACTTTGGTTACCTGAATCCGGCGTCGTATTTCATGTATGATCAATTGAGTGCGAGCTGGGTGAACATTCCGGTGGGCTTGCCATCTGCTACAGTTGACAATAGTACGGTGATATGTGCCGTTCTAACAGTGTTACCGGATAGGGAACTTAATCTATGGCTTTTCGTAACACTGACGGCAGGTGCCGGCGGATCAATGCTCGCCGTCGATTCTGCGGCAAGGGTTGTCCTAATGGGGTAAGCAAAATAGCATTTACAGGATTTTTAACCATTTTAAGTGGACATGGACCATTGCATTAGGTTATACCCCATCTATTGCTGCACATTTTATAATCACCGGCATGAAATCAATTTCGGCTGTTTCCTTCTGTGTACAGTCGCAAAACGGTTGCTCCGGACACAGTGTTTTGAAAATCTAAAAAAAGGAAGAGGTACTTGTATAAGTCCACGGGATGTATCCGTAGGGTGCGCATGGCGCATACGGCAGCAAGCCGAGTTAACCTCGGAATACTAAGGATTAATTCGTTAAATGACTAACACCCGTCCGTAATCAACTACTCAGAATACGGCTTTCTGTTTGCGGCATGTCTCAAAGCAAAAAAACGGCCTTTAATAATCGATAGTATTCGTCAATGAGACTTCCGTATGTACTATCAGACAACAACAATAAGGGGGCCACATGGCCAATTATCAAACCGAACAAATTAGAAATATCGCCCTGCTTGGACACGTGGGCTGCGGAAAAACCACCCTGTTGGAAAGACTTCTGGCTGCGGGTGGTGAATTGCCTGCAGCCGGTAGCGTTGAACGCGGCACCACACTGTGTGATTTCGATCCGCAGGAAAAACAGCTTGGACACTCACTTTTCAGTGCAGTCTGTAGCCTCGATATCGGCGACTCCCACATAAACTTTCTCGATACGCCGGGCTACCCGGATTTCTTTGGCCGGGCCGTTAGCGTGCTTGCTGCCGCGGATTCTGCTGCGGTGGTCATTAACGCGCAAAATGGCGTGGAACTAGTCACTGAAAGAGTCATGGACGCTATCAAAAAACGAAATCTGTGCCGCATGATCATCATCAATAAGATTGATGCCGAAGGCGTAGATTTCGGCGCGTTGCTCGAAGGCATCCAGGATGCATTCGGGCCGGAATGCCTGCCAATTAACTTACCGACGGCAAATGGCGAAAAAGTCGTCGATGTGTTTTTTAAACCGAATTACGAACAGCAAACCGCTTTGTCCAGCGTCCAGGAAGCCCACGATACGATTTGTGATCAGGTTGTGGAACTTGATGAAGAACTCATGGAAGTCTACTTGGAACAAGGCCAGTCACTGGACCCGGAACAACTTCACGATCCGTTCGAGGCTGCACTCAGGGAAGGACACTTGATTCCTATCTGCTTCGTATCTGCGGAAACCGGCGCGGGTATCGACGAACTTACCCAGGTTTTTGCCAGGTTGATGCCGACGCCTTTGGAAGGAAATCCGCCGCTGTTCCTGAAAGGCGAAGGCGAAGACGCTGAACCTGTAAGCGTCGTCCCAGATCCGGATAAACACGTTATTGCCCACGTATTTAAAATCTCTGTCGATCCGTTTGTCGGACGTCTGGCGATTTTCCGGGTCCACCAGGGCACCATTACCCCAAACAGCCAACTCTATATCGGGGATGCCAGAAAACCTTTTAAAGTTAATCACTTATTGAAGATGCAGGGGAAGAACACCCGGGATACGTCGAAAGCCATACCCGGCGACATTTGCGCGGTCGCCAAGGTGGAAGATGTGACTTTCGACTCGGTGTTGCACGATTCTCACGACGAGGACCACTACCACCTCAAGTCCGTGTCTTTCCCGCCACCCGTATTCGGCATTGCCATTGAGCCGACCCGGCGGGGCGATGAACAGAAGATTTCTGACGCTTTACATAAAATGGCGGCGGAAGATCCCGGTTTAAGTGTGGTGCACCGCGCAGCGCTGAATGAAACCGTATTATATGGCGCCAGCGAACTGCATTTACGAGTCGTTTTGGAACGGATGAAAGATGCGTTTAACGCCGAAGTCGTCACCCATCCACCCGCGATTGCCTACCGGGAAACCATTACCAAACCTGCCGAGGGGCATCATCGCCATAAGAAGCAAACCGGCGGCGCCGGGCAGTTTGGCGAAGTTTATCTGCGCATAGCCCCAAGGGACCGGGGAGAGGGCTTCTTATTCCGCAGTGAAGTGGTCGGTGGCGCTATTCCCAGCGGCCTTATCACCGCAGTGGAAAAAGGGGTCAAGCAGGTCATGGAATCCGGCGCGGTTGCCGGCTATGCGATGCAAGATATTGAAGTGGTGGTTTACGATGGCAAAACCCACTCAGTGGACTCCAAGGAAATCGCTTTCATTGCCGCCGGTAAAAAGGCCTTTATGGAGGCTGTTCAAGTTGCCGGTCCCGTCATACTGGAACCCATCGTCAAGCTAAAAATCACCGCCCCTGCCGAATCGGTAGGCGATATCACCGGGGACCTCTCGGGGTCGCGGGGGATCATTACCGGCAGTGATTCAAAGAGCCGCAACCGGTTTCAGATTAACGCCATGGTTCCGCTCAGCGAACTGGATAATTATCAATCCAAATTAAAATCCATCACCGGTGGAGAAGGCGTGTATACCATGGAATTCAGTCACTACGATCCTGTGCCCGCCAAGTTGCAACAGACATTGGTTAGCGAATATAAGCATCAGGATGACGACGATTAATTCTCACTGAAAATTGCGGTCCGGTTTACTAAGCGGGCCGCGCAGTTCGATCCGCCTGCCGATCACCCCTTAACTCACCAAAGCCGATAGCCACTGGCCACCTGCCAGGGTACTTCCGTTGATCAGGCTTAAACCGGCCTTAGATGCAGTTTATCTTTTAGTCCCTCATTAACTCGTGCGCAGTCAGGCAAATCTGCTATAAACTTTAGGTTTACGATAATAATCCCAGAGGAAATAAACCATGCGTTGCCACGAAGTGGACTATGAAATTATCGGTCACGGAATTCAAATGGTGGAAATTGAACTCGATCCAGGTGAAACGGTGATTGCCGAAGCAGGAGCAATGAATTTTATGGAAGCCGGCATCAGCTTCGATACAAAAATGGGTGACGGCTCGGCAGTCGATCAGAATTTTTTCAGCAAACTATGGAATGCCGGCAAGCGCATGATCACCGGGGAATCGGTGTTTATGACGCACTTCAGCAATTCCGGTCAGGGAAAACAACGGGTGGGACTATCCGCCCCTTATCCCGGAACCGTGGTTCCGATCGATATGGCCAGTATTGGCGAGGAAGTCATCTGCCAAAAAGATGCTTTTCTCTGCGCGGCATTGGGCACCCACATCAATATCGCTTTCAACAAACGCCTGGGCGCCGGATTCTTCGGCGGCGAGGGGTTTATCCTGCAAAAGCTGGAAGGTGATGGGATGGCGTTCGTGCATGCAGGCGGCACCGTCATTGAAAAACGGCTCAATAACGAAACCATACGCCTGGATACAGGCTGTCTCGTAGCCTTTAGTAAAGGTATCGATTATGACATTCAGCTTACCCGTGGATTAAAAAGCATGTTTTTCGGCGGCGAAGGGATGTTTTTAGCGACACTGTCAGGTACCGGAACCGTATGGATTCAAAGCCTGCCTTTTTCAAGAATGGCAGAAAGGATTGTTCAGCATGCCCCGAATATTGGGGGCAGGGAAAAAGGAGAGGACTAATCGCTTTGTAGCCGGGAGCCCATCGATTTTCTTCACTTTCCGGAGGTGAAATCGACTTAGACGGTAATAGTTTCAAATACTTCGAAACCTTTGCTCAACTTGATCTTTAAATTGGAAAAGCTACTGTTAAATACATAGCTACGCCCATTTTATCGGTAGGGTTAAGAATCCAGCGAGCATCTATGAACTTGTCCGAACTTGAAATCATGGGATTGATCGTTGCCGTGGAGTTGTTTTTAGCTCTGGCAATCATCGGTTTTATTCTCAATTGGATCCGACGGCGCGACTATCGAACATTGCTTGAACTCTATAAAGGCCAGGAAGAAGAAATGGATGCGCTACGGGAACGCATCAGTAAAGGTAACGACCCGAAACAGCGCAAACAGGATACCAAACGGCTTGCAGAGCTTGAGCTGGCCAGTGCCGAAAGCGCGAAACATATTTCCGGCCTGGAGCGTGATCTGAGTTACTTCAAACGTCGTACTGCGAATCTCGAAGTGTATCAATCGCTCTACAAAACTTTGAAGACAGCCGTTGGATCAAACAGCAGGTTTCAAAAAAACCTCAATCAGCAAATCCGTTCCGCACCGGACAGCGGAATGGACATAGATGGGCTGCTGCGGGAAAGCGACAACAATTTAAGCTCCATGATGGAACTGGTGAGTGAAGGAAACGAGAGTTCCGAATCGCCTAACGAAACCGGGGAACAAGCCGATCTGGATTTGGACAGTCTCCCGGATGAGTTTTCTTCCGAGTCGGGGGACGATCGGCAAACCGGTGCTGGTTTTAATCATCATACAATCGTTATCGACGACAGCTCTGCCACTCATTTGCGATCCGCATTGGAAGAAAAACAGGCATTGGTGAACGAGTTGAAACAGAAGCTGGAGGAAGGGGACGGGCAACATTTGGCCGAGTTAAATCAGTTGGAATCCTTGCTAAACACTGCCTACGAAGAAAGCCATGCCTTGAAAACCCAACTGGAAAAAGCCAAACAGAGAGGCGCAATTGAAGAGTCCCTAAGAACCGACCTGGAAATGCGTAAAGCCAAAGTAAAAATTCTTCAGGCGGAAAAAGATTATCTCAAACAGGAGCGGGACGACCTTAACGAGCAGTGCAAAAAGCTCACCGAGGATAACCAGGCGCAGTATCGCAAAATGGTGTTGCTAGCCAAAACGATGGCTAAGGGCGGGGTGCTTAAACAGGATAAAGATAGTTACAAGGTTAAAAAAGCACTGGCCGACAAGGAGAAGGAGTTCGATAAGCTTTCTCAGCAATACGAGGTCATGCGCAAGGAGTTTGTAGAGTTGGAGTCGCAATATCTGAAGGAAGTCGCAAACAAGAAAAAGGATGGATTTTGAGGGTGTGAGATGCCGGAGTTAGATCTTGATCCTACTGTATTCATAGTTGATGACGATAACCTTTGTCTTGAGTTCAACGAACTGGTGCTTAAAGTCTTAGGATATCCAACCAAAACCTTTTCTTCCGCTCAAGATTTCCTTAGTCAATGTCCGGATAATCCGGTGGGTTGTTTAATCAGTGACATCGTGATGCCCGGAATGACGGGTGTGGAACTATTTTCCGAAGTTGAAAGACGCAAAATTACGCTGCCTTTTATTTACCTGACAGGCTATGGAAACATTCGATTAGTTAGAGATGCCTTGAGGGCCGGGGCGTTCGATTTTATTGAAAAGCCGGTCGATCCGAACGAACTTATCGGTTCGGTTAAGCTTGCTATTACAGAATCGAAAAAACGCTACCTAAGTAACTATAAGCGGAGACAATTCGAAAAAAAACTCGCAAAGTTGACAGATAGAGAAGCGCAAATTTTTCAGCTAATGATTCAAGGGCATAATACAAGTTCCATAGCAGACGGATTGAATATTTCCGTTCGCACTGTAGAGACTCATAAGTACCGGATCTTCAAGAAATTTTCTGTTGACGGCCTGCAGGAAATCATGAGTTCGATAATATCTCTAACCGAAATTGATTTACTACAGCAGTGATAACTACGTAATACTACTTAGTTGATCCAAGCAAATTTACGCAATTTACTCAATATCATTGAGATAATCAGTCGGATATATTCTTCACTAAATAAGAAGGTTTCCAATTCGATTGTGAATTTGGAACTGAAACTTCGTAAAGCATGTGTCTTTTTCGTAAAGGGGACACTTGTCCTTATGGACGCGATCTGCCTTCGCCAAGCCTAACACCAAAAAAGACCGCCAGTAGAGGATTTTTTATTGAAGTCGTTCCTCTATAAATACGCATTTTGCTTAATTCAATTAGCAGTCACGGCAAATGCAGATGAAATTTCGATGGCCTTTGGCGAGCGTATCCCCCCGTATGTATTTCCTGAAAAGCACGCTGGCATTGAACTGTCCGTGATGCGGGAAGCCCTTGCCCATCGTGGTCACCTGCTGCGTCCGCAGTATTTTCCGTTAGCGAGAGTTCCTTTAGCGTTTAAACGAAATCAAGTGAGGGCTGCCATGACGGATTTAGGCGAAGATATGACATCCTATGGCGGATTTTATGGCAACACTGCAGTCACTTATCGAAACGTGTTCATCACATTAAAGCGAAAAAATTTAACGATTAAATCTCAACATGATCTCCATAATCTGAAAATAGAGGGATTTCAAGGCGCGTTAAAAAGGTATCCGACCTGGCTTCAATCCGCCTATGAAGCAGAAAATTATAATGAAATTAATGACCAGGCCATGCAGATTTTGGATTTATTTGAAGGGCAGGTAGATGTGGTACTGAGTGACCACAATATATTCAAGTACTTTATGTATCGGCTCATTGGTAAAAAGAGGGTGCTGCCAATGGCCATTCAGATACATGACTTTGCTCGGATCAATCCACGAGACTACCGCCCGGTTTTTGACGATCCAAAGGTTCGTAACGATTTTAACGAAGGGTTGGCATTCCTTCGAAAAACCGGTCGATATCAAGCGATCTATAGGCAATATCTAAGAAATATAAATTAGTTGCGGTCTTAATACTGCCACAAACCGGCATTAACCGAGAAGGATACCGGTATTTACCGCTCTGTAGCTGACATGTCCCGCAGGCTTAATCAGTTAATCCGCTCTTTACTGGAATCAAGTCATGTATTAATTGAGTCTGCAAAAACCAGCTCCAATACTGCGGATCGCAATACGGATATCATCGCCGATCAGAAACAACGCATTGACCAGGTAGTGGTTGCCATCGAAGAAATGTCCTCTTCTATTCAAGAAGTGGTTGGACATGCTGCGGAATCCGCAACAAAATCCGAACAGGGTCTTGAAGAAGCGGAAAAGGGCAGGGATACAGTAAAAACAACGGTATCTGCGGTTGATGAACTTGCAGCGAACTTAGGTAAATCGATGGAAGTGATTAAAGACTTGGAAAAGCAAAGTAATGAAATAGGTTCTGTGATCGAAGTCATTCAAGGCATATCGGAGCAAACGAATCTCTTAGCATTGAATGCCGCTATTGAAGCCGCACGTGCAGGAGAACAGGGTCGCGGATTCGCTGTTGTGGCGGACGAGGTACGGTCATTAGCGAAACGCACTCAAGAATCCACGACCGAAATTCAGGCGATCATTCAAAACCTGCAACAGGGAACCGCTGAATCGGTTACCGCAATGGTGAGATGCACAGAACAAGCTTCAGAAACGGTCAAGAGTTCGAACACTACCGATGCCGCCCTGGCATCACTCCATGAACTGATTAGTGACATTTCAAGTATGAATATCCAGGTTGCTACTGCCGTGGAACAACAATCGGTCGTTGCGGAAGATATAAACAGAAATTTACTGGATATCAGTAATTTAACTGAGGAAACCATGGCTTCAGCATCCCAGGCGCGATCCGGAAGTATGGAAGTGAAACAGATGGCTGTTGAGCTTAATAAAATGGCTTCTACGTTTAAAGTGTAGAGCGGTCCCTCAGCTTCTTTGCTGATTGACTAAAGCCTGAGGATTTCAGGTGTGAGGGCGTTCCTTAGGACCATGCAAATCCCCGATGCGCTATTTTTTAGACAGACAGGTTTTCAATAAGGAAGACAAAAAAGTGGGAAAGTTGCTACTACTAATTATTAGCCTATTGATTTCTCCAACCGCTTTTTCCAAAGACAGGGTGTTGATCATTGAAAGCTACCATAGTGAGCATCCATGGGATGTTAGCTACGTTAAAGGAATTAAAGAAGTATTTGACGATAATGTTGAATTACATACCTTTCAGATGAACACAAAAAAAATTCCGAAAGACCAGTTTCAAATAGCCGCTGATAATGCCTGGGGGATATACGAGAAACTTAAACCCCGTCTCGTTATATTAGGAGATGATAATGCCCTTAGTTATATCGGACCTATGTTAGGAAAAACCAAAACACCGGTTGTATACCTGGGAATTAACAGCAACCCTCGTAAGACAGGTATTTACAAGTATGGAAATATCACGGGTGTATTGGAGCGTCCCCTTTACAATCGCCAAATTGCGATTATCAGTTCGCTTATACCTGCGCAAAAGGTCTTAATCTTATTTGACGCAAGCGTTACATCCGCGTTTGCCGTCGAAGAAGCATTTCAGGGAAAGAAGTCGCTTGATATTGCCGGTGTCAAAGTAGACCTGCAATTAGTTGAACGTTTCAAAAGATGGAAGCAATTCGTCAACAATGCAAAGTATCAGGGGTATGATGCTATCGTAATAGGTCTTTTCCATACGTTGAAAGACAATGAAGGTGCCCATATACCGGAGGGTGATGTAATCGATTGGACTTCACATAACACCCCTGTGCCCATATTTAGTTTTTGGGATTTCGGTGTTGGCCAACGAAAAAGTATTGGCGGCATGGTGCAATTCGGTTACATACAGGGTCAAACGGCGGCAACTATTGCCAAAAACATTCTAAATGGGGGGCAACCAAATCATTTCCCGCCTATGACGCCTAAAAAGGGGCGCCTGTTATTTAGTAAGACCCAACTGGATAAGTGGAATATAAGGTTGCCCGATAACTACATCCTGCATAATGCGAGCTATGTGGACTAACTTTTCGAATAGGGTATAGAAACTTAAGATAATGAATTCAGGGAAATGAAAATCCACGTCGCTTATGGCCGTGATTTCCTTAAATCGATCGATGGAATTTCCGAACTTTCATTACTAACGGTTGTTCAGCATCACGAAAGAGCGGACGGGTCGGGCTACCCTAATGGGTTGAAGGCCGGCGAGATTTCCGAATATGGAAAAATGGCGGCAATCGTCGATGTATATGACGCGATTACTTCGGATCGTTGCTACCATAAGGCGATTCCACCCACGGCTGCAATAAAAAAGCCTTCCTGATAATAACGATAACCCCGGCTAAATCCGAGGTTATATTGGCAAACCAGTTAGGCTTAGATTATCCTTCGCCCAATGAGGCTACCCCTGTTTTGCCGGACTTTTCTCGATGCCCGGACTTGGCATCAGCTGGCCTACCTTCCGCAAGTAAAACGCTTCTCTTAAAAAATCCGGACAAAAAAGGTAACAATACGACGATGCCGGCCGTAAGCATGATGCCTAAGGTCAGCGGCCGCTCCCAAAGAAAGGCAAAACTACCATCAGAGAGCGTTAAAGCCCGACTGAGATTGTTTTCCATTATTCCACCCAGGATGAATCCCAAAAGCATAGGCGCTAACGGAAATTCAAGTAATCTTAAAAAGATTGCCGCTATTGTGATAAAAACCATCATGTAAATATCGAAGGTATTGAAGCTAACTAGGTAAACTCCGGTAATCGAGAAAAATAAGATGAGAGGAATGAGGATGGGAGTTGGAATCACCAGAAGTCTCGAAATATAAGGAATCAGAGGCAAGTTGAGTATCAACAGAACCAAATTACCGAAATACATGGAAATGATAACGGACCAAAATACTTCAGGATTGTCTACAAAGAGTCGCGGGCCGGGTTGAATACCGTAAGCAATCAATGCACCTAACATTATCGCCGTGGTGCCTGATCCGGGGATGCCGAGCGTAAGCAAGGGTACAAACGAGCCGGTGGAGGCAGCGTTGTTTGCAGATTCTGGGGCAGCCAAACCGCGTAACGCACCTTTGCCAAATTGGAGTTTCTGTTTAGCATTAGCCAAGTTCCGTTCCAGACCGTAGGCTAGAAATGACGCAATAGTGGCTCCTGCGCCCGGCAGCACCCCGACGAGGAAACCAAATATTGATGACCGCCCGATAGTTGGCGCGATTTCCTTTATTTCATCTTTGGATAATTTCATGCTTCCGAGCGACGACATATCCATATCCGGTTCTTTTTTCTTATGCTCTCCCTTTAAGACTGTCATGACGACTTCTGCCAGGGCGAAAGTCGCCATGGCCAACAACAAGAAACTTACTCCGTCAACCAAGTCTAAATTACCAAATGTAAAACGCGGTGCACCGGATATAACATCTGTACCGACAGTCGAGATCATCAGTCCGAAAACGGTCATGCTAAACGCTTTTAATACTTTACCTTTACCCGCAAATGCTGAAACAGCAGTAAGGCCAAGAATCATTAAGGCAAAATAGTCACTCGATTGGAAGCTTAAGGATACACTTGCAAGTGCGGGCGCGGCGAATAGCAGAATAACTGCTCCAATCGTACCGCCGGTGAATGAACTGTAAGCAGCCAGTGCCAGAGCTTTTCCAGCTTTCCTTTTTTGCGCTAACGGATATCCGTCAAACGCGGTGACGACCGTACTTGCACAACCTGGAGCATTAATGAGAATAGACGAGGTTGAACCGCCAAATACCGCTCCGTAATACACTCCCGCCATTAAGATAATGCCGGACGCAGGGTCAAGGCCGTAGGTAATTGGGATCATTAATGCGACGGCGGATATCGGGCCCAGCCCAGGTAACATGCCAATAAATGTCCCTGCGAAACAGCCTAATACCACCATCATTAAATTGAACGGCACGATTGCCGTGTTCAATCCTGTCAATATGCCATCGAGCATTGTCTATCCTCCAAATAGGCCGGTAAATAAACGACCTGGGGCTAAATAGATATCAAGTAGTCTGGCCAAGACCATCCAAAGGCCTACGGCGAAAGGTACTGATGCAAGAAACAGCACCTTCAGCCGGCGCTCTCCCAGTATCCGGTAGCCACCTGCAAGAAAGACTATCGTTGCCAGTAAGAAACCGATCCATTTCAGCGCCACCGCGAAAAGAACGACCAATCCCAAAAGTTTGGTAACCAAGACGAAATCCAGTCCGGTTAACACGAGTTTGTCAGAGGTAGATCTGCTAGCCGTCACCAGCATGCAAATTGCCAGGAATCCGCCGAAGCACGCGAGTGCAATTGGTAATGTCTGTGCATTAAATGGTTGAAATTCATCTCCTGGCAGCATGGGTATCTGAGTGGCGGAATAACCATACGTAGAACAAAGTAGGAGAAAGAACAACCCGCCGATATGATCTCTTGTGATCATCTAAGAATCTCCATTTTATTTACAATGTGTCTCATTGGGCACGTCCTTGTTGCCCTGATCGTGCCTGTAGTCCGATAGGTTCAATGAGATTTTGTGAACTTCACTAGCGGAGGAAACCTAATTCCCGCATTAGGTCACCGACTACTTGCTCCTGTTTCATCAAAAAGGCTACAAATTGCTCACGAGGTTTGAAATTCTCAGACCATCCGTTACGGTCTCTCACTGCTCTCCATTCGGGTGTTGAATACATTCTTTCCAGGAGACTTGCGAATGACGCTTGTTCTTCGGATGAAAGGCCCGGCGCGCCGAAGAAACCTCTCCAATTAACGAAGGTGGCGTCATAGCCCAGCTCTTTCAATGTCGGCACATCGGGTGCCGCGGAAGAACGTTCCTCCCCGGTCATTGCGAGAACTCGCACTTCTCCTGCATTTTTAAGAGCGAGAGCCTCGCTAAATCCGGTAGAAAGAACCTGAGCTTCACCGGATAAGATTCCTGCCATGGCTTTGCCTCCGGCGTCATAAGCGACGTATTTTACTTTTCGTGGATCTTGACCGGCTGCTTTAAATGCCATTGCGGCAACCAGATGATCCATACTGCCTCTCGCAGAACCGCCGGCAATGGATACGGAACGGGGGTTCTTTTTGTAATCTTCAACCAACTGTTTGAAGTTTTTATATTCGGAGTCCGTCGGTACGACAAATGCTCCGTAATCACCGATAGTCGCGGCAATCGGTGTGAGATCACGGAAGGATTGGGGGAATACCTTTGAAAGTGAACGAATGACGATGGGTGTGGAATTTACCATTAACGTATCCTGCGCCTGATCTGCGGTCTCAATTAAATGCGCAATTGCCTTGCCGCCGCCGCCACCTGACATGTTTTCATAGGATACGGATTTTAAGAGTCCTGATTTTGTTAATGCTTCTCCAGTACCCCGGGCGGTGCCGTCCCAACCGCCCCCAGCACCACCGGGAATTAGAAAGTGAATGGAATCCAAAGCTTGTGTTGCAGTTGATCCGAAAATAAGAGCAAGACATGCCGCAAGTAAAACGCTTCTCTTTTTTGTAAATAAACTTAACTTCATTAAGCCGCCCTCGCTGTTTTTGTTTTGGTCTTTTCAGACTAATCCGGCGACGTTTAGGAGCATAGCTTATTAATATATTGTCTTTTAAAAGCATTGAGGGCATTTTGTTCATTTTGTGCGTGAGGATTATCAAGCATTTTTCACTACTATTTATGTGGGAGTATTCGAAGAAAAAAGCAAATAAGCATGAACTTATCGTCCCGTAAACTAAAACTAAAGCCCCGTATGGTGCTCATACTGGGGTTAATTGCTTTGTTACAAACCGGCTTTATTGGTTTGTTTGCTCTGCACTTCTTAAACGAATCACTCGATGAGCAAATCGGACAGCGCGCACTCCATGTCGCTAAAACCGTGGCTGTCATGCCTGGTGTGATAGATGCCATTACTCGTCGGGATACCGAGGCGTTACAACCATTGAGCATGCATATCGCAAAAACCAACGATGCTCGATTTGTTGTAATCGGTGATCATTCAGGCATCAGATTGGCGCATCCTACTACCGAACGAATAGGAAAACCGATGCATGATGACGAAGGAGATCGTAATGAGATCGCATTGATACATGGCAAAGCATATATTCAAAAGGCAACCGGTAGCCTCGGTTCATCTGTGCGCGGGAAAGCCCCGGTCTTCGATCCAGCCGGTGAAACCGTGGTCGGTGTAGTGTCTGTCGGTTTTCTATTAGACAATGTTGAGACCATTATCGCCAGATACCGTAACACGTTGGCTATAGTGATATTGGCAAGCTTCACTCTAAGCGTGTTGACAGCGATTTGGTTTGCTAACCATTTTAAACGTACGATATTCGGGTTAGAGCCGGAGCAGATAGGCCATCTTTATCAGGAGAGAAATGCTACGATAGAATCCGTGCGGGAAGGGATAATTGCGATAGACGAGAAAGGAAGAATCACTACGTTTAATCGCGCTGCAGTTAAAACCCTGGGATTACCTGAGGATACACCCTTAACTGACCGGCCGATCAGTGAGGTATTGCCTGACAGCCGAATGTCAGAAGTATTAGTAACCGGGGAACCCCAGTTCGACAAAGAAGTCTGGATGCAAAATCAAAATTTTATCGTTAATAGGCTTCCTCTTAAACAGGAAAATAAAATCGTCGGCGTGGTATCCAGCTTTCGCCGAAAGGATGAGTTGGATCTTATCAGCCGAAAGCTTACGCGGATACAACAATATGCCGATACCTTACACAGCCAATCTCACGAGTATTCAAACAAATTGCACACCATTGCCGGACTCATACAAATTGGCGCTACAGATCAGGCTTTGTCGCTGATTGGGCAGGAGACACATGACCATCAAGAGTTGATTAAAATTTTGGTGGAAGCGGTTCCCGACCCTGTTGTTGCGGGTTGCCTGCTTGGAAAATTTAATCGATCCAAGGAACTGGGAATAGCCTTGCGCATTGATCCCGAGAGCAGTATGACTGAGATCCCGGACCGCATTCCCAGAGAAAAACTCGTTAGTATCATTGGGAATTTAATCGACAATGCCCTTGAAGCAACACTCAAAAATAACGGTAAGACTGTACTATTGTCGATGACGGATATTGGAAACGACTTAATTTTGGAAATCGAAGATGAAGGAGCCGGAATACCTAAAAAACAACAAAACCACATATTTGAAAAGGGTATTACAAGTAAATCCGGTGAGGGACATGGGCTCGGACTGCATCTTGTAAAACAGCTTTTGGTCCAATTAGAAGCTACAATCACTATAGAGCGAGGGGACAAAAATGGCAGCCGTTTTACCCTATATATACCCAAAGAACCGACGAACCAAACTATCCAATAACAAAAGAATAACAGTCAGCAACTATGAAAGACGTAAAGGTTGTTATTGCAGAAGATGATCCGCAAATCGCTGAGATTCAGAGGCGCTTTATAGATCGAATTGACGGTTTCGAATTGGTCGGCATCGCACATGGGCTAAAAGAGGCCGAAGATTTATTAGACGTACTAAAGCCTGAACTACTGTTATTAGATATTCAATTTCCATCCGGTTCAGGTTTGGAACTTCTGCGAAAGCTGCGGTCTCAAAACAGTTCGACCGATGTTATTCTTATTACGGCCGCTAAGGAAGTAAATACTTTAAAGGAAGCACTGCATGGTGGCGTTTTTTATTACATACTTAAACCTTTGGTGTTCGAACGGTTACAAGAAGCCCTAAAAAACTATTTGAAACATATTGAGAAACTCAGAGCCATGGAATCTCTGGCTCAGTCCGATGTTGATACTGTTTTACCCCAACGGACTGTAAATGAATCCGGATCAATACCGGTAAAAAATGCAATGGAATCTATCCGCCTACCGAAAGGAATAGACAGCTTAACTTTAGACCGCATAAGAGAAGTCGTGATAAAAAAAGGAAACCCACTTAGTGCTGAAGAAGTGGGTATCTTAATTGGCGCCAGTCGAACCACCGCCCGTCGTTATTTGGAATATCTCGTTAGCAATGGTGAAGTTCAGGCAGAGGCTGCCTACGGCACAGTAGGGAGACCTGAAAGGAGATACAGGGTTCTTGGGTCATAGGCTTCTTCGACCATCACTGGAAAAACTTACTCAACTCGTCTTACTTCTATTGTCTTTTTCAGTACCTCCCGGTGTGGTAAGAATTTCTACTCTTAGTGCGGCCTGCGCACTCATTTCCCAAAAAAAATCGTTCTTTTGAGAAGAATTTATGTGTTGCGATGTTGTTGCCACGGTATTTTTCGTGTGATTCATTAGCACGCCCCTCAAGTATTTTATAAAGGTCATGCTAACCTCTACTGTGCGCAATGAAAATAGACAAAACGTAAACTGCCGTAAATTACATGTATGCACTTTAAGATCAGTACAATATTTATACTGTTCTTAAAGTAACCTGGGCAAATACCGCACAGTTGTATTCTGGTTTGTGGTGATTTCTCCTATCAGGGGAGGATTCTGAAGTTCGTTCAAATCTTGGCGGCGAATAGAGTGCCTGGAAAGCGTAATTTACAGTGGAGGGGACAAGCTAATCCCATGATCGGTTTTTTCATGTTTATTACTTTCCAACAGCCGTACATTGTCTAAACTGTTTCTTTGACAACAGCCACCGCCAGAATATTAAGGTACCGATTATTATGACATATCGCGCAACAGTGTTTGTGGCTCTATTCTTCTCATCCTTAGTACAAGCACAAAAACTCTCAATCGCAACCGAGGAATTCGCTCCATTAAGTTATACGGAAAACGGCAAAATCAAGGGGTTGGCTACGGAGCAGGTTGAACTTATTCTAAACGGTGCCGGCGTCGGCTATTCAATGCAGGTTTACCCTTGGGCCAGGGCCTACAAGAATGCACTGACCAATAACAATACCTGCGTATTTACTACGTCTAATACCCCGGAACGGGCATCCAAATTCAAATGGGTAGAACCGCTTGCACTAAATAGGTCTGTATTGGTCAAACTAACAGACAGCAGTATTGAACTTGAGGCATTAGAAGACGCAAAGCAATATAGGATTGGCGTTCAGAATGAGGATGCGGGCGGAGATAAATTAAAATCCCTTGGCTTCGCAAAACTGGATGTTGCTCGAAATGTCGAACAAACGCTGAAAAAGCTGAAGGGAAGCCGGATCCAATTGATGGCCATGGCGGAATCCAGTCTCAAGGAAATGCAAAGGAAGGGGGAGCCTATCGAATGGGCTGCTGACATCTTTTCTTTAAAAATGGGCCTGGCATGCAATCCGTCTGTGTCTGACGCAACCATTGCCAAACTGCAAACGGAGCTTGATAAGATCATCTCGAATGGCACTCAGGCAAAAATAGCGGCGCGCTACGAAAACTAAACGTCTACCACTAAGAAAGCTGTAGAAGACTAAGAAGAGATCGAAGTTATTATTCGAAGCGGTAAGCTCGAATTCCTTTAGGATTTCTCATTGATTGACTTATTGACCGACCTGGCTCGGTGGGGAACGCTTTAAGGCCGCCTAGCCAGTTTTAAAGCGCTTAACCACCATCGTCAGTTCATTGGCTCGGATCGACAAATGTCCAGCAGCATTATTAGCTTCTTTACCCATTTCAGAAGACTGGCCGGCTTTATCTGCGATACGCACCAGCGACTCGGAAATTTCTTCACAAACACTGGTTTGTTGCTCAGAAGCACTGGCTATTTGTTCATTCATTTGATTAATTACCGCAATCGATTCGGCAATCTTATGTAGTGATTTCTCAGCGTCGGACGCACGGTTTACAGCCACTTCGCCGCGTCCTCTCGACTGCGCCATGGCATTCACTGCCTGTTGTGAACCTCCTTCCAGGCTTTCAATCATGGCGGCAATCTCTTCCGTACTCTTTTGGGTCTTGCCTGCAAGGGCTCTTACCTCATCGGCTACGACAGCAAACCCACGCCCTTGCTCACCCGCGCGAGCAGCTTCGATTGCGGCATTCAGCGCCAGTAAGTTGGTCTGTTCAGCTATGCTCTGAATAACGCCCAGAACGATATTAATCTTTTCAATCTCATGACCAAGTGTAGTCACTGCCTCGGAGGCTGCGGCGATCTCTTCCGCCAGTCGATTCACCTCCGCAACAGCCTCGGAAACAACCACGCTGGTAGTTTTTGCCTCCTCGTCACATGTATTGGCCGCCGTTGCCGCTCCGCTTGCATTTCGCGATATTTCATTGGCAGCAGACGTCATTTCCGTAACCGCTGTGGCGACTTGATCAGTATCAGCACTTTGCCGTTCAATAATCTTTGTCACCTGGTTGGTTTGCCCGGAGATTTCCGATGCCCCCAGTTTGACGCTGGCTGAAACGCCTTTGACTTCTTCTACCAATTGCCCGAGAGTGTCCAGAAAACAGTTGAAATTCGTTGCGAGGCCGCCGAGTTCAAACCGGTCAGGGACACTTAACCGAGCTGTCAGATCAGCCTCTCCCTGAGAGAGCTCATTCACAGATGCGGTTACTTCTGCAAGCGGTTTTCTAATGGAACTCGTTAGCAGATAGCCGAATGTGACCGTTAAGACTAGCGAAGTGACTGCCACTACGCCGAATAACAACATGACTTCTGTAAGGTTTTTTGCTGAGTTTTCTTTCATTGTCTGTATAACGGCATCCACATCATCGAAGTAAAACCCAGTTCCCAGAGAAACGTCCCAGCGTTCTAGATATATATTGTAGGCAGTTTTTTCCAATGCCTCGGTTTCTCCCGGTTTGGGAAACCAATAGGCGCTATATCCACTACCATCTTTTGCTGCAGATATCAGATCACGCGTGAGGTAGTTACCCTTCTTGTCCCGAAGGTCCCAAAAGCTTTTTCCCAGGTCTTTACTCCTGTTTCCATGGAGAACCCTGACACCGTTTGACGTATGGCCAAAAACATAGCCCGTTTCCCCATACCGCAGATTTTGAAGAATAGGTAAAGCTTCTTCAAAATTACCTCCGGATTCATATATGTGTTTTATGGAGGCGTAGGTCATATCCATATAATTTTTGAGTTCGGCCTTTTTTTGGGTAATCATGGATTCTCGAACCTGGTCGCTTTGCTTATCAATTAGAGACTTGGTTTCGAAAGAAACGCTGATATATAACGCCGTGGTTAGCAGTAATACCGGCAAAACAGCAAGTAAGAGTAGCTTTACTTTTACAGACATTTTCAGATCTCCCACAAAACTCAAGTTATTTGTTTTAGTTATCACCCGAATTCATTTCCAAATGATCTAATTACTTCTAAGCATTTGAATGTTAATCCGATTTACGTTGCCCGCCATAAGAGAGATCAGCCATACGGAAAGTTAGTAATTGAAAGAGAAAGAATATTCATAGGCCAACGCGGTCTGATAATGCCGTCCAATCTGGTTAGAATCGTTCCACTATCAAAGAATGTTTGCCTGATCAAAAGTGTGGTGTTTGAAGTAGGAATTCGCAAAAGTGAGTGTGTGAGATATTTCTGAAAAACATGTAAGACATATCTCACAGTCTTATGGTGCCAAAATAGGAATAGAAATTCGGTTGTTTTTCTGGATAAAGGGAGGGTAGGGGCACTATTGTGACCATTTATAGGTTAGTCAAATTCAGGCTGGTTTCACAAACGGCGATTTCAGCATATAAGTAACTGTCAAACATTGCCGGTTCCGGAAGACGTTCAGCGCAGTTACGGTTCAATCTGCCCTTAAGTATCAGAACGTCAGATATCCCTGGCTAGCTTGTCAGCAGGGCCAAGACGTTCTGCAAATCCGTTTTTCCTTCTTTCAGTTCCTGGTCGGTTAAGCCGGACAGTTCATGAGGAAAAACCAGCCATTCGTCAGATTCATGAATGTAGTAATTCGGAACAATACTCGTCTTATTGTTTTCCGGCTTGTACCAGGGACATGCCACCCGCACATCGCCTGGCATGTTACGGCGGGATAAATTTTGCACCTGCGCGATAAGGGCTTCGACGCTACGCCCGGAATCGAAAACGTCATCGACAATAAGGAGACTGTCTTGGGCATTGGCATTTTCTATCAGGTAGTGCAGGCCATGTACTTTTATTTCCTTGGAAGCTTTTCCAATAGCGTAATAAGAAGACGTTCTCACCGCGATATGGTCTGTTTCAACGCCTTTAAAGTCGAAAAACTCCTGGACCGCAATACCGATTGGAGAGCCGCCACGCCAGATGCCGACGATAAAATTTGGGCGAAAGTTGTCGGCGAAAATCTTAGCGGCTAAACGGAAGGAATCTTCCAGGAGTTCCTGGGCGGTAATAAATTTTTTGTTCATAGACCAATCAGTAGGTTTTTGTTAGTGCATGAAGGTAAGGCTTAAGCCGACGCCATCATTTGGAGTATGGATTTCTCTAGGATGTCAGTGTAGTTCAATCTTAAGGCTATTGAGAATTTGCCGATTCCATGCCGGAATCTACGCCTAAGTCTATTGCATGCCTTCGTCCGAATAAAGATAGAAAGCCGGTAGAGGTTTGCCGTGACGGTCGAACAGGGTGAGATTTTCCCAATAGGAATGACAAGCCCTACCTTTGCCTGAAAGCCAATCAGGCGCCCAGTAAACCATTCCTATTCCGAGTTTATTGGGAACCTGATGGACGATTTCCGCCAATCTGGTTAAAAATGCCCTTTGCCCTCCAGGCGAGGCGGCGTAAGGGTAGTGAAGCTGTTCCTTAAGGCCGACCGCATTGTGTTGATAATCGTAGTAGTCCAGGGTAAATGGATAGGCGACTTCCGCCAACAGGATCGGTTTATTGTAACGCAGAGCCAGTTCTTCCAAGTTGCTTTGAAGTTGCGGCAGCTTACCTTGCCACCAGGGATAATAGGATAGTCCGATCATATCGAAAGCAATACCGTACTTGCCAATGTTGTCGAAGAACCAGCGGCTGACGGTATAGTCTCCGCCAGTTTCGATATGCAACATTACCTTAGGGCTAACCGGTAATTGACTATTGGAAATGGCTAGGCGGGCAGATTGGAGCAATCCGGCAAATCGCTCCCAGTTAGCCTGACTATGATGATAGATACGGCCATCCTCCCAAAGCATGCCATTACTGATTTCATTACCGATTTGCACAATTTCTATGGGTAGCCGGTGCTTGGCAAAAGCGTTTAACACCAGTAATGTATGGTGATAGACAAGCGCTTTAAGCTGATTGAAATTCGCATCCTGCCAACTGGAAGGCTTGGTTTGCTGGTTGGGGTCCGCCCAGCTGTCGGAATAATGAAAGTCCAGATAGAGGCCGAGACCCGCATCGTCGGCTTCTCGAGCCTTTTCTAGCGTATCCTCCAGGTTGTTCATGCCGTTTCTGGGATCAACCCAAATTCTGAACCGGGCGAGGTTGAACCCGGAATCCCTGTATAACTCCCAAGGATAATCGATGTTACCGGCGAGGGGGATCTTGCAGTTTTCAATATGCGAGGCGAAGGATAGATCTGCCCCCCAATATTGCAATTTTGGCAGAGCAGTAGCCTTTGAAACCTGGTCCATGGTACTACAACCTGACAGCAGCAGGATGACTCCAGCCGACAATACTGCAACGCGCTTCAAATACCAGCAGAGATTGTTATCCATTAAAGCTTCATACCAGGAAAATGGTTGCCAGTCCGAGGAAGATTAGAAAGCCCATGCTGTCGGTCATGAAGGTCAGCATAACGCTGGAACCCATCGCAGGGTCCTTATCCATTTTTTTAAGTATCAGCG
This sequence comes from Hahella sp., assembly GCA_028280065.1. Lineage (GTDB taxonomy): Bacteria > Pseudomonadota > Gammaproteobacteria > Pseudomonadales > Oleiphilaceae > Hahella. The sequence goes on from JANQMN010000039.1 coordinate 53,168, forward strand.
GGATACAGATGCCAACGCCGGCAGCGATCGCAAAGTTAAGCAATATGGCAACGGCCATCACCACAGCCAGCATAAAATTGCCATACAGCATATAAGTAAGTACTCCCAATACGGTCCCCCAGATACTGCCGTTATAGAGGCCGATTTTTATTTCCTTGGTGACAATTAGCTTTAAATTTTTGGTTCGCAATTGATTCAGTGCCAATCCCCGAATCACCAGCGCCGCTGTCTGGTTTCCCGTGTTACCCGCCATACTGGCAACAATGGGCATTAGGGTCGCCAGGGCTACCAGTTGGCCGATGGTATGCTCGAATAGACCGATAAAACGCGAAGCGATTACCGCCGTACACAGATTTATCGCCAACCAGGGCCAGCGTTGTTTGGCATTATCAATAACCGGGCCAAATAAATCCGAATCGGGATTCAGACCCTCCCGGATAAGTAGCTGAGATTCACTCTGTTCACGTACAAAGTCCATCACGCTTTCAACGGTAAGCCTGCCCAAAATTTTTCGCCGGGAATCCACTACGGGGGTGGAGATCAAATCGTACCGTTCGAATGCCTGGGCCGCTTCCTTCGCCGCGTCTTCCGGGGAAAAAGAAACTACTTCCCGGTCCATTATTTTTGCCAGCGTTTCATTGCCGGGATGTTTTAACAGATTGACCAGATAGACCACGCCAACTAGCTGTCGGGTCCGATTGACGATAAACAACTTGTCTGTTTGCGGCGGTAAATCAGGATGGGTGCGAATCGCCTCTACAGCCTCGTTGACATTCCAATCCATTGAGCCAATCAGACAATCCTTGTCCATGATCGCACCGACTTGATTGTCCTCATATTTCATCGAATCTTCGAGCCAAATCCGTTCGGACGATTCGAGGCGCGCTTTCACCTGCATGAGGACCGCCGGTTCCACAAGGTCCGCCACCTCGGCAAGATCCTCGGTATCCAAAGTGCTAAGTATCGTTATCAGCCGCACTTCCGCAGTGTTTTCCAACAAACTTTTACGCACGGCATCGGAGGCTTCCAAGAGAACCGATCCTGCATCGTTTTCCTTGAGGTCCCGCCACACCAAAAGACGCTTTGCCACCGGCAACATTTCCAACAGGTGGGCAATATCCGGTGCCGGAAGTTTGTTAAGATGCCGCCGGAGTTCGGCCTCCTGTTGCCGATGCACCAAATTTTCAACCAGATCCTCTTTGCCATGAGCCTGCTGCACGGAAATAGATTCGACGACTTCCTGCCGCTCGATGATGCGTAGAATAGGTTCCAGCCTGGTGGACAGGTTCTGCGCCGCGCCGGATTTGGCCATTTTTAACGGATTCCGTCCGGGGTGGTTTCGTAGGAAGTGGATTTACTTACCGCTGAGTCTGCGGATTTTGAAACCTCCATTACCTGGATGCCGATCACCGAAATAATGCAGTAGGCGGTAAAATAGTAAAAGCCGGGATATAACGCGGCGTGAATGTTAGGATTCGATTTGGTTGCCAAAAACGCTATAAACACTCCCACAACAAACACATCCGCCATTGACCATTTGCCGATCAACGCCACAAAACCGTATAGAAACGAACGCGGTCGAGAAGGCCGCATCCATAACGCAATAAACAGCAGCAGCGCTTTTAGTACCGGCACCAATACGCTAAACAGTAAGATGAGAAACGCCACAAAGGTATTGTCGTTAATATGTAACGCACGGATGGATTGAATAATGCTTTGGGTTTCATCAAAAAAGACCAGTTCACCAACCAAAGGTAATTTGGCGCCGGCATAGATATTCATCATCGGCTCGGTCAAGCCGGGATAGAGGCAGCCTAAGGACGTGAGAATCAAGACCAACGCAAGCTTATTTCGTAACGACATGCAAGAATCCAAAATAAAGGGTGTGCGGGATTATAACGGCATCTGCGTAACCGCGTTGCAGTTATGTTTCTCGTCTGAAGAAAGCGGCTAGTACTGATCGTACTTTCGCGAATCGCCTTTCACGCGTTCGACAGGGTACTTGACTGCATTTTTTTCGACTTTCCTGCGCAAAGCCTGGCCTAGATCGATGCCTGTTCGGTCGGCTAGCAACAATAGATACCCGAGAACGTCTGCCATTTCGTCCGCCAAGTATTCGCGCTGCTCAGGGTCGTCCAACGCTTCGTCCAGTTGACCTTCCGATTTCCAGAGCATTCTTTCCTGAAGTTCGGCTGCTTCAATGGCCAAGGCCATGACAAGATCCTTTTGGGTATGGAACTGTTTCCAGTCCCGGGCATCGCGAAATTCCGTAAGAAGTTTGGCTAACAGTTTCAGGCTGTCTGCGTCACAAGAATTGGCTTTTCTCATCATAAGTACGACTTTGGTAGTAATTTGATTAACATTTTTCGGTAGGTATAATCCCGTAGCCTACGATTTGTAGCAAAATTACATACACCTTTGCGATTTGCATCATAGATAAAAATACATTCAGCGAACCAGGTTATGCCGAAATCCGGTACAGAATTGGGTCCGGCGAGTACAAATTAGCAAAAAATAGCCTCCGTGCTACATTAATATCTGAAAAAATGCTTGCGGTTTGTTCTGATATATCTGTGTACGTCTTGCAACGCGATAGTCGAATTACAAACGTTTTCGGTGCCTGCCAAAAGTAAGCGTCGAAAGCATTATTGGTTATTCTGCCGAACAAACATTTGGGGAAAAAATGGCCACACCACAAACGAAAATCATATACACCAAAACAGACGAAGCGCCCATGTTGGCGACCTATTCCTTGCTGCCTGTCATTCAAGCTTATACCGCAAAGGCGGGAATTGAAGTCGAAACCAGCGACATATCACTTGCCGGACGAATCCTGGCAAACTTTCCCGAATATCTGAAGGAAGAGCAAAAAATACCCGATGCACTGGCCGAATTGGGTCAACTGAGTCTGCAACCGGATGCCAATATCATCAAACTGCCGAATATCAGTGCCTCGGTTCCACAATTAAAAGCGGCAATTAAGGAGTTACAGGAACAAGGCTTTGCCGTACCGAAGTATCCTGAAGAACCGAAGACCGAAGAGGAAGAAGAAATTAACGCCCGCTACGGCAAAGTCCTGGGTAGTGCGGTCAATCCTGTGTTACGTCAAGGTAACTCGGATCGCCGAGCGCCGTCTGCCGTGAAGGCCTATGCCCGTAAAAATCCTCATACCATGGGTAAATGGAGTCAGGCTTCCCGAGCCCACGTCTCGCATATGCGAGGGGGCGATTTCTATTCCAGCGAAAAATCCACGACAGTCGAAAATGCTTGTGACGTGCGCATTGAGCTTGAAAACAAAGCCGGCGAGAAAACCATCCTCAAGCCGAAAATTTCCTTGCTGCCGGGCGAAGTTATCGATGGCATGTTCATGAGCTGTAAGGCGCTACGAAAATTCTTCGCCGAGCAGATCGATGACGCGCTGGAAACCGGGGTGCTGTTTTCATTACACGTTAAAGCCACCATGATGAAAGTTTCCCACCCCATTGTTTTCGGCCATTGCGTAACGGTGTTTTATAAGAAGCTTTTTGAAAAGCATGCTGAAACTTTCAAGGAACTCGGTGTAAACCCGAATAACGGGCTGAGCAACGTTTATTCCAAAATCGAAAAACTGCCTATCTCCCTGCGCTCTGAAATTGAGGCGGATATCCGCGCCTGCTACCAGGACCGCCCGGATATGGCGATGGTGGATTCTGACCGGGGTATTTCCAACTTACACGTGCCGAGCGATGTGATCGTCGACGCGTCCATGCCGGCAATGATACGCAATTCCGGGCAGATGTGGGGACCGGATGGAAAGCCCCGAGACACCAAGGCAGTGATTCCTGAAAGCACCTATGCAACCATCTATCAGGAAGCCATTAACTTCTGTAAGCATCACGGTGCTTTTGATCCTACGACCATGGGCACCGTGCCGAATGTTGGATTAATGGCGCAGAAGGCCGAGGAATACGGCTCTCACGATAAAACCTTTGAATTGAAGGAAGACGGTACGATACGGGTTATCGACGATAAAGGCACGGTGTTACTGGAACACAATGTCGAAAAGGGCGATATCTGGAGAATGTGTCAGACCAAAGACGATCCGATTCGGGATTGGGTAAAATTGGCGGTAAATCGTGCCAGGGCCAGCGGCATGCCGGCCATTTTCTGGTTGGACGAAAACCGTGCTCACGATGCCCAGTTGATCAAGAAGGTGAAAACCTACCTGAAAGAGCTGGATATCAAGGGATTGGACATCAGTATCATGAAACCCGTTTGGGCAATTCGGGTGACAATGGAGCGGCTGAAAGATGGTCTGGATACGATTTCGGTCACCGGGAATGTCCTGCGGGATTATCTCACCGATTTGTTCCCGATTCTGGAGCTTGGAACCAGCGCGAAGATGCTCTCTATCGTACCCTTGATGGCAGGCGGCGGACTTTACGAGACCGGAGCCGGGGGATCTGCGCCGAAACATGTGCAGCAGTTCACTGAGGAAGCGCATCTGCGCTGGGACTCATTGGGTGAGTTCCTGGCCTTGGCTGTATCCTTGGAAGAGTTGGGTAACAAATCCGCGAATCCGAAGGCCACCATCCTTGCGGAAACTTTGGACAAAGCCACCGAAAAGTTCTTGGAAGAAAACAAATCACCGCAACGTAAAGTCAATCAGTTGGATAACCGCGGCAGCCATTTTTACCTGGCAATGTACTGGGCGCGTGCCCTGGCCGATCAGGATAAAGACGCCGAACTGAAAGCGAGCTTCGGCAAACTTGCGGAAACCATGGAGGCCAACGAGAAAAAGATTCTGGATGAAATCAATGCGACCCAGGGCCACGAAGTGGATCTGGGCGGCTATTATCATCCGGATGATGAAAAACTTCAGCAAGCCATGCGGCCCAGCGTAACTTTCAACGAGGCGCTTTCGGCACTATAATCGCCGGCCAAATAAGCTTTAATCCAAAACGGGGCTCTCAGCGGGCCCCGTTTTCGTTTGTTTTACGGAGCACTGTTTTTTGAAACCCAAGGTTCACCATTCCATTCCCGAAGACTTGTTTGCACTCTTGTCCGGTTCGCTTTTCGTGGCATTCGGGTTATTCATTTTTACCGAATTGTCTTTCCTGACCGGGGGAGCGGCAGGTTTGACACTGATTCTTACGCACTTGGTGGATTTCAGTTTCGGGCAGCTTTATTTCATCATTAATTTACCCTTTTATTGGCTGGCGTTTCGACGCATGGGCTGGAGATTTACCTTGAACACATTTATTTCGGTGTCGACGGTGTCTGTCGCCACGGATGTCCTTACTTATTTTGTCGCCCTAGATTCAATAGATAGTGTTTTTGGCGCTATTTTTGGCGGCTTACTGATCGGCACGGGAATATTGATTATGTTCAGACATGTCTCGAGCCTTGGCGGCTTAGGTATCTTATCCTTGTATCTGCAAGATAAACTGGGGATCAATGCCGGTAAAACCCAGTTATCGGTGGATGTATCGATATTACTGATCGGCTACTTTCTGGTATCCATCGAGATACTTTTGCTTTCATTGCTGGGCGCGTTGGCGTTGAACCTGGTGATAGGCATCAATCATAAACCCGGACGTTATCAGATAACTTAAATAAATCCTTGCCAAATTTTATCCGGAAACGCGTTTCCGGACAGGGGCTACCCACAACGAAAAGGTGATTATACTTGTTGGAACGATTGATAAATGCGAAAGGCCAACCTGCGTTTGGCTACCACCCGGAAGGTGTGGATACGATTAACTACCTGGATTTCGATTTACGCAGCGTTATGGATCGGCCATTGGGGCGATGGGTGCGCAAACTAAAGTTTAATCAATTTCAGTTTATCGGCGTAACCTGTCCGAATTTGATTGTGGGTATGGCAATCGTCGATCTGCAATTGGTCAGCAACTTTTTTATCTATCTGTTTCAGCCAGAAACCGGAAAGTTCGAAGAATTTAGTTTTATCCAACCCTTTGCCAGAAGAACTTGCATGAGTCTGCAACCGAATGCAGGCAAAAGCGAGTTTCGAACAGGGCGAGCCCTTGCTCAAGTGGAAATTCTTGAACAACCTAAACGTCGACAGGTTCAGGTCGAGTTGGATTCGCAATTACAAATCAAAATGGAAATTGATGAAGCCACTGACAACCAGCCGATGAGTTTATGTACCCGTGCGGGTTACCAGGGTTGGGTGTTCACCCAGAAAAACAATGCCCGGCCTTGCCGGGGTTTCATCCGCTGGAACGACCGGCAGTTTGACTTGGCGGCCATACAGGCACTGGCTTCCGTGGACTGGAGTGCGGGTTGCATGCGCAGGGAGACCTTTTGGAACTGGGCAAGTCTGTCCTGTCGTCTTCCAGATGGCCGGCCATTGGGTATTAACCTGGCCGCAGGCGTAAACGAAACAGGCTTTAATGAAAACACGGTATGGCTTGACGGAAAATACCAACTCCTGCCGGCAATCAATTTTCAATTTGACCGCTATAACAGCACGGCGTCCTGGCAAATTAAAAGCCTGGATAACAGTCTTGAGCTAGATTTTATCCCGAAAGGTACGAGGGCGGAACGACGCCACTTTGGTATTTTGGCAACCAACTTTCGCCAGTATTTCGGGCAGTTTTCCGGGCGCTTGGTTTTTGATTCAGAGGAAATTGAATTGCAGGATCATTGGGGCTTTTGCGAGGACCACTATGCAAAATGGTAATCCTGGCGCGCCGAACGGCACCGCAACCGAATGGAAGGAGACTTCATCCATGCCAAATGGGAAATCTCAACCGGTCACTGTCTACTTCCTGGAAATGAACTCGCCACAAGACCTTATCGCGACAACGTCAGCG
>JANQMN010000052.1 GCA_028280065.1 Hahella sp.
GACGCGGCACCCAAGATGTAGCTGGAAATCAAGAAATCTAACGAAAAACCCTGTCAAGTGAAATTTGACCTGTTTTTGAAAAAAGTGCTGAATAGATACGTTACTGTTACCAATAACCAACACGACGCGGGAAGCCGCATAGGTCACCGATGAAGCAGAGGCAATCCCCAAAAGGAGTAGAATTACGCCCCAAATCGTAAAAGATTGTGTGAGATATTGGCGAGATAACTTTTTACAACACATTGGATTTACTCTGACTTAAACGCATCCCTGTAAGTGTACTCGAGGATTAGCTAGCTGCCCATCGAGAATCCCTCACGCACATAACATGCTTTCTACCGATTAACAGAATTGCTTCAAGCCCTCGTTTGCAATAGATACTGATTTGGTAAGAAGCCACTCTTCATTCTAATCAGACTAGTAAAAACAACACTAATCGTTCGGCATCAATACGGGTCACTAGCAATGGACGAAGTATGCTTGAGAAATAGAGAAAAAACGTTTTACTGCCCCTGTGCGTTGCTTTTCAGCTCTATCCTTGAATGGATAGTAACGCCGTCACCTCTGCACACTGGAAAGTAGTGTCTTGGCTTTCCCTGATATTGTCGACGATGCGTTGGATAGGATGTTGCGCGCCCAGACCTGCATCCTGTAAAAAGGTGGTTGCTGCCTCTGCCTGGCTCGCTAAATCAGCGGACAAATCATCGGCATTTATCTGGCACTGCGTGTTTGCAAGAACCGCCCAACGACCGAAGTATTCCCCCGCTCGAATGATTTGTTTACAGTCTTTTATCGGCAATTGGCTAAGGCAATGTGGCGAAGGCGCTGTAATGCTTGCAAGTGCTTCTACCGTTGGCGCATCTGGCTGCGTAAAATCTTCCACCCCTCTTCTTACGCCAAATAGAAAGGCTTGTCTGAAAAAATCGTTGTGAATTCCTTTCCCCTTCCAGTTAGGGTCTGAATCTAATAAGGGCCTGGGCTGCCAAGAAATCAAGGGTTTACTTGGCATATCCGAATAGTGCATAAATTGCTGATCAAAACTCTTATACACAGAAGTCGAAACGATCATCATAAACGCGAAAGTTGCGGTGATAGCAGTGCCCCCAACACCGCCAAAGGTTAAGCCTTTGTGCGAGGACACCCAGGCTACGAATCCTTGCCAGAGTGACCGTTCTGGTGATGCAGCAGCGACCGATGCGAGTCTGGCCAGCTCTTGATAGATTTGCACGCTCGCCTCACGTGCCTGGGGATTATGGGTAAGACACTCTTGCACAACCGCGGCTTCTTCTGCCGACAGTTTGCCCTCACAATAGGCAACCAAACGTTCATCACTGATGTCCCAAGGATTGTCATCGTCTTCTTGCAGACTCAATAATGCTTGAGCCAGAACAGCATTTTCTTTGGGATTGGATTCGTTACTCATGTCATCACCCTATCCACACGCCGCTACCAAAGAACTGTTCTCCATAAAATCCTTTACTCAACATGCTGGTCTGCCCCCAACCCTGTGTGTGCAAGGAGTTTTTTCAGCTTACCAAGAGCCGTTTCTTCGTAGTATTTGATTTGATGCGATGCGATAGATTTCCCCATTTCCTTGCCCAACTTATCAGCAACGGCATTTCGCGTCAGATTGTCAAAGTAACGATGTTGCAAGGTTAACTTTTCTAGGGGTTTCAGTTGCAATTTAGCCAGTTCAGCAGAACCCAGCTGCTTTAGAACCTTAGTGAGTGACTGCATTAACTCGGTCGTCATGAAATCCCCTGGTTTCTGTTTATTGGCTAACTGTTTTGGATCAGAATAGCCAGTCAATACCTGGAGCGAAGTTAGGGTTAATTCCCACATTCGCTCGCTCTCTTCATTATCCTTAGACGTTGATATGAGCTGTAATGGAGAAATTTGTTCAGCATTACTCGAATCCGACTCATTGATTTCTTCAAACTTACGTTCCTGGCAATTTGGTTCTTTCTGAAGAATCAATCGCGCGATGGCTGACAGTGCTTCATGCGTGGGTAGTTGTGACTGGTCGGTTTCCGATCCTTCGAAATCACGCAGGAGCTTCTCCCGGTTTGCTAAAAGCGTGGCGACATCGACTTTCTGACAACAGAGCGTCTTAAACATTTTTATTGCAGCGGGTCCTGCATTGCGGATCCAGACCCGTGGTTCACAACTGCCATAAAATGCCCGAAAGGCATCTTGTATGCGTGACCGAAACACTTGTCGAAAAAATCCGGCGGCACTTCCTTCTCCAGAGTACGAACTTAACATATGCCAGTCATCTGCTTGCATCTTCTTTAAGGCTGCATCAGCAGCTTCACGGGCGGCTTCTTCTTTCCAAAATACCCGCAATGCAATAGCGTCCAAAGAATCAAAAAGTGTTTTGCCCTTACTATCTGGTTGATACAACAGCAGTTGCCAGTCGACCTCGGGTGCATGTTGTCGTTGTTGTAGAAGCTCATCGAACAATGCGCCATAGATGCGACTGATATATGCTTTTGCTTGCTTGCGAAGCGCAAAACCTTGGAAGTGTTGCCGAAACGTCGCCAATTCCTCGCCGTGAAGGACAGGGATTTGAGAAAGTTTTTGCTGTAAGTCCTTCTCAGCTTGTTCTGCGTCAAACTGAAATTCGGCCAATGCTGCCCAGTCATCCTCCTGCAGCGCTTTGATTGTACGCTCATGAGCCTCGACAGAAGATGCAGAATGGCCAGCTCTAAGAAGTCGTCCTTTAGTTCGTAAGTAGTGCTCGAAAGGCTGGTTTGGCGCACCACGAAAGTGCTTTTTAAAAAGGAGGTCTGACCAGTCGTCCATGGAATCTAAGTTGCTGTAGATTTGTTATTTTTTGAAAAGCTAACAGAGTATTCATGTTATAGCCAATGATTTTTTAGAGCGCAACTATTGGAAGTGTCTGAATTTCGCATCTGGTGATGCTGAGGAACCACGAAATATCACTGCAAACATAGATAGACCAGAGTAGGTGTGTTTCAGGGGTATTCTTTATTTATTAAAGTTAGGGCCGCAATCAGTGAACCGCAAAGAACGTAAAGACTCGATTCTCTACCGTCTTATACAATTTTTTTTGCAACAAATGCTGCATCATGGCCTGTCTATTCTCAGGATCAGAATATTGTGCTGCAGCAAGATTGACTTTAACTTCTATGGAAATGCCTTCATCAGGCCTTTCCGTTGGTCGTATGTCAAGCTTCAAGATGTGCTGATAGAAACTATCAAGCGATTGGACGGGAGATGCGGAAACGTCTAGGGTAAACGTTGCTTCTTGCTCATGAGAAACGGTAAACAAATGGCGCATCTTTAGCAGTTTTATAAGATTGGTTTCAAGTGTTGCCGTGTCTGATTCAACCTCCACACGGAAGGAATTACCCTCAGCGAAGCGTCATAAAGAAGGGAACAAATCGTTTAATCCTGGCTCAGGTATATGGGTATTTAAACCGAGAACCCATAATAGTTGTACAATTGCCTTTAGCTCACTCGCAAGCTTGGCTTTGTTGTACCGCTGTGACCAGTTAATCCGAGAAAGTTCTTGATTATGTTTGTCTTGATCTGTTGATTGAGCAACTTGTTTGTATTCATCGCGATCAAGGGCTTTATACAGCTGCCCTTGATTCGCATCACAGACCGGCTGGCCATCTTGCTGACATGTATTTCCATCAACAAAAACCGACCTTCTACCGTTCTTGGACCACGAATTTCGCACCCACTCCTGGGCCGGTTAGATCATTGAGCGATTGGTAACTGCTGTTACAAATGTTCAGTGTAACCCGATAGGCGGGATGGCTCTGCACCGACAGATGTAACCCACCCCACCCCAGCCAGTAAGCCACTGAGGATTTAAACCACAATGGTCGACGACCCAGCATCTCGATGCTCCTAAAACGATCGACAAATACCAATCAGGATCGTGGCACAAAGACAAAGTCCCCACCATCATCTCCGGCGTCCTTCAATGGAAAGTACTGGGGGGTTTGAGCGGCGCCCTGCAAGGCTTTTCTAACCTGATGATAGACATGCTCTGCGTTAATTGCCTGATGGTTTTGGCGTAAGAAACGTATCAAATGATAGGCAAAAATGGAGTTACCGTTGCCACCGCCATCCGCCACTGGCTCAAGATCCCCCGAGGTGATGGCTCGTCGCGACTTTTTACCGGCAAGGCCGTACAGAAAGTCCATATTGGCTACATACTTCACACGGCTCAAACCACGGGTTTTAAAAGTACCCGAGTAACAGGAATCACTAATAAGAAGGACGTGTTTTGACCGACTGCCCAAAAGGATATCATGGACTTGACTATTGGGTAGCCAGGTCGCCCGGGCTTCCGCAATACTCTCTGACTCTGGTGAAATGGCATCCACCGGCATCCAAAAACCCAGACCAGCAAACCCAAGATCCTGGTAGCCATGACCGGCATAGTAAATAATCAAACTGTCATTGGCGCGAAGCGAGTCGACTATTTTGTACAAAGCGGTCACCATCTGTGCTTTGGTTGCGTCCTTGACCACAATGACTTTTGCCTGATCAAACCGGTAATGCTCAAGTAGAACCTCTTTAAGTCGTTTAACATCGTTGTGGGGCGTTTCCAGTTTCGGTACGCCTCGCGTGTAATTCTGATTAGCTATAAGCAATGCCCAGTATTGCCCCTCGTCCAAAACTTCCCGGCCATCTTGACTGGCATCATCTGCAGTTACCGAGGCATTGCCGTTGTTGACGACGATTTCCCGCTTGGCAACCAGCCCCGTATAGTCCTCCACCTGAATCGTTAAAGTTCCTTCTGCCTGCGACATAATAGGGAACTGAATCACCTCGGCATTCGGGAGTGAAATGTACTTCATCTGACCTGCGGAGGCAGCGGAAGTTTTGACCTTACGGCGATTGACCTGTACGGACCGAATACCGTCCAGGTCGGCAGCGAGTCCCGTCAATGCGGATACCTGTACCGGCGCAAACGCTCGCAGCCGCGCTTCAAGCTCTGGAATCACGATCACAGGCGGACTCTGCACCACTGGCACGGGGATCGACTCAGATGTGGTAGGCGGCTTTGATAGATCGGCCAGTTTGGCGCGGGCTTTCGCAATATTCTCCTTTTGCTTCACCCCAAGGGTGTCTAACGATTTTTCTGCACGATCAATGTAGCGCTGGGCAAGGCCATTCTGCTTTTTCAGCAAAGCTTCTTCAAACTTGTCAAGGAAAACAGTGGAAACTCGCAGCGCCAGCAGCTCTATACGCTTGTCCCCCGGAGTCGTCTGAGCCTGCTGTCGAAGACTATCGATCACATTATTGCCAACTCCCATCGGGCTATCCAATTTTCCAGCACGGAAGAGCGATTCAATCCCCGCTTCCCAAGCAACCTGTTTCGAGCTACAGAACTGCGGAGGACAGGCGGCGTTGTCGTAAAGACTTAGCTTCCTGCCCGCTTTTCCCACAACTAACCGTCCATCCTTACTCTGCAAGATAATCGCCTGGATACCAAGCAAGGTGGATTCAAGCATACTTCGGGTGGGTAGGCGGTACTTTTGAGGAATACGCGTTTCATAGATATTGTGTTGGCTCTCTTCTGTCACCCGAAGGTTAATCGCAGTTCGAAACGCGTTCATGGCTTGCGGATTGTATTTGGAGATCCCAACCACTGCAGCCAACTCGTTTTCCAACTGAGCTTTGGTTTCGTGAAGTGGTAATTCTTTGGTCGCATACCATTGGATTTCTATCGCTCCCTGTTCTACGATCAGTCGTTGAACCTCCGCTGTAACTCGGATAGCAGCGCGTTGTAACAGGCTTTTTTTCATTGCGGGTTCGGTGGTAAGTATGCTACCGGTCGAGGTGTCATCGGCAACGCCAATCAACGCATTATCGGCGCGATCCTTGACCTCAACAGTAAAACTCATGGTGCCTATTTCTGCGGCCCGGGCGTATTGGGATTGAACCAGTTGCAACGTGTATTGCGCCTGTTTTTCATGGGCGGCTTTCTTAATGTCAAACCCTGCTTTAATCAACTCCTGTGCCAGGGAATGCATAAAGTTGTTTCTGGTTACCCGCATGGCATCATCAATCGCCGTCTCAGTCACATCCACTGGCAGGATATAGATGCTGGCTCTGACGGGAGTACTGTCATTACAGGCATCTGAACTGAGGCACTCCTTCACCCATTTTTTGATCACTACATCATTCAACAATACATTGCCTTTCAGGACATGGACCTTACCATCGCCAACATCCAGTTTTAAGCGCCATTTATCGACCAGTGGTCGGTACTTCCGTTTTTGACTATCGTCGATTTTTTGCTTAAAAAACGCCAAAAGGTTATCGTTGTATGACTCTTCATCCACATGTCGATACAATGCCTTACTAATGGCGTAATCCAACGCCTGACGGAGTGCTTCCGCACGCGTAGATGCTTCCTCTTCCACCTCAATCGCCACAGTTTTAATGGCCTGCACGAGCATCGGCACACTGAAAAAGCCCGTCATAAATATCAACAGGACTAGGGTCCGGCGCCATTCTCGATGGTTATGCGCACCCATCATTCCCCCCTAATTCGTATCAAAAGAAAGTTCGTCATCAAAGGTTTTAACGATATTGACTGCGGCGTTTTCCCCTAATAGGTAAAACGCCCGGTTCGCCGCATCTCGGAGATAAACCTCATCATCGTTTTCTGCCGCCACTTTGTTCTCTATCCTGTGATAGCTCTGGCTTTCCAGTTCAGCAACCGCGACACGTGCGTCGGGTTCCATGCTATGTGGGTAGTAACAGTTGCGCTCCTTGCAGCCTTTGAGAAGCGCTATCGGATCATAGAGAACGCTAGCGGCTACTACGGCCTGAGCAACGAGGGGGACGCTATTGATCGTCGAAAGTAAATAGGTCTCTCCGCCACTGTACAGGGGGCGTAGCGACATACAACGGCTGCCTAGCTCTACCACCTCTGGAGAGAGACAGACTTTACCGAAATACTGCAATCTGTCAGGCAACTCAACTCGCTCACCTTCGTCCGTTAACACTGTTAGCAACTCCTTGTTATTCATGGCTCCCGCCAATGCCCGGGCAAACCCATCTCGGAAAAACTGAGAACGGATATCCGGCAACAGAAAAATACCCGCCTGCCGGGTTTGGCGGGACTGGTTCAATAACTCTCGCAGGCCTTGGTCTACGCCATTACGGTAGGCGGAAACCAGCTGGCGCTCAATCAAACTGAACCCCTTAGGAGTCAACTGCTTACCCCGCTCTATTAAATCTTTCTTGAGCTGCTTTCCACCAAATAATCCCGGTACCTCGAGAAATAAATAACGGACACCCGTCGTATCGGAACTCCGCATATCTGCTGCGGACTGGGTAATGTTCAGCTTAGTGCCACTGACCTTAATGCTGACTTGATGACTCACATCACTCAACAATTGTGCCCAGCCTCCGAGCTCTTGATACGCGGACTGAAGGCTTTCCTTGAACAGATCGTGGAGGATAAAGCGCCAGGTTTTCGATTTGTCCACGCGCTGATTGAAGGCCTTTTGCAGAACATCGTTGCAAAAAGTACCCTGCTCCTCAGAAAGCAAGCAGATGACCGTTCGGGTTTTATCGGTAGCATGACGAAAAATCTCTTTACCCTCGGCATCCAAGAGGACAAAGGACATGCCCATTTGAAAGTAATGGGATTGCCGTATATTGCCTGGTAAATACTCCACCGCTTTTGTGGTCGTTTGGGCATAATCGACAATGAAATAAGCACTGGCTTTTGGATCGCCTTCTTCATAGGGATTCAATAGAGCCACCAGTTCGGAGTAGCCCGCTGAGGATTGCAGCAAACTATTCAGCGTTAGCTCACTGGAACTGGGTGCATAGCCCCCACCCGCAAGGCGTTTACCGGGTAGTCCATCCACCCCTAGCGCGCGGGCGAAATCCGAATCAGCCGCCCCATCGAGACCCAACCTCAAGGTCGAGAGCAAGGCAGATTCCTGGCCCATCAGGGCGGCGACGGCATCGGCTGATATGGGCTCCAACGGCATCGGCTCCGTCGGCAGCGTCTGCGACGTATTTGGGGCCGCACCTACTGGAGAGAACTCCGGTTCTTGTAAAGTTGCCACCTTGCAGCCGGTTAACAGCTGACAAAGCACTATCCCGGCGAACAGAACGCGCACCCTGCAGCGTTGTTGCTGGTCATTCTGGAATATCGTCATCATATTACCGAATCTCCTGGCGTCATATCCTGGGGGATTCAGGTCTGCGATTGCGCGCGTACCTGTTCTTCTTCAAATTCTCTTTCAAAGGCAATCAATTTGACACCGTTCTTTTCACGACGTCTACGCACATCGTCCTCGGCGGCAGCAGGAGTGACCTTGATTTCCCCTACGGATTCGATATCAAACGTCAACACGTTGACCGCATTGATGGATGCGGTGGTCATGTCGTATAACGCATCCCGTTTTCGAAGTATAAACATGACAAGATTCAGGTTTTTGCCCAGGTTTCTGAAGAGATGTTGGGTCCAAAGACTAAAGTTGTTCTGACTTCTTTCAGGAAAATCGATGCCAAGAAAAGTGAACAATCGCTTTCCGGTATAAAGGCTTCGTGCCAGAAAAAAACTGGCTGATGCTGAATGGGAGGCCGATTGGGAAACCAGTTCCTTGGCTTGGCTCTGGTACTTACCTCGCAATTTCTTCTCATGTTTGACAAACTCAGTGAGCAATCGCTGCGCCTCAGCGTCGGCGGCCGCATAATTCTCAACAAGCCTTTCAACGCCTTCCAGTCGATCATCTGCTAGTACACTGAGGTCCTTATCCAGCAGCTCCACGGAGCGACGAAAGGCATCGCCCCGGACCGTGATATCAATCCCGGCCTGTCTATACACCGACAACAGTTCGGCATAGTAGACATGGGTATACCGCGCGTGAATACTGCCCTTGGCGATCAAATACAGATAGGCTTGCCTTAACTGCTCCTTATCAGTGGGTAAACACAGGCCGACCAAATAGGATTTCATGTCACTGGAAAGCTCGTTTTCCAGCTGCTCCATCAGGTCCACCGCTAAACCACTGGTATCCGCATCAGCCTTATCACCGACGCATTCACGCACAGCCTTTTCATCCAAAGCGGTATCGGCTTTGGTATTCAATTGCTGAATATTCGCCACGGATTTTCTTGCTAATATAAGAACCCCTCGGGTGGGCTGCCCATTAACCGGTACCGCCCGGCTAACCTGAAACTGTGTAATGGCCTGGGAGGTACCGTTTCCAAATTTTCCATCCACACCCTTGGGATCGAATCCCAGGGTGAGTAGCAGGCTTTGCAACTCTCGCATTTCCTGACCATTGCTTAACACTTCATTAGGATTTACTTTCCCAGTCGCGGATGGAGCTTGCTGTACCGTCTGGTCGGTCGTTGGCTCGGGATTATGCGCTTGTGCAGATTCTTGAGCGTTGTTTTCCTCCTCTCCCAGATCCAATGCGTCAGTAACCTCTGGTAGGGAATCCCTTAGCGATTCAAGAAAAGTGTTTGCTAATGGCACTAAGCCAGGAATCATTACTGCGATTAAAATGACAATAAAGCGTACTAATTGCCCTAAAGTCAGCGTCTTTTCATTGTTCATTTTAGTGATCTCTTGAGTTAAGTTTTTATTGCATGTTCGTGGTTATCCCCTTATCAAGGGGTTATGCGCGGCACTTATAACTGACGAGGCAGATAAAAAAAAAAGAGAAAATCTTTTCGGATTAAAGCCATTCATCCAATGAACACCTGCAACCTAAAGTTTCGGAGTTAGTGAACCTTATGCAAAGTAGCGATGAAACTGCTGAAAAAGGAAGTGGTTACTCTGACACAATTTTGTTGCGATTTAAATGTCCTATAGTAGCGTTATCTAATTATGCATAGGGGCAACAGTGCGCCCAACCCAGGCTCCAACCCATACCTTATTGGCCCACCAGAATCGCCTCCCAGCGAACATCAAGGCACACTAACGAAAACCGCCAGACGGGCTCTAATGGGCAGGTATTCGTTAGAAAAAAGAAGTGTAAGAAAGGCAATTCAAGCAACTTGTCACAAGAAAGGAACCGGCAGATAAACGAGAAAGAAGCCTTAAAATTTTCTCCAATTAGATCAACTTCATCGTCTTTTCTTGCTAAGTAAATGACTGTAATGGGGTATAGCATGAATCGATGGTTAATTTGGTTGTCCGGCTTCTTAATGCTTTCCGGTTGTGCAACCTCATCTTACGAACATTTGGGATTTCAGATTGACAGCAGAGATGCAAACGTCCTCACGGAAGATGCCCCTTGGTTGCGCAGTCTAAAGACACAGCTAATCGACGTCCTGGTGACATCATCCAAGGTTAAAGGACGGAGCGTTTCTCTAAAAACAACAAGTTTTCCACCTTTATCAGACTCTGCCCGTCAGCTCCAAGCCAGCACAATTTTCGCTTTAGGTGACTATCTTGCGGCAAAAAATATCCCCATCCGACAGATACAGTTACCAGAAAAAATTGTACCTTTTTTACGTCATACCGATCCGGAATACGCTGATTGTTATCCGCCAGCACACTCTGACATCGTTATTCAGGTCGGCGTTCATCCGTCAAAAAGTGATGATCATGAACTGGTGATTACAGGCTTCGAGAACAATACCCAAAAGCACTTACCGGACATCCACTTCCGTTATCGGGTGCCGAACCTACAGATAGAAAAAACTCAGCATGCGTACCCTACAATAGATGAGGAACCGTCTGAAGACAAAGCGATTCCAAGAGGGCAAGTAAGTCGCAAAATGGCTACAGTTATTGCCTGTCATCTGGTTGGCCTTGACTATTTACCTTTCAGTATCTTTCTTACACCTTTCGACCATGCCCAGGAGCTCAAAACAGAATTAGAACAATGGTTAATGCAAGTCAAAGGATTGCATATTACAACTGATCAGAAAGAAGCAGACATGGTTGTGCGCTTGAATGAACACCAAAATTCAGATCCTGTAACACAGAAACTATTTTTAACAATGGAACCAGCGAGCTTCCATCCTCGACAAGTACGTGCACAGATACAAAAATCACAGTCGTTTATCGTTTCAGCGAAAGGACAGTCATCTGGGTCCTCAGCTTCACCTCTTTTTGACCATGAGCCCCACCTTTCTTCAGGACAAATCCACTTCCAGCAAGCTGATCTACTCCGATTTATTCATACACAAAGCGGTGAAAATCGAAGCGAATGGGAAGTTTTTGCCAGTGCTGGTGTCCTTAATATTGCAGTGGATACTCTGTCGCCAACGACCAAGGTAAAAGTGAGCTCTCCTGAACCGATGATTGGGTCATTAGCCCTCGTAACGGTTGACCAATATGACCAGGTCAATGTGTTTGCAGTGCCCGGTAGTCAGCGGTTTTCACCTCATCAAGCGATTACCATGACAACAAATATACCTGCTGCGTTCCTCAATGGTCAGTTCTTGGCGGCCTTGGTAACCCAATACCCACTTCCTAAGGGTCTAAATACCACTCCAATAAGTCTAGGTGAAAATCTACTCAACGTGATCAAGCAATATCGTATATTATCGATAGGTGGTCATACTATTATGTAAAATATTGATAGTTTGTTTGTGTTCAACCTCTTCGAGCGAGAAAAGATGAATGAGCGCGTGGCGTGGTTACTGGCGATTCTAGTATTTTTAGCCAACTATGTTGCGGCTGCCGATAAGGCGTTACTAGTTGGTATTGAAAAATATAAATATCCTAATGCCTTCCAACCGAGTATTGATTCGCTCAACTTGCCTGGTGTCCACAAAGATATTATCGCGATGCATCTATTACTCGCCTCGATCGGTTTCGTCCAACAGAATATTCGTCAACTCGTTGACCAGCAAGCTACCGAATATAATATCAAGTCAACTATTCAAGGCTGGTTAAGCGCAGGCACAGGACATAATGATCGAATTGTCATATATTTCTCGACCCATGGTAGCTATGTCTGGGATGATGATGGTGACGAGGGTGGCGATGATAGGGATGAAGTATTGCTTACCTATGATGCGCATTTTGAGCAATCAAACCAAGAGTATATTTTACAAGGCAAATTGCTAGATGACGATATGCAGAAACTCCTTAGTGTGATTCCCAGCCGTCGGGTGTTTGTCATTGTCGACGCATGTCATAGTGGAACAATAGATAGATCTTCCGGATTCAGCCAAGAAGCTGAATGGAAACCAAAATTTGCCGACAATCCCTATTTCAAACAACAAGACCGCCAAATTGATGAGCTCGCGTCGTTAAACAGACTAGGAATTACAGATATGCGGGAGTGGTTCGAATGGGATGATTATCAGAAGCAAAATGAAGGGATTGTCTATTTCACTGCGACAGGAGAAGATCAGCAAGCATACGCCACCCAAGAAGGTAGCTTATTCACGAAAGTTATTGTTGAAGAAGCCCTTAAACAATGGTCGCAAAAAAAGAGTGTAGACCTGACCAGGTTAAGAGATTACAGCCGGACCTGGTTTTCTAGCAACTCGCCAGGTCTTTTTTCTCCTCAGCCGGAGTTGTTTGGAGACCCAATACTGATTAAGCAGGGACTATGATTCCCATTTCGGAACACTAAATACCGGAAATTTTTCGTAAACCAAATAAGCTAAATGAGAAACCTTAAATGAGTACATTAGATATCAACCTAACGCATTCCAGGGATGCATGCACATATGTGCTCAACACATTAACTTTGGGTGGCGCGAACTGGGATCAATACCAAGACCCAAAAAATAGTTGGGAAGACTGTGTAAATAGTAATAAAGGGAAAAAATATTGTGATGCTCTCAAAGACCCAGTGGATATTTGTTTATACGATAAGGTGCGGCCTGGCTATAAAACGAAGATTGTAAAGGCTAAAACAATGCTTGAAAAACTCAGGATAATCGCCAACAAAGTTAAACAAGAAAAATGTGGGAACTGTGGTGAATTTTCAGCATTGGCATTTATGTATCTTTACGACAAGGGCGTCAGGCCTATCGATTGGATGTCACTAGTTGGCGGTGACCATGCTTTTGTTGTTATTGGTCGAGAAAGTAAGAGCAATGCAAACGATGTCTTGACTTGGGGGAGGTAAAGGTGCGGTTTGCGATCCTTGGGGACAGGGCTTTCGTTCAGGGGATAAAAAAACAGGGACTTATCCGGCGTCAGCGATGAGCGTTAGAATGGGTGGACTTGTGGCTTATCGAGGAATCAGGTGCAACCACAGAGAGGCCTAAGTGAGACATTTTTCTATTGGCATGTTTGTCGTACTCATTTTGATGTCCGCCGATAGCATTGCCCAGCAATTCATCGATAAAATGGAGCCCCCGTTGAAAATTGAAACCATAAATGAACGCGTCACACTAGATGAGATCGATGTTAGTGAAGGGCAATCCTTCGAAGAAGGATTGCTACAGACAGTAGGTGAATCCAGTAGAGCCCTAGTATCCTATTTTGACGGAGATACGCTGAGCATCGACAATGCTTTGGTTGATCTGAAGTTTGGCGAATCAGACGATATGGTGGGAATATTGTCGCCTGAAAAGAACTTGAATATTCGTATTATTAAGCTGTTAAAAGGTCGCATTCAATTTCAACTCACTCCCCGTTTGGCGTTGAGCAAAGTGAGCTATAAATTACTGGTGGGTGAAGCAGAAATTCACTTCAAAGATGCAGATATTGAGATTAATCATACTGATGATACCTTGATCGTCATACATCGTGGTGAAGCGAGCATCGTAAGACCTTATGCAAACACGTCAGAACACTTCCACCTTGGTGAAGGTGAATGCCTGCAGATTAGAAATTAGTCAAAACACAGGATACCAAAACAGTGAACATTAATGGCCATAACGAGGGTGCACAGTGTGCACCTATAGCCGATCTGATTCTTCACACAAGCATACAATTTTGGCCTTGAAGGCGGGGTTCTGTTTACGGCGTGGTTTCTTCGAGAGAGCATACTCACTTAACAGGGCCATCTCCCGAAAAACTATAAGGCGCAGACCAGCTGCGCCATAAATTCTTAAGACTTTGGCATTATTTTAGTTAGCATTATAAATGCGCATTATCCAATCAAAGTGATAACCGACATTGGTATAAATACCTGGAAAGCCTCTTTCCGCGCACCTGTAGCCCCAGCTAACTACGCCTGCCAGAATAGATTGGTTGCCTGTACCGCCTAGTGGTGCCTGTAATACAAACGGTCCGCCACTATCACCTTGACAAGAATCATGAATACCATCGCCACCTGCGCAAATCTGATCTTCGGCTAACGTGAAAGTACTTAACTTTTTTCGATAGTCAGCTTGGCATTTCGATCGACTAACCAAAGGCACGGAAGCTTTGAGAAGTCCTTTGGAAGATGGTCCACCAGATGAAGTAGTTCCCCAACCGGACACCACACCACAGTTGGCTGGTACCACCAAGTCGCGCGTAACTTTTTCCGAAACAAGCTGCACTTGACTGACAGTTCTATTGTTTAAATCTATTTTCTGATTGAGTTTGATTAAGGCGATATCAAATCCCTTAGATGCATCTTGATATTTCTCGTGTACAAATATTTTATTCACACTAACTTGCTTCAAGCTGTCTTTATTGGTTGCCCCGTAGCCAACCTTAACTTCACTTGGCTTAACAACCCGTCGATTGGCTCCTTTTCCTCTGACCAAGCAGTGCGCAGCGGTCACTATCCAGGAAGGTGACATAATTGAACCACCACAAAATTGGGAAGACTGATTTGGATCAATTAGCGCGATTTGCCAAGGAACTTCACTAATATTAACTGCAGTTCCATTAACAATCCTGGGCTGCAAAACAGTTTGTGCCTTAAGCCCATCTCCACACTGAAAAAACTCTGCCTCCGATAGGGGGCTGAATAAAAGTAAAACTAACCACCAGTTTTTCATCTTACTTCCTTAAGCATTTTCTATTGAATGCGACGTAACACAACCCGCCGATGCTGCGGCGCGTTCATGCTCAAACCCGGCAACAGCTGGTCATAGGCATAGCCGAATGCCTGCATCCGGTGAAGCGCAACGCCTTGGCTGTACAAATACTGGCGAACCGCCTCTGCACGCCGCTGCGACAAATCCAGATTCACCCGGTAACTGCCTGACATGTCCGTATGCCCTTCTACAGCTACCACAATCATGACCAACTGCGGTGACAGCAGTGCCTGTGCTATGCGATTTAAGTTCGCCCGGCTTCGCGGCAAAATCTGATCCGATCCTTTACTGAATTCCACCGGAATT